>CAIXUZ010000071.1 GCA_903922735.1 uncultured Verrucomicrobia subdivision 3 bacterium
GATGGGCGGGAAGGTGGCGATGCAGTTCGCCTTGGATTTTCCGGCGTGCGTTCAAAAACTGGTGGTGGTGGACATGGCGCCGCGGGCGTATGCCCCGGCTCACGAGGAGATTCTGGCCGCGTTGCTGGCGCTGGACTTGGCTCGGTTTCAAACGCGCCCGCAAATTGAAGAGGCCCTCGCCTCGGGGATTCCCTCGCTGAACTTGCGCCGGTTTCTGCTGAAAAATCTGGGTCGTGACGATTCCGGGCGTTTTATCTGGAAGATGAATGTGCGGGGCTTGGCTGAAAATTATTCGCGTCTCGGCGAAATTTTAAGCCCGCGCCTCCCTTTCCCCCAGCCGGCGCTGTTCATTCGTGGCGGGAAGTCGGATTACATTGATGCGGCCGACGAGGTGGAAATCCGCCGGCTATTTCCGGCGGCGCAAATCCATGCGATTTCGGCGGCCGGCCACTGGGTTCACGCGGATGCGCCGCAGGAGTTTATCCGGCTCGTGCTGGATTTTTTGTGATTCCACTGGAAATTTCTTCCGTCGGGTGCTTCTGTATGGATTGAATGTTGGCGCTCACTGAAATCACTGCCGAACCCGGCCGGGTGGATGGGCGTTTTTCGCGGCTGGCGGAGTTTTTTCCGCGCTGGCGTGAGGTGCCGCTGTATCGCGAGGCGCTGGCGGCGGGGGATTTTTCGCGTTTGCCGCTCATCACCAAACGGGAAATCCGCCGCAACTTTCCCGGTAATTTTCTCCGTCCAGGTCAGTCGCTGGACGCGCTGCTGGCTGATAAATCTGTGGAGCTCGAACACACCTCCGGTACTTCGGATGAGCAGACGGCGGTGTTGTTTGCCCGCGGCTGGTGGAATGCTCAGGAGGAGCGCGTGCTGCGTTTGAACGGTTTTATCGCCTCGGTTCTGGACGCGCATCCCGCCGCCCGCCGCGCGACCCTCGTGCCGCCGGTTTGCAATGGTGTGGCTTGTTTCGGCAACTATCTGACCCGGTCTGAGCGCACGTTGGGCGGGGCTTTGTACGTGAATCAGGCCCGCATTCCCTTTCTGCTGGCGGAGGATGAACTGATGCGCATGGCGGATGAGGTGGCGAATTGGCGGCCGCAATTTCTGGATCTGGATCCGGTTCACGGCGTGTGGTTCGCACTGTTTTGCGAGCGACGCGGCTTTCGGTTTCCGTCGGTGAAATTCATCCTGTGCAGCTATGAATTTGTCAGCGTGGTGCACCGGAAAATTCTGGCGCGCGTTTTTGGCGTGCCGGTTGTTAATCTTTACGGGTCAACCGAAGCCGGTCATTTGCTGGTAGAAGATGAACTTGGCGAAATGCGTGGCTGCGCGGAAAATGTTTTTTACGAAATCGTCAACCGGGATGAACGCGGCATCGGTGAACTGGTGGTGACGACGCTCACGAATGAAATCATGCCGCTGTTGCGCTATCGGGTCGGGGACCTCATGCAGCGCATCGGTGAACAATATTGGGTGCACGGCCGTTGCCGCGATGCCCTGCGCGGGCGCGACGGGCGGCGCGTGACCACGCTGGAAGTGGACCGGTGTTTTGAGGGGGTCTCTGGCATTGCGCATTATCAGCTTCGACAGAAGGAAAATGGCGGGTCCGATTTGAAATATATTCCGGACGTGGTGGTGGATCCCGCTGATTTGCATCGCCTGACCGCCCGGCTTGCCGCCCTCCTGGGGCTGAATAAGGGAATCCCCGCCGTCCCCGTGGAAAAACTGCCGCCGCAGCCTTCCGGCAAATTCCGGCTGACCGGCCGGGTTGAATCGTGAACCCGCCCGCTGTACCCGCCCCGCCCGAAATCCGCGACCCGTGGATCGAGAAGTTTCTGGCGCATCTGGCCACGGATCGCGGCGCGTCCGTCTACACGCAGCGGAATTACCGGCAGGCGCTCGTTGAGTTCGCCCGCTGGCATTTGTCGGAGCGCCGGTCGCCGGCCGCTTGGGAGAAGCTCCAGCGCGATGACTTCCGCGCCTTCGTGCGTTTTCTGGGCCGGAATCATTTGAGCCGGGCCGCGACGCAGCTGCGCTTCTCGGCACTGCGGACGTTTTACAAATTCCTGATGCGGCGCGGTGCGGTGGCGGTCTCGCCGATCAAAAACCTCTCGTTGCCGAAAGCGCCGCAGCGGCTGCCTAAATTTTTGACAGTTCAGCAAATGGTAGATTTGCTGGCGGCGCCCGCTAAGTTGCTGGCTTCACAGATGGGGAAAAAAGGTCCCGGCCGGCCGGTTTCGGCGGAAGTCTGTGCCCGCGATGTCGCGGTGCTGGAGACGATTTATTCCTGTGGCCTGCGGGTGAGCGAGCTGTGCGGCTTGCGCGTGGAGGATGTCGATTTCAGCGAGCAGATTGTCCGGGTGCGCGGCAAGGGCAAAAAGGAGCGGCTCGTGCCCGTGGGTGAACCGGCCCTGCGGGCGATTCAAACTTACTGGGATTCACTGTTGCCCCCGCCGCGGGGCCTGCAGCCGGTGTTTCGCGCGGACACGCTGAAGTCCGCGCCGCTGTCGCCGTTGCAGCTCGCGCGGCGGCTGAAAAAATATCTCATCGTGGCGGGGCTCGATCCGGCGCTGACGCCGCACAAGCTCCGGCACAGCTACGCGACGCATCTGCTGGACGCGGGCGCGGATTTGCGGAGCGTGCAGGAACTGCTCGGCCATGCGCACCTCATCACGACCCAGGTTTACACGCACGTCACGACCGAGCGGTTGAAAAAGGTCTATGACGCGGCGCATCCGCGGGCGTGAATTCCGCCCGGCCGTCAAATGTCCGCCAATTATTGCAAAGCGAATTTATTTGAATTCCGTGGCGTGTTCCGCAGAATCAAACTCTCGGAATTTTTTCCGATGTATCAATGATACTGGTCTTTTCATTTCGGCTGGAATGGGTGAAGGCGCTGCAAAATCATTTAGCGGGTGCTTTTGCCCCTGACGCCTCGGACCGGCTGACGACGGCATCGTCGCGCCGTTGCTGGCAATGGTCGCATTTAAAGTCGCCATGAATCTCGGGTTTCTATTTTTAGTGGCGGCGGCGGGTCTGCTTCTGGGTATCCTGGTCGGACGGGTAGCGCCGCGCTGGTGGCGGGCGGCCACGCTCGCGGGCGTGACGGCGGCTTTGGTGGCGGCGATCTCTGTGCTGATTGGCGGAGCCGGCTGGGAATGGCGGGGTGGATTTCCGGTGGGCGGCGAGTTGCTCCATTTGCGCCTGGACAGCTTGAGCGCCTTCTTTCTGGTGCTGCTGTGCGTGGTCGGTGGGGCAGGAACGGTGTATGCTGGCGAATATTGGCCGGACTCGGAGCATCCGCGTTCAGCCCGCTCGGGCCGTGTCTGGTGGAACGTGCTGTTGTTCAGTCTCGGCTTCGTGCTGATCACTTCCAACGGACTGCACTTTCTCATCGCGTGGGAACTGTTCACGCTCAGCGCCTATTTCTTGATCACCCTCAGTCGTCAGCGGCACGAAGTGCGCGCGGCGGGCTGGCTTTATCTGGGGGCTTCCCACGCCGCCACGCTGGCCCTCTTCGCCTTCTTTACGGAGCTGGCCGTCCGCACCGGCAGTTGGGAGCTCGGCCCGATGCGTGAACAGGCGGAATTGGCGCCTTTGTTCTGGCTGGGTCTCTTTGGCTTCGGTTTGAAAGCCGGATTGTTTCCGCTGCACATCTGGCTGCCTTCGGCGCACGCCAACGCGCCGAGCCATGTTTCGGCGATCCTCTCCGGCGTGACCATCAAGATGGGTATCTATGGCCTCGTGCGTTTCAGTGGCTGGCTGCCGATGCCGGACGGAGCGGGCTGGGTGGTGGCGGCGCTGGGCGTGATCAGCGCGGTGCTGGGCGTGGCTTTTGCGCTCGGGCAGCATGACCTGAAACGCCTGCTTGCCTATCACAGTGTCGAAAACATCGGCATCATTCTCATCGGGCTGGGCTTCGCGCTGGTGGCGGTGCAACAAGGAAACCCCGTCTGGGGCCGGTTGGCCCTGGCCGGCGCGCTGCTGCATGTGTGGAATCATGGCTTATTCAAGGCGCTTTTGTTTTTCGGAGCCGGCTCGGTGCTGCAGGCGACCGGCACGCGGGAAATGAGCCGGCTCGGCGGACTGTGGCGCGCCATGCCGTGGACGGCGGGTTTGTTCGCGCTCGGGGCGGCGGCGATTTGCGGTCTGCCGCCGCTCAACGGTTTCGTCAGCGAGTGGCTGGTGTATCTCGGTCTGTTCGATGCGGCGCTCTCCCATGGTCCCTCGGCTTGGGCGGCGATTCCGGCGGCCATTCTGCTGGGCCTCACCGGGGCGCTGGCGCTCGCGTGTTTTGCGAAAGTTTGCGGCGTAGTTTTTCTGGGCGCACCGCGCTCCCCGGCGGCTGCCCGCGCGCACGAAAGCGGCCCGGCGATGTGCGGCGCCATGCTGGTGCTAGGCGCGGCGTGCGTGGCGATTGGTCTTGCGCCGGTGGTCTTCTGGCCGGCGGTGTTGCGGGCGCTGGCGGTTTGGAATCCCGTCTGGGCCGGCGCGGAGACGCCGGTGGCGCTGGCCTCCATTGGCGGATTTAACCTGGCGGTGGCGGTGTTTGCGGTGCTGGCGGCGGGCTGGCTGTGGCAGCGCGTGCGGCGGGGCGACCTGGCCCGCGCGTTGACCTGGGATTGCGGTTACGCCGTGCCGACGGCCCGGATGCAATACACGGCCGGTTCCTTTGCGGACATCATCACCGAATGGTTCGCTTGGATCTTGCGCCCGGAGCGGCATCAGCAGCTTCCGGAAAATTATTTTCTTGCCGCCGCGCATCGGGCGGAGCATACGCCGGAGACGGTGCTCGAAAAAATCGTTGCGCCTGCGGCCGCGCTGGTCATGCGCGCTTCGGCCCTGGCCCGGAGTCTCCAGCATGGCCGGGTGCAGGCTTATCTCTTGTATTTGCTGATCGGGGTTGCGACGTTGTCGCTGGTGGTTCTGCTGGGGGGTGAACCATGAACGCTGCCATTTTGTCGGCCCATCCGTTCCCGCCGGACGCGCTGGACGGACTCATTCCCAACCAATTACCTTCGTCGCCATGTATTTGAACCTCATTCAAATTGCCGAGTCGTTCGGCGTCTCGGAAAAAGTCGTGGAGGGCTGGATTCGCAATGAAGGCCTGCCCAATACGCCGGACCGGGGACGGCTGTTGTTTGATCGTGCGCAGGTGACGCAATGGGCGGCGGAGCGCGGCCTTGCGGCGCGGGTTGGGTTCCTGGCCCCCGAAGAGTCTGCGTTGACACCTCACTTGCGGCTGGGGCCACTGCTGCGGGCGGGTCGCATCTGGCGCGACGTGCTGGCGGCGGACGTGCCGGTTTTTTTTGAACGCATTGTCACCGCGCTGCCCGGAGCAACTCCTCCCGTGCGTCAACTGCTGGGGCAGCGGGTGCGGGCTCGGGGGGGCGTGACGATGGCTCCGGTCGGTGGCGGTTTTGCCCTGCCGCATCCCAGCGCCCGCATCACGCTGGGCCGCGATTCCGGCACGGTGGCATTGCTGCTCCTGAGCGATGACTTGGTCTTGCCCGAACCGCCGACGGACGGCGTGCCGGTGCGGCGTTTGTTTTTTTTCATCGCCCCTTCGCCGCGGGGTCACCTCGATTTGCTCGCCCGTTTGAGCCGCAGTCTGGTGCCTGGGCCCTTGCGCGAGCTGGTGGAAAAAAGCGCGCCGGATGAGGCGATTTTCCAGGCCGTGGAGGCGGCGGATGCGGGGGCGGCGGACGCTCCCAAACCGGAGGCGAAACCGTGACGTCGGGGCTGTTCTTGCTGATTGCGTTGGTGGCGGTCGCCATGGGTGCCGTTCTGGGCTTTCGTCGGGCGCGAACCTGGCTGGCCTTGACCATGACCGGGGCGGTTGCCGGTCTGGTGGCGGCGTTGTGGGTGCTGCTGGGCGGCGGCGAATGGGAATGGCGCAGCGCATTTCTGTTGGGCGGCGAATCGCTGCATCTGCGGCTGGATGGCGTGAGCGCCGTGTTTCTGGTGCTGGTGGCCGTGGTCGGCGGAGCCGGGGCGTGCTATGCACGCGAGTATTGGTCGGAGTCGCATTATCCGGCGTCAGCGCCGCGTGGGCGGGCGTGGTGGAGTGTGATCCTGTTGAGCATGGGGCTGCTGCTGACGATTTCCAACGGGTTGCATTTTCTCATCGCGTGGGAGGTTTTTGCGATTGCGGGATATTTTTTGATCACACTGGACCAGCGGCGTTCGGCGGTGCGTTCGGCGGGTTGGCTTTATCTCGCGGCTTCCCATGCGGGCACGATGCTGCTGTTCGCCTTTTTTGCGCTCCTGGCGGCGCACACCGGCAGTTGGGAACTCGGCCCGCTGCGCGGGCGGTCGGAACTGGCCCCCTTATTCTGGCTGGCCCTGTTGGGTTTCGGCCTGAAGGCCGGTTTTTTCCCGCTGCACATCTGGCTGCCCTCGGCGCACGCCAACGCGCCCAGCCACGTCTCGGCGATTATGTCGGGCGTGGCCATCAAGATGGGCGTCTATGGCATCCTGCGTTTCAGCGGCTGGCTGCCGGTGCCACCGGCGGCGGGCTGGGTGGTAATCGGGTTGGGTGCGGTCAGTGCGCTGCTCGGCATTACGTTCGCCTTTGCCCAGAATGATTTCAAGCGACTGCTGGCGTATTGCTCGGTGGAAAATATCGGCATCATTTTAATCGGCATCGGGGCCGCGCTGCTGGCCGCGTCGCACGGCGACATGCGGTGGGGGCGGCTCGCGCTGGCCGGGGCGTTGCTGCACGTCTGGAATCATGGCGCGTTCAAATCGCTTTTGTTCTTCGGGGCGGGGTCGGTGTTGCACGCCACCGGCACGCGGGAAATGAGCCGGCTGGGCGGCCTCTGGCGCACGATGCCGTGGACCGCCGGGCTGTTCGCACTCGGTTGCGTCGCCGTTGCCGGATTGCCGCCGCTGAATGGCTTCGTCAGCGAATGGCTGATTTATATGGGGCTCTTTGACGCGGCCATGAGCCGGGGATCGGCGGCCTGGGCCGCGATGCCGGCGGCGATCCTGCTGGCGATGGCCGGAGCCGTGGCCATGGCGAGTTTTGCGAAGGCGGGCGCAATGATTTTCCTCGGTGCCCCGCGCACGCCGGCGGCAGGGCAGGCGCATGAATGCGGCCCGTGGATGCGCAGTCCGATGCTGGCACTGGCGGGTTTGTGCGGGCTGATTGGCCTGACGCCGGTTTTGTTTTGGCCGGCGATTTCGTGCGCGGTGGCGAGCTGGCGCCCGGTCTGGACCGCGGGGGAGCCGACTGCGCCTTTGGCTCCATTGGGGCTGGCCCAGGTCGCGCTGGCGGTTTTGGCGCTGGCGGGTGCGGCCTGGTGTTGGTGGCAGGCGCACGTCAATGGTTTGCGGCGCGGCCTGACGTGGGATTGCGGCTATGCGACGCCGACGGCGCGCATGCAATATACCAGCGCCTCCTTTGCGGGTATCACCGCGGGCTGGTTTCGCTGGGTTTTGCAACCCGAACGGAAGGTGCGGCGGCCGCACGGCCATTTTCCGGCGGCGGCGCTCCGGTTGGAACGGGTTCCTGAAACCGTATTGGAGCGCCTCATTGCGCCGGTGAGCGCCCTCGTCATGCGGGCCTCGAACGGAGTGCTCGGCCTGCAGCACGGTCGCCTGCAATTCTATATTCTTTATGTGTTGGCGGGTTTAATTTGTCTGGGAATTCTCGTACTATGGGGGGGCACGCAATGATCCTGATTCTCGACTTCATCCTCCGGCTCGCCTTTTGGCTGCTGCTCGCGCCGCTGCTGCCGGGGATCATCAACAAGGTGAAAGCCTGGGTCGCGGGCCGCCGTGGGCCGCCGGTGTTGCAGCTTTACTATGATCTGGCCAAGCTGTGGCGCAAGGGGGTGGTGATGAGCACGCTCGCGTCGCCGGGCTTCATCTTCGGGCCGGCCGTGGGTTGGGTGGCGGTGCTGGCGGCGGCCATCCTGATGCCGCTGGGGCCGGCCGGCAGCGCGGTGAGTTTTCGGGGTGATGTGCTGCTGCTGATCTACCTGCTGGCGCTGGCGCGGTTTTGCCTGGCCTGGGCGGCGATGGAAACCGGCTCGGCCTTCGAAGGCATGGGCGCGGCGCGCGAAGTCAGTTATGCTGTTCTCGCCGAAGCCGCCCTCATTACCGCGGTGTTGTCCCTCAGCATCCAGACCGGGAGTTTTTCCCTGGTCACGATGCTTTCACCCATGGCGGGCGCGGGCGCGGTGTTGTTGGCGGCGGGCTTGTTCACCGTGTTGCTGGCGGAGAATTGCCGCGTGCCCTTCGATGATCCGAACACGCACCTGGAATTGACGATGATTCACGAGGCCATGATTCTCGACCACAGCGGGCCGTCGCTGGCCGCCATTTTGCACGGCGCCTCCGTCAAGTTGCTGTTGTTCGCCGTGCTCCTGGTTCAGGCGGTGCTGCCGATGGGCGAAATGTCCGCGCTGGCGGGAATCGGCGCGCTGGCGGGGGGCGTCCTGGCGGTCACGGTGGGCGTCGGGTTGGTGGAATCGTTCCTGGCGCGGCTTTCGTTCCGGCGGGTGCCGCTGCTGCTGACCACGGCTTTTTTGCTGTGTCTGTTTGCGTTGCTGGTGGCGTGGAAAGGCGGTGCCAATTGAGTGGAACCTTGAATCTTTTGATCGGGCTGGCGATGGGCTTGAACCTACTGGCGCTAGGCAGCAGTCGGTTGCCGTCGCTCATTCGCGCCATGTCGCTGCAGGGCGTCTTGCTGGGCTTGATGCCGCTGCTGATGGAGCATGAGCGGCTCGACTGGCGCGTGATGGCCGTGGCGCTGGCCACGATGGTGGGCAAGGGCATGGTGATCCCCGGCCTGCTGCGCCGGGCGATGCGCGCGGCCAACATCGAACGCGAGATCGAACCGTTTATCGGCTTCGTGCCGTCGCTGCTGCTGGGCGCGGGGGGCACGATTGCGGCGGTGGCGCTGGCGCGGGGCCTGCCGTTGCTGCCGGAACACACCGGCACTCTGCTGGTCCCGGGCGCGCTCGCCTCGATTCTGACGGGCTTCATCCTCCTCATCGGGCGGGCCAAGGCCATCTCCCAGGTCTGCGGTTATTTGATTTTGGAGAATGGTATCTATCTGTTCGGCCTGTTGCTCATCCACTCCACCCCGTTGCTGGTGGAATCGGGCATCCTGCTGGATGTCACCGTGGGCGTGTTTATCATCGGTATCATCGTGGATCGGATCCAGCGCGCCTTTGATTCGCTCGACACCCGCAAACTGACCACCCTCCGAGAATGAATTCGCTGCTCCTCATCATTGTGCCTTTGGTTGGCGCCGCGCTGGCGGCGCTGTGGCCGGACCACCGCACGCGCCCCTGGTTCCTGCCGGTCGTCGGCCTCGCGCATGTCGGGATGACGTTCTGGTTGTTCCTCGATCCGCCCGTCGTCGCGCCGGCCGCCTGGCTGGGTTTTGATCCGCTGGCGCGGGCGGTGTTGCCGGCGGTGTCGTTGCTGTTCCTCGTTTGCGCGGCTTATGGCGTGGCTTATCTGCGCATCCGCTCGGAGCGCCCCAACCGCGTGTTTGTCGCGTCCCTGCTGGCGATTTTGGGGTTGCTGAGCGCGGGGCATCAGGCCCGGCATCTGGGGCTGCTCTGGATCACGACCGAGGCGGTCACGCTGGCGGCAGTGCCGCTCCTGCACTTCAACAACACGCCGCGCGCTTTCGAGGCGACCTGGAAATACCTGCTCGTCGGTGGCACGGGCATCGCGCTGTCCCTGCTGGGTTCCTTCTGTCTGGGCTACGCTTCCCTGCATGGCGGCGGCGTGGGTGATTTGACCTTCACGGCGTTGACCGCCCAGGGCGCTGGCTTGTCGCGCCCGTGGGTTCTAACCGCGTGGGTGCTCTTGCTCGTCGGTTACGGCACAAAAATGGGTCTGGCTCCGATGCACACTTGGAAGCCTGATGCCTACGGCGAAGCACCGGGAATCGTGGGGGCGCTGCTGGCGGGCGGCGTCACCACGGTGGCCTTCACGGCCATCCTGCGCGTGCGCTCGGTGATCGCCGCTTCCGGCGAAAGCGCGATGGCCGATCGCACGCTGCTGGTCATTGGATTGTTTTCGATGTTGGTGGCCGCGCTGTTCCTTTTGGGGACGCGCGACTTCAAGCGGATGCTCGCGTATTCGAGCGTCGAGCACATGGGTATCCTGTGCCTTGGCGCGGCGTTGGGCGCGGCGGGTGTGGCGGCGGCGCTGTTTCATGTGTGGAGCAATGGCCTGACCAAGGGCGCGCTGTTTTTGAGCGCGGGCAACCTCCGCCGCGCGGCGGGATCGCCGTTGATGGATGACGTGCGCGGCATGAATATCATCACCCCGCGTTCGGCGGCCATCTTTGTCACCGGGATGTTTGCCGTCACCGCTTGTCCGCCCTTCGGCCCGTTCTTCAGCGAATTGCAGGTAGTGCGCGCCGGCTTGGCTTCCGGTCATGGTCTGGCCATTGCGATATTTCTGGGCTGTCTGCTGCTGGCCTTTTTCGGATTGACGCGCGTGGTCTTTGGCATTGTGGATGGCCGCCCGCGCCCGACGACGCGGGCCAACAGTAAAAACTTTGTCGAATCCGCCGGCGTGGTCGTGCCGCCGCTCCTGCTGCTGGGGCTGTCCTTGTGGCTAGGGCTTTTCACCCCGGCGATCCTGCGCGAAGCCTGGCTGGCGGCGGTCGTCCAACTTTTTCCAACCCCATGAGCGCCTCTACCCCCTTTGCCCTTCTGGCCAACGCCACAAGTCTTCCGTGGGCGGAAATCCCGGCCTGGCCGGTGGCGGAATTCGTGCGCGCCACCGCGGCTGAATTGAATCGCGGCGCCCGGCTCTGCGCCTGGTTTGGCGTGCCGGAAGATGCCCGCACCCGCCTCGTTGCCGTGCTGGCTTTCGATGCCGACAACACCCTGTCCGTGGGCCGCAGCGTGGCGTTCACCGGCGGTTATCCCTCGCTCACCGTGACGCATCCGCAGGCTCATCTGTTTGAGCGTGAAGTCTGGGAACAGCACGGGCTGACGCCCGTCGGGCACCCGTGGCTGAAGCCCGTGCGGCGCGCGAACGGAAATGGCAATGCGCCCGCGAACGGTGAATTCTTCCGAG
Source organism: uncultured Verrucomicrobia subdivision 3 bacterium (assembly GCA_903922735.1). Classification (GTDB taxonomy): domain Bacteria; phylum Verrucomicrobiota; class Verrucomicrobiia; order Limisphaerales; family UBA11358; genus UBA11358. The sequence goes on from CAIXUZ010000071.1 coordinate 11,062, forward strand.
TGGATGGTCGCGAGGTTCACGAAGTCGCCGTCGGCCCGGTTCACGCCGGCATCATCGAACCGGGACATTTCCGTTTTCAATGCGCGGGCGAAGAAGTGCTGCACTTGGAAATCGCGCTCGGGTATCAGCATCGCGGCGTCGAGGCGGCGCTGCCGGGCGGTCCGCATCGCGCGACGCTGAGCCAGATGGAAACGGTGTCGGGCGACACGACCATCGCCCACTCGACGGCCTACGCGACGATCCTGGAATCGCTCGCCGGGACGGAAGCTCCGCTGCGCGCCCAATGGCTGCGGGCGATGGCGCTCGAACTCGAACGCCTCGCCAATCACACCGGCGACCTGGGCGCGCTGGCGGGCGACGTGGCGTTTCTGCCCACCTTGTCGGCGTGCGGAAAAATCCGCGGCGATTTTCTCAACCTCACCGCGCTGATTTGCGGCAACCGTTTTGGTCGCGGCCTTGTGCTTCCCGGCGGCGGCCGTCATGACCTTGAACCCCAACGCCTCTTGCGGTTGAGGGAACTTCTGAAAACCGCGCTCGCCGATACCGAGCAGGCCGTCGCGTGGTTTTGGGATGCGGCGTCCGTTCGCACCCGCTTTGAAGATGTCGGCACCGTCTTTCCCTCGCCGGCTGCCGAAGTCGGACTGGTCGGTCCGGCGGCGCGGGCCTGTGGTCTGGTGCGCGATGTCCGCTACAATCATCCGGCCGGCTGGCACCGCTTTGCCCAGGCTCCGGTTGCGGTCTGGCCCAGCGGCGATGTCTTCGCCCGCGCCCGCGTGCGTTCGCTCGAGCTTCAGCGTTCCGGCGATTATCTGCTCGAACAACTGGCCGCCCCCGCCGGGGGCGACTTGTGCGGCGAACTGCCGCCCCCCGAGCCGGACACGCTGGCCGTGGCGCTCGTGGAAGGCTGGCGCGGCGAAGTCTGCCACGTCGCGTTGACCGATGCCGCCGGGCGTTTCCGCCGCTACAAAATCATTGATCCGTCGTTTCACAATTGGATCGGCCTCGCGCTGGCCCTGCGCGGCGCGGCCATTTCGGATTTCCCCATTTGCAACAAGAGTTTTAACCTTTCCTATTGCGGCGTTGATTTATGAGGCCGCCCCCCAACCATGTTCGTCCTTGATACCCTTGCCCACCGGCTGAAGCGCGGCTGCGAAACGATGGCCTATCCTGGCGGCCCGCCGCCGACGTTGCCGGATCGTCATGGCGGCGCCTTGCGCGTGGACGCGGCGAAATGCGCCGAAAATTGCGCAGCCTGCGTGCCGGTTTGTCCGACGCAAGCCATTACCCGGCTCCCGGAAAAACCGGTTGTGCTGGATCTGGGGCGCTGCATTTTTTGCGCTGCCTGCGTTGAGGTCTGTCCGGCCAAAGCGATTACCCAGACCGGCGATCATCGTCTGGCCGTGCGCCGCCGTGAGGATCTGTTGCTGGGCCAGCCGGGCGGGGAAGAAGTGCGTCTGGCGGCGGCGCTGGATGATAAATTAAAAAAACTGTTCGGGCGCTCGCTGCGTTTGCGGCAGGTGAGCGCCGGCGGTTGCAATGCGTGCGAGGCGGATACCAATGTGCTGGGCACAATCGGCTGGGACTTGGGGCGGTTCGGGATTCAATTCGTCGCCTCGCCGCGTCACGCAGACGGCTTGCTCATCACCGGCCCGGTCAGCCGTAACATGGAGCTGGCGTTGAAAAAAACTTACGACGCCGTGGCGTCGCCGAAAATTGTCATCGCGGTGGGTGCGTGCGCGATTGCGGGTGGGCCGTTCGTCGGGCATCCCCAGATTCTGAACGGCGCCAGCTCGGTTGTGCCCGTGGATTTGTTCGTGCCGGGATGCCCGCCGCATCCATTGACGATCCTGGACGGCTTATTGCGACTGCTGGATCGTCTGGACCAACCATGACCTTTTTGGGGTTTGCTATTGGATCTTCGCTGGGTAACCTGTGTTGTTGGAGTGCCGCGAGCCAGCTGGGCTGACCACTGGATCCGATGGTTTCTTCGGTTGAGCCGCAATTAATGGCCTCCGGTTTGGACCTGGAAAAGCTTGGCGGGCAAACTGACCTGAATAAAAAATAAAAAAGTTATTGACAGCTGACTCCCAATTGGTAGCTTGCGCAAGTCAGAGCCGTAAAAATCAATAACCGAAACCTTCTCTATTTCGAAGGAAAGCCGAGAGGGTTGAATTTTTGTCGTTTTACGAATCGGGTTTGAACATAAATTTTCTGGATGCCCATGTAGCTCAGTTGGTAGAGCACGTCCTTGGTAAGGACGAGGTCATCAGTTCAATCCTGATCATGGGCTCCAGTTAAACAAAAACGAAAACAGCAACACACGAAATCACATGGCCAAAGAGCAATTTCAAAGAACGAAACCGCATGTCAACGTCGGCACCATCGGTCACGTTGACCACGGCAAATCCACCCTCACGGCGGCAATCGTCCACGTGCAGTCCAAAAAGGGGATGGCGACGCCCATCTCCTATGCCTCGATCACCAAGGGCGGCACGGTTCGCGACGAAACGAAGACCGTGACCATCGCGGTGTCCCACGTCGAATATGAATCTCCCAAGCGCCACTATGCGCACGTTGACTGCCCCGGCCACGCCGACTATGTGAAGAACATGATCACGGGCGCCGCGCAGATGGACGGTGCGATTCTTGTGGTGAGCGCGGCTGACGGCCCGATGCCGCAGACCCGCGAACACATTCTCCTTGCCCGCCAGGTCGGTGTGCCGAGCATCATCGTTTGCTTGAACAAGGTGGACTTGGCTGACGCCGACTTGCTCGAGCTCATCGAGATGGAAATCCGTGAGTTGCTCACAAAATATGGGTTCCCGGGTGAAAAGACTCCCATCGTTCGCGCTTCGGCCACCGCCGCCCTCGCCGGCACGCCGGAAGGTGAAGCCCAGATCGCCGCTTTGCTCGAAGCTCTGGACAGCTTTATCCCTGACCCGACCCGCGAAGTCGATAAGCCGTTCCTCATGTGCGTCGAAGACGTGTTCACCATTGAAGGCCGCGGCACCGTGGTCACTGGTCGCGTCGAGCGCGGTGTCCTGAAGAAGATGGAAGAAGTCGAAATCGTCGGTTTGAAAGACACGCGCAAGACCGTCGCCACCGACATCGAAATGTTCCGCAAGCTGCTGGATTCTGCCAGCGCCGGCGACAACGTCGGCGTGCTGCTCCGTGGCACGACCAAGGACGAGGTGGAGCGCGGCATGGTTTTGGCTAAACCCGGTTCCATCAAGCCGCACACCAAGTTCAAGGCCGAAGTTTACGTCTTGACCAAGGATGAAGGTGGCCGTCACACGCCGTTCTTCACCAATTATCGTCCGCAGTTCTATTTCCGCACCTCGGACGTCACCGGCACGCTCACGCTGCCGACGGGCGTCGAAATGGTGATGCCGGGCGACAACGTCTCGGTGGACGTCGAATTGCAGAAGACTGTGGCGATGGAAAAAGGCCTCAAGTTCGCGATCCGCGAAGGTGGCCGCACCATCGGTTCCGGCATTGTGGTGGAAGTCATCGCCTAAGGGCGAATTAGTTTCGGGAGCGCGGAGTTTGAACCTCCGTGCTCCCTTTTTGTCCGTAGATGCGGCGATGGTCTCGGTGGTTTTGACGGTTACGGCAGTAGCTCAATTGGTAGAGTAGTGGTCTCCAAAACCATTGGTTGCAGGTTCAAGTCCTGCCTGCCGTGCCAGTCTGCTAAACGTGGAGAGGTGGCAGAGTGGTCTATCGCGGCGGTCTTGAAAACCGCTTCAGGCGAAAGCCTGACGGGGGTTCGAATCCCTCCCTCTCCGCCAGAGATATTTTTTGTGAATAATTGGACCAACATTGTAATTTGGGCGGCGGTCATCGGCGCGGTGTTCGGCTACCTCTGGTGGCAGGGACAGATCCAGCGTCTGGCCGTTTATGTTCAGGAGACGCGTGAAGAATTGAAAAAATGCTCATGGCCGACCTGGGAGGAACTGAAAGGTTCCACGGCGCTCATCATTATCATGGTGGCCTTGTTGGGCCTGTTCATCGTGCTGGTGGATCGCATTTTGTTCGCCATTTTCATCCGTTAAACTAAAAAACTTTCATGCGCAACCAGTGGTTCATTATCCAGACGCTTTCCGGCCAGGAAAACAAGGTCAAAGACAGCATTGAAAAACGCGTCAAGACCGAAGAAATGCAAGACTTCATCAAGGAAGTCATGGTGCCGATCGAGAAGGTCGTCGAGGTGCGCAACCAGAAAAAAACGGTTTCCAACCGCAAGTTGTGGCCGGGTTATGTTTTTGTGGACATGGTGCTGTTGGATGATGAAAACCGCATCATTGAAAAGCCGTGGTATTTTATCCGCGAGACACAGGGGGTCATTGGCTTTTTGAGCGATCCGCCGCAGCCGACGCCGACTGAGGAAGTGGACGCTATCAAGGTGCAGATTTCCGCGTCGGAAGAGACGGAAAAACCGAAGGTGAATTTTGCCGTTGGCGAAACGGTCAAAATCAATAACGGGCCGTTCTTGAATTTTAGCGGCGTGATCGAGGAAATTGACCCCGAGCGCGGCAAGTTGAAAGTCACGGTCAACATTTTTGGACGTAACACGCCGGTTGAATTGGAATACTGGCAAGTCGAGAAAGCTTAATGCGGAAACCCGGAGGCCATGAATTGAGTTTTCATGGGTTCCTAGGTTCCGAATAAAAAATTATATGGCAAAGAAAATTACAGGACAGATTAAATTGCAGATACCGGCCGGTCAGGCCAATCCCGCGCCGCCCGTCGGTCCCGCGCTCGGCCAGCACGGCGTGAACATCATGGGCTTCTGCAAGGAATTTAACGCCGTGACCAAGAATGACGCCGGCCTGATTATTCCCGTGGTCATCACGGTATACCAGGACAAGTCCTTCACCTTCATCACCAAGTCGCCGCCCGCATCCGTGCTGCTCAAGAAGGCCGCCGGGATCACCGCTGGCAGCAAGACGCCGAATAAGGACAAGGTCGGCAAGGTCACGCGCAAACAAATTTTGGAAATCATCAAAATGAAATCCAAAGATATCCATGCCAACTCGGAAGAAGCCGCGATCAAGCTGATCTCCGGCACCGCGCGCAGCATGGGGATCGAAGTCGTCGGTTAATTGAAATAAACCATCGCGGGAGAGCCAATAGCTCGTCTGCACCGCACCAAACATAAATGCCCAGCAAAAGATACAAAAAGGCGCTTGAAGTCGTGGATGGCAAGAAAGCCTATCCGCTCAAGGAAGCCGTTGGCGTCCTCGCCAAATTTCCCAAAGCCAAATTTAACGAAACCATCGACCTCGCGTTCCGCCTCGGCGTGGACCCGAAGCAGTCCGACCAGATGGTCCGCGGCACGGTTCCGCTGCCGCACGGCAGTGGCAAGACCGTCCGCGTGCTCGTGTTTGCCAAAGGCAACGCCGCGGACGCCGCCAAGGCGGCCGGGGCTGAAAACGTCGGTTTCGAAGACATGATCGCCAAGTGCCAGGGCGGCTGGTCCGATTTTGATGTCGCCATTGCGACGCCCGAGGCGATGGTGGAAGTCCGTAAGCTCGGCAAGGTGCTCGGACCCCGCGGCCTCATGCCCAATCCGAAAACCGGCACCGTAACCGACGACACCGCCAAGGCGGTGAAGGAAGTCAAAGCCGGCCGCGTGGAGTTCAAGGTGGACAAGGCCGCCAACGTCCACGTCATCGTGGGCAAGGCCTCGTTCAAGCCGGAACAGCTCGAGGAAAACGCTCGGGCCGTAATCGAGGCCGTCGCCAAGGCGCGCCCGAACAGCATCAAGGGTACCTACATCAATTCGTGCACGCTCTCGGCGACCATGAGTCCGCCCGTCCGTGTTGACGTCCGTGAATTCGCAAACTAACCGAGGATATTTATCATGCGTGCTGAAAAGAAATTATTGACGGGTGAATATGTCGCCCGGTTGAACGCTTCGCCGTTCTTCATCGTGGCCGGCTATCAAGGTTTGAAGGTCGCGCACTTGAATGAGCTGCGCAAGCGCCTGATCTCGGCGGGGGCCGAGATTCACATTGTGAAAAACACTGTGTTCCAGGTAGCGGCCAAGGAGGCGGGCGTGGCGGAATTGGGCGGCACTCTGGCCGGTCAGATCGCCGTCATCACCGGCAAGAAGGACATTTTCGTCGCGGCGAAGGTTTTGAAAAACTTCGCTGCCGAATTCGACAAGCTGAAGCTCAAGTTTGGCTATCTTAACAACCAGCGCGTTGAACAGGCCACCATCCTGGCTTACGCGGATTTGCCGAGTCTGGAAGTGCTCCGCGCGAAACTGTTGGGCTTGCTCAACACGCCGGCCACCATGCTCGCGCAGGTCATCAAGGCCAAATCCGAAAAAACCGAATAACCGATTTTCGCCCGCCAAAACGGCGGGCGGATTAAACCAACAACCCCAACGTAAATCGTCGGTTCGCAGGCCGTGGACTGAAAATTGCCGGGGCTCCGGCAGACGACGAGACGAACAGAAAGCAAAAGTAAAATTATGGCAGACATCACAAACATCGTGGAAGAATTGAGCAAGCTGACGGTCATCGAGGCCGCCGAGCTCGTGAAACAACTGGAAACCAAGTGGGGCGTCTCCGCTGCTGCCCCGGTCGCGGCCGCTGCCGCGGGTGGTGCCGCTGCTGGTGCTGCTCCCGCCGCTGAAGCTCAGACCACGTTCGACGTGATCCTCGTTTCGGTTCCCGCGGACAAAAAGATCGCCGCCATCAAAGCGGTGCGTGAAGTCAAGGCCGGCATGGGTCTCGCCGAAGCGAAAGCTTTGGTCGAAGGCGCTCCGAAGCCCTTGCTTGAAGGTGCCAACAAGGCTGACTCTGACGCCGCCAAGAAGAAGCTCGAAGAAGCTGGCGCGAAAGTGGAAGTCAAGTAATCGTCCGATTTACGGGGCGGCGGCGTGGTGCCGTCGCCCCTTTTCCACCCGCGAAAGGCGGGACAATTTGACAATTTTATTCCGGTAAAACATTCGGTTGTAGGTTTGGCAAGCTGGCCGTTGAACGCGGTGAGCTTGCCTTGTGTCGTTAGATAGAAATTCCGGTCCGGCGTGTTGCCGGGCCAAACAGAGAAAGCCAAAAATGCCATCCCGAGCCACAGAACGTATCAACTTCGGCAAAATCAAAGAAATCATCGTGCCGCCGAACATGATCGAGTTGCAGACGAATTCCTATGCGGAATTCTTGCAGGCGGACCTGACGTCCTCCAAGCGTCAGAAACACGTCGGCCTGGAATCCGTTTTCCGTGAAGTCTTCCCCATCCGGAGCTACGATGAGAAGATTGAGTTGGATTACGATTCCTACGAAATCGGCGCGCCGAAGGTGGACTGGCTCGAATGTCTGCGCGAGGGCACCACTTATGGCGCACCACTCTATGTCACTTTCAAATTAAAGGAAGAAAAGGGCGCGAAAGAAGAAAAAGTATTCATGGGCGAGCTCCCGCTCATGACCCCCCAGGGCACCTTCGTGATCAATGGTGCCGAGCGCGTCGTGGTCTCCCAGTTGCATCGCTCGCCGGGCATCGCGTTTGAAGCCACCCAGCATCCGAATGGCAAAACGCTCCATAGCTTCCGCGTCATTCCCGATCGCGGTTCCTGGTATGAGGCGCAGTTCGACACCAGCGATTTGCTTTACGTTTATCTCGACCGCAAAAAACGCCGCCGCAAATTTTTGACGACCACCTTCTTCCGCGCGCTGTCCTTTCTGGATCATCGCGACAAGGAAAAAGGTTCCAAGGGCAAGGACAACGGCGGCCTCACCCGCGGCACGGACGAGGAAATCTTGAAGCTGTTCTACACCATCGAGGAGTTGACGGTGAAAGAAGCGGAGAAGATAGAAGATTTGCAGAATCGTGTTCTGGTTCAGGACGCGGTGGATGCCGATAAAGGTCTGGTCGTGGCGCGCGCGTTCGAGCCGCTTTCCAAAGCCGTCGTCAAGCAGATCGCCGAACTTGGCGTCACTAAAATCAAAGTTGTCGATACGTCCGTGGACGACGGCAACATGATCAAATGCCTCAAGAAAGATCCGGCCAAGAACGAGGAAGAAGCGCTGAAGGATATTTATCGCCGCCTGCGCCCTGGCGATCCCCCGACGGCCGCCAATTCTCGTGCACTCATCCTGCGCTTGTTCTTCGACGAAAAGCGCTATGACCTCGGTCGCGTTGGCCGTTACAAGATCAATCAGAAGTTGGGCATGAAGGGCGACAGCCGCATTCTGACCAAGGAAGACTTGGTCGCGGCCACGAAGTATTTGCTCAAGCTCAAGAAGGGCGAAGGCTCGCTGGATGATATTGATCATTTGGGCAGCCGCCGCATCCGCACCGTGGGTGAATTGCTCTCCAACCAGTGCCGCGTGGGTCTGTCCCGCACCGAGCGCTTGGTGAAGGAGCGCATGACCTTGTTCGACCAGACGGTCGAATCCATGACGCCCCAGAAACTCATCAATCCCAAGGCGCTCTCCGCCGTGATCCGCGATTTCTTTGGCCGCAGCCAGTTGTCGCAGTTCATGGATCAGATTAATCCGCTCGCTGAACTCACGCACAAACGCCGCTTGTCGGCGCTCGGGCCCGGGGGTCTGTCGCGTGACCGCGCAGGCTTCGAAGTCCGTGACGTCCATCCATCGCACTACGGCCGTATTTGTCCGATTGAAACGCCCGAAGGCCCGAACATCGGCCTCATCGCGTCGCTCGCGACCTTCGCCCGTATCAACGAATTCGGCTTCCTCGAAACGCCGTATCGCAAAGTTGAAAACGGTAAGGTGACTGAGAAGATTGAATATCTCACCGCCGACCGGGAAGAACAATACACCGTCGCGCAGGCCAACTCGGTCATGGATGACAAGGGTCATTTCACTACCGACCGCGTCGTTTGCCGTCAGCGGGGCGAATTCGTGGACGTGGAACCTACCCATGTGCATTACATGGACGTTTCGCCGAAGCAGCTTGTTTCCATTGCGGCGTCGCTGATTCCGTTCCTCGAGCACGATGACGCCAACCGCGCGTTGATGGGTTCCAACATGCAACGCCAGGCCGTGCCGCTCCTCGTCACCGAGGCGCCGCTCGTCGCCACGGGTCTTGAAGCCCGCGTCGCGCTCGATTCACGTGCGGTGCTGGTCGCCGAAGATTCCGGCAAGGTGGCTTCCGTCAACGGCAATCAAATTATTGTCACGGCCAGCGGCGAATTGCCCGAAGGCAAAAAGAAGATCAAACACGACCCGGAAAACGGCGTCAGTATTTATCCGGTTCGCAAGTTTATGCGCTCCAATGCCGCCACCTGCATCAACCAGAAAATCCTGGTTCAAAAAGGTGACAGCATCAAAAAAGGCCAGGTCTTGGCCGATGGTCCCTGCACCCAGGGCGGCGAGCTCGCGCTCGGCCGTAATGTGCTCGTGGCGTTCATGCCGTGGAATGGCTATAACTTCGAGGATGCGATCCTGATTAGCGAAAAAATCTGCAAGGACGACATCTTCACCTCGATTCACATTGATGAATTCGAAGTGGCGGCCCGCGATACCAAGCTCGGACCCGAAGAAATCACCCGCGACATCCCGAACCTCGGCGATGAGGCGTTGAAGAATCTCGGCACCGACGGCGTCATTCGCATCGGCGCGGAAGTCAAGCCCGGAGACATCCTCGTCGGCAAAATTACGCCGAAATCTGAAACCGAACTCGCGCCGGAAGAACGTCTGCTCCGCGCCATCTTCGGTGAAAAGGCGGCGGATGTGAAGGACACGTCGCTCAAGGTTCCATCCGGAACTTACGGCATCGTCATGGATGTGAAAGTTTCGGCCAAGAAAGATGGCGAAAAAACCAGCCGCTCCTCCTCGAACGAGGAAAAACGGCATGCGAAGCAGATCGAGGACGATCACAAAAAGAAGCTGAACGAGCTTCAGGATCAGTTGACGGAAGCGTTGAGCAACATTTTGCTCGGCGAAAAAATTCCGCTCGATGTCGTCAACAGCGAGACCGGCGAGATCATCATTCCCGCCAACCGCAAAATTACCAAGACGCTGCTGCGCAAGCTCGCCACGGTCTATGACCGCATCGAGATCGACCCGTCGCCCATCCGCAATAAGATCAACGAGATCATCGGCCAGTTCCGCAAGAAATTCGACGATTTGCAGATGCAATACGACGAAGAGATGGAACGCGCCGAAGCCGGCGAGGGAACCGAAGCCGGGATCGTCAAGTCGGTGAAAGTTTACGTCGCTTCGAAACGCAAATTGTCCGTCGGTGACAAGATGGCCGGTCGCCACGGTAACAAGGGTGTCGTCGCGAAGATTGTTAAGGAAGAAGACATGCCGTATCTCGCGGATGGAACGCCGGTGGAAATCGTGTTGAATCCGCTGGGTGTGCCTTCCCGTATGAACGTCGGCCAGGTTTTGGAAACGCACTTGGGCTGGGCGGCGAAGCTGCTCGGCTTGAAGTTCGCCACGCCCGTGTTCGATGGCATGAAGGAAAAGGACATTCGCGGCTATCTCAAGCAGGCCGGTTTGCCCGAGCACGCCAAGACGCATCTTACCGATGGCCGCACCGGCGAACAGTTCGACCAGGAAATCGTCGTCGGCTACATCTACATGATGAAGCTCGGCCATTTGGTGGCGGACAAGATCCACGCCCGCGCCGTCGGTCCGTACTCGCTCGTCACCCAGCAGCCGCTGGGCGGCAAGGCCCAATACGGCGGCCAGCGCTTCGGCGAAATGGAAGTGTGGGCGATGGAAGCCTACGGCGCGGCTTATACGTTGCAGGAACTCCTGACCGTGAAATCCGACGACGTCCAGGGCCGCACGCGCATCTACGAAAGCATCGTCAAGGGCGACAACTCGCTGGAGGCCGGCATCCCGGAATCCTTCAACGTGCTCGTCAAGGAAATGCAATCGCTCGGTCTCGACGTGAAGGTCGGTTACTCCAATCCGATTGAACACGCCCAAGGTGACAATGCCCAGCAAGCGGCCGTGGCCGCCCTGACGTCCACCGAACCCTGAAACGAAACTTTGCTGAACTATATCGTATGACCACTTCCAAAGAAAACGCCCGCGAGATTCTCGGCCTCGAAAAAGTCAACCAGGTTGACTACGTCGGTATCACGCTCGCGTCGCCCGACGCCATCCGCTCCTGGAGCAAGGGCGAAGTCAAGAATCCTGAAACGATCAACTACCGTACGTTCAAGCCGGAAAAGGGCGGCCTTTTCTGCGAGCGCATCTTCGGTCCCGTCAAGGACTGGGAATGCTCCTGCGGCAAGTATAAGCGCATCAAGCATCGCGGCATCGTCTGCGACCGCTGCGGTGTCGAAGTGACCCTGTCCCGCGTCCGGCGCGAACGCATGGGCCACATCGAGCTTGCCGTGCCGGTGCAGCACATCTGGTTCTTCAAGTGCATGCCCTCGCGCATCGGCCTGGCGCTCGATATGACCGCCCGCCATTTGGAGCGCGTGATTTATTACGAGGATTACCTCGTCATTGATCCGGGCACCACGCCCCTCAAGGCGAATCAGTTGCTCACCGAAGTGGAACTCCGCGAAGCCCGCGAAACCTATGGTGCCGAGGCGTTCGTTGCCAAGATGGGCGCGGAAGCCGTGCGCGAAGCGTTGGAACGCGTGGACCTCGCCAAGCAGGCGGATGAACTCGCCATTGCGATGACCGAAACCAAAAGCAAGCAGATCCGCAAGAAGCTCGGCAAGCGCATCAAGCTACTGCAGGGTCTCGCCTCGTCCAAGAGCCGTCCGGAATGGATGATTCTTACCGTGCTGCCCGTGATTCCGCCGGACTTGCGCCCGCTCGTCCCGCTCGAAGGCGGCCGTTTTGCGACGTCCGACTTGAATGATCTCTACCGGCGCGTCATCAACCGGAACAATCGTCTCCGCACGTTGCTCCAGCTCAAGACGCCGGAAGTCATTATCCGCAATGAGAAACGCATGTTGCAGGAAGCCGTGGACGCGTTGTTCGACAACGGCCGTCACGGCCGGCCGGTCACCGGCGCGGGCAACCGCTCGCTGAAATCTTTGAGCGACATGCTCAAGGGCAAAGGCGGCCGCTTCCGTCAGAACTTGCTCGGCAAACGCGTGGATTATTCCGGCCGCTCCGTCATCGTCATCGGGCCGGAACTCAAGCTCAACCAGTGCGGTTTGCCCAAGAAGATGGCGCTCGTGTTGTTCGAGCCGTTTATCATCCGCCGCTTGAAAGAGCTCGGCTATGTTCACACCGTCCGCAGCGCGAAGAAAATGATTGAGCGCCAGACCAAGGAAGTGTGGGACGTGCTCGAAGAAGTGACCAAGGGCCATCCGGTGCTCCTGAACCGCGCGCCCACGCTGCATCGTTTGTCCGTTCAGGCGTTCGAGCCGCAGCTCATCGAAGGCGAAGCCATCCGTATTCATCCGCTGGTCTGTACCGCTTACAACGCCGACTTTGACGGTGACCAGATGGCCGTTCATGTTCCCTTGTCCGTGGAAGCCCAGATGGAGGCGCGTCTCCTCATGATGGCGACGAACAACATCTTCTCGCCCTCCTCCGGCAAGCCCATCATCACGCCGACGCAGGACATCACGCTCGGTTGCTATTACGTCACCGCCGAACCGCGCAAGCCCATGCCGGCGGATGTCAACACCTTGCCATTGTTCGGCTCGAAGGAAGAAGTCATTTACGCTTACAGCGACGATGGCGTGAAAACGCACGACCGTATCCGCCTCGCGAATCCCGACCTCGGCCAGAAAACCGCTTTCGGCAATGTCGAAAAGAAGGTCATTGAGACGACGGTGGGCCGCGTGTTGTTCAGCGAAATTTGGCCGAATGAACTCGGCTTCCACAACAAGCCGGTGAAGAAGTCCGACCTCGGCGACCTGATCTGGAAATGCTACAAGAACGCCGGCCACGATAAAACCGTGGTCATGTTGGACAAGTTGAAAGAAATCGGTTTCCGCGAGGCGACCAAGTCCGGCGTGAGCATCGGCATTGACGACATGATTGTCCCGAAGGAACGTGACGAGGAAATCGAAGGCGCGCATCGTCAGATCCGCGAAGTGGAGAAGCAATATCGCAAGGGCGTCATCACCTCCGGCGAGCGCTACAACAAAATCGTGGATATCTGGACGCATTGCACCGACAAGATTTCCGGCGTGATGTTCGATACCCTCAAGGCGAATCAGGGCAAGAAGGAATACAACCCCGTCTATTTGATGGTGGATTCCGGCGCCCGCGGTAACAAGCAGCAGGTGCGTCAGCTCGCGGGTCTCCGCGGGTTGATGGCCAAGCCCAGCGGCGAAATTATCGAGAAGCCGATTTTGGCGAATTTCCGCGAAGGTCTGTCCGTCTTGGAATACTTCATCTCCACCCACGGCGCCCGCAAAGGTCTGGCAGATACCGCCCTCAAGACTGCCGACTCCGGTTACATGACCCGCAAGCTCGTGGACGTTTCTCAGGATGTGATCATCCAGGAAGCGGATTGCGGCACCACCAACGGCATCTGGGTCTCCGCCGTGTTCGAAGGCGAGGATGAAGTCGTCAAAATCTCCGACCGTCTCGTGGGCCGTTTCGCCTGCGACGATATCGTGAATCCGACCAGCCCGAAGGAATTCCTTATTCACGCCAACGAGGAGATCGACGAAGTCAAAGCCAAGGCGATTGACGTCGCCGGCCTCGACCGCGTGCGTATCCGCTCGGTGCTCACGTGCGAAAGCAAGCACGGTATCTGCAAGCATTGCTACGGCCGCAACCTCGCGACCGGCGCGGTGGTCAAGCTCGGCGAGGCCGTCGGCATCATCGCCGCCCAGTCCATCGGCGAGCCCGGCACCCAGCTCACCATGCGCACGTTCCATACGGGCGGTGTCGCCGCCGGCGTGTTCAAGCAGCCGCAGATCAAGTCCAAGCACGACGGTACCATCAAATACAATGAATTGCGCTCGGTCGAACTGGAAGACGGCAATCACATCGTTTTGAACAAGAACGGTTCCATCCAGATCCTGGCCGACGACGGCCGCGAGCTGGAAGTTCACACCATCGTCATCGGCGCGGTGATTTCCGCGAAGGATGGCGGCAAGGTCAAGAAGGGCGACACGTTCGTCCAGTGGGATCCGCACAACGTCCCCATTCTCTCCGAGAAGGCCGGCAAGGTGAAATTCCACGACATCATCGAGGGCGTCACCATGAAGCAGGAAGTCGACGAGGCCACCGGCGAGGAAGCCATGGTCATCATTGACCACAAGGAGGATTTGCATCCGCAGATCATCATGTCCGACGACCGGGGCGAAGTCGTCGCTAACTATCCGATTCCGTCCGGCGCCCATATCGTCGTCAACGAAAAGGATAAGATTGTTCCCGGCACGCTCATCGCCAAGACGCCGCGCAAGCAGGCCAAGACCCGCGATATCACGGGCGGTCTCCCGCGCGTGGCTGAATTGTTCGAGGCTCGTCGTCCGAAAGATGCGTCGGAAATCTCCAAGATCGACGGCATCGCGGACTTCGGTCCGAGCGTCCGCGGTAAGCGCTGCGTGCTCATTACCGATCCGGTGACCAAATTGCAGGAAGAGCATCTCATCCCGATCGGCAAGCACGTCATCGTCTTCAAGGGCGACATGGTCAAGAAAGGCCAGCAGCTCACCGAAGGTCCGATGGATCCGCACGAAATCCTCGACGTCTGCGGACCGCAGGAATTGCAGGAGCACTTGGTCAGCGAAGTGCAGGAAGTTTATCGGCTCCAGGGTGTGACGATCAACGACAAGCACATCGAGATCATCGTCCGCCAGATGTTGCGCAAAATTCGCGTCACCGAGGCCGGTGACACCCAGTTCCTCTGGGGCGAACAGGTGGACAAGCTTGAATTCGAAGCCGAAAACGAAGCCGTCGAGAAGAAGGGTGGCAAGCCCGCGGAAGCCGTTCCCGTGCTGCTCGGCATCACCAAGGCCTCGCTCGAAACCGACAGCTTCCTTAGCGCCGCGTCCTTCCAGGATACCACCCGCGTCCTGACCGAAGCCGCCACGCGCTCCAAGATTGACAGCCTCCGCGGCTTCAAGGAAAACGTCATCATGGGCCACATCATCCCGGCGGGCAGCGGTTTCGACCGCCACCGCAAGGTGACCATCCATCCGCTCGTGGATTTGCCCGAGGCCCCGGAAGTGGTCGAGCCCGAAGCCGCTGAAGCGGAAAATCCGTTGCTGGCCTGAACTGAAATTATATCCTGCGGGCGTCCGGAGAATCCGGCGCCCGCTTGATTTCAACGGAACAAACCAAATTATTTAGAAAATAGGGTTGCAACGGGCGGAGGGTTTATTTAACTTCTGCATTCCGTTTCTCCAAAACCGAAAACGGTAATTTTACCGCGATTTTAAAGCAAATGCCGACAATCAATCAATTGGTCCGCAAGGGCCGCAATAAAGTCAATTACAAGTCCAAGTCGCCTGCCTTGGAAAACTCGCCGTTTCGCCGTGGGGTCTGTATCCAGGTGATGACCCGCACGCCGAAGAAGCCGAACTCCGCCATGCGCAAAGTCGCCAAGGTCCGGCTCACCAATGGCTACGAAGTCATCGCCTACATCCCGGACGAAGGCCACAATTTGCAGGAGCACAGTATCGTCCTCGTGCGCGGCGGTCGTGTGAAGGATTTGCCCGGCGTGCGCTATCACATCGTGCGCGGCACTCTCGACGCCGCTGGCGTCGAAAAACGCCGCGTCAGCCGCTCCAAATACGGCGTCAAGAAGCCCAAGGCTGCCAAGGCCGCTCCCGCGAAATAATTTTTTAACCACTCAACCTTTAACGATTTAACGAACTCATGTCTCGCAGACGTCAAGCAACCAAACGGCCGCTGGCCAAGGACGGCAAATACCAGAACACGCTGGTCGCCCGCCTCGTCAATACCGTGATGTGTTCCGGCAAGAAGAGCACCGCCCAGCGCATCGTCTATGGTGCGTTCGATACCATCTCCGAAAAAAATCCGGCGAGCAACCCCATCGAAATTTTGCAGCGCGCCGTGGACAACGCCAAGCCGCGCATCGAAACCAAGGCTCGCCGTGTCGGCGGGGCCACCTATCAGGTGCCGCTCGAAATTCCCACCGAGCGCCAGAACGCCCTCGCGCTCCGCTGGATCGTCGATTTCGCAGACGCCAAAAAAGGCCAGCCGATGAAAGTCGCGCTCGCCACGGAAATCCTCGAAGCCTATCAGGGGCAGGGGAATGCCATCCGCAAACGCGACGAAGTGCACAAGATGGCCCAAGCCAACAAGGCCTTCGCTCACTTCCGCTGGTAATCATTTGCCACCCCCAAGCCGGAGTCAACCGACTCCGGTTTTTTTATTGTCGCACAACGGCCGAGCGCCGCCATTGGTGGTTGGCGTTCGGCGTTGAATGTTCCCCTTGCTATCCCTGCCCTCCGCCCTCTGGTCAGTTCAAGTCCTTGGTCTCACCTTCTTATATTCTACTTTAATTTGCGTCATGCTGTGCTATCATCACGTAACGTAATGGCTAAGCCATCAAAGGACATTGGGACGCCGCGGCCGCGCGAGCCAAAAGGCCGGCGGCGGTTGCGGGACCAGTTCGCCCGGTGGGGCGCGCGGGTGGGTTTGCCCATGCTCACGCTGGCGCAGTTGCGCGCTGAGGACCAGGCCGGGTACCGCCACGAATCTTACCGGGAAGAGAACAGCCGGATCCGAGTGGAAACGGACTCGTTCCTTGTCCAGAAGCTGCTCACGCCTTGGCTCGACCTGAAGGCCACGGCCACCTACGACGCCATTTCCGGGGCGACTCCCACCGGTGCGCCGGCGGCCGACAGCTTCACCCTGCACCCGACCGGCACCACGCTCGCCATCCCGGGCACCTCCATTACCACCTTCAAGAAAGCGGGCCGGGTCGATGCGGTCTCCGGTGCTTCACCTGCCGCTTCCGCGAAATCGACGCCCAGTTCCAGCGTGCCCATCGCCACCGTCACAGACCTTCGCCAGGCTTTCGACGTTTCCGCCGGGCTGATTTATGGACCGCATCGCCTGACCCCGGAGTTCAGCTACAGCCAGGAATCGGACTATCTTTCCCTCTCGGGTGCGCTCAACTACGCGTGGGAACTCAATGACAAAAACACCACCCTCAAAGCGGGGTGGTCCTATTCGGCGGACACCATTGTGCCGAACGCGAACACCTTCATCACCCGGGACCAATCCAAGAATTCCGACGATTTCCTTTTGGGCGTGACCCAGTTGCTGGGGCCCAAGACCGTCTTTGATTTCAATGTCGCTCTTGGTTTCGCGAAGGGCTATTTCGACGATCCCTACCGCGGGGTGGTTTTCTCGGGCGAGCTTCCCTCCCCGATGAACACCCTTACCCTTTACCAGGAAAAACGCCCGGGCACGCGCAATAAGCAGTCGGCCTATGTCGCACTCACTGAGGCCATCTCCCCCTTGGATGCAAGCGTGGAGGTGTCCTACCGCTACTATCACGACTCGTTTGATATCCACGCCCACACCGTCAATCTGGCCTGGCATCAAAAGGTGGGATCGTTCCTCGTCCTTACGCCCTCGGCCCGTTATTACCGGCAAACGGCCGCCTCTTTTTACGGCACGATCTTTCCCGGCGATCCGGTCACCAACCCCTCCGCCGTGCCGGCTTATTATTCGGCGGATTACCGGCTGTCCGAATTGGATGCCTTCACCTTCGGTCTCCAGGCCACGGTTAAAATCCGGGCATGGCTCGTGCTGGATCTCGGTTACCAGCGCTACGTGATGAACGGGCTGGATGGCGTCACTTCGGCCTCGGCCTATCCCTCCGCCAACATCGTCACCCTCGGCCTCCGCGTATGGTTTTAGCACCCCCCGATGTCATGGCCGGCGTGTCTGCGCGCGTGCAGGAATCTGCCCGGACACTGGTCCGGGGCGACTATTACGAGTTGAGCTTTCAGGCGATGAACACCGTTTGCCGGATCAATTTCCGGGCCGCCACCCCCGCGCTCGCGCAGGCTTGCCAGGCCGAAGCCGTGCAATGGACCGCCGCTTTCGAGGCGCGTTATTCTCGGTTCATCCCGCAAAGTATCATCGGCCAGATCAATGCGGCCGCGGGCCGGGACTGGGTGGCGGTGGACCCGGAAACCGACCGCTTGCTTTCCTTTTGCCAGGAGATGGTCTTCTTTACCCACGGGATCTTTGATCCGGCCACTTTGCCGCTCCTCCAGCTCTGGAATTGGAGAGCCAGTCCGCCGCGGATTCCCGATGCCGCCGCCATCGCCGCTGCGCGCGAGTTCTCCGGTTGGGAGAAAATCCAGCGGCGCCCCGGCGCGGTGTTCCTGCCCCGGGCCGGCATGGGCCTCGATCTGGGCGGCATCGGCAAAGAATACGCCGTGGACCAAGTCTGGCAGATGGCGCGTCAGCGCGGCTTGCTGGATGTCCTGGTGGATTTTGGGCAGGATGTGCGGGTCTATGGCCAGTCGCCCGGCAAAGGCGCCTGGCATATCGGTCTGGAAGACCCCCGGCAGCCGGGCCGTTGCTGGACGGGGCTGGGGGTCACCAATCAGGCGGTGGCCACCTCGGGCGATTATTTCCGCGCCTTCACCAGCCAGGGCCGCCGCTATGGCCACATCCTCGACCCGCGCACCGGCGAGCCGGTGCCGAATGACTGCCTCGCCGTCACCGTCATCGCGGCGACCTGCACGATGGCCGGTCTCCTGTCCACCTCGGCCTTTGTGCTGGGGCCTCGCGCCGGCCTCGAGCTGGTTCAGCGCTGCCCCGGCGCCGAGGCCTGCATCACCACCCAAACCGCACGCTGCCAAACCCCGAACTTCTCTGCTTATGTGCTTAATTGATTCCCGCGCCCCGCGTGCCTTGTTGCTCGCCATCTGTCTCGCGGCGTTGCCCGGCCTGGCCGATGCGGGCTGGAAGGTGGGCGATGCCTTGCCCGAGCTGGGCGGCTTCCAACTCGACGGCCAATTGCCCGACCCGCTTCGCGGCCGGGTCCTGCTCGTGGATTTTTGGGCCTCCTGGTGCGCCCCCTGCAAAGCTTCCTTCCCCGTCATGGAAGCCCTCCACCGGCAATATGGCGGGCGCGGGTTGGTGGTGCTGGCCGTCAATGTGGATGAAAAAAATGCGGCGCTGGAATCGTTTCTGAGAAAATCCCCCGTCACGTTCGCCGTCGTCCGGGATGCCGCCCATAAGCTGGTGGCCGCCGCCGATGTCGCCACCATGCCGACTTCCTTCCTGGTGGACCGGATGGGCAGGGTGCGCTTCCTCCACTCCGGGTTTCGCGGCGCGGCCACCCGGAAAGCCTACGAACAGGAAATCGAACTGCTGCTGAAAGAATCGGCGGGCGCCCCTCAACCATGAAAACCAACTTTTTGCTGCTGCTCGCCGCCTCCGCTTTACTGCTCACCGCCGGCTGTGCCGGCGTCAAGCCGTGGGACCGCGGCACCCTGGCTGACCCGATTATGCGCGCTGACCGCGATCCCCTGGGGGACGCCCTGGCGGAGCATGTCTTTACTTCGCGGGAAGAAGCCTCGGGCGGGCGCAGCGTGGGTGGCGGCGGCTGCGGGTGCAACTAACTTCGAGGGCGTGTCCCAGAACAAATCCTGCGGGCTGGGATTTGTTGGCTTGAGGGTGCGCACGATGACGATGCGCCGTTCCCGGCTCCAACCTTGCAGCCGCACCGTGGTCTCAGCGAACTGCTAGCAGCCTACCGTCTGAGCCCCTTCCCACAAGGGTCACGGCACGCAGGTGATCGCCCGCCGCACGTTGTCCGTCAGTTTGAGTTTGAAGAGATATTGGGGACGCTTTTTGCCTTCAATTTCGTGCCACGCCATAATTGCCTCTTGCCCAAAGCCCGTATCCCCGCGATTGAGCCATAGTCGCTCACGGATCGTCGGATTTGACCAGAGCTTTTCCTTGGCGGGCTGCCAGTCGGTTGCGCTGACGGTGTCGCCCGGACGCCATTCTACATGCAGACACAGACGCGTGCGTGCCGCCAGCAGATCAGTGGATGATGGCTTTTCCGCCGCGTTTGTGCGGGTTGTAGCCCACGACCGCGTCTTCCTGATGGCCGTAGCGCGTGTTCATTGTCGAATCCCAGTCGGCAATGAAGCGATCCGGCAGCGCCGCATAAAGTTCGGTTTGCGGGCGGTTCATCCACTGGCGCAGATTTTCCTGGTCCAGACCCTTGCCCAGGCGGGGTAAAGCATTTGCGCCGCGCACCCGTTCCATCCCATCAGTGTGGCCACCACCGGATTATCCATCACCCAGCGCACAAGGCAGAAGCGTTTGCCTTCCACCAGCGCCCCCAGTAGAAAACTGTGTAGCACCTCGCGCACCGGTGCGACATTGGGACTGGTGCGCGTCACCGGACAATCCTCGGCGAGGCGTTCAATGATGCCAAGGTGTTTGAGAAAGCCGCTCCACGCGGCAAGTCCGCCGTAAGGCATCAGCGATTCTTCCGTCCGCGTGATGGTGAATTTGCCCGGCAGCGTGTCCAAGGATAACTCTTCCTTCCCTTCACCCGTCAGGTGAGTCGAAACCAGCGATGCATATGTGCTCATCGCCCCCAATTTCATTCACTCATTCACCCTTTGATCACCACTTCAATTGCGGACAATAGGTTGAATTATCTGTAAACACAAACGGCGCGGAGAAAGTTCTCCGCGCCGTTTGCGGTTTAGATTTGATTATTTTTTGTGCCGCCGTTTGACGGCAATCTGCGTGGCGGCGTGAATGAGCGCGGCTTGAACGGTGGCGGATTCCTCGTCGCTTAGCTTTTGTGCGAGGCGGGCCTCCGCCTGCTTCTGCGCTTCCAGCGCCTTGGCTTCGTCAATGTCGTCGGCTTTGATCGCCATGTCGGTCAGGATGGAAACTTTTTCACCGGTGATCTGGACAAACCCGTCGCCCACGGCGATGAAAATATTCTGGCCGTTCTGGCGCACGATCAGTTCGCTGGCGACCAGCTGGGTCATCACCGGCATATGCCCGGGCATGATGCCCATTTCGCCTTCCACCCCGACGAGCGTGACCATCTCCACGACGCCGGCGAAGGCTTTTGCCTCGGGCGTGACGATTTCGAGTTGGAGGGTGGAGGCCATTATTCCTTGATTTCGTCAATGCCGCCCTTCATGTAGAAATTCTGCTCCGGCACATCGTCGTGCTTGCCTTCGAGGATTTCCTTGAAGGCGCGGACGGTTTCGGCGACGGGCACCTGTTTGCCTTCGCGGCCGGTGAACACCTGCGCGACGGTGAACGGCTGGGACAGGAAGCGCTGAATCTTGCGGGCGCGATACACCGTGAGCTTGTCGT
This sequence comes from uncultured Verrucomicrobia subdivision 3 bacterium, assembly GCA_903922735.1. Taxonomy (GTDB): domain Bacteria; phylum Verrucomicrobiota; class Verrucomicrobiia; order Limisphaerales; family UBA11358; genus UBA11358. Next base: position 32,277 of record CAIXUZ010000071.1, read on the forward strand.
CGGGCGAAAGTTCATCCATGCCGAGAATGGCGATGATGTCCTGCAGATCTTTGTAGCGCTGAAGCACCTTCTGCACGCCGCGCGCGACGTCGTAGTGTTCCTGGCCGACGAATTCCGGCGCGAGGGCGCGGGAGCTGGAGGACAGCGGGTCCACGGCGGGGAAAATGCCGAGTTCCGCGATGGAACGTTCGAGCACGATGGTCGCATCCAGGTGCGCGAACGTCGTGGCCGGCGCGGGATCGGTCAAGTCGTCGGCAGGCACATACACGGCCTGGAAGCTCGTGATGGAACCTTTCTTGGTGGAGGTGATGCGTTCCTGCAAGTCGCCCATTTCGGCGGCGAGGGTCGGCTGGTAACCGACCGCCGACGGCGTGCGACCGAGGAGCGCGGACACTTCGGAACCGGCCTGCGAGAAACGGAAAATGTTGTCCACAAACAGGAGCACGTCCTGGTTTTTTTCGTCACGGAAATATTCCGTCACGGCGAGCGCGGAGAGCGCCACGCGGAGACGCGCGCCGGGGGGCTCGTTCATCTGGCCGTACACCAAGCCGATTTTGGAACCTTCGACGATGATCGGCAGACCGTTTTCGCCCTTGAGGGGATGGCCTTTTTCATCTTTCTTCACCTTGATTACGCCGGCCTCGATCATTTCGTTGTAAAGATCGTTGCCTTCGCGGGTGCGTTCGCCGACGCCCGCGAACATCGAGATGCCGCCGTGCAGCTTCGCGATGTTGTTGATCAGTTCCATGATGACGACCGTCTTACCGACACCGGCCCCGCCGAACGCGCCGACCTTGCCGCCTTTGAGGAACGGGCAGATCAAATCAATGACCTTGATGCCGGTGGTGAGAATCTGCGGCGACGTGGATTGATCCACCAGCGCGGGCGCCTGACGATGAATTGGATTATATTTGTCGGCCTTTACCGGGCCTTGTTCGTCAACAGGGTCGCCGGTGACGTTAAACACGCGGCCCATCACGCTTTCGCCGCAGGGCATGGAAATCGGTCCGCCGGTGTCGGCGACTTCGTAACCGCGCTTGAGCCCCTCGGTGGTGCTCATGGCGACGGCGCGCACCCAGTTGTCGCCGAGGTGCTGCTGCACTTCGAGCGTCAGCTTGGTCGCGCCCTGGCCGGGCAGCTCGTAGCTGACGGTCAGCGCATTATAAATCGCGGGAAGCGCGCCGGTGAACTCGACGTCCACGACGGGGCCGATAATTTGAACGATTTTACCTTTGCTCATGTTCTTAAATTTTTAGCGTTTCCGTTTTTCAACCGAGGGCCATCTGGGCCGTGGTGATTTCCAACAATTCCTTCGTGATATTCGCCTGACGCAACTTGTTGTATTCCAGCGTCAGGTCCTTGATGATCTGCTTGGCGTTGTCCGTCGCGTTTTTCATCGCCACCATGCGCGCGCTCTGCTCGCTCGCCTTGGTCTCCAGCAGGATTTGATGCATCTGGAAATTTAAGCTATGCGGCAACAACTGGCCCAGCACGGTTTCCTCATCCGGCTCGAATTCAAAAATCTCCGCCGAGCTGTGCACGGAAAGTTCCTGGGCCGGCGCATTGATGCCGGCTGTGGTGGCGGCGACTTTGCCGATCGGCAGGAACGGCACCAGCACCGGCTGCTGGGTCAGCGTGTTGACAAAGCGCGGAAATAAAATGTCCACTGCATCCACCTCGCCCTTTAAAAACAGCTGCTGTACGAATTTTGAAATCGGCCGCGCCTCGATGAATTCCGGCGTGTCCTTGAAGGTGAACTCCGCCGCGAGATTGCGCTTCGTGCGGTGAATAAATTGCGCCGCCTTTTTGCCGGCGGTGATGAACACCGTGTTTGGGTCGAGCTTGGAAACTTCGCGGAACAGGTTGCTGTTCAAGCCGCCGCACAAGCCGCGATCAGAACTTACCAGCACCACTGCGCGTCTGGCGGCCGGACGCGACTGCAAGAGGGGATGGTCGAAGCCAACCGTGCCTTCCGCCGCCTTCGCCATGATTTCATTCATCAACTGCGCGTAAGGCCGCCCGACGAGCGCGGCTTGCTGCGCCTTGCGCATCTTGGCCGCGGCCACCATCTGCATCGCTTTGGTGATTTGGGCGGTGTTCTTGACCGACTTTATGCGTCGGCGTATGTCGCGCGTGCTGGCCATGAATTATCAGCGGTAAGTCTGCTTGAATTCCGCGGCCGCCGTCTTCAGATCCGCCGCGATGGCGTCGCTGATGGCTTTTTCGTTGCGAATCTTCAGCAGCAAATCAGCTTTGCGCGTCTGGATGAAATCAACCAGCTTGCCTTGGAAGTCTTTCACCTTTTCCACGGCGACATCGTCGAAGAAATTATTCTGCGCGGCCCAGAGCACCAGAACCTGCACTTCCACGGGCAGCGGATTGTACTGGTTCTGCTTGAAGATTTCAATGATGCGCTTGCCGCGTTCGAGCAGCGCCTGCGTCTTCGCGTCGAGATCGGAGCCGAACTGCGCAAAGGCTGCCAATTCGCGGAACTGCGCCAAGTCGCCTTTGATGCGACCGGCCACCTGCTTCATCGCCTTGATCTGCGCGGCGGAACCGACGCGGCTCACCGAGAGGCCGACGGAAACAGCGGGGCGAACGCCTTGATAGAACAAATCGGTTTCGAGATAAATCTGGCCGTCCGTGATCGAGATCACGTTCGTCGGAATATAAGCGGACACGTCGCCGGCTTGCGTCTCGATGATCGGCAGCGCGGTGAGCGAGCCGTTGCCGTATTTTTCGGACACCCGCGCCGAGCGTTCGAGCAGGCGGCTATGCAGATAAAACACGTCGCCGGGATACGCTTCGCGGCCGGACGGGCGCTTCAAGATGAGCGACACCTGGCGGTAGGCGACGGCGTGCTTGGAGAGGTCATCGTAAATGATGAGCGCATCCATGCCGTTATCCATGAACCATTCGCCGATCGCCGCGCCGGCGAACGGTGCGAGATACTGGTTGGAGGCGGAATCGGAAGCGGACGCCGCCACGATGACCGTATAAGGCAGAGCACCGGCTTCTTCCAAAACCGCAATGACGCGGGCAATATTCGACTGCTTCTGGCCCACGGCGACGTAGATGTTGTAAATCGGGCGAAAATCTTTTTCCTCGGCGGCTTCCGCGGCCTTGTTGATGCGCGCCTGGTTGATCATCGTGTCCACGCCGATGGTGGTCTTGCCCGTGCCACGGTCGCCAATGATGAGTTCGCGCTGGCCGCGGCCGATCGGGATCATCGCGTCAATGGCCATGATGCCGGTCTGCACCGGCTGGCTCACGGGTTTGCGGCGGATGATGCCGGGCGCGATTTTTTCGACGGGATAAAAAGCGGATTCCTTGATGGCGCCTTTGCCGTCGAGCGGCTGGCCGAGAACATTGACGACGCGCCCCAACATTCCCTTGCCGACCGGAATCTGGAGCAGCTTGCCGGTGGTGCGGACTTCGGTGCCTTCCTTGATCTTGGTGTAGTCGCCAAGGATGACCGCGCCGACTTCGGTTTCCTCGAGGTTCAGCGCGAGCCCGACGACTCCGCCGCCGAAGTCGAGCATCTCGTTGAGCATCGTGTCGGTGAGGCCTTCGATTTTGGCCACGCCGTCGCCGATTTCGCGCACGGTGCCGACATTTTGTTTTGCCGTCGCGGTTTTTGCACCGGCGATCTGGGCTTCAATTTCCTGTAACAAATTACTCATAGAATCCGATTAAAAACTTTGGGCCAATTTATCCAAACGGGTTTTCACACTGCCGTCGTAAAGGTCGCTGCCGACTTGAATTCGCAAGCCGCCAAGCAGCGACGGATTGATGACATAACTTAAATCCAGTCCCGCGCCGTAACGCTTTTCCAAGCCGGCTTTGACTTCCGCCATCAGCGCCGGGGTGGCGGGCACTGCGCCCTCGACTTTGGCGGTGCGCTTGGCCAAATCCAGCTTCACCAGGCGGTGCAGGCGGGAAAGAATCTGGACATAGCCGCGTGGTTTTTTTTCCACCAACAGCGTCACCACCTGCCGGACGCGTCCTTCGTCCAGCCCGCCGTTGACGAGGCTGGCGCGGAACAGCTGGCGGGCGTCGCGCTGGGCTTGTTTGGAGATTTTCATTCCGCCGGTTTAGGACAGTTGCTTCTGGGTCTCTTCGGCGAGCCGCTTTTGGTCGTCTGCCGTGAGAATCTTGCCGGTGACGGTCGTGGTGGTCTGCACCACGAGGCGGCCGACTTCGCGCTTCAATTCCGCGAGCATCTTCGCATGATCCTGCGCGGCGGCTTCACGGGCTTTGGCGATGATCTGCTCGGCGGCGGCGATGGCCTTTTGCGTTTCGACTTCGCGGACGCGGTTGGCGGCTTCGCGCGCCTGTTCAATCATCTGGTTTGCCACGTCGCCGGCGTGATTCAAAATCCGCTGGCGCTCGGCCTCGGTTTTGGCAAGTTCCACCTTGATTTTATCGGCGTTGGCGACGCCTTCGGCGATTTTCTTCTGGCGCGCATCCAGCATGGTGAAAACCGGCTTGTAGGCAAATTTCCACAAGACCCAAAGCACGATTCCGAAGTTAAACAACTGCGGAATCAGCTTGGTCCACTGAATACCCAAGGTTTGGAGCAGGTCGCCCATAAATCAGGGAATTACTTGTTGGCGAGCAGGAAAAAGGTCAGCATGGCGAGACCTTCGGCCAACGCCATCGCCAGCAGCGCGGTGGTGAAAATTTTGCCGAACGCACCGGGGTTGCGGCCGGTGGCCATGGCCGCGCCCATACCGGCGAGACCGATACCGATGGCGGCGCCGCCGCCGACCAGACCCACGCCGATATTACCGTGCAAGTTCAACGCTTGTGTAACCGCTTCTGCTAGCATCATATGTTTTTTATGTTTTAGGTTTCAGTTTCATGCCGCCGTTCGCCGAAAGGTCTCCCGGAGGCAAAATCAAAATTCAACTCAATGCGCGCTCTCCGCGCCGTTGTCTTCCTCGTGCGAACAGAACATGCCGATGAACGCGATGCTCAAGAGCGTGAACACCAGCGCCTGCACCAGCGCGACGAGCAACTCCAGAAAATAGAAAGGCAACGCGGCGATGCCGAGCGGCGAATTGGTGAGCATGATGGCCAGCACGCTTTCACCGCCGTAAATATTGCCATACAGGCGCATGGCGAGCGCCACCGGGCGGACGCAGATGGAGATGATTTCCACACAGCCGACAAACAGAAAAATCAGCGATAGCGGAATGACCACCAGGCCTTTGAAGCCGCCTTTGACGCCGAAAATGTGTTTCACCATGCCCCACAGACCGTTGTATTTCAGCCCCCACCAGGTGCTCATGATAAAGAAGGTTGCGGCCATGGCCACCGTCATGTTTGCGTCCGCGGTCGGCGGGCGGAACAGCGGTGATTCCGCATGGTGAATCGCGAAGGGCAGCCAGCTGAATTTTTCCCCTGCAGGAGCGTGGATTCCCCAGCCGATGCTGCCGACGCCAGGCAGCAAGCCCATCAAATTTGAAGCGGCGATGAAAATAAAATACGTTGCCGCCAGGGGGAAGACCCAGCGGGCCACTTTCGGCTCCAGCATTCCCTCGCACATGTCGCGCAAGCCGCCAACCAGTGCTTCGACAAAATTCTGTGTGCCGGACGGCACTTCCTTCATTTTGCGGGTGCCCAGTCGTACCACAACGAGAATCACAATGGCCACGACCCAGGTGTAGAGAATGGAATTGGTGATCGGAAAAGACGGGAAATTTTTCGGCCATTGCCCGGCGAAAACCGTGATCGCCTGCTGATCCTCCTCCGGGGCATCGGCGGGCACGGGGCCAAAATACAATAGCGCCGGGGCATACGCCGCGACCAGCGGCTTGTCGGCCTCGGCCTGCGGAGCTTTGGCGGCCGCTGTTTCAGCGGCCGGCGCCATGGCATTTTCCGCGCGCAAAGGGATGGCAAATCCCGCGGCAAAAACGGACAAAACCAAAATTATTTTTCGAAAACGGTTCACGAAAATGATTCCTGACGGCGCGATTGATTCCGGCGGAAAATCCCGACGTCAGAGAAACGACAAACTGCCTAATCGTGAAAAAATTCACAAGCATTTTTTCTGTTTTTTTGCTTCATCCGCCCTACTGACCGGATTCCCGCCCAAGCGAAGCCGGGCGGCGGTTTGTCCCTGCTCGCGTAAAGTCCGCAGGCTCAAAGAATCATGCCGTTTGGCCAGCCTTACGCCGTGTTCGTCGCGCATCAATTCGCAATGGTAAAATTGCGGGGCGGTTAGGCCGAGCGCGCGATAGAGCAGGATCTGCCGCGCGGTGCTGAGCAGCAGATCCGCGCCGCGCACCACTTCCGAGATTTGCATGGCGGCATCGTCCACGACGCATGCCAGTTGATAGGCCGGCACGCCGTCGGGACGCCAGACGACGAAATCACCGAATTCCTTGCCGGCGACAAATTTTTGTTCGCCAAAACCGCCGTCCATGAAGCAGATGGTTTCACCGTCAGGGACGCGGAAGCGCCACGAAAATTTGGGGTGGCGGGTTTTGAACCCGGTATTTAATTCGCCCTTCTCCATCCGCGATCTGGAATAGGCGCGGCAGGTTCCCGGATAAATCGGTTCATCCCCGGCGTTTTCATGCGGCGCGCTGACCGCGGCTTGAATATCTTTGCGCGAGCAGGTGCAGGGATAAATGAAGCCGCCCGCCCGGAGTTTTTCCAGCGCGGCGCGGTAAACCTCCATTCGTTCGCTTTGATTATAAGGTGCGAACGGCCCGCCGCAGTCCGGGCCTTCGCTCCACTCGAAGCCAAACCAGCGCAAGTCTTCCAGCATTTGGGTGACAAACTCCATCTTGAATCGGGTGGAATCCAAATCCTCGTTGCGGAGAATCAAAGTGCCGCCTGCCGCCCGTGCCCGTTCCTGTGCCGCCCAGAACGTCCGTGCGTGACCAAGATGTAGCAGGCCCGTCGGCGACGGCGCCAGGCGGCCGCGGTATTGGGGATTGATCGTGGGTGATTTCAGGTTCACTGCCGGAATAAAACTACGAAGTGGTGCCGGAACAAAGTTTTCTTTTTCATCCATCGCCAAAAAAAATGTGGACTTCCGGTGCGGCCCGATTCAATAATTACTTTATGAACTTAATTAAATACCTTTCCCGGGGGTTTTGGGCTTCCCGACTCATGGGGATTTTCTACGTTCTGGCCGCGGCGACCGTGGGCTTGGCCCAGGCAACTCTGCCAGTCCTGCAAATCCAGGCGGACAAAGTCACGGCCAAGATGCCGCCGACGTTTTACGGATTGATGACCGAAGAGATTAATTATTCCTACGAGGGCGGGCTTTATGGTGAGCTCATCCGCAACCGCTCGTTCAAGGCGGATGCCCTTCCCGAGATCGTCAAGCCTGACGCCTATGTCCTGAATCAGTATTATCCGGCGAAGTTTCCGGCCACAAACGCGCCAAAATTCTGGAATGCCGTCGGCAACGTCCTCCTTGCCCTCGATACTAACACGCCATTGAACGCCGCGCTCAACGTGAGCCTGCGGATGGAGGCCCCCTCGGCGTCAAAAAGTTCTCCGGCAGGCGTCGCCAACGGCGGATATTGGGGCATTCCCCTCCGGCCCAAGACGGCTTATCAGGTTTCGTTCTTCGCCAAAGCCGCTGCCGGATTCAACGGCCCGCTCACGGTGACCCTTGAAAGTGCGGACGGGAAAACCGTCTTTGCCCGCGCCGAAATCTCCGGCGTCACCGGCGACTGGAAAAAATTTGAAGCCACGTTGACTCCAAACAATGTGAAGCCGTCCAGAGAGAATGTTTTCAAACTGACGACGGCTTCGCCCGGCACGATCTGGTTGCAGCAGGTTTCGCTGTTCCCGCCCACCTATAAAAATCGTGCCAACGGCAACCGCGTGGACCTCTCGCAGATGCTGGCGGCCGCGCAGCCGAAGTTTCTGCGCTTCCCCGGCGGCAATTACGTCGAGGGCAATTATTTCAACGAGCGTTTCAACTGGAAGCAAACCGTCGGTCCCTTCGAGCAGCGGCCCGGCCATCGCAGTTGCTGGGGCTATTGGTCCACGGACGGGTTTGGGCTCCCGGAATTTCTCGGCTGGTGTCAGGACTTGAATATGGAGCCGGTGCTCGCGGTGTTCGCGGGCTATACGCTAAAGAAGGATTATATTCCCGCCGGACCCGGGCTAGAACCTTACGTTCAGGAAGCGTTGGAGGAGATTGAATACGTCATCGGTGACGCTTCGACCAAGTGGGGCGCGCAGCGCGTCAGGGACGGCTATCCGAACCCGTTCAAGCTGCGTTACGTCGAAATCGGAAACGAAGACTGGTTCGACAAGTCGGGCAGCTATGACGGCCGGTTCGCCCAGTTTTACGACGCCATCAAGGCCAGATACCCGCACTTGAAAATCATTTCCACCGTCGGTAACGAGCACCCGGAATCCGCGCGCGTCCATAGCCGCACCCCTGACTTGGTGGATGAACATTACTACCGCTCCGAGGAAGAAATGGAATCCCAGTCCTACATGTATGATGAGCGCAGCCGCACCAACGCGGCCAAAATCTTCGTGGGTGAATGGGCCACGCGCGTCGGGTCGCCCACGCCGAACATGGCCGGGGCGCTCGGCGATGCCGCCTTCATGTGCAGTATGGAGCGCAACGCCGACATCGTGCTCATGCACTGCTACGCGCCCTTGTTCGTCAATGTCAGCGAAATCAATACCCCCAAGCAAAAAAACGACTCGATGCAATGGTCCAGCGACCTGATCGGTTATAACGTCCTTAGCAGTTACGGCTCGCCGTCGTATTACGCCCAGAAAATGTTCGGCAACCACGGTGGTGATGAGGTGCTGGCCACCGCCGCCCAAAACCTGCCGGCTTACTCCTGGGTGCAACCGGCCAGAAAACGCGACGGGGTGGAGTCGCCGGCCGTCCAGCGCGAGGCAAAATCTTTGTTCTACTCCGCTACCCGTGAAAAAAACAGCGGCAAGATCATTGTCAAAATCGTCAATCGCGCCGATGCGCCGCAGGCCGTAAAGATTGAAATTAGTGGCGTGAAAGCCATCGCCGCCCGGGGCACCGCCACCGTCCTTAAGGCCGGCAATCGTGACGCCACCAATTCCATTGACGACCCGGAGAAGGTGGTGCCGGTGACCGAAAAGGTGAACGGCCTGGGCACCCGCTTTACCCGCACCTTCCCGCCTTGCTCCATCACCATTCTGGAATTGCAGGCGAAGTGAAATCACCGGTGGGGCGAGCGTCCTCGCGAGCCGATTAAACCGCAGGCTCACGACGGCTCGCGAGGACGCTCGCCCCACCAGCCTTTCAAAATGTTTCGTCTGGATTTGCCGCCAGCCACGCCCGCAGGCCGGGCAGGGGAGTGGATAACTCATTTTGTACCTTGGCGATGTTCAGCGACGTGTCCAGCGCGCGCGGCGGCCCCGGAAAATCATGGGCGGAACCGGATTTCAGGGTTGCTGTCACCTCCGGCCACCGTTGGACCAGAAGTTCGCCGATTTCCCAGCGCGAAAGTTTCTCCGCACCGGCAACGTGGTAAAGGCCCGCACATTTTTTCTGTGCCAGTTCCCAGACCGCCCGCGCCGTTTCCACCGCCGGAATCGGGCAGCGGAATTCATCGGTGAACAAGGTCATCCCCTGGCCGGCTTGTTGCATGGTGCGCCGCAACTGCTCGTTGAACGCCCGGTTGCCGGACGGCGAAGTGCCGCCGTTGAGAGAGGTGCGCACGACCAGATGGCGCGGGTTTTTCCGGACGATGCCCTCGGCGGTAAGCTTGGTCTCGCCGTAAAGGTGTAGCGGATTCGCCGGGTCCGTCTCGGCGTAATTCCCCTTGCGCCCGTCGAATACCAGATCCGTCGAGAAAAAGGCGAAAGAAATGTCCACCGCCAGCTCCGCCAGCAGTTGGGTGACCTCGACGTTCACGCGCCGGGCCAGCGCGGGGTTTTTTTGCCCGTCGGCAACTGCGGTGATGGCCGCGCAGTGGATGACGAGTTGTGGTCGGTCCTTTTTGAATTCGCGTTCGACGGCGGCGAAATCCAGCAAATCAAAATCCGCGCGCGTCAGCGCTCGCACTCGCCAGTGCGGTGCGAATTGGGGCGCGGTTTGGGCGAGATAATTGCCAATCAACCCGCTGGCGCCGGTGATCCAAGCCGTGTTCAGGACGGACATCCGCCAAATCTAACAGCACGCCTTGAGCCGGCAAGCCAACAAATCGCTCCGCCGATGCTTCCATGGAAATTATTGATGCTTCGGAACCAAATTCGGTTGCCTGCCTGCTTTATCCAGTAGCTACGGCACAACGTCCAGAGACAACTGGATGACGTCCTGATGCAATTCCCCTTCGTCCAGTAACTTCAGCTCTTCGTGCAGTAGTCTCAACCCGTTGTTCAGTAGCTTCAGCACAACGTCCAGTTGCTTCAGTGCGTTGTCCAGTCGTCTCAATTCTTCGTGCAGTTGCTTCAGCACATCGTCCAGTAGCCTCAACATTAAGTTTTGAAGCATCAATACTTCATCTTGAAGTCTCAAAACTCCAAGAAAACCCTCAAAAGTGCCGTTTTATGACCAAAAGACGCCGTTTTAGCCTCATAAAGCGCAAAAATCATCCAGTGTGGCGCCAACCGACCTCAAACCAGCTTCCGGCACGACCTACGCGGTGCAAGTCTGCTCCCAGGGCGGACACAACAAGGTCAGCGACTGGAGCCTGCCCATCACCATCATGTGCACCGAACGGGTTGGATTGTAAAATGAACCACCCCCGCCCCGGCAACGCGGCGGGCATTTTAGTTATGTGCCAATCATTTTCTGAAAGGACACTTGGTAAGGCGGGCGGATGGGCGTAAAACCTCCGACAAGACATGAAAACCAAACTCATCCTCTACCTCGCGCTTGGTATAAGTGTTCTCTGTGCACTTAAACACTACAATATATTTCCGTTTCACCATGAGCGGACGAGAGCCACATCATCTGTTGCCATGTGCCCTAATTACCTCCGATTTATTGATGCTGTGGTAAAACAGTGGGCGAAGGACCATGGAAAACATCCCGGCGATGCAGTGACACTTGATGATCTCAAGCCATATTTTAAAAATGGGGAAACACCCAGATGCCCAGATGGCGGAAAATACAGTGTTACGGTGGTTGGGGCGCTGCCGGCTTGTGCGCTGGGAATCAATACCAATTCGCTGCTGAAAAAGCTTCGCAACTATGTTTACGGGGAAGAATTTCCAAGCAAAGCACCGAGATATCACAGAATGCCATGAACCCCAAACTCCTCCTCGGCCTCGCGCTCGTTTTGAGCGGCTAAATTTGCGATTTTAACTCAATCCACAAACCGCTTCGTCAGATTTCCATAAGCATCAATCCGGCGGTCGCGCAGGAAGGGCCAGTGGGTGCGGGTGGTGTCCACCCGGGCGAGGTCCACGGGCACAATCAAGGTTTCTTCCTTGTGGCAGCCGGCCTTGGCGATGATTTCGCCGGAGGTGCCGGCCACGAAGCTTTGCCCCCAGAATTCGATGCCGTCGCCGCTCACGCCCGCAAGCTTCTCATGGCCGATGCGGTTGACGGCGGCCACGTAGCAGCCGTTGGCGATGGCGTGACTGCGCTGAATGGTTTCCCAGGCCTGGTGCTGGTTAAATCCGTGCTTTTTCTTTTCGCCCGGATGCCAGCCGATGGCGGTCGGGTAAAGAAGGATTTCCGCGCCCTGCATCGCCGTCAGCCGCGCGGCTTCGGGATACCATTGGTCCCAGCAAATCAACACGCCGATCTTGGCGTATCGGGTCTGCCAGGATTTGAAGCCGAGGTCGCCGGGTGTGAAATAAAATTTCTCGTAATACAGCGGGTCGTCTGGGATATGCATCTTGCGGTAGCTGCCGAGCAGTGAGCCGTCCGCGTCAATGATGGCGGCGGTGTTGTGATAGATGCCGGCGGCGCGTTTCTCGAACAGCGAGGCGATGATGACGACTTTGTGTTTCTTCGCCAATTGGCAGAAGACATCGGTGCTGGGACCGGGAATCTTTTCGGCTAGCTTGAAATTCGCGTGGTCTTCGCTCTGGCAAAAATACCGCGAGCGGAAGAGTTCCTGGGTGCAGATAATTTTGGCGCCGGATTTGGCGGCGCGCTCGACGAGTAAAACGGTCTTCTGAAGGTTTGCCGCTGGATTTGCTGATACGTCTGTTTGGAGCAGGCCTAGTTTGACGATGTCTGAGGCGGTGCGTTTCATGCCTCAATGGCTTGGCTTGTTCTGCTCCGAATTGCCATCGAGGATGATGGTTTTCAGATGCGCGTGGTCGGGTGCGGCTTTGACCGGCTCCTGCCCGAATAGTTCGCGGATGAATTTGCCGAGCGTCTCATTGGTCGGGCCGTAACCGCCGTGGTAGATGTAATATTCCAGTTCGGTCAGCAACTGGTCGGCCGTTGCGTAGCGGTGGTGCAGGTCGCGCGCCAGGCAGTGGTGGAGTATGTCGTTGAGCCGGTCGTCGATGCGCGGGTCGAGCGAGCGGAAATCAGGGATGGGCTGGTTCATGATCCGGTTCCGCGAATCTTCAGCGCTTGTCCCCTTGAAAATATTCCGGCCGAGCAGCAGATTCGCCAGCACCACCCCGGCGGAGAAAATATCCGAACGCTTGTCGGTCACCTGAAAATCCGCCTGCTCAGGGCTCATGTAATCCGGTTTGCCGGCGACGACTTCCCCTTCCTGGTCGGTGAGAAATCCTTTTGCCTTGGCGATGCCGAAGTCGGTCAGTTTCACGTCGCCTTCGAACGCGATCATGATGTTCTTGAAGCTGACGTCGCGGTGGACGATGCCCATCGGCCGGCCATCTTTGTCGGTCTTGTTATGCGCGTAGGCGAGTCCGCGGGCGACGCGGCTGGTGATGAATACCGCCAGTTCCTTCGATAGTGGGCGCTTTTTTTCGGCCAGCTGATGGGTGAACTGCTCCAGATTCACGCCCCGGATCAATTCCATGGCGATGAAGGCCAGGCCGTTCGTCTCGCCGAGATGGTAGGTTTGGACGATGTTGGTGTGGATCAAATCGGCGACGAGCTTGGCTTCGCCGACAAAATTATCCATGAACATCTTCTGGCTGCCGAAATTGGGCCGGATGATCTTGATGGCGACGCGTTTGACGAAATCTCGTGCGCCGTGCTGCTCCGCTTCATACACGATGCCCATGCCACCCTCGAAGATTTTTCGAGTGATGTCATAGCGAAATTCGTTATGGATGGAGAAGAGCGCCATGGCTAAATGGTCGGAAATCGTCTTGTGATGTCAAGTCCGGTGGCGCGGAAGGCTTAAAAAACTGTGTTTTTTTTAATTTTTTCGCTTGCGCGAGGGGCGTAATGGATTTTTACTCGCATAAGTCTGGTGACTTTTCGGACTGAAACGTAACAAACAACAACCTCAACCAAATAAATAAATATGGCAAAAGCACTCTCCAAAGCTCAAATCGCCGCGCTCGTCGCGGAAAAGAACGGACTCTCCAAGAAGCAGGCCGTTGAAATCCTCGACAGCATCGCGCAGCTCGCTTACAAGCATGCGAAAGACACTTTCACCCTGCCTGGCATCGGCAAGCTCGTCCTCAAGAACCGCGCTGCCCGCATCGGCCGCAACCCCAAGACCGGCGAGCAGATCCAGATCAAGGCCAAGCGCGTCGTGAAGTTCCGCGTCGCCAAGGCCGCCAAGGACGCAATCCTCGGCACCAAGTAATTTTTTATTACTTCCACCAAAGAGCGCTCCGTCTACGGGGCGCTCTTTTTCATTCCCCGGATAGTGCAATATCCGTGTAATCTCCTCTCAGTTTCATTCCCAAACTGTCGCTGTCCGTCATCAACCCAAATCCTACAATCTTTGGCATGGGCTGGTCGGGAAAAACCTTTTTCCAGTCCGCCGACACATCCCGTTCCTCGGTCAGCCACTGGCCAGCCTTGGCGTTGCCGGATTCCAGGACAAAGATCTGCGCGCGGCCGGACTTGGGATGCTCCAGTACCGTGCCGGACGGCTCCGTGTTACCCCACATATAATTCAGCGTGCGCGGTGGTCCGATGAACGTGTCGAACGCCACGAACACCCGCGCCGCGTGGTCGAACTTCTTCAACTCGCGCTCCGAACCGTTCGTGTTCACTCCCTCAATCCGCCAGCGCCAGCGCAGCTTCAGCCTGGCTGGCGGCGCGAGTTTCAGCTTCGTGCTCAAGGCGGAACACGATTTTATCGCCGTGCCACGCACGAAATAATTTGTCCCCTCGCGCACCGTCGCATAATCCGTCGGCGTTTTGAAAAACGCCACGTTCTCCCAGCCGTTTGAAATGCCGCGCGAAAAGTCAGCGGCGAACAGGATCTGCTCCGCTGCCGTCAGCCGGCAAAGCATCAATGCCCCCAAAAGAACGGCCAATGAAAATTGTCTCGCCATCCGCCAACCCTATCGATTTTCGCGGCCAACCAAAAGTGACAACTCGGTGATTTTTGTTTTTAAATCTGTGTCCATTTATGAAAATTTGTGGCTAAATAAAATGACTATGAAACCTCGCGTCCGCTTCGCTCCTTCCCCTACCGGCTATCTGCACATCGGTGGCGCGCGCACTGCGCTCTTCAACTGGCTTTACGCCCGCCACACCGGCGGCACCTTCGTCCTGCGCATTGAGGACACCGATGCTGCGCGCAATTCCCAGGAAGCCGTGGACGTCATCCTCAACGGCCTGCGCTGGCTCGGGCTGGATTGGGACGAGGGTCCCATCACCGGCGATGCCACCGGCCCCAGCAAAGGTGACCGCGGCCCCTATTTCCAATCGCAGCGGAAGGAAAATTACCAGCGTCGCATCGAAGCCTTGATGTCGCGCGACCTCGCCTACAAACACGTGGATGGCACCATTAAATTTCGCATGACGCGCGAGCCGATTCTCATTCCAGATCTCGTCGTTGGCGATGTGTTGCGCCCGCTGACCGACCGCGAGGAAGCCGACCCCGACTGGGTGCTCGTCCGCAGCGACGGTCAGCCCGTGTTCCACTTCGTCAACGTCGTGGATGATCTCGAGATGGGCATCACGCACGTCATTCGCGGCGAAGATCACTTGAGCAACACTGCCAAGCACATCGCGCTCTTCCGCGCGTTTGGCGTGGAGCCGCCCAAGTATGCGCACATCCCGCTCATCCTGAACGCCGACGGTTCCAAGATGAGCAAGCGCGACAAAGGCGCGTCGCTCACCAGCTATCTTGACGACGGTTTCCTCGCCGAAGCCGTGAACAATTACCTCTGCCTCCTCGGCTGGTCGCCCAAGGATAATCTGGAAAAAATGCCGCTCACCGACGTCGTTGAGCGCTTCGACCTGCCGCAGATTCTCCGGCACAACGCCAAGTTCGACATGGAAAAACTCCTTTGGTTGCAGGGCGAATACTGCCGCGAAGTCGCCCCCGACCGTTTCTATGAACTCGGCGTGCACGCATTTGCCAAAGCTGGAGTTGATACGAACAAACTGGACGTGCACTTCGTCAAAGCCGCGCTCGACACCTGTCGCGGCAAGATCAAGACCTTCTCCGAACTGCCCGCCTACGCCGGATTTTATTTCACGGACAACGTGGAATACGACGCCGAGGCCGCCAAAAAAGATTTCGTTCCGGAGAACAAGCCGCGCCTGGAAAAACTCCGCGATGCGTTCCACCACGCCCCGGCGTTCAATGCCGAGACACTGGAAGCCACGCTCAAGGAAACCGCCAAGGCGCTGGGTGTGAAAGCTGGTGTGCTGGTGCATCCCTGCCGTCTGGCCGTGACCGGCAAGACCTCCGGCCCGAGTCTCTACCACCTGCTTCAAGTCCTCGGCAAAGAACGCGTGCTGGCAAGGATTGAGAGGGCGTTGGCGGGGTTGTGGGTGAGTAATTAATGTTAACCCGAACGATGAAAGCACGAGTATTCATAAGCTGCGGACAAAGCAATCAAACTGATGAAGTTGAAATAGCTAACCAAGTCGCGCAACTTCTCGAAAGTCTTGGTTATGATCCTTATGTTGCCGTTTCCGAACAAACGCTCCGGGGCGTAAAAGAGAATATCTTTGCGCGCCTATCTGACTCAGAATATTTTTTATTCATTGATTTTAAGCGTGAACCGTTAAAAAGCGGATTTCACAGAGGTTCACTTTTCTCCCATCAAGAATTATCGATTGCTGCATACCTAGACAAACCTCTGATTGCTTTTCAAGAGGAAGGCATCCAGTTGGAAGGCGTTTTGGCCTTTGTTCAAGGAAACTGCACGAAGTTTTCCAGTCGTGATAAAATATTGTCTTTGATAGCCGATAAGGTCTCAAAAACGTGGCAGCCTAATTGGCGAAATCAAATAACAATTACACGCGAGCCGAACCAATTTGCAGATGCAAGGCATGTGCATCAGCATTTTCCACAAGGCAGACCGGTTCGATACTACCATTTGGAGGTAAAAAACGATCACCACTCAAAAACTGCTTTTAACTGTTCCGCGTATCTCGAAAAAACAATTGACCTTAAGACCGGTAAAGCTGTTGACCTTAATTTGGTTGAATTCAAGTGGCGAGGCGTAATTTTCCCAAATGTCGTAATCCCATATAATTCATCTCGAGAACTGGACGCATTTTTTGTCTATCATGATGCGCCATCTGAGCTGCACTTGGGTTCATTAACTGATTCCCCAGCACACAGAAAATTACTTGGATCAGGGGATTACGAACTGACATTCGTAGTTCATTCACAAAATTTTGATGTCACAAGTTCGACGTTCAAACTTCACGTTGGCGATGCGAGCGTGAACGACATTAAGTTCGTTCTGAAATAACAAGTCTACTCCGTCCCCGCCGTGTGATAATAAACCCAACGGGATTCCATTCATTCAGCCCAAGGTTTCATATCTGCATTCCGGGTTCTGTATCGCTTGTTTGAGATTTCCCAGTCGTATCCGCCCGGTCCATGATCGGGAATGTTCCCCGGATGACGAGGAAACGAGCTAAAACCGTCAGAAACCCTGCTTTTCCATCAATTCCTCAAGAAAATGTCATTGGCGGACGAGTTTTTCGTGGCGCTATTTTCAAATTAGCGCCAAGGATTGTGGTTTTCCTAGTCAATGAAATCATTTTTCGTGGTGCTATTTCTAAAATAGAGCCAGGATTTGTCTTTCCGCTGACTTGGAAAATCGTTTTCCGTGGAGCTATTTCCGAAATAGCGCCAGAAAATCTTCGTCCGCTCATCAGAAATGTTCGTTTCCTAGTCAGGATTCTTTCTTTCCGTGGCGCTATTTTGAAAATAGCGCCACGATTTTCTCCGGTTTTATCAATCAAAACTCCTCCGCCAATCGGAGTTTTTAGGGATTTGTCGCGATTTCCTTTGCCGCTGCATCAAGGTGGAAGGTTTTTGATCTGCTGATGGAGGTTCATTGATGGGTTTGTCGCCAAAACTGTCGGTTGTCAAACGGGCCTGATGATTCTAGCTTGTGGCCATGTCGAAACTGAATTTTCTCAAGCAGCCCCAACACATTGTGCTGTATTCCCGGCCCATGTGCGGCTGGTGCATTGACGCGAAGGAGTGGCTCACGGAACAGGGCTTGCCGTTCGAGACCCGCAATACGGGTGCCGATCTGGCGGCGCGGCAGCAGGCCATCGAGTTGAGCGGTCAGACGCTCGTTCCGGTCATCGAGGTGGACGGCCATGTGCTGGGGGACTTCGACACGGACCAGTTGCAGGTATTTCTCCAGAAGCTCGGTTATCTGCCGGTGTGATTCCGGCGGTCACTTCAAGCTGGGGGCAAAATAAAAAACCTCAACCGCATGACGGTTGAGGTTTTGCTGTAAACAGGTCGGTTATGCCGGTTCCGCGCCTTCGAGGAAGCCTTGCAGATGGCGCACGCGCGTCGGGTGACGCAGTTTGCGCAATGCCTTCGCCTCGATCTGGCGGATGCGTTCGCGGGTGACGTTGTACATCTTGCCGATTTCTTCGAGCGTGCGCTCGTAACCGTCGGCCAGACCAAAACGCATCTCCAAAATCTTGCGTTCACGTTCGGTCAAGGTGGTCAGCACGTCGCCCAGTTTTTCGCGGAGCAAACTGTAGCTGGTCACGTCGGAGGGGTTTTCCGCCGACTTGTCCTCGATGAAATCGCCGACGCTGACATCGCCGTCGTCGCCGACGGGCGCGTGGAGGGAAACGGGCTGCTGCGCCATCTTGAGCAGGGCGTGGATGCGGGCGACGGGCATGTGCATTTCGTCGGCCAGTTCCTCCGGTGTGGGTTCGCGGCCGAGCTCCTGGGTGAGTTGTTTCTGCGCGCGCCAGAGCTTGTTCATGATTTCAATCATGTGCACCGGAATGCGGATGGTGCGCGCCTGATCCGCGATGGAGCGCGTGATGGCCTGGCGAATCCACCAGATCGCGTAGGTGGAGAATTTGTAGCCGCGGCGATATTCGAATTTCTCGACGCCCTTCATCAAACCGATGTTGCCTTCCTGGATCAAATCAAGGAAAGACTGGCCACGATTGGTGTATTTCTTGGCGACGGAGACGACGAGGCGCAAATTAGCCTCGGCCATGTGGGTCTTGGCCTTGAGGCCGCGGTCGGCGGCGGCTTTGAGTTCCTTGAACGTTTTTTGAAACTCTTCGCGCGGCAGCCGGACGAATTGTTCCAGCGTGGCGACTTTCTGCGATTCGGTCTCGACGGCGGCGCGTTTTTCCGCCGTGTTGCGGTGCGATTCCAGCTCGGTCAAATGCCGGTTGCTGGCCTGAAATTTCTCGTGGATGTTGCCGGCCACGACAATCATTTCCTCGACGACTTTTTGTTTGTAAAAAAACTTGGCAAAAGTTTCCTGCAGCTTGGCGCTTAACTTCTTCAGTTCTTTCCCGAGTTTTTCCTTGCGGCCTTTTTGCTGGGCTTTCTGCCACGCGAAATATTTTTCATCCACATGCCGGTCCATCGTGTGGACTTTTTTGATGAGCTTGCGCAAATCCTTCAGGTGGCCGTCGCGGTTGGCGATTTTCTTGTCAACAATCACGCGGTCGAAGCGCTCCTTGGGCGGGTCGGACAAAATCTTTTCCGCGATGGCGATGTGTTCCTTGGCGGTGAAACCGAGGCTGTAAACGATGCGCTTCATGTCCACTTCCGCGTCCTCGATTTTTTTGCAGATCTCGACTTCCTGCTCGCGGGTGAGCAGGGGAACCTTGCCCATCTGGTTCATATACATGCGGACCGGGTCGTCGAGAATTTCCAAACGCGAATCATCTTCCACTTCCTCCGCCTGCGCCTGCTCGGGCTGTTTTCGCTCGGCGCGTTCGGCTTCCGCCTGGTCCATGACGATTTCCACGTCCAGCCCGCGCAATTTGGAAAGCACGGCGTCGAGATCTTCCGGGCTTAGATTGTCCGGCAGGATATCGTTGATGTCGTCGTAAGTGACGTAGCCGTGCTCCTGCGAAAGATGCAATAGTGTCTTGATGGTCTCGGTCAGGTCCACCGAGGTCACGCCCGAGGCTGGAGCGGGCGGCAGTGTCTGCCCAAGTGCGGTTAATTTTGCGGCCGCCGTTTTACCGCCGGATTTGGCGGGTGCCGGGACAGCGGCTGGAGCGGCCTTTGCCGGTTGTGGTTTGGCTGCCTTGCTGGAAATGACAAATCTCCGCCGGACGGGCGGAGTTTTGGTTTTCGCCACCTTTGGGCTGCTGCGTTTGTTAACCGGCTTGCTTTTAGGTGCCGTAGCTTTGCTTTTCGACATAAATAATCAGACTAAATCCACGCCAGTTCAGGAAAAATGACGATTGGACACAATAATGCGCTTCTGAAAACCACCCGCGTTCTTGGCTGTGAAGCTGGAACTGCGAACACCAGAAGATTGACGCGCCGTCATGCTACCCTTTTTGCGGCAAATTTCAAGGATAATCTTCCCTTCTTAGTGTTGGTTGGCGGATAAAGATGCCAATGGCAACAAACGTGCAGGCAACCAGTTTCAAAACCAGGTCAAATTACGGATCGCACCGCCGCCACGTCTCGGGCAATTTGCTGTTTCAGCGCCTCTGGCGAGGCAAATCGTTGCTCATTCCTTAATTTCGAGCTGATTTCCAGCTCCAACTCCGCGTGGTAAAGGTCGCCGTCGAAATCCAGCAGATGCGCCTCCACCCGGAGTTGCGGACCCGCCGCCACTGTCGGGCGAGTGCCGATGTTCAGTGCCACATGGTAAAACTGTCCGTTGAAATTGGTGCTGGCCGCATAAACGCCATTCGGCGGCAGCATCAGGTTGGTCGCGTCCAGATTCGCCGTCGGAAACCCCAATTGCCTGCCCAGCCGGTCGCCTTCCACAATGCGACCACAAATCGCATACGGCCGCCCCAGCATCTGGCCCGTCGCGTCCAAATCACCGGTCCGGATGGCCTCGCGAATCCGCGTGCTGCTCACTGTTTTGCCATCCAGCGCCAGTTCGGCCATGCCGTGAACTTGAAAGCACATCTCCGTGCCCAGTTGGTTGAGCTGTGCCACATTGCCGCTGCGCTTGTGCCCAAAAACAAAATCCGCGCCGACACAAACGCTGTGAATGGTCCCGAAGGCGTGCGCCAGATCGCGGATGAAAACTTCGCCGGACTTCTCGCTAAAGTTTTTGTCGAATGGAATTTCCAGCAGCGCATCCGCGCCGAGCGCCTCAATGGCGCGCAATTTCTGCGATCGGGAATAAATCTGCGGCGGCACGCGGTCCGGCGCAACTATCGTGCTCGGATGCTTGTCAAAAGTCACCACCAGCGCCAGCGCATCGTGTCCGTGCGCGTCCGAAACGGTCTGCCGGATGATCTGCTGGTGGCCCAGGTGCACGCCGTCAAACACGCCGATGGCCAGGCAGACCTTGCGACTGCCATTGGCAAGTTCCTTGGCGGTGTGAATGATTTTCATGCGTCAGGCATTGGCGGCGAGTTTCAGAAAGGGCATGACGCGTTTCTCCAGCTCCGCGGTGGTCAGTTTCAAGATCGTATCCAGCGGCAGCGCGTCGGCCACGTCAAATTTTCCCGACGCGCTCCGGCGCAGCGTCGTCAGATGCGCGCCGCAGCCGAGTTTTTGGCCCAGATCATGCGCGAGGCTGCGGATATAAGTGCCCTTGGTGCAGGCCACCCGGAATTTTCCCAACGGCTCGGAATATTCGGTGAAACGGTAATTGTAGATGTGGATGAGGCGCGGTTCGCGCTCCACCTCAATGCCTTTGCGCGCGAGTTTGTATAGCGGCACCCCGTTCTTTTTGATGGCGGAAACCATCGGCGGCACCTGCATCAAATCGCCAATGAAGGTTGCGGCTTCCTCGTTCAGCTGGTCCCGCGTCATCGGCATCACGGGCATCGAGGCGGTCAGTTCGCCATCGGAATCGTAACTGTCGGTGGTTTCGCCAAACTTGATCGTGCCTTCGTAAACCTTGTCATCGCCCATGAGGCGCTCGGATAATTTTGTGCCGCGTCCAAGCACAATGATCAGCAGGCCGGTGGCATTTGGATCGAGCGTGCCGCAGTGGCCGACCTTCTTGATGCCGAATTTGCGGCGGATGGCGTCCACCACGTCGTGCGAGGTGGGGCCGGAGGGTTTGTCAACGAGAATGGCGCCGTCGAGCGCGGTGAAATCTTGCATGGAAATTTTTACTTCGCCGCTTTCAATGCGCGCTTGATGGCGGCAACGACTTTGCGCTGCGTGGCGAGCGGCGTGCCGGAAATACGGGCGCCCGCCGCCGCTGGATGACCGCCCCCGCCAAATTGACCGGCGATTTCGTTCACATTCACCAGCGCACTTTTTGAGCGCAGGCTGATGCGCGTCAGTTCCGGTTCCACTTCCTCAAACACGCAGGCGACGATGACTGGTTTGATCGCGCGCAGGTGGTCGATCAAGCCTTCGGTGTCGTCGCTTTCCGCGCCGGTGCGGGTGAAATCTTTTTTCTTCAGCCAGAGCCACGCAATGCGGTCGTTGTCGGTCAGGCGGAATTTGCTGTAAACATGCTTGAGCAGCTTGGCGCGGGAAACCGGATAGGATTGATAAACTTCGTCACAAATCTTGGCCAGGTCGGCCCCGCGCGTGACGAGTTCCGCGCCAGCGTGAAACGTGCCGGACCGCGTGTTTGGATATTGGAAGGAACCGGTGTCCGTCGAGATGGCCGCGAACAGCAGATCCGCGATCGGCTTGGTGATTGGCCAGCGCGCCACCTTGAGCAGGCGGTAAATCAATTCGCCGGTGGAAGGCTCGCGCGGGGACACCCAGTTTACGTCGCCGTAGCGCGGGTTGCTCGCGTGATGGTCGATATTGATGAGGATTTTCCGGTCCTTGACGCAATCGCCGGCCTTGCCCAGCCGTTCATAGCTCGCGCAGTCGGTGGCAATGACACAGTCAAATTTTTTGCCGGGATGGGGTTTTTCAATCAGCCCGTCGAGGTTGAGGAATTTATACTTAAGCGGGATGGTATCCTGATTCCAGACCGTGACTTTTTTCCCCTCGTTTTTCAAGGCCAGCGCCAGGCCGAGTTGCGAGCCGATGCAGTCGCCGTCAGGGCGGATGTGGCCGACGATGCAAAAAGTTTTGTTTTCCCGGATGATTTCGAGAATCCGATCGATGATTTTCGGATAGCTTTTCACGACTTCGGTTCTTCCGTTGGCCCGCTGGTGGCGGGTGAAGTTTTTTCCAATTCATCCAGAATCTGCAGCACGCGGTTGCCGCGCACGATGGAGTCATCAACGATAAATTTCAGCGTTGGTGTGTATTTGAGGATGACGGACTTGGCGACGAGCCCCTGGATGCGGATGCGGTTTTGCTCCAGCACCTGCAAGCCGTGCTTCTGCTGGTCGGCATTCCCGAGAATCGTGATGAAGACAATGGCGGATTTCAGATCGCCGCCGACTTCAATGTCATTGACCGTGATGAGGCCCACGTCATTGACATGGAATTCACGGCGGATGGCTTCGCCAATCGCGCGCTTTAATAGTTCGCGCACCCGTTCATGTCGGACATTGGGCATGGTTTGCTATTGGTTGCCTCGTTAAATCATGGACCGGAGCATGGCTGCCACGATTCGCGAATAACGGTTCAAAGTTTCGCCGCGACTTTTTCAATCGCGTAACACTCGATGGCGTCGCCCAGCTGAAATTCGCCAAAGCCTTCAATGCGGATGCCGCATTCCATGCCGGCGCGCACTTCGTTGACTTCGTCTTGGAACCGGCGCAGCGACTGGGTGACGCCTTCGTAAATGACATCTTTTTTGCGGCGCACCCGGACTTTCCCGCGCACGATGCGGCCGCTGCTGACCATGCAGCCGGCGACGGGAATGCCCTTGGACAATTCAAATATCTGGCGCACTTCCGCCGAGCCGACAACCGTTTCCTTGAGATCGGGGTCAAGCAGGCCGGCCATGGAATCCTTCACCTGATCTATCAATTCGTAAATGATCGCGTAAAGTTTGATCTGCACGCCGGCATGTTTGGCTTTTTCGGAAGCGGTGCTGTCGAGCCGCGTGTGGAAGCCGAGGATGACCGCCTTGGATGCCGAGGCGAGCGCCACGTCGTTTTCGGTGATGGTGCCGACATCGCTGTGTAAAACTTCGAGCGAAACTTTGTCGGACTCGATCTTCTTGAGCGCCTCGACAATCGCCTCAACGGAGCCCTGCGTGTCCGCTTTGATCACCACCTTGAGCGCCTTGCTTTGCGCGGCTTCGAGCGAGGCAAACAGATTTTCCAGCGTAACCTTGGAGCGGCTTTCCAAATCCTGGCTCTTTGCCTCCATCGCGCGATCTTCGGCGAGGGCGCGGGCGGCTTTTTCGTCGTCCACCGAGCTGAATTCCCAGCCCGCTTCCGGCACGCCGTTCAAACCCAGCACGCTGACGGCCACGGATGGACCCGCTTCCTTGAGCCGCTGGCCTTCCTCATTAATGAGGGCGCGGACTTTGCCGTAAAACTCTCCGCAAATCACCACGTCGCCAAGGTGCAGCGTGCCTTTGCGCACCAGCACCGTCGCGGTCGGGCCGCCGGGCGAAACGCCGGATTCGATGACGTTGCCCTTGGCGTTACGGTTCGGATTCGCTTTCAACTCGAGCAAGTCGGCCTGCAGCAAAATCATTTCGAGCAGTTTATCAATGCCCTGTTTCGTGAGCGCGGAACATTCGACGAATATCGTGTCGCCACCCCAATCGTCAGGCACCAGTCCCTTTTCCTGCAATTGTTGGCGGACTTTCAAAGGGTTGGCGTTCGGGTGATCGCATTTATTGACCGCGACGAGAATCGGCACTTTCGCCGCCCGCGCGTGTGCGAGGGCTTCCAAAGTCTGCGGCATGACGCCGTCATTCGCCGCCACGACCAGCACCACGATGTCGGTGACGTTGGCGCCGCGGGCGCGCATCGAGCTGAAGGCGGCGTGGCCGGGGGTGTCGAGGAAAGTGATTTGCGCGAGCTCGTTTTTGCGCTCGGGATGCGGCACGGCAATCGTGTAAGCGCCGATGTGCTGCGTGATGCCGCCGGCTTCGCCGGCGACGACGTTCGCCTTGCGGATGACGTCGAGCAAAGAGGTTTTGCCGTGGTCAACGTGCCCCATGATGGTCACCACCGGCGCGCGCGGTTTCAAATCTTCCGGCTTGTCGTCCACGTCGAGTTCGACTTTTTTCTCGGTGGTGTGAACGACGCCTTCGCCCTTGGCGCGTTTTTCCGCTTCAAACTTGAAGCCAAAGTGGGCGCAGACCTGGGCGGCGATTTTTTCGTCAATCGTCTGGTTGACCGTCGCCATGACTTTCAACTTCATCAACTCGGCGATGATTGAAAACGGCTTCAGCTTCATCGCATCAGCCAGGGCGCGCACGACAATGGGCGGCTTGATGGTGATGATTTTGGCGTCCGCTGGCAGTGAAAATTTCGGTGGTTGCGGCGCGGCCGGGCGCGGCGGCGGCGAATTTTGAATCGGCCGGCCATCGCGGCCGCGTTGCTGATAGGGCGGACGTCCATCGCCGCGTTGGGGTGGTTGGCCGGGGCGTGCTCCGGGCTGTGAGCGTTGCGCTGGCGGCGCATTGCGGTCGCCGCCACGTTCTCCGGGACGAGTTGTGTTGGGCCGTGGAGCCAGTTGAATAAAACCAACTTTATCGCCAATGCGTGGAGCCGGAGGCGCCACTGGTTTTGGTGGGGCGGGGGGGGCGGCCGGTTCGGGCGTTTCAACGACTGGTGGCGGTGCCGGAGTCGCTTCTAAAACGGGTTCGGGCGCGGGTAGGACATCGACGGGTGCCGGTTCGGCTTTTACTTCGATGACCGGTTCTATCGGCGCATGGATGATCTGGATTTTTTCCTCGACGGGAGCGGGTTTGGGTTTTTCCTCAACCTGCTTGGGCGCCAGGCGTGCGGCGACGGCCGGGTTGGACTTGATGATTTCTTCCTCAAGCCATTCGGCGCTGATTTTATCGAGCGAGCTGGACGGAACCTTGGCGGCGGCAATGCCCAATTCCTTGGCCTTCGTGAGAATTTCTTTGTTCTCTAGGCCAAGTTTCTTCGCAATATCGTAAACACGAACGGGCATAAATATTTTTCACTGCCGCTGACCGCGATGGACGATTTGCCGTCATGGTCAAATCGAGATCCACAGGACATTTCCGGTCTGCGCCATAAAATCAACTCTTGGCGGATGCCAAACGGCGTTCCGCCTCGGCGCGCGCGGCGACTAAAATCGCGGCTGCGCTTTCACCAATCTGCGGGATGTCGGCGATGTCGCCGGGTTCTGCCTGCAGTAAATCTTCGAGCCGCGTGACGCCGGCATGGACGAGTGCATCGGCTTGTTCGCGGGTGATTCCAGGAATCGCCGCAATCTGGTCAACCGCTTCTGCCACCTTCTCGTCAAAACCTTTGGTGACGATGTGTTCCGCGTCAATATCCACTTCCCAGCCGGTCAGCCGCGCCGTGAGCCGGGCGTTCTGGCCGCGCTTGCCGATGGCGAGCGAAAGCTGGTCTTCCGCCACCAGCACGTGCACGCGTTTCGAGGCTTCGTTCAGTTCGATGCTCTTGATCTTGGCGGGTTCGAGCGCTTTCGTGATGAAAGCCTTCACGTCGGACGACCACGGAATCACGTCCACTTTTTCGTTGTTCAACTCGCGGACAATATTCTTCACCCGCTGGCCGCGCAGACCGACGCACGCGCCGACCGGGTCGACTTTTGAGTCGCGGGAATAGACCGCCATCTTCGTGCGGAAACCGGGTTCGCGGGCGATGCCTTTGATTTCAATCGTGCCGTCGTTGATCTCGGATACTTCCAGTTGGAACAGCTTGACGATGAACTTCGTGTCGGCGCGGGACAAAATAATTTCCGGGCCGCGCTCGCCTTCCTGCACGGCTTTGATGATGCATCGGATGCGTTCGCCCACCTGATATTCCTCAGTCGGAACGCGTTCTTTGTTGGGCATGACGGCCTCGTATTTGCCGAGGTCGAGAATCACGTCCGAGCGGTCGAACCGGCGCACTGTGCCGCTGACGATATCGCCCACGCGGTCTTTGTACTCGGTTAGCAGCATGGCCTTTTCCGCGTGCCGAACCTTCTGCATCAGCGCTTGTTTGGCGTATTGCGCGGCAATCCGGCCAAAGCCTTGCGGCGTGACTTCTTTTTCAATTTCGTCGCCCACCTTCGCATCCGCCTTGAGGCGGCGCGCGTCAAAGAGGGAAATCTGGTCGTGTTGCGAGATGACTTTGTCCGCCACGATGAGTTTGGCGAAGGCCTTGATGTCGCCGTTTTTGGAATTCATTTCCACGCGCAGCTCGCGCGCGGGTCCGACCGCTTTTTTGGCGGCCTGTAACAAGGCTTCCTGCACCGCGCCCATGAGGACTTCGCGGCTGACGCCTTTTTCCCGTTCCCAGAATTCTAATCCGGCTATAAAATCTGCATTCATATGAATCAAATGCGCGGCATCAGCACCGGTTCTGGCGAACAAAAAAGTCGGAAAGACCTTTGTCTCCGACTTTTGCGCGCTGGTGAACCAGCCAATACCACTTTGAGCTTGTAGCATAAATTGTTTCATCCCTGCGTCAAGACCAAAACCTTTATTCACATCGACTTCAACTCCGCGGATGGAACCTTCTCACTGCTTGCGCCCGGTGATTCCGTAATCTGCGTTTGCTCCCTGCTCATCTGAGGCTAGATTCAAGCGCATGAAACTGTTCTACACCGGCTCGGTCATCAATGCCGAGATGCTCGTTATGATGCTGGAAAAACATGGCATCGTCGCCACTCAGGATTTCGTGGATGCCAGCGCACCGGATGATGGCGATTTAAACCGGCCGGCCCGGGTTTTCGTGCCGGAAACGGATTATGACCGCGCCTGCCAGCTTTTCTATGCGGAACGTGAGGACGAGCTTTAGCCCCAGATAAAAACAGATTTTCACAGATGAAAAAACCTGTGTTTCATCAGTGTCCATCTGTGGCTAAAACCATTCTGGATTCTGACTCTTGGCTTGGCTATGCTTTCCCGATGTTCGACATCGTCCGACCGCAAATTTCGACCACCGCCGACAAGATCGCCCACTTGCGGAGGTTTCTTTGACGTTGCCAAATTGAACCAACGGCTGGCCGAGCTTGAATCGCAGATGACCGGTGAAACTTTCTGGAACAGCCAGGAAGCCGCGCAAAAAGTCATCAACGAGGCCAACAGCATCCGTAACAATCTCGAACCGCTCGTCCGCTTCGGGAAGCAGATCGAAGATTTGCAGGTCATGCTCGAACTGGCCGCCGCCGAACCGGAAGCAATGCAACTCAAGCTTGAGACGGAGATGACGGCGGATGTCAATAAACTGCTCGGCGAACTTGACACGTTTGAGCTGAAAACATTTCTCAGCGGTCCGCACGACAAGTGCAACTGCATCTTCACCATCAACGCCGGCGCCGGCGGCACCGAGGCGCAGGACTGGGCGGAAATGCTTTCCCGCATGTATGGCCGCTGGTTTGATTCGCGCGGCTGGAAATGGGAGGTGACCGACGCGCTCGAAGGTGATTCGGCTGGCCTCAAGAGCGTCACCTTCCGCGTCGAAGGCGAGAACGCCTACGGATTTTGCAAAGCGGAGCGCGGCGTTCACCGGCTCGTGCGCATTTCGCCGTTCGATTCCAACAAGCGCCGGCATACGAGTTTTTCCAGCGTGGACATCGTCGCGGAATTAAGTGATCTGGTCGAAACTGACATTGTCATTCCGAAAACGGAAATCCGTCGCGACACCTATCGTTCCGGCGGCAAAGGCGGTCAAAACGTGAACAAGGTGGAAACCGCCGTGCGCCTCACGCACATCCCGACCGGTCTCGTCGCCGCCTCGCAAGCACAGCGCAGTCAGGTGCAGAACGAGGCCACCGCGATGGCGATGTTGATTTCCAAACTTTACGCGCTGAAGCTCGACCAGGCCAAAGGCGAGATGGAGCGTTTCTACGGCGACAAGGGCAGCATCTCGTGGGGCAACCAGATTCGCAGCTACGTTTTCCAGCCGTATCGCATGGTGAAAGACCTGCGCACCGGCGAACAATCCAGCGACGTGCAGGCCGTGATGGACGGTGCGCTGGACTCGTTCGTGAACGCTTGGCTCCGCGCCGGCTGCCCGCTCAAGCGGATGCAGGGGGTGAAGGATGAGGAGGAATAATTTCAAAGCCAAGATGCAAACGAACCAAGGCGCATAGAAACTAAATTTTGTGTTTTTGCGCTTTTAAACTAATACGCTAATGGGAATGAATCTATTCCGCGCAACCGCCGCTTGGATCGCATTTGTGGCTTTAGTCGTTCCGGTCACAGCGGCGGACAAATTTGCCATTCCGCTTTGGCAGCCACACGATTTCAATTTCCCTGCCAAGGCGTCGTCGGCGAATCCGTTCTTGGTGGAAGTCTCCGCCACTGTGACCGGACCGGATGGCAGGACCTTCGACATCCCCGGCTTCTTTGCTGGCAATGGCGTTTGGACAATCCGCGTCTCGCCGACCGCCGAGGGGCAATGGTCGCTCGTCACAAAATCGAAACTGCCGGAACTCGATGGCAAAACTGCCGCGTTCACCGGCGTGAAAAACCCAAATCCGAAAATCCACGGTGTGCTGGGGGTGGATCTGGAGCATCCGCACCATTTCATCTTCGCCGATGGTACGCGCTTTTTCCTGCAGGGCTACGAATACGACTGGCTCTGGGGGCTCGATCAGGACCAGCCTGGCGTGCCCACGATTGACAAGACGCTGGATCTGATCGGTCGTTACGGGTTCAACTACATCATTGTCAATACCTATGCCTGCGACACCGGCTGGCGCAAAGGCAAGACCGGCCCGGACGATTATGGTCCATCCCTGCTCTATCCCTGGGAGGGGAGTAACGCCGCGCCCGAGCAATCCCGCATGAACCTCGCCTACTGGAATCATTACGACCTGATGATGAATGCGCTGCTGGAGCGCGGCATCGAGGGGCACATGTTCATCAAGGTCTATAACAAGCAGGTCAAATGGCCGGCGCACGGTAGCCTCGAGGAAAAGTTATTCTTTCGGTGGCTCATCGCCCGCTACGCGGCGTATCCGAATATCATCTGGGACTTTTCCAAAGAGGCGCATAACGAGAAGAATCTCGCCTATAAGCAGGAATGCCTGAGATACATCCGCGCCTCCGATCCGTATCATCATCTCATGACCGTGCATGACGATGACCAGGCCAACGACAGTGGTGCGTATGATGACCTGACGGATTTTCGCGCCGACCAGCAGCATTCGAAGTTCCACGAAACGATCCTGCGCCAGCGTGAACGCCGCGCCTGGCCGGTGGCGAATGTGGAGTTCGGCTACGAGCATGGTCCGAAGGGAACGAATGACTTCACCTACAAGGTGGTTCAGCCGCCGGAAACTGTGCTCCGCCGCGCATGGGAAATTGCCATGGCGGGCGGCTACACCGCCTATTATTACACCTACACCGCTTGGGACGTGATCCGTCCGCTCGAAGTGCCGCTGGGCTATGCGTATTTTAAACACTTCGGCGACTTCTGGCGCTCGACCGATTACTGGTTGCTGCAGCCTGCGGATAAGCTCGTCAGCACCGGGTGGTGCCAGGCCAATCCGGGCCAGGAGTATATCACCTGCCAAGGGACGCCCGCGCCGTTTACCTTGGAAATCGCCGGGGCCGCCGCGCCGCTGCCGGCCGAGTGGTTCAATCCGCTTACGGGCAAAACCACATTCGCCGGAGCATTTGGCAACGGCACGGCCAGCCTGACGCCGCCCGCCAACTGGGGCAATGCCCCCATCGTGTTGCACCTAAAGGTGAAATAAACCCCGCGAACCCCGCTGTATTTAATAATGTGAATATTCTCGACAAAATCGTTGAACAAAAGAAACGCGAAGTCGCAAAATTACCGGCGCGCCTCATCGCCGCCGGCGATTTGCGCGATGCCATGCTCGAGCGCGGCGAGTCGCGTGATTTTCTCGCGGCGCTCCGCCGCGCATCCGGCATCGCCCTCATTGCCGAGGTGAAAAAGGCTTCGCCGTCTAGGGGTGTGATTTGCCCGAACTTAGATCCCGTCCGCATCGCGAAGGAATACGAGGCGGCGGGCGCGAGCTGTTTGTCGGTGCTGACGGACGAGAAATTTTTCCAAGGCTCGCTGGATTATCTTCGCCAGATCCGCGCCGCCGTGAAACTGCCGCTGCTGCGGAAGGATTTCATCATTGATGAGCGTCAGATTCTCGAAGCCATCGAGTGGGGCGCGGACGCCATCCTGCTCATCGTTGCCATTTTAACCGACGCGCAGTTGAATTTTTTTCATTCGCTCGCCATCGAAGCCGGTCTCGCCGTGCTTGTAGAAGTCCACGACGAGGAAGAATTGAATCGCGCGCTGAAAATATCTCCCGCGCTGCTCGGCGTGAACAATCGCAACCTGAAGAATTTCAACGTCGATTTGGTGACAACGGAAAACCTCGCTCCACGCATTCTCAAAGGCGGCTCACTGTTGGTCGCCGAGAGCGGCATCCACACGCGGGCCGATGTGGAACGCGTTCAGAAGTGCGGCGCGGGTGCGATTCTTGTAGGCGAATCGCTCGTGAAACAGGGCGACATCGGTGCGAAGGTGCGGGAATTGATTGGTTAACTCCGATTCTTCGCCAACTGCTTCGCCAGCCGGATCGCCGCGATCATACTTCCCGGGTTTGCGATTCCTTTTCCCGCGATGTCGTAAGCCGTGCCGTGGTCCGGCGAGGTGCGGATGAAGGGCAAACCCAGCGTCCAGTTGATGCCGCTGTCGAAGGCGACGGCTTTCAGCGGCGCGAGGCCCTGGTCGTGATACATCGCCACGACGGCGTCAAACTCGCCTTTCAGCGCGTGGTGAAAAACCGTGTCGCCGCTTAGCGGGCCAACGACATCGAAGTCGCGTATCTGCATTGCTTTAACCACCGGACTGATGGTGGTGATTTCCTCATCGCCGAATTCCCCGCCTTCGCCCGCGTGCGGATTCAGGCCGCAGACGGCCACCTTGGCGCGGGACAAGCCGAGATCACGGCAGGATTGCGCGGCGAGTTCGATGGCCAGTGTTATTTTTTCCGCCGTGAGTTTTTCCGGAACGGATTTGATGGGAATATGGACGGTGGCCAGGGCCACCCGCAGCCAGCGTCCGCGTTCATCCGTGCCCAGCAACATCATCGCGGTGCGTTGCGTGCCGGCGAGTTCCGAGAGAAATTCCGTCTGGCCGGTAAATTTATGCCCGGCGCGGATGATGGCTTCCTTGTTCACCGGCGCGGTGACCAGCGCATCTAGTTCGCCGCGCAGGCAGCGGTGGCCGCCATCATGAAGCGCGGCTACGGCGGCGTTGGCGGCGAGGGGTGAACCGGCGGGTGTTTTTTCCGGCAGGGTTCCGCTCAGCGGATTTACGATGAAAAATCTTCCGCTTTCGTCGTGGCGGGAGAAGGTTTTTAGCGGCAGATTCAACCCCGGCGCATCATTCAACCGGCGAACGAGCGGTTCATCACCGATGAGCAGATATTTTGTCTCATCCGCTTTGGCCTCGGCCGCGATGGCCTTGAGCGCTACCTCCGGCCCGACGCCGGTGGCGTCACCCAGGGAAATTCCAATCCAGTTTTTCATCGTGTCTGCGACACGGGGTTTCAGAAATAGCGGATGAAGGTTTTTTTCTTGAGGCCTTCAATCCATTGATTCTGGAGTTTGGCTTGCTGCTGAACGCGGAGAGTTTTTTCGATTTCGGGTCGGACTTCGGTAAGCGGCTTGGCTTGGGCGGGCTTTTTGTCCTCGACGAGCACGAGATAGCAGGCATCCGGCATATCAATCACCTCGCTGACCTGCCCCATCGGCAGCGCGAAGGCGATTTCTGCGAGTTCCTTGCGGAGCACGGAACGCTCGACCCAGCCCCAGTCGCCGGCTTGGTGCTGCTGGGAGCCTTGCGAATAGACGGTGGCCATTTCGGTGAACTTGGCCCCATCCTTGATCTTGCTTTGGATTTCGCGGGCGAGCTTGATCGTGTTGGTTTCGTTGGCGTCGGCTTTGGTCAGCACAATCATGCGCAGCTTGACCTGATCTTCGAGTTTGAACTTGTCGAGATTGGCGCGGTAATAGGCTTCAACTTTGAAGGGCGAAATACTGATTTCGCGTTGGACGTTTTGGTTGCGCAGGGCGGATTCAATGTATTGCTCGCGCATTTGTTTGCGGAATTGCTCAAAGGTTATCCCTTGCGCCTGCAGTGTTTTCATCAAGGTGACGCGGTCGCCGAACCGGTCGCGAATGCGTTCTTGCACGAGTTCGTCGATGAGGCTTTCGGGTAATTTATAACCTTCGGTGTCGAAGCTGTGCAAAATCAGTTGGCGTTCGACCAGTTGATTCAGGCTGTCGTTGAGGGCTTGATTGAGCTTCTGTTGGAACACATCGGGCTGGGTGGCGTATTGGCGGCGCAAGGATTCTATGGCGGGCCGGGTGTATTCTTCAACTTCGGCAAAGCTGATGGCGCGATCGTTGACCACCGCTTTGACGCCGTCGGCTACTTCAGCGCGGGAAAAGGTGGGTGCCCACACCGCCCCGGCCAGCAGGAGAATTAATCGGAAATATTTCATCGAATTTTCAGCATGGTAACAACCGTGCCCGTCCGGTCAAGCGCCGTCCGGTCAAGGGCGTGCCAGCCACCACAATATTGCTGCTACCGCTGTTGCGCCCAGCATGGCCGCGGTCAGTGTCCAGCGCATGATGAGCCGTTGTTTGAGTCGATAGTTGCTGCCGCCTTGCCCGGGCAGCAGGTAAAATCGTTCGCGCGGCTTGTCTTTTTTGTGGAAGAACACATCGCTTTATATCAAAGCCCGCGCGGCACCTCAAGCCGCGTGCTTGCCCTCCCGCCGGAAATTTCGCTAACGTCCCGCCGTGCAACTCGAGGATCATTGCGGTGACATTATCCGCAAAGCCCGCGCGATGAGCAGCGTTTCAACCACGGCTGCCGCTTGCGCTGCCGGAATTTCCGAATGCGAACTCGCCGCGATCGAGGCCTCCGGCATCGTTCCCGCAAAAATTAATTTCCTGGCACTTGCGGAAATCATCGGCCTCCATCCGCAAAAACTTGCCGCCATCGCCAGCGGCTGGCTTCCCTCGTCAAAACATTTAACCGTCTGGCGGGAACTTCGGATGTTCTCGTCCAAAAGTGACGAATTGACCGTGAACTGTTATTTGGTCTGGGATCCGCCGACGCGCACCGCGGCATTGTTCGACACCGGCCTGGATGCGCGGCCGGTTCTCGAAACCATCGCCGCCGAGGGTTTGGTTTTAAATCACATTTTTATCACCCACTCCCACTGGGATCATGTCGAAGCGCTGCCGGCCATCCGCGCTGCATTTTCCGGGGCGCAGTTGCATTCCAGTTCGCCCAACGCACCCGCCCGCCAGCGCAATCGTCCGGACGAAATCATTCGCCTTGGCGAACTGTGCATTGCTCACCGTGCGACGCCGGGCCACGCGGTTGACGGCGTGACTTATCTGGTCAGCCATTGGCCGCAATCTGCGCCGATGGTTGCGTTGGTCGGCGATGCGATTTTTGCCGGATCTATCGGGCGCGGTAATCAGTCGTGGGAAATTGCTCGGCGAAAAGTCCGGGAAGAGATTTTATCCCTGCCGCTGGATACTTTGATCTGTCCCGGTCACGGACCGATGACGACCGTGGACGAGGAAATCGAATTCAACCCTTTCTTTTAAGTCTTCCTATTTGCTTTTTCTTCCAGAGGGGTTATTTGTTTAACGGTAAAGGTAGCGTTTTTGCACAGGTCAAATCTGAGTTATTCACAATTAGTTGCGCCACATTTGTAATTGTGCACAACATATTGTGGTTTTCTCTTTACAGGAACTTAAACCTTTGGTTGTCTAAACGCAGTCAATATGTACCTGAAGAATTTAACCGTTTTTGGCTTTAAATCGTTCGCGGATAAGACCGCTTTGAACTTTCAGCCCGGCGTCACCGCCATCGTCGGTCCCAACGGCTGCGGCAAATCCAATGTCTCCGACGCCATCCGCTGGGTGCTCGGCGAGCAGTCCGCCAAGGCCTTGCGCGGTGGCGAAATGGCTGACGTGATCTTCAACGGCACCGATGGTCGCAAACCGATGGGCATGGGCGAAGTTTCGCTCACGCTCGGCGGCGTTGGTGAAGAAAGTCTGAAAGCGGCGGGCGTCGAGGTCAGTTACGACGAAGTCACGCTCACGCGCCGGATTTTCCGCGACGGCGGCAGCGAATATTTTCTCAACCGCACGCCTTGCCGGCTCAAGGACATTCAGCAGTTGTTCATGGGCACCGGCGTCGGGCGGACGAGCTACAGTATTCTGGCGCAGGGCCACATCACGCAGATTCTTTCCAGCAAGCCGGAAGATCGCCGGATGATTTTCGAGGAAGCCGCTGGCATCACGAAATTCAAATCGCAGAAAAAGGAATCGCTCCGCAAACTGGAATACACCGAGCAGAATCTTTTGCGCATCGCCGACACCATCAAGGAAGTGAAGCGCCAGATCGGTTCACTCCAGCGTCAGGCCGGCAAGGCCCGCCGCTACAAGCAGATTCAGCAGGAACTCCAGCATCTTGAAACCCAGCTCGCACGGCATCAGTTCGATGTGTTGCAAGGCGAGATTGGCGAGCGCCAGGCGACCGTGGAAAATCTGCGCAACGAAATTGAAACCGGTTCGAATGACATCCTGCGGTTTGAAAATGAAATTTCCAAGCTGCGCGAACGGCTCATGGAACTGGAGCACGAAGTCGCCGCGCAGCAGCAGCGCGGCTTGGAATTGAAGGGCGAAGCCGAGCGTCACGAGAGCCGCATCCATTTCA
The DNA here is from genome assembly GCA_903922735.1 of uncultured Verrucomicrobia subdivision 3 bacterium. Taxonomy (GTDB): domain Bacteria; phylum Verrucomicrobiota; class Verrucomicrobiia; order Limisphaerales; family UBA11358; genus UBA11358. Next base: position 67,477 of record CAIXUZ010000071.1, read on the forward strand.
ATCAGGAGCGCGTCCATGAGATCGAGTCGCAGAATCTGAAGGCCCTCGAGGAGATCGCCCAGGCCGAGGAGCGCCATCGGGCCGCGCAGGCGGAAGTCGCGGTCATCACGGAAAATCTGGCCGCCGCCGAAGTCGCGTTGACGCAGCACAAGGAAGCCTTGCAGGCCCGGCAGAATTCCCTCCGCGAAGTCGAGGACAGCCTGCGCCAGCAGCAGGAAACCTTGCGCCAGGCGCAAGCCACGGCGTTCGCCGCCGCGCAAGATCTGTCCCGCGTGCGCAACGAGCTCATGGCGCTGGACCTGGCCAAGCAGGGCAATCTGGTTCGCCTGGAAAAACTTTCCGCCGAAAAAGTTCAGCTCGAAGAGGAGCGCGTTCGCCTCGCATCCCGCCTGCAGGAATTCACCGCCAGCGTGGAGTTGGAAAAATTGAACGTCGCCACCACGCGCGGCTCGGTGGAACAGCGCCAGAACCGCCTCCGCGAATTGCAGGGCGAACTGCACGCCTCGTCGCAGGAGCAGGATAAATTTTTACAGCAGCAGGCCGAGAAACGATCCCGCCTGCATGTGCTCGAACAGCTCGAAGGCTCGCACGAAGGCTTTGACGCGGGCGCCGTCGCAGCCTTGCGCCAGTCGCGCTCGGTCATCGGCTCGCTCGCGGATCGCATTCGCGTGCCGGACCAGTTTGTGACCGCGGTGGAAAACGCGCTGGGTCACAATCTCCAGATCGTGCTGACGGAACAGACGTCCTCCGCGCAGGAAATTCTTGCGGAATTGAGCACGAACAAATCGGGTCGCGCGAGCGTTGCCGCATTGGCCATCCAGCAGTATCAGGATGAAAAGCAGCTCGCGTTTGCCGGCGAAATGGCTCCGGGCGAAAAGAGCGAGGCCGCGCAACACGGTTTGCAAACCGGCCAGATCGTTCACGCCATGAGCGTGATTCATGCCGAGCCCGATGTGGAGCCGCTCCTGAAATCGCTGCTGGGCCGCACGTTCATCGCGGCGGACTTGAATACCGCGACCGCGCAGATCCAGAATGGTCATGCCGGTTGCGACTTTGTGACGCTCGGCGGCGACCTGCTGAACCGCCATGGCATCTACACCGGCGGCTATCTGAACAAGGGCCACCACGGCAAGGCACCCTCGTCCATTCTTGGGCGTAAAAATCAAATCACGGAATTGCAGGCGGAGCTGAACGAGTTGCAGGAACGCGTCGCCGAAGCGAGCCGCCGGCGCGGCGCGCTCTTGAGCGAGCAGACGGAATTGTCGGCCAGCTTGCAGCAGGCCCAGACCGAATTGCGCCAGCAGGAAGTCGCCATCGCCACGCGCGAAGGCGAGTTCAATGCGCTCACCAATTCCAGCCGCCTGCTGAATCAGAAGGTTGAGACCGTCATGTTCGAGGTGGAAAGCCTCGCCGCGCAGGAACAGGAAGGCCTGCAGAAACGCGAGGCGCTCTCCGTGCGCTTGCATGAACTCGAAGCCCGCGAAGGCACCGCCCAGGAACAGGTCGTGGCCCTGACGGCGCAGTTGGAGGAATTGCGCGTCGCCCGCGATGCCGCCATGGCGGCCTTGTCTGAGAGCAAGGTGGCGCTCGCATCGGATGACCAATTGGCATCCTCGTTCCGCCAGCAGAAAACGACCCTCGGCCACCGCCTTGTTGAATTGAGCCAGTTGGTTGAGTCGCGCCGTAATGAATGTTCCTCCTTCATCTCGCGCCGGGAGCAGGCGGAATCCGAAATTCAGGATTCGCAGGCGAACATTGAAAAGCTGCGGCATGAACGCGAGCTGGTCAGCGCGCAGACCGCCGAGACCATCGCTCTGAAGAATGCGCAGGAAGGTGAGATTTCCGGTCGCGATGAAGCGCTGCGTTCGCAGCGCAGCCGCCTGACGGAATTGCAGAATCAGCGCGGCTCGCTTGACGTGGAGCTGGCGCAGAAGAACATGGCCGTCCAGAACCTGCGCGAGAAGGTGCAGCAGAAATATCATCTGAACCTCGAAGACATCCGCAGCGAATGCATCACCATCACGCATGCCGATGAAGGCCAGCCAAAGGTGGAAACCTTGACGCCGGAGCAGATGGCCGAGGCGGGCGCCGCCACCGACTGGAGTTCCGTGCAGCAGCAGGTTGAATTATTGCAAACCCGGCTCGACGAGATGGGGCCGGTCAACCTGGTGGCCATCGAGGAATACGAGGAGACCGAGCAGCGCCACCAGTTCCTTTCCACGCAGCACGATGATTTGGTGAATGCCAAGACTCAGTTGCTGGAGATCATCAATCGCATCAATACGCAGACGCGCCAGATGTTTATCGAGACGTTCGAGAAAATTCGTGACAATTTCCGCGCGATGTTTGTGGACGTGTTTGGCGGCGGCAAGGCGGACTTGGTTTTGTCCGATGAAAACGACGTGCTGGAAAGCGGCATTGAAATCGTCGCCCGCCCGCCCGGCAAGCAATTGCAGAGCATCTCGCTGCTGTCCGGCGGCGAGCAGACGATGGTCGCCGTGTCGCTCCTGTTCTCCATCTACCAGGTCAAGCCCAGCCCGTTCTGCGTGCTGGACGAATTGGATGCGCCGCTCGACGAAGCCAACGTGATCCGCTTCGTGAAGATTTTGCAGCGCTTCCTCGCGCATTCGCAATTCGTCATCATCACGCACAACAAGCGCACCATCGGCATGGCCGATGTCCTCTACGGCGTGACCATGCAGGAGCACGGCATAAGCAAGATCGTCAGCGTGAAATTTCACAAGGCGGACGACCAGCCGCATCTCGTGCCCGCCCTGGCGGGAAGCTAGGCGAAAACACCAGCGCGTCGCCGCGGGTCACCAAGGCAAAATTCACAATCTCCGTTGGTAAAAACTTTTTACCAGCGGAAATTTGTTTTGTCGCTTTAGGGTTTGGTTCGCACACCAAGGAGAACCCCGGGGCCACGATGGGTTTTTCCAAAAACACTGACTTGTCGCGCCCGGGAACTGACCTTGGCGGGCGGGACACTTTAGGGTTTTGCGCAGGAACTAACCTTTCTTTGAAAAACACAAACTTGCCCGCTTGAAACACTAACTTTCCCAGACAAAACACTGACTTGTCCGGACAAAACACTAACTTGCCCGCTCGAAACACTGACTTGTCCGAACAAAACACTAACTGTCCCGCGTCGGGAAAGTTAGTTCCTTTTGAAACCACTAACTTTCCTTTTGGAAAAAAGTTGGTTTTCCGGCGGCAAGGATGAGTGTTTTGGAAAAAACGAGGTTTTTTGGGGGGAAACAGATGAGAAAATGTCGCCGCAAGATATTGGCACGCCGACCTGCCAAAACCTGGGAGCGCCGGCATCCTGCCGGCGAGTTTCGAACGTTCAACATCAAGAATCCAAGCTGCACCCGCCGGCTGGAAGCCGGCGCTCCCGGGTTTCAAGGCTTGTGAGAACGTGGTCGTTTGGTTATTCAACCGCCGTGAGCCAGTCGTCACCGCGACCGCCAGCATTGCGCCCGGAGTTTCCCTTGTCCTCCGGTGACACTTCCCGGGTGGTGACGTCGGTCGAATCACCCCGACCGCATCGGGGCTGGTATTCGCGGGGCTATCTGCCGCATTGGGATCATCCGGGAATGATTCAGTCGCTGACGTTTCGCCTGGCCGATTCGCTGCCGGCATCGGTCGTGGCGCGTTGGCAATGGGAACTGGGGAACCGGCCGGAGAGCGCGGCCGCCGACCTGCGCCGGCGCGCGGAAAAGTATCTGGACGCCGGTCACGGTGAATGCTGGCTGCGTCGGCCGGACATCGCGCAGGTCACGGAGGATGCCCTGTTGCATTTTGACGGCCAGCGCTATCGCCTGCTCGCCTGGTGCGTGATGCCCAATCACGTTCACGCGCTGATCGAGACCGGCGGCGGCTTTCCCTTGGCGGACATCATCCATTCCTGGAAATCGTTCACGGCGCATCAGGCGAATAAACTTTTGCGGCGCCAGGGGGAATTCTGGCAGCGCGAATACCTCGACCGCTATCTTCGCAATGCGGAGCATTACGCCCAAGCCGTCGCTTACATCGAGGAAAACCCGGTGAAAGCCGGTCTGGCGCGGGTAAAGACGGACTGGTCGTGGAGCAGCGCGCGAGTGCGGGCGGCCCAAGCCGGAACCACTGGGAGCGCCGGCATCTTGCCGGCGACTTGACGTTTCTGTCAGCAAACCCGCCGGCTGGAAGCCGGCGCTCCCGGTTCACCACTAATAATCCACCGGGCAGGAAATGGTCTTTTCCTCGTCCGGGTTTCATTGCACCGGCCGAATCACGATGCTGTGGCGCACCGGAACCATCGCACTGGCAATGGCGGCGGCGAGCGGGGCGCGTTCGGCTTCCGTGTCGGCGACCGCCTTGTCCATGTCGGCTCTCGCTTCCTTGCTGTGGAAAACCTGCTTGATCTGCTTGGTTTCGTAGGCTTGTTTGGCGGCGACAGCGTCATTCACTTGCTTGTATGCGTCGCAGAATGGATTTTCCACGAAATCGGCGGCGAGGTTCACGCCGCTGGCGAGTTGCGCGGTGGTATAGGTGTTTGTGGTCTGGCCCCAGATGATTTGATACTGCGGTGCCGTGGCGTTCTTCACCACGAGGCGGAAGCGGCTCAATTCCTCAAAGAAGGGAACCAGCGTGGTGCCGGAGCGGAGGGAATTATCGCTGTTGATCTCGCCTCCGGCGCAGAACGGATACCGGGTGCTGACGACGCTCAAAGTGTTGTTGGCAAAACTTTCCACGGCGTGGCCGCCGGTGGCGGTGGCGGTTTGTGCGCCGAGGTCCACCGTGAACGTGCCGAGGTCGCCGTCCAACCCCATTGCGCGCAGGAAGGAATAGGCCATCACTAATTGGCCCGCCAAACCGGGATGAACGCCATCTTTGCCGGAGATCATGTAAGACTCGTTCGTGGTGGCGTAGCGTTGTTCGCCTTCGTAGCCGGCTTTGAACATCGTCCAGAAAATATCAGCGAAACGGGCGTTCGCATTTTGGGCGATGGCGATGTCAAGGTCCCGCAGAGCGCAGAGGTTTACGTTCAATTCATCGCGGGTATAAGCGCTGGATTTCGTCCAGCCGGGCACTTTGCCCACGCAGCCGGGCGAGCCGAGCACCACGCGCGCGCCGGCATTCTGCAAACTGCTGACCACGGCGGAATAATTGGCCACATACCAGTCGCCGTTTTTCACGTCGAACGGCCGGTAGCGATGGTCGTTCATCCCGTAGGACAGTGTGGCCACGGTGGGATTGAAGCGCAGGCAATCATTGGTCATGCGCCGGAGAAATCCCTCGGCCGTTTCGCCGCTCCAGCCGAATTGCCGCGCGGTGATCTTCAGTTCCGGCACGCAGACCGTGAGGTAGGTTTCAATGATCCGCGAATAGATTTTTTGTTCCGTGATGGAATCGCCGATGATCGCCAGCCGGTCGCCGGCCTTCAGCAGCAGCGGCCCCGGTGCGGGTGCCTTGATGGGGTTGAACTTGATGAAGTAGGCGTTGGTTGGCTTCGGTTCATAGTCAGCGGCCTGCACTTTGCACGGCCAGTTTGCAACGATGACCAAGGCGAAGATGGGAAGGAAAAGATTTAGACGGTGTTTTTTCATTGGGAGTAGTTGTATGGTGCGCATTCTGTCAGACACAGATGATTGGAAGCGACAAGAAAAACAGGCGCGAACTAGTTTTCAACAGTGAAAACAGTCTGCAGTTTTGAATTTGCTTGCGCCGGGATGATTACACGCCTCCGCTCTTATGGTTGATTTCCAGTGTCAGCGGACGCGCTTGATGAGGACGGCAATCTGTTCGTGAACCTTGGCGGTCAGAACTTCGTAGCCGGCAGCGTTGAGATGTGTGCCGTCTCGAAACAAAGCCGCATTTATGCTGCCGTCGGCGTTGCGGAACGAGTCGCTAATGTCACAAAACTTCAGCCAGGAGACGTTTCCCAAGCGGGCTTGCAGCCGCTGGTTGATCTGGTCGGGGATGACACGGCTCGTTGATTTTCCATAGTGATGCGGCAGAATGCCGAGCAGCAGGATTTTCGCTGCGGTCTGCTTGGCGTGCGCCACGGCGCAGATGGCCTCGATGCCGGCGGCAATTTTCTGGTCGGCATCTTTGCCGATCTTTCTGCCAATGTTTTGGTTGCCGATTTGAATAATGATGAGTTTGGGTGCAATGCCGTCCAGTTCGCCGTGTTCGATGCGCCATAAAACATGTTCAGTGCGGTCGTAGGAAAAGCCCAAATTTTCCGCGGTGAAGCCCGCAAAGGCGTTGTCCCAGGCTGAAGGATTCCAAACCGGCGGCGCTGGCGGTTCGCCACCCCAGCTTTGAACGAGGCCATCACCAATGACCACGATTTGGGGCTGATGCGTGCGGTTGTATGCGAGAATCTCCGCGTGCCGTTTTTGCCAGGCATCATAATTTGCGTCGTCGTGATTCTGGGTGACCGGCGTTGTCGTGACCAGACCGGGTTGCACCTTGGGGGTGGATGCGCAACCGGCGGCCAGCAGGCACGCAACCGCGAGCGCGGGAACGATGAATTTCATTGGCGTGGTTGGTTGGGAGTGGTTGCGTTCAAAATGGAGTCACCACGAATAATGCACGGTATAATTCACCGTGCGTTCCTCGTCCGGCTTGAGCAAGACACGAAATTCAATGGTCTGTGAATCTTTCTTCGCAAAGTTGTCGGACTTCTGCGTGATTTTCCAATTGCTCCAGCGGTAAAGATGCTCGACGACGCGGATTTCCACCGCCATGTCCTTCTTGCGATTGCGCAACTTGATGTCGAACGACTCGTCCATCCACTTGTCGGCCTTGTCGAAGTAGAAATCTAATTGTTTGCGTTCGCCGACGAGGTCGAAGGCGTTGCCGGTGGTCACGCGCACGGTTTCATTGCGCGGCGTGTGGTCAATGGTGTTTTCGCCGACGAATTGCAACTGGCTGTCCGCGTCACGCCGGTAGAAGCGCAGCTTGCCCGCCGGCAAAGCGATGCCGAGTTGATTGGTCTCGGCGTTCACAAATTCACGTTGGACAATGATTTTCTTGCTGTCGGACTGGCCGTAGTTGCGGTCGTTGTTCAAACCGTAAAAACGATATCCTTCCGCGCCGTCATAAATGTAAATCGTCGGCGCATATATCTTTTCAGCATGAACAAACTCTACCTGTTTCGTTTCACGATCATGCAGCGTTGTGGCCCGCCCGATCGAATAAAGGTGAAATTCATCAAACGCTTTCTCGGTGACGGCGGGAGCCGCAGCATCCGACGCAAGATAATTCATTGCCTTCGCTCTCATCATGCCGCCAAAAGCCTTTGCCGGCTGGATTTTATTCACGTCGCCGGCCAGCAACTTGATTTTGGCGTTCTCAAATGTCTTGCCGCTGTTGTTGTTCATCGTGATCCAGCCGACGATGTCCACGTAGTCGCCTTTCTCCGGCGAAACGAGGTTGTAACTGGCGCTCCAGTCAAACCCGCCGGTGACGTAGCCGACTTCCGCCTCAAACTTGCCGGATTTGTCGGATTGCAGCAGCCAGTTGAACGCAGGCTTGAGAATCGTGTCGTCGCCCAGGCTGGCAAAGAGCGGCTGGCCGGGCAGGAAGAATTGCAACTTGCCGTTCACCTCGATGATGGGCTGCTGCGAGCCGCCGCCGGGGATGTAGCCGCTGCGGATGATTTTTCCGGGAATCAGCTCGCGCGTCTGGGTGTTGTCCTTCATCCGCACCTTTTCAAAATCAACCGTCTTGCCTTCAAACAGGGACAGCAACAAATCCTGCGAGACCGGGTCGTTCCGGTAATTCTGTTCAAGGATTTGCAGGGAATGTTTGCCCGCCGGGTCGCGGAGAATCACCGAATCCGGCTCCACTTGCGCCGTTGCACCGGCATAGCGCACGGCGTTCGCTCCGGCTTTCAGGTCCAGCGGCACGGAGTCGCGCACGACGGCGAAATTCTGGTTGTAAATGGTGAGCGCCGGTTCCGCCCGCCCGGGCAGGGCGGAAGCAGCGACGATGATGGCAAGGAGCGGAACAATGAGTTTTTTCATGGCGGAATTGGATTGGCTTGATTTCACGTTCTATCAAATGATTGGACGGAAGCACGCCCAAAATGCTCCTGAAAACTTTCCGGGTTCAACCCCGCCGGCTGAATTGATGTGCGGTGGGAAATCCGTTTATTGATCCAAAGCCTTCATGACTTCGGTCAGACTGCTGTGTTCGTCGGCCAGGATGATGTTGTCAAAATAGGCCGTGGCATTCTCGGTTAAGTGATTGTCTTCACCGATATAGATGCCCCATTTGACCGGGCAGAAATAGGGCGAGACCGAACAGTTCCGGCCCTTGAGTTCATAGACTTTCTGCGTCCCTCTCCAAAACTCCAGAATGCCGTCGTTGCCCGTCGAGATCTTAGAGTGAATAATCCATTTTTGCCAGATCCCCAACTGCAAGGGCCCCGCGTTCAGATTGATCCGGGGCAGGTGGCCGCCGCCGGGAAGGCTGATCCGTTCCAAATAGCCGCGCAGCATCCATGTCGCCGAATTGTCTCCCCGCTGAATTTGGAAATAACCGGTGCCGGCGACCCCGGAGCTCATGTAATTTATGGGGCCTAGTTGAAACAGGCTCTGCCGCGTCGGGTTTTTTTCCGGAACCAGTATCTTGACGCCGATCCAGCGTTCCTGTCCCGATTTGATTTTATCCCACCGGACCTCCGATCTCCCGGATCGTTTGGAAGTGGTGTTGAGGATGGTCTTCATCACCTGATTTTTGGGATTTAAGGGATCGGGGACAATCATTGGCTCTTCCCCTTCTTTAATTAAGTGGTGAAAAGGATCCCGATCTTCAAACGTCCATGATTCAAGAATCGCCCCTTGGGCGATGGTAAAAAAGAAGACCGCTCCCGCGCCCAAAAGCCAAGTTGTTAGTCTGCTAATCATATGGAATGGAATAGATGCATGAGTAAAATGACCCGTCTGATACGAGTCAAGGACGCGTTTAATCGCAACCGGTGATTATTGTTAGCGGTTACTGAAGTTGCTGGAGCAAACTGGCCGCTTCGGTAAATCTCGGATTCAACTCCAGCGCCCGTCGGGCGGCGCTACGGGCTTCGCTGATTTGTCCAAGTTGCGCGTGAATGGTGGCGCGGGCGTAGGGAATGCGTGGGTCTCGGGGGTCGGCGGATTCGGCGGCGAGCAGGGCTTGGATGGCGCCGCTCGGATTGCCGGCGGCGTTGCGCGCGAGTCCCAGATTGTAGCCGGCGCGGGCGTGGTGCGGGTCAAGTTTCACAGCTTCTTCCAGTTCGGGTAATACTTTGCTCGACTCGCCCAGTTCGTTGTAAGCGAGCGCCAGTTTGTAATGGAATTCTGCGTCCGTGGGCGCGAGTTTGACGGCGGTTTGCAGTTCTTTCACGGCCTCGCTGGCGCGCCCCATCTGGCTTAGCACCATGGCCAGTTCGTGCCGGATTCCCGGCGAATAAGGATCCCATTTCACCGCCGTTTGGAAATGGGGCAGGGCGTTGGTCGGATCGCCGCGTTGTAATTCAAATACGCCGCGCTGCATCTGGCCGAGTGGTTGGTCGGCAATCTGGTCGAGGAAATGGAGATACTCGCTGCCCGCCAGCGAGTTGGTGTCCAGCGTCGCGACCAGGTGGCGGGCGGCTTCGATGCGGACGTTGCGGGAGCTGTCTTTTAATTTCGCTTGGAGCGCGTCTGCCACCTCGGGGTGTCCTTCCCGGGCCAGCGGTCCCAGCGCGCGCGCCGCCATTTGTCGCACCAGCGCGTTGGTATGATTCAGCTGGCCGAGCAAGGCGGTGGCGACTTGCGGCTCATCGCTCCAGCGTTGCAGGAGATTGGCGGCCACGGCGCGCCAGTAGTCGTTGTCGTCCCGCTTCAGCATGTTGAGCAGCGGTTCCACCGCGCCGTCATCGCCTTGCCGGGCGCGGGCCACGGTTTGGGCGTGCTGGCGATAGGGGCGGTTCATGTTCGTGCCATACCATTGCTCGACGGATTTTAAATTCCAGTCCGTTCCCTTCTCGGCGTGGCAGCGTTCGCAGGCGTTCGGGATGCCGTATTGTTTGGTCAGCAGCGGATCCGGAATGGTGAGGCCATGATCGTGTCGCGGGTGCCGCTGCATGTAAACCGTGACCGGCATATGGCAGGCGACGCATTCGTTTCCTTTGCTGCCGGCGGGATGATGGGAGTGTTCCTCTGGTTTGATGAGGGGCGCTTTTTGCAGGCCGCCCGCATGGCAGCGCTGGCACATGTCATTGCCGCGCAATCGCGGCAGGTGCAAGGCCCGCGGGTGGCAATCCAGGCAGGTCACGCCCGCCTGATGCATTTTGCTGCCCATGAAGGCGGTGAACTCGTAGTCCTCATCGCGAATCTGGCCATCCGGATAAAACGTGTCGCCCTGATCCACGATGGTGAGGTCGTAATGATCCAGAAACGCGTCGCCCGGCTTGAAGTCGCCGGTCAATTCCGCCCGGCGGGCATGGCAGGAAGCGCAGGCGTCCATGAGTTGATGGGGGGTTCGCTTCGGGGTGGTCGGGTCTTTCGAGTTCTGGTTGCGGTTTTGTTTTTGCCAGTCCACATGCGCTTTGAGCGGCCCGTGGCAGGCTTCGCAGGTGACACTCATTTCCACCATCGTGGTGTGGTAAGTGTCGGTGCGGGCGTCGTAATTTTTCCGGGTGCGGGTGTTGTGGCACGCGGCGCACATGGAATTCCAATTCATGCCGCGTCCGGTCCAATGCCCCCACTCGCCCGGCTTGCGGTCCTCGTTGCCATAGACATTGAACCACTCGTTGGCTTTCGGATCCCACGCCGCCTCGGTGGCCTGTAAGCGTCCACCGGAGAAGGCGATTAGCGCCTGACGCAGCGGGACATTGGCGAGGATGCGTTGAACGGGGAAAATTTCGTTGGTGCTTTGGAGTCCGGCGGTGATGATTTCGAAATGGCCGTTGCTCTGGCGGAAAGAAGTTTGCTGCGTGCCATGCTTGAGCGTGCGTGCCGGCTCAAAGGCGGTGGCATCCCGCTTGGCGTCAGTCAGCCGTTCCGCCAGCCCGTGGCTAGATTTTGCCCAAAGGTTGTAAGCTTCTTCATGACACTCCTTGCAGCTGGCGGATCCGACATACGCGGCGAAAACCGCTTTTTCCGGTTCGAGCTTGAAGGTCGCATTGTGACTGATGCGGGAAATGCCGGATTTCGTTGGCGCGTTTATCCGCCAAAAGATCACCGGTGTAATAAAAATCAATGCGGCAATCAGCAGCAGCCGGTTGGGGTGAGATTTTTTCGGCGCAGGTTTTGGGGTGGCGGACACAGGTTGAAGCTAACAAAGATTTCAGGCGGCTGACAACAAGACAAGTTTCGACCTCCTCACTGCCAAAACTTATGGCGAGCTGGAAGTCTTTGAGTCAGGACGGACCGCCGCGTTGATCTCCACCGCCAACACCTGCCGGTTGCCGTCGCCGTTGTAGGTGAAGATCACCCATTTGCCAGTGGGATCAAAATGCACGTTGGGTTCGAGACGGTAATCCTGTTTTTGCATGTTGAAGAGCCGTTCCGGTTTGAGACGGTCGCCGTCACGACGGAAGAGCCAGATCCATTGTGGCCGGCCTTTGTCTTTTTCAACCATGCTGTGGAATCCGCCGTCGCCGCAGAACATGGAACCGTCGCGGCTGATGTTGTAATGGATGGATTGTGCTTCGTCCGGAATCAGGAAACGCTTAACGCTTCCCGTTTTGACATCAACGCCCGCGATGAAAAAGCGCTGGTTGAAGGCATTGGTGCGGAGGGTCAGCTCAAACCAGACCACCGGTTGTTGCGTGTCCCAGAATTCATGAGTGACAATTTCCCGGCCGAGGGTCTGCGGATAAAGGCGTTTCAAACCCGTGCCATCGGCGCGGATGAACCACATGCGGTCCTTGACCGGGTCGGTCGCGGCGGAAGACTCGCGGCAAAATTCAATCAGGTTTGGGTCGTGCGGGCTGAACTGGACATGGCCCAGCCAGGCGTTGGTGGTGTGGATGTCGCGGATCACACCATTGTCAATGCCGATGGTCAGGATGTGGTTGGTGAGCGCCAGCCGGGCGAAGGCGTCCCAGCGTTGCTCCCGGGTATATTGGTTGAAATGTTTGCCGAGGTCGTCGGCATAGGCGGTGGCCAGCAGGGTTTCGTTGGCGTTGATGGACAGGTTTACCCCGTAAAGGTTATCAAACGGCAGGCGGTCAGTGATCAGGCGATGCTTGCGCGAGTGGAGGTTCATGGCATAGATGGCGCCGCGATTGGTGTCCGGTCTTGAGAAGTAAAACACCTCCTGCCGGCGTTGCCCGACCACTTCGTAATAGGCGGTGTCGCGATCGGATAGCTGGATGGGAGCGCCATCGGGAACCGTCGTCTGAAATAAAAACTGGCCGCGGCCGGCGCTCGCCTTGAAAAGCATGTTGCTGGCATCAATGAACGGCTGCTGGTGAAAATAAAATCCCAGGCCGTTTCGCAGCCCGTGGGAAAGATTCACCACGCGATGGCCCGTGGCGGGGTCAATCCAGGAGCGGAGATTGTTGGTTGCGCCCGTTGGCGACGCTAGCGGTTGGGTGGGGAGCGCCGCCGCGCAGATTTGGCCGGCGATGGGCAGAACGATCAGCAGGGCGGATTTGATGCGGGATATCATTGGTTAAAATGGTGGTTGGCTTGGGGTTGGGGTTTTGAAGGTTTTAACCCCTGGGTTTTCTAAACAATGCTGGCCATAAAGTCTGAATTTTGTCGCTTAATAGCATGGCGGCGTCGCGGCTGCCAGTTCGTTTTGTCAGTCGGTCGATGTAATTTGGACTCGACCCCGCCGCCGCAAAAGCTGAGTTTAACCAAACTGCTATGAAGCCGTCATCACCAATTCAAGGTTGGAGGAAAATTTGTTTTGCCCTCCTGGTTGCGTGGGCGTCGGTTCGCGCGGGCCACGGCGCCGCGCCTTCGGGCAAACCAGATGCGGTGCTTCAGGAAATGGTCCCGGCGGTTAAGTTGCTTGACCAGCTGGCCCGGCAGTTCGATGCCGACCACGACCAGACCCTTTCGCTGCCGGAGCAGCAGTCAATGATCGCCCTTGTCGCGGAAAAAAACGGCGAACCGTGGGGCGATCGCCTGAAAAGATTTTTCACCGTTGCCGACCTCAATCGCGACGGCAGCATTGATCTGGCCGAATGGACCCGGGCCGTTGCCCAGGTCCGACAACTGGCCGACAAGCCGGCCAAGGCTCCGAAGGCGCGAACTGTCCGGATCGCCATGAGCGACGGTATTCAACTGGCAACCGATGTTTATTTGCCGGCGGGCGACGGGCCGTTTCCGGTGGTGTTCTCGCGCACACCCTATAGTCGTGTGAAAGCCAATGAAGGCGCGGCCCATTTTGCCGCCGCCGGTTACGCCGCCGTGGTGCAGGACATGCGCGGACGGTTTGATTCCGAGGGCGAGAACCTGCCGTTCATCGGCTGCGGTTGGAACGAACATCGGGACGGCGTGGACACGATTGAGTGGATCAAGCAACAAAAATGGTGCAACGGCAGGATTGGCACCATTGGCGGTTCAGCGGGGGGGATTACCCAGAACCTGCTTGCCGGTGCGGCGCCCGCTGGCCTGCAGGCGCAATACATTTCCGTGGCGGCGGCGGATTTGTATTCGGATGTGAGCTACCTCGGCGGTGCATTCCGCAAGGCCGATGTGGAAAATTGGCTGGCCAACAATCAATTTGATCCACAAGCGATCAAAATCAACCACGCGCATCCCAACTACGACGACTATTGGCGGAAGTCCGACACCACGTTGAAGTTCGCTCAAATGAACGTGCCCGCCGTGCACATCGGCGGTTGGTTCGATATGTTTGCGCAGGCGACCATCAACGAATTCGTGGGGCGCCAGCATCTCGGCGCGAATGGCTCCCGTGGCGCGCAAAAGCTCATCCTGGGACCATGGACGCATGGCATCGGTAAAATGCCTGCGGGCGAACTGACGTTTCCCCAGGCGAACAGGGTTCCGGAGCAATACAGCTCGGGTCGGTGGTTTGATCATTACCTGCGCGGCGCCGACAACGGCGTCGAGCAAGAACCTGCCGTTGCCTATTACGTTATGGGCGACACCATCACCCCCGGAGCGCCCGGCAACGAATGGCGTTACGCCGCGGACTGGCCCGTTCCCGCCCGGGAAACCTCAGCCTACTTCACCCGCGAAGGACAACTCACCTTCCAGAAACCGACCGCCAGTGATGACGCGCGCGTCAAATTCACCTTTGATCCCATGAACCCTTGCCCCACCGTTGGTGGCAATAATCTCACCCTCGGCCGCGGTCCGATGAACCAAAACAAGATTGAGTCGCGCAGTGACGTCGTCCTGTTCACCAGCGCTCCGCTCGCCGAACCGATCGAAGTAACCGGGCGGGTGAAAGCTAAAGTGTTTATCGCCTCCTCCGCCGTGGATACGGATCTTTCGGTTCGACTGTGCGACGTGTATCCCGACGGGAAAAGCTATCTTATCGCCGAAGGCATCCTTCGGTTGCGCCATCGCAACTCTCTCGAGAAGCCAGAATTGCTCACGCCGGGCAAAATGGAGGAGGTGACTGTGGATTGCTGGTCAACGAGCATTGTCTTCAACCGAGGCCACCGCCTCCGCGTCGCCGTTACTTCCAGCAATTTCCCGCGCTTTGACTTGAACCCCGGCACCGGCCGGCCCTGGACTGACTCGGGCCCGCAGGTGACGCAAATGAACGTCATTTATTGCAATGCGACGCATCCCTCGCAAATCGTCTTGCCCATTGTTCCGCTAGCTGGCAAGTAAAAGGAAATCTCTGGTTTCATGGGGCGACGGCTGGTCCGGCCCCAGTAAAACTTAACCGGTTATGAGAATTGAACGTGTGACATCAATGGTTTACCGCTGGTTCATCGGCGCGGTCAGTCAACCGCCACTCCCGAAGCCGCACCCATCCTTATGAAACCAACCTCCCTCCTCACCCTGGCTGCTTTGCTGTTGACTTCGAACGTCGTCCTTCACGCCGCCGGCTCTGACCGGATTGAACTCGTCGCTGGCGGTGGCGCAGCCGTTGAAGGCAAGCCCGCCAGGGAATGCAAAGTCAGCCAGCCATTCGGCATCGCGTTTGATCCGCAGGACAACATGTTCATCTGCGAATACACCGGCCGGTTGCTGCGAGTGGACGCAAAGTCGGGTGTGCTCACCGTGGTCACCCCCGCCCGGCCGAAAGACCCGCTGGGCAAAGCGGGGCCGGTATCCCTCGCGAGTTTTAACGCGCCGCATGATCTCGTCACCGATGCGGCGGGCAATCTCTTCATCGCTGACAGTCTTCATTTCGCCGTGCGGCGTGTGGATGTGAAGACGGGTGTCACAACGACGTTTGCCGGCACCGGAGTGAAGGAGTTGACCGGCGATGGTGGTCCGGCGGCAAACGCGGGACTCGATGGGGTCGCCTGTCTGTGCTTCAACCGCGATTATACGAAGCTCTATCTCGGCGGTTTCAGCCGGGCTATCCGCGTTGTGGACCTGAAAACCGGCATCATCAATACCGTTTCCGGCCTTGCCGGAAGCCGGGCGCAGGCCGTGGATTCGAAGGGGAATCTTTTCATCGCGGCCACTCGTGGCGTCCGGAAATTGGGTGTCGATGGCAAATCTGTTCTGCTCGAAGACGCCGCCGCCGAGCCACCGCTGAAAGGGGTGAAACATCTCTGGGCCGATCACGATGATAACCTCCTCATCGCCGACGAAGGCAATAATCTCATTCGCATCTTTATCGTCGCTGAAAAGCGCCTGCTCACGCTCGCCGGCACGGGCGAGAAAGGCGGCGCCGGCGTTCTCGGGCTCGCCCTTGAATCGAAACTGAATCGGCCGCACGGTGTCACCACCCATCCGCGCACCGGCGATATTTACATCGCCGATTCCTGGAATGATCGGGTGCTGCGAATCCCGTCGGCCAAAAAATAATTATGCGGCTTCCCCACCTCGCAATCGCTGGCGTGGTCCTCATTCTGCTTGCCGTTGTTTGCCGCCCTGTCGGCATGGCTGCCGCTACCATCACCAATGAGGCGCAAGTTCCGCCTTACACCCTGCCGGATCCATTGATTTGCCGGGATGGGACCCGGGTGGCCAACGCCCGAATGTGGCGTGAGCAGCGGCGGCCGGAATTATTGCGCCTCTTCGAAAGCGAAGAGTATGGTAAAACCCTGTTGGGTCGGCCGGAGAAAATGAGGTTTGTCCTCCGCGAGGAAATGAAAGACGCGCGTGGCGGCCAGGCGACGCGACTGCGCGTGGGCGTTTTGTTTGAAGGCCGGGAGGAGGGCCGGCAGATGGAGTTGCTGGTTTATCTGCCCAATCAGGTGAAAGGTCCCGTGCCGGTCTTTCTCGGGTTCAATTTCGACGGCAACTATACCACCACCGACGAGCCGGACATACCTTTGCCGAAGCACTACGCGATGGGTCTTTATGCCAATCGTCTGATAAAAAATATTCCCACCGAAGCCGGGCGCGGAATCCACAAGTCCATGTGGCCATACGATCTGGCGCTGGCGCATGGCTATGGCGTCGTCACGGCGGGCTATGGCGAAGTTGAACCGGATGCCAACGGCCGCTGGCAGGAAGGTCCGCGCGGGCTGGGTCCGGAACCGGGAGCCAAGGATTGGGGTTGCATCGGCGCATGGGCGTGGGCTTACAGCCGGGCGCTGGATTATCTGGAAACCAATCCGCGCGTGGATGCCAAACGTGTGGCGTTGATCGGCTTCAGCCGGCTGGGCAAGACGGCCCTGTGGGCCGGAGCGCAGGACGAGCGGTTTGCTTTGCTGGTCTCCAATAATTCCGGTGCGGGCGGGGTGGCGTTGCATAAGCGGATATTCGGGGAGACGGTCGCCAACCTGACGGGCAACCTGGGCCGCTGGTTCTGTTCGGATTTTCGCCAATATGCCACCAATGAAGCGGCTCTGCCGATCGATCAGCATGAGTTGGTCGCGCTCCTCGCGCCCCGGCCATTGTTGATTGTCAGCGGCACCGGGGATCTCTGGTCCGATCCCAAGGGGGAATTTCTGGGCGGCCTCGGCGCGGACCCGGTCTATCGTCTGCTGGGCACCGACGGGTTGGCGCAAAAGGAATGGCCGGCACCCGGTCAATTGGTGGATAGCCGCATCGGCTATTTCATGCACGCCGGCCGACATGATGTCACTCTGGAAGATTGGCAGGCCATGGTGACTTATGCCGACAAATATCTGAAAAGGTAAAATTCCGGATGATCACGCAAACGCGTCTCGACTTGCGAATCTTCGTATCATAATTATTAACTTCAAATGAAAGACCACCAATCGATTCCCACCGTGCTGACCAGTCGGCGTAATTTTCTTTCCAAGACTGCCGGACTGGCGGCCGCGGTAGCCGCCGCCGGGGTGCCCGCTTCCATTGCTTCTGCCAGGCCGGCCCGGATGGCAAAATCGTTGCCGGACGATTTCTCTTTTCCGCCGGATTTTTACTGGGGCGCGGCCACTGCCGCTTATCAGATCGAAGGCGCGGCGAACGAGGATGGGCGCAAGCCGAGTGTCTGGGATACTTTCTGCCGGATTCCCGGGCGGGTAAAAAATGGCGATACCGGCGATGTGGCGTGCGACCACTATCACCGTTTCGAAGCCGATGTGAAGCTGATGGCCGAGCTGGGCATCAAGCATTATCGGTTCGGCATTTCCTGGCCGCGCATCATTCCCGACGGCCGCGGCGCGGTGAACGAGAAAGGCGTGGATTTTTATCGTCGCCTCACCGACACCTTGCTCCAGCACGGCATCACGCCGCATGCTACGTTGCTTCATTGGGACAGTCCGCAGGCGCTGGAAGACCGTTATGGTTCGTGGCGCAGCCGTGAGATGGCCAAGGACTTCGCGGAGTATTGCAGCCAGACCGTGAAGCGGCTCGGCGACCGCATCACCGATTGGATGACGATCAACGAGATTTATTGTTTTACCTACATGGGTTACGGCGTCGGCCAGGTGCCGCCGCATGCGCCCGGCACCATTGTCAAATCTCGTAAGGAGGTTTTGCAAACCGTTCATCACGCTCTGCTCGCGCACGGATTGGGCTGTCAGGCTATTCGCGCCGCGACCCCTAAACCTACCCGCGTGGCGCTCGTGGTGAATTTTGAATCTTATATTCCCGTCATCGAAACGCCGGAGAATATCGAAGCCGCCCGGAAAGCTTTTGTCAGTGAGGAACACAACGGCACCGTGCTCGTGCCTGCGCTCACCGGCGCTTATAACGCGCAAGCGCTTGAGGCCCTGGGGGCCGATGCCCCGGACATTCAAGCCGGCGACATGAAAACCATCGGGCAGCCGCTGGATGTGCTCGGCTACAACATCTACACCGGTTCCTATGTTCGCGCCGCCGCCAACGCCCGCGGGTATGAGATTCTGCCGCTGCCGCGCGAATATCCGCAGATGCATATGCCGTGGCTTAACTTTGTTCCCGAATCGCTTTACTGGGGCGTGCGGATGGTTTCCGAGGCGCTCGGCAAAAAGAGTCTGCCCATCCTCATCACGGAAAACGGTTGCGCCACCGACGACACCGTGACGGCCAAAGGCGAGGTTCTGGACTTGAGCCGCGTGATGTATCTGCGGTCCTATTTGCGAAACGCGCATCGCGCCGTCAGCGAAGGTTACCCGTTGAAAGGCTATTTCCACTGGAGCCTGATGGACAATTTTGAATGGTCCTGGGGATACACGCGCCGGTTCGGCATCACCCACGTTGACTATGCGACGCAGCGGCGCACGCCGAAGCAGAGCTTTCGCTGGTATCAACAAGTCATCAAGGAAAACCGTCTGCTCTAGCGCCGTTTCAAAAATATTGTAGCCGCGTCGAGCCGTTTGCCGTTTTCATCAGGCCGGAGGGTGGGGAACGTGGCCCCATCTCCCGGCGGGATTCAATCATAAAATCCATCCCATCACCAAAAACCATCGCAAACTGTTAGAAATTCCTTATAGGATAAGGGTGATAACAGCGTTTTCCCATTTGCATTTCAATCCCCTAGAATCCGCCTCAATAAGGAGCAAAAATTCATTTTTGGCAACCGCTGGCAACTGGCATATATGCCACTTAACGCAGTCTCTCGTCTAGTGGAGAGGTGGATTTAATTCCCGTGCGTGCTACCAATCCAATAAAGGCCAGTAAACAAGGCGCTATTTTGCATTGTTTACCATTTTAGATCGCAAAATGATTATAGAATAAATGATCATCCGAAGGAACCAGAAAGCA
Source organism: uncultured Verrucomicrobia subdivision 3 bacterium (assembly GCA_903922735.1). Classification (GTDB taxonomy): domain Bacteria; phylum Verrucomicrobiota; class Verrucomicrobiia; order Limisphaerales; family UBA11358; genus UBA11358. Next base: position 86,700 of record CAIXUZ010000071.1, read on the forward strand.
GGGGCAGTTCAAAACGATGCAGTTTGCCACAAGTGAATTGATTGTGTAGTTAACCCCTGTCAAACAGGAAAAAGCTGAAATTTACTATGGCTGATAAGAATCAGATTTCAATTATCCGACAGGGTGTGGCCAGATGGAATACGTGGCGTAGACAAAATCCGCAAACGAGTGTTGATTTGAACGAAGCGGATCTGGCTGGAGCGGATCTGCGCGGAGCCTTGCTGGGGCGGGTCGTCCTTGATTATGCCAATCTGTCCGGAGCCGACTTGTCTGGCGCGGATTTGAGTGGGTCGGACTTGAGTGGGACAAATTTGATCAAAGCGCGGCTTATAAATACAAATCTCGCCGATGCATCTCTGGAAGAGACCAATTTCTTTGCGGCTGATTTGCACGCCGTCAACCTCTGCGATGCCCGTCTGCAGGGTTGCAATTTGACCCGGGCAGGATTGCGCGCGGCGTGCCTGTCGGGCTGTGATTTGCGAGGCGCAAATGCGACTCGCGCCGACCTGCGCGATGCCAATCTGGCGGACGCCCATTTGTGCGAGACTGATTTGACGGGGGCGAATTTGCGCGGAGCCGACCTGCGCCGGGCTGCGTTTATTAAATCAGATTTGACCGGGACTTCATTTGCTTTCGCCTGCCTGGGCGAGACCGTTTTTGCCGCGACCTCGTTACGGAATGCTAAGTCGCTGCATTTGTGTGGGCACCACGGACCGAGTTCCATTGACCATCTCACCCTCGCGGCTTCCGGGGCGTTGCCGGAGAAATTCTTGCGCGGCTGCGGTCTGCCGGACGGATTTATAACTGGACTGCCCAAATTACTAGCCGGGGCAGATCGGATTCCGTTTTGCTTTATCTGCCACGCCCCTCGGGACGGAACTTTTGCTCAACGATTATATGATGCACTGCAGTCGCTCGGCATCCGGTGCTGGCGTGTCGAGCCGTCCCCGATCTCCGGGGGGCAGCTTGAGGTTGCCGCCGGATTGACCGGCAAGGTGCTGTTGTGTTGCTCCCGCTCGTCGCTGGAAAGTTCCTGGCTGGATAATGAAATCCAGCAGGCGCTGATGCGAGAGGAGCGCCTGGGCGGCAGCTCCAGTGCGCTACTGATGCTCGACCTTGATGGCGGGGTGCACCACCCGGCTTTGAGCGATTGGAAGAAAAAATGTCTTCTCTCGCGCCCGGGCTTTGGTTTCACCGGCTGGCGCGCTGGCGGTTCTGCATTCAGAAAACAAGTGCGGAACCTGGCCAGCCAGTTGAGTTTCAAACTGTAGAAATCCAATTTTGACTTTGGCCTGATAAATGCTAACACTTTGCAACTAGATGGTGATTCTTAATATGAATTATTAACCGATGGCATGTTGGCGATAAAAAACACTTTGAACTGCAATGAGTTTTGCGAATTAATGACCTTATTGATCCACCGGCAACCGCCTGCTTAACCATAAACCTGAACCCAAAAAAGAACCCAATGAAAAACCAATCACGTCGTAAATTTATTCAGATTGCCACCGCTGGTGCGGTTGGGGCGATGATCTGGCCCGCCTCAACCCGCGCCGCGGACAAAAGCACCTTGAACAATTTGCTGGCGGCTTATGACGGGGAGAGCAACGCGCAAGCTCGCTATCGGGCGTTCGCCAAAAAGGCCGACGACGAAGGCTACACCAAGGTGGCCAGCCTCTTCCGCGCGGCCGCCAGAGCCGGGGAAGCTCACGTCGCCGAATTGTCCAGAGTTGTCAAGAAAATGGGCGGTGTGCCCAAAGCTGAGGTAAAAGACGCTGAAGCTAAGTCCACTAAGGAAAACATCGAGGCCGTCATCAAAGACACGACCCGCGAATGTGAATCCTTGTATCCCGAATTCATCGCCCTGGCCCACAGCGAAGGCAACAAGGATGCCAAGAAGGTGTTTAATTATGCCAAAGCCGCCGCGAAGGAATTGTCGGGATTGTTCGCCGATGGGTTGGCCAAGTTGGAGGGGATGAAGGGTGGGACCTTGACAGTTTATGTTTGCACGGTCTGCGGCTTCGCTGCTCTGGAGTTGCCGGAAGAAAAATGCCCCAGTTGCTTTGAGCCTTTGAACAAATTCACCAAGATTGTTTGATTTTATGTTTCACATGCCTCCATATCCGGGTTGGGACGGGTTGCATCCCATCGTGCTTCATTTTCCGATTGTGTTGCTGCTGGTCGCGCCGTTGTTGGTTATGGCCGGTTTGGTGGTTTCCCGGCATCGCAATGGTTTTTACCTGTCGGCCCTCGTGCTGATGGTGCTCGGGACGGTTGCCGCCTATGTGGCGGTTTCTACCGGTGAGGCGGCGGCGCAGGTGGCCGACCGCACGCCTGAAATTAACCGTGTGCTGTCTCAACATCAGTCACAGGCGGATCGAGTCAGGCTGTTGTTCACTGTGCTCACCCTTGTTTGGTTGGCGATCATGTTGGTATTTCATTTTATCAGCCACCAGCTGGCCGGTTGGCTTAAGCTGGCTGTGCCCTTGGTGTTTCTCGTCTGTTATTTGCCCGGTATGCTGATTCTCACGAACATGGCGCATCTCGGCGGCCGGCTGGTTCATCAATATGGTGTGCACGCAATGTTGCCGGCGGAAAAATGAAACATAATGAACTCAAGCTGGCCGGTTGGCTTTGGAATTGCTTTAAGCATTTAGAATGTTTGCTATCAGCCGCCGGTATGTATTAGTGGCAGAATCTGTATGAAAAAAGACAATATAAAGTCAGACAAAGATATCAGGCAGTTTTACTTTTAGGATTAAGATTAGTCATGCAACAGCTCGATAACCCCTCAACCCAACCAAAATTATGCGCACCATTAAAATCATCGCATTAGCCGCCACGGTCATCGTGGCCGGTTTAACCATCGCCTCCTCCGCCACCATCGTCGGCACGCCTCACGATTTTTCCGGCCGGCTTTGGGGCACGACCGAAACCTGCAAATTCTGCCACACCCCGCACTTTGCTCAGTCCGTCAGCGGTGCGCCGCTGTGGAACCACCAGACGGCGTCCGGGTTCACCTATACGATGTATTCCAGCCAGACTTTCAAAGGGCAGAACCAGACCCAGCCGGGTGCCGCCTCTTTGCTGTGCTTGAGTTGCCACGACGGCACGGTGGCCATTGATTCTTATGCCAACGCGGGCGCGATGCGTTCCGGGGCTAATTTTATCTCCACCACCAACAAGATCGGCGGCGGTGCCCAGCACAGCCTGACCACGGATCACCCGATTTCATTCACTTACGACAGCGCGCTGGCTACCGCTGATGGCGCCTTGGTTTCGCCGGCCGCCACCAACTACGTTGACAATGCCTCGGCCACCGGCATCCCGCTGTTCGGCGGTAAAATGGAATGCGCCTCTTGCCACGAGCCTCACAACGATACCTACGGATTTTTCTTGCGCGTGAATAATGCCAGTAGCGCCTTGTGTACGAAGTGCCACCTCAAGTAATTTGGGACTATTGTCCCCGGCTGGCTGCCTATGGCCAACTGCGGCCAGGCCGCAGCCAGCCGGGGGGGAACCCTGATCAGATGATGGACATTGTCCGCTTAAAATTTCTCTCCCCGCTGCGAATCAGACTCTTGTTGATGGTGGTGGCGGCCATGGGGCTGGCCGGGTGTAAAACCGGCGATCATTCAGCCAAGCCAAAGGCTGATGTTTTTTATCCGCCCGCCCCGGAAGCCCCGCGGATTCAGTATCTCACCAGTATTTCTGACGAGCAGGATCTGGGGATTCAGAGCAGCAGCTTTGCGGAGTATGTCACCGGCGTAAAAGCTCCGGCGGCGCAGAAAATATTAAAACCTTATGGCGCGGTTCTGGCCAGCGGGAAAATTTTCGTTTGCGATACCGGCAACCGCTGCGTGGACATCGTGGATTTCGAGCAGAAAAAAATCCGGCTCTTCTACCCGCGTGGCATGGGCAAGTTTGGCACGCCCGTCAACCTTGCCGTGGATGCCGACGGCACGCGTTATGTTGTCGACACCGGCCGCAAGGTGGTGTTGGTTTTCGGCGCGGATGAGACCTTTCGGGGCGCCATCGGCGAGGGCGTCAAAATGCATCCCACGGGGGTTGCCCTTTCTACCGACCGGATTTATGTGACGGATATCGAAGCTCATTGTGTTCGGGTTTATGACAAGGCATCTCGTAAACCGGTGTCTACGATTCCAGCCAATCCCGAGGCCGACGTCGACAGTGAACCCGGGAAACTTTTTATCCCGGTCAACCTTGCCGTGGACCAGCAGGGAAAAGTTTATGTCTCTGACATGGGGTCTTGTCAGGTGAAAATCTTTGCTGCGGACGGCAAGCATCTGCGCACGATCGGCGGTCAGGGCGATCTGCCCGGCCAATTTGCTCGGCCCAAAGGGGTGGCGGTGGATCGCGCGGGCCGGTTTTACGTTGTGGATGCCGCGGCGCAGGTCTGCCAGATTTTTGATGCGGAAGGAAAACTGCTGCTCTTTTTTGGCGAGAGCGAAGGCGGCGGCGTTTCCCTGGTCATGCCCGCCTCCGTGAGCGTGGACTACGACCATCTGGCGTTGTTTCAAAAATATGCCGCGCCGGATTTTGCTTTGGAATATCTGGTCCTGATTACCAATCAATATGGTGACCACAAGGTGGATGTGTATGGTTTTGGCCATAAAAAATAACCGGTGAAATGAATTGTGAAGCTGCCTCCAACATGCCTGTGGCGGGTGGCTTTTACGTTCTATTGCCTCATCGCGCTGACGAGTTGTAGCACGCAAAGCCGGCACCGGTTGCTGTGCGTTTTTTTTGAGGGCGTGGACCAAACGAACGCCCCGCCGGCGGTGATCACGGAATTCGGTTCGCCCACCAACCATTCCGTTAATGCCCTTGCCTCCTCTCGGTTGCCGGTTGCCCCGATCATTCATTATCACCAGCCCTACGAAGAACGCAAATGCCTGGCCTGCCACGTCTCGAAGCAATCGCAGCAACTTCACGCCGAGGGCGGTGAATTATGTCTGGAGTGCCACAAGCATTTGATCGGTGACGCCAAATTCATCCACGTGCCGGTCGACGACGGAAAATGCCTGCTCTGCCACAATCCTCACGAATCCACCGAATTGTTTCTGCTGAAGCGTAAAGGCCGGGCGGTCTGCTTCGACTGCCACAAGCTGACGAAATTGCTCAAGGTGAAGGAGCACACGACCATGGGTGAGGCTTCCTGTGTCAGCTGCCATGATCCGCACCGGTCAAATATCAAGAAGCTGTTGAAACAGCCGTTGCCATGAAGCCGCCTCGTCGCCTGCTTTTTTGCTGTCTGGCTCTTTCGGGCGTGGCCGGCGGCGTCGCGGTGGCCGCGCGTCCCCCCAACGCCCCCGATCCGATTGAGGCCTTCCAGTTGCACCTGAAGCAAGTCTATCTCCAGACGGATGCGGATATGTTCAGTGAATACCAGCAGGTCAGTTCGCCGGGCCAGACCACTACGCGCGAACGGGCCATTGTTCAGCCGGCGGTTGGGATCGGTCTGGACGGTTCATTTTACCATCCCAATTTGCTGTATTATCGCCTGGTCACCGAACTGGGGGTGGACTGGCAAAGGTCGCGTGAAAATGAAAAAAGCGGTAGCACGACCAGTTTCCTCCAGCGCTACCATGTTTCCTTGGATTTGCTGCGGACCAAGCCTTACAGCTTGTCGGTTTTTGCCGACAAAGACCTCACCTACCGCGACTACGATTTTTTTTCGCGCGTTCGCGTGGAAAGCACTCGCTACGGGGCGCGCTCCGGTTACACCACCGGGCCGGTTCCATTTAGCCTGTCCTATACGCACTATGACGAAAATGTGACGGAAACCCTGCGTCCGACACAGATGACGCAGGAGATGTTCAACTTCAGCGCCTCCAATGTCCGCCGCCACGAGCGTGCCAATACACAGCTCTTTTACAACCTGAACCAATACACCCATCAGGATGGAACGCTGAGCCGGGACCGGGGCTTGAGTCAGACCATGAGTTTGTCGGACCATGAAAATTTCGGGAGCAAGGACTGGATTCAACTCTTGTCCATGCTGAATTATAATTCCCAGTCGCAAACGGTCCAGCCGAACGACAAGGTCTTCCTCCATGAAAATCTTCGCTTGGAACACACCCCGCGGCTGCGGAGCTTTTATGAATACGGTTTTGATTCATCTACGTCGGGTGATGCGGAATCCAGCACGCAGGTTGGGCGTGTCGGCGTGGTTCACCAGCTTTACCGTAATCTGGCTTCGTCGGTGGACTTGCATTGGCAGGACAGCGCCACGCGGTCGTCCGGCACTGAACTCGACACCCGCCGTTACGGCGTGGGGTTGGGCGAGAGTTACACTCGCCATCTCAGCTCGTGGGGTAATTTATCGCTGGGTTATTCCGGCAGTTTTGATCATGAAGAGCACGCTGCCTCGGGCGCCGAACTGCAGGTCATCAACGAGTCGCATAAGCTGATTGATGGCACGATCAATCTGCTCTCCCAGCCGAATGTGGATCTTCTAAATGTGCGTGTCACCGACGCCACGGGCACGATCACCTATCTTGACACTTTGGATTATCGGGTGCTCCCGCACGGGAAGTTTACTGAAATTCAGCGGGTGACTTCACTGAGTTCCGCGATCACCAACGGCGCGACGGTGCTGGTGACTTACTCCGCCACCCAGCAGCCTTCGGCCGCCTACGATTCCATCAATAACAGCATGAATTTCCGTATCGATCTCTGGGATGGCCGGGCGGGGATTTATGGGCGCTGGACCAAAATCGATTATTCCGGCGGCGAAGACTTGGTGCTCGACCCGATCGATACCAAACTTGTCGGCCTGGATGCTTCGTGGCGCTGGTTGCGCACCGGACTGGAATACGAGGTGGTCAAATCCAGGTACGCCCCCTATGAACGGCTGCGCGTTTTCCAATCATTGAATTATCAGCCCATGTTGGATGCCACCTTGAGCCTGGATTGCGACGAGAGCTGGATCACTCAAACCGACACCGGGATAAATCAGACCTATTACAGTTTCATCGCTCGGTATCGGCAGCAGTTGTGGATGAGTCTGGCTTGGCGGATTGAGGGCGGATTTCAGATGGATCGCGGCGGCGGCTACGACCGCGATGTGGCCACGGCTCGCGCCGGATTGGACTGGGAAATCGGGAAAATTATGTTTAAGCTTGGTTACGAATATAATAACGAAAATTATTCGAACGACTTGCGAACCCGTCACTACTTTTACATCCACGTCCGGAGGAGTTTTTTATGAACCTGTTTTTGCGCTTTTCCCGAAAATATGGTTTTACGCTCTTTTGGCTTCCGCTGTCTGCCGTTTTGGCGTCGCCGGCGGGTACGAATAACCTGGTTTGGCCGCCGTTGCCGGCCTCGCCCCGCATCGCTTATGTGCAAAGCATCACCGGCCCGGCGGATTTGGGCATCCGGCGTTCTTTTTTTATCCGGACTTTTAATGCCATCGCCGGCATCAAACAACGTGAGGTTTTGCGAACCCCTCTCGGGCTCGCGCTCAACGCGCAGGGGGATCTGCTATTGACGGACACGGGTGATCCCTCGGTGATGTTTTTCGACCGGACTCATCACAACTTTCATCGTTGGCGCGCGATCGGTGCCTTTTCTTTCATTTCTCCGGTGGCCGTGGTGGCGGCGGGCAGAAATATTTTTGTGGCTGATTCCGCTATTCCTGGCGTAATTGCGTTTGATGAATCTGGCCGATTCCGTTTTGCCATCACCAATGACTTGACGCGCCCGGCCGCTTTGGCGGTGGCCGGTGATAAACTGTTCGTCGCCGATTCTGCCGCGCACCGGATTGTTACCTTTGACCTGAATGGAAAAAAGCTCGGCGAATTTGGCCGGCGCGGCGTGGCTCCGGGCGAATTTAATTTCCCCTCCCATTTGGCTGTGGATGGTGAAGGGCGTTTGCTCGTGACGGATTCGATGAACTCGCGCGTTCAGATTCTCAATCCGGACGGAATACCACTTGGTGTCATCGGCGCCATTGGTGACGGCTCGGGCCATTTTAGTCGGCCCAAAGGTGTGGCGGTGGACGGCTTCGGGCATGTTTATGTGGCCGATGCGGCGTTCGATAACGTCCAGATTTTTAATTCTCTCGGGCAATTGTTGTTGTATTTTGGCGAACGCGGGTCGGCGGCTGGTGAATTTTGGCTGCCCAACGGCGTCGCCGCCGGACGGGACCAACGCATCTATGTGGCCGATGCTTCTAATCGGCGTGTGCAAGTGTTTCAATATCTCGGACCAGAATGAATTTCCACCGCCATCTCATTTTTCTCGCCGTGCTGTTTTTCAGCTTGCCCGCTGCGTTCTGTGGCAGCGTGGCGAATTCAAAACACAACCTCTCCGCCTCCGGTCCGGGCACCATCATTGCCACCAGCGAGACGCAGATTTGTATCTTTTGCCACACGCCGCATAATTCCTCCACTCAGGCCCCGTTGTGGAATCGTTACGACTCCGGCGCGACCTACACGCTCTACACCAGTTCCACCACCAAATCCACCACCATTGTCCAGCCGACCGGTGCCTCCAAGCTTTGCTTGAGCTGTCACGACGGCACGGTGGCGCTGGGTATGGTGCGCAGCCGGGCGGCGAACATTGCCATGCGGAACGGCGTCACCACCCTGCCGGGCACCAGCGCCAGCAACCTCGGCACGGACTTGTCGGACGACCATCCGGTTTCATTCACTTACGATACCACGCTGGTTTCGGCCAACGGCCAGCTCAATAGCCCCCCTACCACCGGCCGGGTCCATGTGGATTCCACGGGCAGCATGCAGTGCACGTCCTGTCATGAGCCCCATGACCCGCAATACGGTTCCTTCCTTGCCATGGACAACACCGCTTCGGCCATCTGTATCACCTGTCACAACAAGACGTATTGGAACCAGTCCAGTCACAAGACCTCCTCCAAGGTTTGGAACGGCATTGCGCCCAATCCCTGGCCGCATACCAAGTTCAACACCGTGGCCGCCAATGCCTGCGAAAACTGCCACGACCCGCATGGCGCCGGTGGCAAATCGCGGCTCATGAATTACGCCGCCGAGGAACAGAACTGTTATTCCTGCCACAACGGCAACCTGGTTTCGCCCGCGACAAAAAATATTCAGGCCGATTTCAGCAAGGCCAGCGTGCATCCCGTCACTCTCACCACCGGCATCCACGATCCCACGGAGGCTGTTCTGGTTTCAGCCAGCACCGCCCACCATGTCGAGTGCGTAGACTGTCATAACCCCCACGCCGCCTATCCCGCTGCCGGCGTTTTGCCGGGGGGTCTGACTGGTGTGCGCGGCATCGACATCACCGGGGGCGATCTCTCGACTATTTCCCACGAATATGAGCTTTGCTTCCGCTGCCATGCGGATACTGCCAAAGGCCCGGCGCGCGTCACCCGGCAAACGCCCAACCTCAACACCCGCCAGGAATTTCAAAACATCAATGGCGTCAACTCCTACCACCCCGTCATCAGCGTTGGCCGCAACGCGGATGTGCCCAGCCTGAAATCACCTTGGACCATCGCCAGCCTTATCGGGTGCACCGACTGCCACAACAGTGATTCCTCTCCCGCCGCTGGCGGCTTCGGCGCCAATGGCCCGCACGGTTCGGCTTACGTACCGATTCTGGAACGCGCCATGAATCTCACCGACACGCAATCTACCACCGCCACCGCTGCCCTTTGTTTTAAGTGTCATAATTTTAACTGGTCCAATGGCTCCGACCCTTTTGGCGGCAGCGGCGATTCGATGCACCAAAAACATGTGATCAGTTCTGATGTCCGCGCCTCCTGCACTGCCTGTCACGACCCCCACGGTTCGCCGCAGCCGCATCTTATCAACTTTGACACCACGGTCGTCCGTCCCGTGAACGGTGTTGGCCCCAGCTACACCTCCACCGGCTCGCGACATGGCACCTGCACCCTCTTGTGTCATGGTGAAAATCATAATCCCAGAAGTTACTGAACTTTTGCGAAGGGTTGATTTGTGGGCGTCAGGCTAAAATTGGCCTGCTAGCTGGTTTAGATTTGGCGGCTTCGTCTCACCACTCCATGACGCGGTAGAAGCGTTGGACGGCGCTGGCGGCGTTCGTGTCTTGCACGGCCACATAGCCGTTGGTGAGACTAAAGCCGGTGGTGACATTGGTGGCCCAGAAGAGCGGGCTGGTTCCGTTTAATGTATTGGCGCTCAATAAAATCAGTTGATTTAGATTATCGGGGGTGTTGGTGCCCACGGCATCGCGAAATGTCAATCGCACCCAGCCGTTGCCCAGCCGCAGCGGCGTTTCCAGGTGCTGTGCCACAAGGACGCGCAGCAGGGCGTTGCTGCTGGTCGTATTGCCGGCGGTGTTGCTTACGCGGACGGTGTAGGTTCCGCTGCTGGTCCGGTTGGTGGCGCCGATGCTAAGCGTGGCGTTGGTGGCGCCGCTTATGTCGCCGGCATTCTTTGCCCACTGGTAGGTGAACGGTCCGGTGCCGCTGGCAGTGACGCTCAAGGTGACATTCGTAGGCGCAACCACCGTAAGACTCGTCGGCTGGAGGGTGATCGCGGGGGCGGTTCCCCCTACGGTGAGTGTCTGGTTCACATTGAGAGCGGGGAGGTAAGTCGCATCACCCGCTTGGCTGGCGGTGATGATCGTGCTGCCATTGGTAACGGTCACAATCGTCACGGTGCTCCCGCTTACGGTGGCGATATTGATGTTGGAGCTGGTGTAACTCACCGGCAAACCGCTGCTGGCCGTGGCGGTCAGGGTGAACGGCGGATTGCCCACCGGTTGGTTTGTCAGTCCGCCAAAAGTGATTGTCTGCCCGAGCCGGTTCACTGTCAGCACCGCCACACTGCTGGTGATGCTGCCCCAGAGGTTGGTGATGACCACGGCGTAGTTCCCGGCTTGATTCGTCAGTACGCTTGTCAAAGTAAGTGTGGCATTGGTGGCTCCGGCCAGGTTGACGCTGTTGGTCCGCCATTGATAGGAAAAGGGCGCGGTGCCGGTGGCGTTGACGTTGAATGTGGCGTTGGAAGTGACATTCACGGTCAGGTTCGTCGGCTGGCTGCTGATGCCGGGCTGGATTCCGACGATGAGCAACTGGCTGATATTCGTCGCGGGCAGATACGTGGCGTTGCCCGCTTGGCTCGCGGTGATGATGTTGGTGCCGGCGCCGGTGATCGTCACCGTGATGCCGCTCACGGTTGCAATGCTGGTGTTGGAACTGACAAAGCTCACCGCTAAACCGCTGCTGGCCGTGGCGCTGAGGGTGAACGGCGCGGCGTCCGTGCGCTTGGGGGCTAAAGCGCCAAAAGTGATCACCTGCGCGAGCCGGTTCACCGTCAGTACCGCTACACTGCTGGTGATGCTGCCCGAGCGGTTGGTGATGACCACGGTGTAGCTGCCCGCTTGGTTCGTGGTCACATTCGACAATGACAAAGTGGCGTTGGTTGCATTCGTGACCGCCGCGCCATCCTTGAACCATTGATAATTCAAGTAATCACTGCCCACGGCGGCAACGCTGAAGGTGGCATTGGAAGTGGCATTCACCATTGCGCTAGCGGGCTGAAGGGTGATGCCGAGGTTGGCCACCAAGGCTAATGTGTGCGAGCCGCCTGCCGCCACGGCTACCGCATTGCTCAATCCGGCGGGCACATTCGTTTGGCCGGAATCATTGGCTCCCCACGCCGCCACGGTGCCGCTGGATATCAATGCTGCCGTGTGGGGCCCCCCGGCGGCTACGGCGGTTACATTGCTCAATCCGGCGGGCACGTTCGTCTGATTGTAGTAGTTCCACCCCCACGCCACGATCGTGCCGTTGGCCTTGACCGCCACGCTGTGATAATTGCCGGCCGCGATTGCAATCACATTGCTCAAGCCGGTGGGGATGTTCGTCTGGCCATAGCTGTTGTCACCCCACGCCACGATGGAGCCGTCGGTTTTCAAAGCGATGGTGTGCAAACCGCCGGCGGCAATCGCCACCACATTGCTTAAGCCGGCGGGTACATTGGTCTGGCCCGAACCCCAGGCCACCACTGTGCCATTGGTCTTCAGCGCCGCCGTGTGGGACTGGCCTGCGGCGATGGCCATCACTCCATTCAAGCCGACGGGAATGTTCGTTTGCGATGAGCTGTTATCGCCCCACGCCACGACCGTGCCGTTGGACTTCAAGACCGCGCTGTGATACCAGCCCGCCGTAATGGCCACCACGCCGCTTAAGCCGGGGGGAACATTCGTCTGGCCGAAATAATTCCATCCCCACGCCGTCACCGTCCCGTCTTTTATCAAGGCCATGGTGTGCGAAGCGCCAGCGGCAATGGCCGTCACATTGCTCAAGCCGGTTGGCGCGGTGGCTTGCCCCCAACCGTCGTTTCCCCAGCCCACCACCGTGCCGCCTATGGGTTGGGCCTGCAGACCGTCCGCCTCAATGAACCCAAGGCCCAGCGTCAATAGCAGCGCAACAAGTTTGCTCATGGAATGCTTGGTTGAAATATGGCAAAAGCTTATTTCGTGTTTAAGTTTATGTCCAATACGCTTTGAACGCCGGTCGGTTCCATTATCGCACAATCGGAACAATCATATTTAAGTTCGTAGTAAATTTTTGAGATTTTTATAGGCTTGCTGTGCTCAAGGGAATATCAGTTCGCGCTGCATTGCTCGCCAGCGGCAGGTGGCGCTGCCACCGGCTCGCACCTCGCTGCTCAATGTGAATACGAACGCGCTGGTGGCCCACTGCAGATGTCCATTCGCGAATGTTGTGCGGAGGTTTTATTGGCTCGCTTTGCTCGGAACAATTGAACCGCACATCAGGCGCGTGCGCGCACCGCCTGACGTTCATGTGCGGCCAGTCGGCTAACGCCGACTGATGCCGCGCACCGGCACGCCTCCATTGGCACACGGATGGCCGGAAGGTGAAGTTCTTGGATATCGGGCCGAAACTTGTTGGGCCGGACGGCAAAGTTCCCGCCGACATCATGGCTGACTTCCTGCACCCGACGGAAAAAGGCTACCAGATCTGGGCGGATGCGATGAATCCGACGCTCGACGCCATGATGAAGGATTAGCGTGGCGCCGCCCGGCTCCTGGGCGATGAAATGGGCTGACGGATTTTCTTCAAGACCGGCTTGACGGGGACTCGGCTTTAAGATGTTTCCTAAGCTGGCGGTAGCCGACCAGCTTGCGGGTCTTTTCATCCCAGAGACGAAAGGTGAGCGATTTTAAACTGGAAAAAAACGTGATCGGTTTCACCTGTTGAAAGAGCGGGTCAGCCCGATGGCATTGCTCCAGATTGTAATTGGGGATGCGCGGGCTCAGGTGATGAATATGATGGAAGCCGATGTTGCCGGAGAACCATTGCAGGATCCGGGGCAGCTTGTAGAACGAACTGCCTTGCAATGCCGCCGCGGTGAAACTCCAGTTTTCACCCCGTTCCCAGTAAACATCTTCAAATTGATGCTGGACGTAAAACATCCATACCCCGGCGCCGCCGGCCACCATCAGGATGATCAACTGGATCAGCAGATAGGCCGGAAAACCAAACCCCAACCCCAAGGCCGCCGCCATGCCCAGAATGGCCGCATTCGTCGTATAGACGGAATGCCGTTCTCGCGCACTGGCCGCTCGGGAAGGAATCCGCTGCACCACCACGAACAGGAACAGCGGCGCGATGACAAACAGCACCACTGGATTGCGGGCGAGCCGGTAGGCAAATTTCTTCCACCGCGAAGCTTCCAGATATTCCTGCACCGTCATGGTCCAGACATCCCCGACCCCGCGCTTGTCCAGATCGCCGGCACTTGCATGATGAATGGAATGCTCCCAGCGCCAGTGGTAATACGGGGTGAAGGTCAATATGCCCGACAAAAAACCGATTGTCGCATTCGCGGTGTTGGATTTGAAAAACGATCCGTGTCCGCAGTCGTGAAAGATGATGAACACCCGCACCAGCAGCGCCCCCGCCAGCATCGCCAGCGGCACCACCAGCCACCACGAGATTGGCTTGCAGATATACATCAGATACCAGCACATCGCATAGGGCGCGAGCGTGTTCACAATCTGCCACGAGGCTTTCCCTGTGGACGGCTTTTGGTATTTGAGGACAATCTCTTTCCACTTGGCATTGTCCGTGGCGGTTTTTGATTCAATCGGAGTTGGTTTGCTGTTCATAAAGCACCGGTTGCTTTCCACATTTTCCTCCACTTTAATCTAGCACGAAACCTTGATTCAATCACTTCTTTTCCTGAGATCCACTCTCCCTGGGGGAGCGAGCTAGGGTGGGGCGGACGATAAACGAATTGTAGGAGACGAGGTGACGAGTCTCATTTTAAATCATTTTGCCCAGGCGGGCAAAGGAGCGTTGAACTCGGCTGGCTCCCGGCTCAGCGGATGAAGAAATCTTGCCTGCGCCGCCTGCAGGCACAGCGGCGGATCGTTGACCGCGAGCGTCTGGGTGCGACCCAGTTTCCTGCCGGGCAGGTAAAGCGGATCCCCGCATACCGGCAACCCCAGATGCCAGAGATGCACGCGTATCTGATTCGTGCGTCCGGTCAGTGGCCGCGCTTCCAGCAGGGTCGTGCCGTCGGCGAAGCGCCGGAGCACGCGGAATTCGGTGCGGGCTTCCCGTCCTTCGGCCAGGTCCACCGTGCGCGAACACAGTCCGCTGGGACCGGCGCTGATGGGCGCATCGCACCTGAAATCTTCCCTGGGCGGATGGCCCGCCACGCGTGCCAGATAAGTTTTTTCCACGCGCCCCTGTGCGAATTGTGATTGCAGATTGACCGCCAGGGAGCGCGTGCGTGCCGCTAGCACCAGGCCGGTGGTATTGGCGTCCAGGCGGTGCGCCGGATACGGGGTCTGCGGATGATAGGCCGCGTTCAGGATGTGCTGGAGCGTGTTGAGATAAAATCTGCCGCCGGCGTGCATGGGCAGGGGAGCGGGTTTGTTCACCACGATCAAGGCTTCGTCTTCGTGCAGGATTTCCACGGCCCCATTCACCTCCGGTTCGGTGGTGTTCGGGAATAGATGCAGGTAGCGTTGCCCGGCCCGGACGATTTGCGTCGCGGCCACCGGTTTCCGTTCCAGGTTGACCACCCGGCCGAGCGCGAATTCCGCCTGCCACTCGGCTGGCGATACATTTCCCACCATGCGTCCCAGCGCCGCCAGCAGGGTCAAACCGTCGCCGTCACCCGGAATGTTGAGCGGCTTGAAGTGGTCCCGGGGCTGGTTTCCCGGCAGTGGCGTGACCGCCCGGCGCAAAGGACAGACAACAGGTGAAATCAACGGGAAACAGCGGGAATAGTCAGTAAGGACGCGGTGTTTGTAAGTTTCATTTCAGCAGTGACCGTTTGAATCCAAACCCACAAACGGAGAACAGGTGAAATGGGTTATTTTACCACCAGCGAGAGCGAGTGGTTTTCCTTCATGAAAGCTTCGAAGCCCTCTTTGACCGGAACCCGATAAAATGCACGGCCGCTGCCGCTAAGCTGCGGGCGGTTGGCAGCGATGATGCCGCGGGCCTGCTCAACCGACATGCCTGCCTTGCGCGACAAAATTTCGAGAGCGGCCATCGGCACGCGGACGTAGTCATGACGGCCGGCGATATCGAAAGCCACGAGCTTGCCCTCCTCAATCAGATCAATGACGTGCCGATCTGAAACCTCCCACCTGGTCGCAACCTCGCCCACGGTCAAGACAGTGCGATCCTTGGCGAATGCCAAGCTCGGAAAGTCGAGTTGTTGGGCGGGTAACATTAAAAGGGTTGGCTGGCCATTGCCGGCGCGTTGGCTTTCACCTTGCGCAAGAGACCGAGCAGCGTTGTTGCGTCCAAATCCTGCCAATAAATCGTGCCCCAGATATCGGATGATATTTTGGAGACATATTCGTCACTGGCACAGGCGAGAATGGAGCGGATCAGTGAATCCTTTTTCTGCATTTCCGGGTTGTCCCAAAATGTCTGGGCCCGGAGATCATCGGGATAGACCAGCAACCCACGAATCTTGCGTTCATCGCCCCACAATAAAAGCAGCCGGTTGAACTGCTCGTTATTAAAACTAGCGTGGCTCATATCCCGGCCAAAGGTGTGGATGTGGCAGGCATGGCGCAAATCTTCCGCCTCGACGGACCGGCAACTCTGATCAGCAAGCGATTCCGCGATTCTCCAGACCGCCTCATGATGCGGGCCGGCATCTTTAACCGCTTCAGCGACCAACCGGCCCTTGATCCAGCGCCACTGGTTGGCGCGGACCACTGCGCCCCAGCAGCGCCAATACTTTTTGTTCTGGGAGTCGTTCATTGAAAATTAATCAGTCGAAGAGTTTTGCCCACCCACTTCATGGCCAACACGGCTGCCTCGCCATGCATGGAGCAATAGCGCAGCCGGCCGGGTTCCTGGCATGTGGCCGGCTCATTGCAGTGGCGATACACCCCGTCCAGTTTCACCAGGTATTCGCAGCCGGCCGGATCGGCGTCGGCCATGCGCGGCCGCTCGGTAACCGTATCCGCCGGATGTGGCCAGTGGATATCCGGCCCGAACCGCCGCCACATCCGGTCCGTCACCAGTCGTCGACTGTCCGTGAACCAGTTCACCCGCGCTCCGGCCTCCAGAAAACTAGCCAGAAAACCACTCTCCCAGTCCGGCAAAAGCACGCCGTTTTTGAGCGCCGCATCGGTGGCGAGCTTATTTAAAAAATCGCAGAGTTGTAGATCGGTTATCATAACTTATGCGCGATGACGCTGCGGAACACCAGCAGCCGCAGTTCAATGGCCATTTTGTAGCCGTCCGATTTAAACACGGCGGCTTTGGAGCGAGCAGTGGCGCAAGTTTCCTTTGCCAATTCTGATCGCTCCAAAAACGCCACAATGGCATCGGCCTCGACCTGGGGAGACGGAAACGGTCTTTTGGCTTTCTTGCTCATTCCGACTGCCTTTCCAGCCAGCACGCCGGGCAATGGCAGGTACCGGGTTTGTAACAAACGTTTTTGGGTTCCAGCATTTCCTTCAGCTCATCCCGCGTGACCCACGAGATCAGGCGCATTTGTTTGTTCTCCATTAACATGTGCACCTCGTGAAACCGGCTAAATTCATCGTAGCTATTAAACCCATCTAGCCGTGAAAACGATTCGAGCTCGCTGTCCTTCAAGAGCATTCCGATGGTCGCTATTGTAACGCAACGCCAGGACAGGCTGATCGTCACCGCGAACTTGCACTGTTTCTCCGCGATCTTCCGGCACTGCTTGGTGCGCATAGCCGTGAACAGATAGAGCGGCTGGCCGGCCTTCGGATCGCGACCATCCTTGCGCAGCGCGCGGAGCGTGAACGGCTTCCTGCCGGCGAGGATTGCCGGGGCGAACTGCTTTTGAAAGTTGAGGGCTGGCATGACTTAGTTGGTAGATTTTTGAGTGTTTGAACGCGACGCACTCGATGACGCGCTGTTTCTCCAGCCGGTCGAGGCAATCCGTGACCTGGTGCTGGTTGGGCACGAGCAGCGGCCAGCGGCGCTGCAGCGCGATGCTGATCTGCGCGGCCGAAAAGCGACCCGGCCAGCCAAAGACAAGCTGCCGGACCGCGCCGGCCACGCCGCCCCGTTTGAACACGAGGTCGGCGATGGCCGCGAGGCGACTTTCAGGCATGACGGGGTCAGATTCACTTGGCGGATTTCCAAAGCTTGAAGTGGAGTTCGATCAGCTCCAGCGCGGCCCCATATTCCAGGCCGTGTTCGTTTTTAGCGTGCTTCTTTTTGAGCGCGATTCGGAAGTCATCAATCGAACCGGAGAAACACCCGGTAACGAGATGAATCCCTTTTTCCGTGGATACCGCCATCAATTGGCGCTTGTCAGTTCCGAGCGGTCCGATAAATAGGAACGGGCGCAAGCCCGTTATTTTTTTATCAGCGAAGCTGCTGTTGTCGAAGCTGCTGTTGTCGAAGCTGCTGTTGTAGAAGCGGCTGTTGTCGAAGCTGCTGTTGTCGAAGCTGCTGTTGTCGAAGCTGCTGTTGTCGAAGCGGCTGTTGTCGAAGCTGCTGTTGTCGAAGCTGCTGTTGTCGAAGCTGCTGTTGTCGAAGC
>CAIXUZ010000072.1 GCA_903922735.1 uncultured Verrucomicrobia subdivision 3 bacterium
CATGGACTACCGCCTGCGCCATCACACCGGCGAGTTCCGCTGGATTCAGGATGATGGCACACCGCGCCACGACCGCCGGGGAAATTTCATTGGCTACATCGGCCATTGCATTGACATCACCGCGCGCAAGCAGGCGGAGGATTCGCTGCGGGAGAGCGAAGCGCGGATGCGGGATATCGTCTTCAGCATGGCCGACTGGGTGTGGGAGACGGACGAGAACGGCCGATACACCTACAGTTCGCAGAAAGGGAAGGACTGGTTCGGGCGCGTTCTGGGGAAAACCCCGTTCGATTTCATGCCGCCGGACGAAGCCAAGAGGATTATTCCGATATTCACCGAACTCGCCGCCGGCAAGTCGCCCATCATTGATCTGGAGAAGTGGGCCATCCGGAAGGATGGCACCCTGGCCTGCCTCATCACCAACGGGGTGCCCATCCTGGACCCGGCCGGAAAGCTCAGGGGCTACCGGGGCGTGGACAAGGACATCACCGCAGCCAAACAAGCTGATGAGGCCGTGCGCACCAGCGAGGAACGCCTCCGCAATCTGTTCGAACAGGCCGGTGACGGTATCTTCATCATCGATGATAAAAATAAATATCTTAGCGTTAATAAACGCGGATTGGAAATGTTCGGCTACAGCCTGGACGAATTCTTGAAAATGGGGGTCGGTGATGTGATTACGCCGCAGGAACGCCCCCGGCTTAATATTGAACCCCAGCAGATGATGACCGGAAAACCCCATCTGGCGGAATGGGTTCACGTGCGAAAAAACGGCGAGCAGTTTCCGGCCGAGGTAAGCGCGCGCAGGTTAAGCGACAATACCTACATGGCCATCGTTCGCGATGTCACCGAACGCAAGCAGATTGAGGAAAGCCAACGGCGGCTGGCGACGGCCGTGGAACAATCCGGTGAAGCAATTGTCATCACCGACACCGAGGGCAAGATTCTCTATGCCAACCCGGCGTTTGAAAAAAGCTCCGGCTATACGCGGGCGGAGGCGATGGGCCAGAATCCCCGCATCCTCAAGAGCGGCAAGCAGGATGGCGCGTTTTACCGCGAGCTGTGGAAAACCATCCACGGCGGCCAAGTCTGGACCGGCCACTTCATCAACCAGCGCAAGGACGGCACCTTATTTGAAGAGGAAGCCACCATCTCGCCCATCCGGGATGCGGCGGGTAAAATCATCAACTATGTCGCCGTCAAACGCGATGTGACGCATGAGGTGGCACTGGAAGGGCAGTTGCGCCAGTCGCAAAAGATGGAGGCCATAGGCACGCTGGCCGGGGGCATCGCGCATGATTTCAACAACATCCTCAATGTCATCTTCGGTTATTGCAATCTGTTGCAGTTGGATCTGGCAGGGAAGCGTGACGAACTGGAGAAGGTTGGGGAGATACTCAAGGCGGGCGAGCGGGCGAAGGAATTGGTGCAGCAGATTTTGACCTTCAGCCGGCGCCAGGAACAGGAGCGCCTGGTCATCCATCTCAACACCGTCATCAAGGAAACGATAAAACTGCTGCGGGCCTCGCTGCCGGCGAACCTTGAGATCGAGATGGAACTGGCGGCGGAAGCGCCGATGGTGCTGGCGGATGCGACGCAGATATACCAGGTGATCATGAATCTGGGCGCGAATGCGCTGCACGCGATGGAGAAGCAGGCTACCGGCCGGCTGACCATCGCCTTGGATGCGTTTGAGCCGGATGCGGCGCTTCTCAAGAGGCTTCCTGAATTACGGGCGATCCAGTATGCGCGGCTGACCATCAGCGATACCGGATGCGGGATGGATGCCAAGACCTTGGCGCGCATCTACGATCCGTTTTTCACGACCAAGCCGGTGGGCAAGGGCACGGGGCTGGGGCTGGCGGTGGTCCATGGCATCGTCGAGGCGCATGAGGGAGTGATCGCGGTGGAGAGCCAGCCGGGGCAGGGGACGATCTTCCGGATCTATTTACCGGCGCAGATACCGGACATGTTTTTGGCGGGGATACCGGAAAATTTGATTCCCTGCGGTCAGGGGCAGAGGATATTGATGGTGGATGACGAAGTGGCGCTGGTGGGGATGTATCAGAAGCTGCTCAAGGCGCTGAAATATGAGGGCACGATTGTGACCGATCCGGAGGAGGCCATCAGTTTGGTGCGGAAGCATCCGGAACAATATGAACTGGTGATCACGGATTTGACGATGCCGGGGAAAAGCGGGCTGGAAGTGGCGCGCCAAATCCGGGCGATCCGCGAGGACCTGCCGGTGATCCTGGCGACGGGCTTTCATGGGACGGTGACCGATCAGCAGTTGCAGGCTGCGGGCATCTGCGAGGTGGTGGAGAAACCCATATCGATGGCAGCCCTGGCCATGGTGCTGCGGGGGATGCTGGGGTAATCGTGAGAAACTTGAGACGGTTTTAACAACAAAGACG
Organism: uncultured Verrucomicrobia subdivision 3 bacterium; assembly: GCA_903922735.1. Classification (GTDB taxonomy): domain Bacteria; phylum Verrucomicrobiota; class Verrucomicrobiia; order Limisphaerales; family UBA11358; genus UBA11358. The sequence goes on from CAIXUZ010000072.1 coordinate 2,415, forward strand.
CCAAGGGCGCCAAAGGGGCAGACCACGGGACTACGGACCACAGATTACGGACTACGGACTACGAGACTACGGACTACGAGACTACGGACTACGAGACTACGAGACTACGGACTACGAGACTACGGACTACGAGACTACGAGACTACGGACTACGAGACTACGGACTACGAGACTACGGACTACGGACTACGAGACTACGGACTACGAGACTACGGACTACGAGACTACGGACTACGGGAACTTCGGGATCTGCCCGCAGATGGCGCAGATTAAAAAATCGGCGGGCAACGCCGAGGGATAAACTCAATAAGGAAAGCAGGAAATCAGGAAGACAACATCCGACTTCCAACTTCCAGTGGCGGTGCTCTGCCGGGTCGCCACTGCGGTGACGCCGGCGACCGGGTTTTGAAATTGTAGCTTGGAGCGGGGAGCGCTACTAAAACCTGAAATTTTGGAGCCGAAACTTAAAATAAGTTCTGCGGTGGGACTCGTTGTGCGTATCAACACAACGAAAACAAGACTTCAGGGCGGTCACAAGGCACCGCAAACCCACAAAACGAATGATTCCCATGGGCTAAGTTTATTTGCTGGATAATTATCAGACTCGCTCCATCTAAATTGATTTTTATTCAATAAATAATGGCAAAAAATACGAACCATGGTATTTTTTTCGACTTTAGAGTCCAATAAGTGGGCAGATAATGGACACATATAAGGCATGTTTGAGAAATAAGTGATAAAATCAGTGAAATCAACCATTCGAATATTCCGGATTCTTTGGCTGCGCTATCATCCGCTTTTTTTAGTTAGGGCGATGGTAATATTCAGCTTCTGTCTGGGAGTCGGAACCTTGCCGGCGGCAATTTCCGAACGTGGAGCGGCAACGACGACCACTGGTGGCAACGACGCTACCACACTTGCCATCAATGTGCCGACAGGGGTCGTGGCGGGGGATGTGATGATGGCAAGCATCCTGGAATACGACAATGCCACCGGACAGCCCACTTGTGCTGGCTGGACTTTGATTAAGACCAATATTCTGGCCGGAACCAAGACGGGGCGGGGCGCGGTTTTGTATAAGGTGTCCACTGGATCCGAGCCGGCAAGTTATACGTTCACCTTGACCGGAGCTCCGGTTCAATCGCTTGGCAGCATGATCGCATTTTCCGGAGTGGATACTGCGGGCGGTTATAAGCCGGACGGCGCGACGGGCGGACCTTTGGATGTCACCCCCGTGGCCTTTTTGATTTCAAGCACCAGCACCGCGATGGCTGTGGGGGCGACCGCCATCACGACGGCTACCGCCAATGCAGCTGTAGTCATGTTCGGGATGGGGGCTGGCCCCGCCAGCGCGAGCACTTGGTCGGGTTGGACGACAACGTCGCCCGGCGCATTGACGGAGTTATATGATCAGCAGGCGGGGTCCGGGGTTGAAAAAGGCGTCACCCTCGGCGCGGCGTGGGCGACGAAAGCAACTGCCGGAACAACGGGAGCGGGGGCCGCAACCCTGACGGCCGGCTGCAAAAATGCGGGGATTTTGATCGCGTTGAAACCGGCGATCATCGGAACCACGACCACAGTGGCCACTTCCGGCAGCCCATCAACTTATGGTGCGGCCGTGACTTTCACCGCCACAATCTCCCCGGCGAGCGGTTCGACGGTTCCCACGGGGTCGGTTCAATTTAAGACCAATGGTGCGGCCTTCGGCTCGCCCGTCACGGTCACCGCTGGCATCAGCCCGAATGGGACGGCGTCCATCAGCATCGCCAGCCTGCCGGCCTCCGGTTCCCCGCACACGATTACCGCGGAATATGCCGCCACCGGCACTTTTGCTAGCAGCACCAACAGTATCAGTCAGATTGTGAGCAAGGCGGGTACGGACGTCGCGCTGAGTTCGTCGAGCCAGACCAACGGCTACCGGGCAAATGTGACTTTTGCGGCGACCTTACCAGCGACCGCCTCGGGCACTATCCAGTTCAAGACCAACGGCGTGGCGCTATGCGTGAGCAACCTCGTGGGTGGTATCTCGCATAGTCTTTCTGTCACCAATCTGCCGCGCGGGACGAACCTGATCACCGCCGAATATGCCGGCGACAGCAATTATCTCGGCAGCACCAATTCCATGAACCAGATGGTGACCAATCATCCGCCGACCATTGCCGAGGTCTACTATGTGCGGACGGCCGGCTTGCGATTGCGGATGTTCTGGTCGGAATTGGCGACGAACTGGAGCGATGCGGATCATGATGTGGTCACGAATACGGGCGTCAATCTGACGACCACCAACGGCGTGTTGCTGGCGACGAACAGCCTGCAGCTTCTTTATCCGAACACGGCTCCCAATGTGAATGACCGGTTCAGCTACACCGTCACGGATAGCTATGGCGGCACTAATATTGGCTATGTGAACATCGTGGTGAACCCCTTTGTAAGCGGCCAGCAGATCACTAATTCGCCGAGCGCTCCCAATTCCGTGACTTACTTTGGCCATCCCGGCTACACGTATCTATTGCAGCGCACAACCAATCTGTTTACCGGGGCAGGCTGGGTCAGCATCCGGACGAATACCATCAGCGGCACCGGCCGGACCAATGTGGTGGACGACTTCAGCGATCTGGGCGCCATCCCATCGCAGGCCTATTATAGGGTAGGGTGGAAGCCGGCGTATTAAGACCGAAGTCTGGAGACTTGAAACCGGCGATGGCGGCAGCCATCGCCGGTTTTCCTTTCGTGTGTTTCGAGTATTTCGTGGTTAATCTTTTTGCGATATGTCCGGCGATTACCAACTCGTGCAACTTGCGAATGGAGAAAAAACATTATTCTCCGCCAGCTACGGCGAGAAGATGCATCCCGGCCTCGGCCCGCAGGCGGAAGCGGAACTGCTCTATATCCGGCAATTGAAAATCTGCGAGCGGATGCAGGGCGGAGCCGGGGAGTTTGTCATCTGGGATGTCGGCCTGGGCGGTGCGGCCAATGCCATTGCGCTACTAAAGGCCACCCGAAACATTCCAGGCCAACTTCGGCTGGTGAGCTTTGATAACACCATTGAACCGCTGGAGTTTGCATTGCAAAATGCCGCTGTGCTGGGGTATGCCGCCGGCCACGAAGATCCGCTCTCCGAACTAATCCAACATCGGCGGGCAGTATTTCAAAATGGAAAGCTTTCCGTGAACTGGGAATTCCACCTCGGCGATTTTCCGGCGCTACTCAAAGAAAGTAGCCGCCGACGTGAGTCGACTCCATCTCTCATCGAATCCAGTTTGAGCCAGCTTACGCTGGCTGCTACAAAAATTTCGCCGCCGCACGCCATTTTCTACGACGCTTTTTCACCGGCAAAAAATCCCGCGATGTGGACGTTGCCGGTGTTTGAAAACTTGTTCCGCGCGCTCGACCCCGCGCGTCCTTGCGCGCTGACGACCTATTCGCGCAGCACGCTCCTGCGGACGACGCTGCTGCTCGCCGGATTTTTTGTTGGCGTTGGCCATGCCACTGGCATGAAGGAAGAAACTACGATTGCTGCGAACTCGTCGGATTTGATCGCTGAGCCGCTGAACCAGCGCTGGTTGGAACGCGCTCGCCGTTCGCACAGCGCGGAACCGATGATGGAACCGGTTTACCGCATCGCACCCATGAGCGAAGAATTTTGGGGAAAGCTGCAGGCGCACCCGCAGTTTGCCGCTAAATAAATTATTCTCCGAATCGATTGCGTTTTGAACTTTCACCTGGACGGATATTTTCTACACTGGCTTTATGAACGTCTTTGTCACCGGCGGCGCCGGTTATATCGGGTCGGTTTGCACGGAAGAGCTGCTCAATGCCGGGCATCAGGTTACGGTCTATGACAATCTCACGGAAGGCCACCGCTCGGCGGTGGACCCGCGCGCGAAATTCATTTTTGCCAGGCCGGAGGAGGAGGGGGACATCCTCGCCGCCGTCAAATCGGTGCAGCCGGAAGCCATCCTCCATTTCGCCGCGTTCGCGCAGGTCGGCGAGTCCATGACGGATCCCAAGAAGTATTTCCACAACAATTTCGTCAACGCCCTCAAACTCGCGGATGCCGCCGTGGAGTGCGGCGTGAAGAAATTCGTCTTCAGTTCGACGTGCGCCACCTATGGTCCGCCGGACAAGATTCCGATGACCGAGGACTTGCCGCAGCGCCCCATCAACCCCTACGGCGAGTCCAAGCTGATGTTCGAAAAGGCGCTAATCTGGTATCAGCAGATTTACGGGCTCGAGTTCATCGCCTTCCGCTATTTCAACGCCGCCGGCGCGAGCGAAAAGTTCGGCGAGCATCATCGCATCGAGACGCACCTCATCCCGAACGTGCTGTTCGTGGCGCAGGGCAGGAAGTCGCATGTCGAGATTTTTGGCACGGATTATCCGACGCCGGATGGCACCTGCATCCGCGATTACATTCACATCAAGGATCTGGCTCAGGCGCATATCCTCGGCCTCGCGCCGGGCAAGAACGGCTTTTTCAACCTCGGCAACGGCGACGGCTATTCGGTGAAGCAGGTGATCGAGACGTGCGAAAAAATCACCGGCCAAAAAATCCCGGTGATTGAAAAGCCACGCCGCGCCGGAGATCCGCCGCGGCTCGTGGCCGCTGCGACCAAGGCGCACACCGTGCTCGGCTGGAAGCCGCAGTATCCCAAGCTGGAAGACATTGTGAAAACCGCCTGGGCGTGGCATGTCAAGCACCCGGCGGGCTATGCGGACTGATATCGTCGGAATGTTCCTCTCAACGTCTTTGCTCAGGTTGACTTTTTGAGTCAACCCACAACCGGAGTGGTAGAATAGAAAACCCGCGAGATTTCACACTCCTGCGGGCAATGTGTTTGTCGGCATAAGTTGGCATACTTCCTTGCTGTTTTGTCTCGTTGGCATCTAATATTTTGAAATGACTCCCTCGCAATCCGAGTGTTTTAATTTCTCCACCGACATCGTTGATGCGTGGGCGAAAACCAGCCCCGATGCATTGAGCCTGTGGTGCGTGGACGCCGTGAGCGGCCGGGAGGAAAAATTCACCTTCCAGCAACTTTCAGCTTTGAGCCAGCAGGCTGCCAATTTTTTTGAGGCCAGCGGATTGAAGCGTGGCGACCGCGTCCTGCTGATGCTGCCCCGCATCTGGCCCTGGTGGGTGTCCATGCTCGGCTTGATCCGGCTCGGGGCCATCCCCGTTCCCGCCACCCTGCAAATGACCCGCGATGACGTCACTTATCGCCTGCTGACGGCGGGCATCCATGCCGTAATCACCAGCACCGTTGGCGTTGATAAAATCCATGACTTTGACGGATTGCGGTTCCTGGTGGGCCCAACGGCTGCTTTGACCGGTTGGCTCGATTTCGATTCCGGCATCCGGTCTGCCCGCCCGACGCATCAAGCCCGACCCACGCGCAAGGACGATCCGGGCATCATATTTTTCACCAGCGCCACCACGGGCGCTCCCAAGATGGTGCTGCACACCCAGGCGAGCTACGGCATGGGGCACCGTCTGACGGGTGAATTTTTGCTGGATTGCCGGCCCGGGGAAGTGCACTGGAATATTTCGGATCTGGGTTGGGGCAAGGCGGCGTGGTCGAGTTTCTACGGACCCTGGCAGATGGGGGCGTGTGTGTTCGCGCTCAATTTCAATAAATTTGACCCCGTGGAAATCTTGAATGTCCTCGCCCGCTATCCGATCGCCACGTGGTGCGTGCCGACCACGGCGCTGCGGGTGATGGTGCGGCAGGACTTGTCAAAATGGAAATTCCCCGCGCTGCGCCATTGCGTGACCGCAGGCGAACCGCTGAATCCCGAGGTGTTCAAAATCTGGCAGGCGACCACGGGCCTGGAATTTCATGAGGGCTATGGCCAGACTGAAACCGTGGTGCTGGTGGGTAATTTTAAAGGCCAGCCGGTGCGGCCGGGATCCATGGGCCGGGCGACTCCCGGCATCACGTTGGCGGTGGTGGACGGCGAATTGCGGGAATTGCCCGACGGCGTTGAAGGCGAAATCGCCGTGCGCATCAAGCCCGTCCGGCCACCCGGACTTTTTCGTGAATATTTGGGCTGTCCCGAGGCGATGGCGGAACATTTTCGCGGCGACTGGTATCTGACCGGCGACCGGGCCGTCCGCGATGGCGATGGGTATTTTTGGTTTGTGGGCCGCAAGGACGATATGATTAAAAGCTCGGGTTATCGCATTGGACCGTTTGAAGTGGAAAGCGCCCTGCTGGAGCATCCGGCCGTTCTGGATGTGGCGGTGGTGGGCAAGCCCGATGAAATTCGCGGCCAGATTGTGAAGGCATTTGTGGTGCTCAACCCTCAATTTACCCCCGGCGACCAATTGTGCCGCGAACTGCAGCAGCACTGCAAAAACACGACCGCCCCCTTCAAATATCCAAGGGAAATCGAGTTCCTGTCGGCGCTCCCCAAAACCATCAGCGACAAAACTCGCCGGTTCATGCTGAAAGAAGCCGCGGGAAAGCCTGGTTTATTGACCCATAACGGCTGTTGATGGTCAAAGCCAACCCCGCCGGTTCACCTCGACGGCGCGTCCGGAGTGTCACGCTCTGCTGCTGCGTATTGCCTGCGGGCGCAGCCGCCATCTGCATGCTCGCCAATACTGCACAGGGATGAGAATGGTTTTCAGCGAATTGAGGTTGGTTGCCGCACCACCAGCACGGGACAATGTGCGTGACGGACGATGCGCTCGGCGGTGCTGCCCAGCCAGGCGTGTTTCAATCCGGTATGGCTGTGCGTGGTCAGCACAATCATGTCTGCGCCCAGCGTCTCCGCCGCCTGACAAATTCCTTGAAACGGTTTGCCGACGCGGGTCACGGCAGAAATGCTTGCCGCGGTAGTTTTACGCAACTCTCCGGCCAGACGTTCCAAGTCGTCCCCAGCCTGTTTTATCAGGGGCACTATCGTGTGGCTCAGGAGTTCACGTCCCCAAAGATAGTCAACGGGGAACTTTTCCTCGACGTAGAGCAGCACGATTTCAGCCTTGAATTGGGTGGCTAAAAATACGGCCCAGGGCAGGGCGTCTTTCGAGATGTCCGAGAAATCAATCGGGACGAGGACTTTTTTAATCTTTAAAGGAGAGGCTTTGTTCGGCCGCTTGGGTGAAGAGCGGGCGGGGACGGTGAGCACCGGACAGGGAGCATGGCGCACGACGCGCTCCGCCGTGCTGCCCAACAGCAAATGTTCCACTCCCATGTAACCGTGGGTGGCGATGACAATCAAGTCAGCCTGGTTTTCGCCGGCCTCGGTGGTGATTTCGTGGAAGGATTTACCCATGCGGACGAGGCAGGTGACCTGCTTGTCGTCTCCCGCTTCCTGCTGCGCGAACTTCGCCAGCTCCTTGCGCGCCCATGCGACTACTTCAGAATCACTTTGGGCCAGAACCACTGATTCCATGCCTCCCATGGGTGGGTTCGGTTCGATGACATGCAATAAAACTAGTGAAGAATCGAATTTCAATCGCAGCTTCATCGCATACCGCGTGCCCGCCAGAGACTGGCTGGAAAAGTCCGTCGGGGCTATAATCTTTTGGATATCTGGGGACGTCGTTGAGGTCACGGCTTTACGGCAGGCCGTTCCAGATACTTTTACATTTTTAATTTTCATAACATTTCCTCTCCGGTTTTGATCTGCGGTTGGAACCCGGTCTGACCAGGCCGGAGACATTCCGTGATTGATTGAATTTCAACGGTTGGTTTCATAATCCGAAAATCATCCGCCAAAGGTTAACGAGGAGATGCACGCCGCCAAAGGCGAGCAGACCGAAATAGGCCAGGGTCACGGTGAACATGGCGCAGCCGGCCAAAAAGAACAACCCGTCCCGTTCCATCGCCCCGGCGGCCAGTAACACTACGGTCAGGGCGGGGAAGCTGTTGGTCAGCGGAATCGGCAGCGGCAGCAGCAGCAACAATCCGGACAGCATGATCAACATGCCGGCGATGCGCCGATAAATCCATTGCTCGTGCAGGAAATCCAGTCGCGGGCGCAGCAGGAATTCCAGCCAGCGCACCACCCGACTAGCCGTTGCCAGCAACCGCGCGATAAACCAGGCGGGCAATTCCCGCTGCAAGAGTTTTTCCGGCAGCCAAGGCCGTTGCCCCAAGGCCAGCCTTGCGCCGCTGGCCAAAACCACTAAACCAAACACCGTCGAGATTCCCGGCAGCGGGACGGGGGTTAGAAACGGCAACCCGATGAGCAGCAACAAAAGATTGAAGCCCCGGCCTTGCGTGGCGGTCAGAATTTCGGAGAGTCGCGCCGGGTGGTCGGCGAAGTGGTGCGCCAAATCCCGGAGATTCTGGGAAAAGCGGGACGGAACCGTAAACGCCACCGGCAAAGGTGTCAGCAATGCCAGGTTGGCGGGCGGCGGCAACCGTTCAGTGTGGATGGTGGGCATGATTTTGAGGCCGGCTGGATCGGCTGTTTCAATCATTCAACCCGCCATGCGACCACCCGCCATGAAACCTTGAAATTGTTAGTTTCAACGGGGCGTTGGCCCGGGCGGACAAGTCCGTGATGAATTTGACGGAGCGCTGGCGTGCCGCGCGAACTTGCCGGCGCGTGGCCCGCACGGGCGGGGTCATGACTCGCTGCGTCATTTCAATGGCACGACCTGGGATTGACCCCGCCAACGCCAGGGCGTCGGCAGGCAAGTCGGCCAGCGATTTCAGGATGAATTTAGTTTTTGTTTTCATGATTTGATATTTCTTATTTGGTTTTGAAATGTATCTCCCCGCTTGCGGCGTGATTTTCCGGCCAATTCCTGATCAAATCGCGCATAGACATATGCTAAAACTCATGGCCCTCGCCAATCAGGTATAACCCGACCTAAAAGACAGACAATCGGTTTTCAGAACCGAATTCACTCCGCCAAACGGGTTGGGAACGGTTTCGGTGGCGCGCGGGTCCGGCATCCACACGCCGTCCACCACCAACCGGTATTCGTAAATGCCGGGAGGCAGGGTCAACTCCTTGGACCAGCGCCCATTGCCAAGTGGAATCATCGGGGTGACGACAGGCCGCCAATCATTGAAAGTTCCACCGATGCAAACTTGCATCGCCGCTTGGTGGACAAATTCCACCCGCACCTTTCGCAGGGTAGATCCACTCATTTCAGTATTGGCCGTTAGATGTTTTTTCATAGGTTGGGGTAGTTCACATGCCGCTGTTACGTTGGCCGGCCATTTTGCGGCAGAGCCCCCGGTCCTTAAGCCGGAGTTGTTGCCGGGCCGTTCGCATTTGGAACTGCTTCGCTAGGTTCCCGGCCAGCTTGCGCCACGCCGCCAGGAGCGTGTGGTCGCTGGCCACTGCATGCACGTCCGGTCCCGGTACCGCGAGGTGCGCGAAGACGCGATACGCGGGCGAGCCGTCGCGCTGCTGTTCCAAAACCACATTGGCCGTGGAGATGGGGATCAGGCGGCGGAGCGGGTTCAAGCTTTGCTCAATGAGTGAGTCCATGCCGCCGCTGTTCCGCATTCCGCGAATCAGAATTTTCAAGTTCATAATTTTGTTTTTTTGCATAATTTATTTCTTTCTTTGGTTGAGGTTTGGTGGAATCAAACAGGCATGAAAACAAGCCCGTCAGGGATTAGATTGGTGCGAGCATCCGTTGCTGCCGCTCAACCCGCCATCGGCGGTGGCCGCAATTCAGCTGCTCACGCGAGGAAGGAAGGGGCGCGTGGAGAATCAGCCGTGCGCCATACAAATTGCCACCGTTGCTGAAGCAAAAAAACTTCGCCCGCCAGCGGAATGAGCGGGGCGAAACTGCGTTGCCGAATTTGCTTCAGGGGGGAAACTGCGGCAAAGCTTCGGAATGCAACCTGAACCCGTTCAATTCCATTCCGGCGCAATTCACAGCGGGCGTTTTGATCAAGAGCAGAACACGAATGTTCGGTCAAGGGGGACGGGTCCTCGGTGGAAGCGCAGGGGATGCAGCCGTTGTTCAGCGATGCGGACGCCAAGGATTCCAAGGGGCCATGCACGAGCGTCACCAGCCAGAACGCGGTCAGCAACGAGGCAATAAATTTGTGAATCCGGCCCATGCTCAATTGGACGCGCTCTTTCACAATTGGTTCAATAATACTTTGCCGGCCGCCCATTTAAATTCGATGTCAGCTGTTGGCGGTAGTTTGCCGTAGTCAGTTATTAGTATTTTTCGGCCGCTCCAAGGTCAGCGTAATGGTTGGCAATCGCTTCCTGATGGAATATTTATCGGCTTGCCTTTGAACAGCGTATAGAGTGCCGGCAGCACCAGCAGCGTGAGCAGCGTGTTGGTGAAGATGCCGCCGATGACCACCGTGGCGAGTGGACGCTGCACTTCTCCACCGACCCCCACATTCACCGCCATCGGGATGAAGCCCACCGCCGCCACCAGCGCGGTCATCAGCACCGGACGCAGCCGCACCCGGCAACCTTCGCGGACGGCCAGTTCCAGTGGAGTGCCGTCATCGAGTCGGTGTTTGATGAACGTCACCAGCACTAGGCCGTTCAAGATCGCCACGCCGCTCAAGGCGATGAAGCCGATGGCCGAACTCACCGTGAACGGCAGGCCGCGCAGCCATAAGGCCAGCACGCCGCCCACCAGTCCGAGCGGAATGCCCGAGGCCACAATGAGTACTTCCCGCAACGTTTTCAGGCTTAAGAACAGCAGCACGAAGATCAACGCCAGCGCCATCGGCACCACAAACATCAGCTTGTGGTTGGCGCGTTCCATGTTCTCAAACTGGCCCCCCCATTCGATGGTGTAGCCGTCGGGCAGCTTCACCTTGGCCAGGATTTTCTCGCGTCCTTCGGCCACGAAACTTTTCACGTCGCGCCCGTGGACATTGCATTGCACGGTGATCCGCCGCCGCCCCCATTCGCGGTTGATGGTGGAGGGACCTTCCATTTCCGTGATCGTCGCCACTTGATTCAGTGGCAGGATGGTGCCCGAGGTCGTGGGAATGAGCGTGTTGGCCAGCGCGTCCGGGTCGGTTCGCTGCCGGTCCGGCAGCCGCACCACGAGCGGAAAGTGCCGCTGGCCTTCGCGTACCGCGCCCACCCGCCGCGAGCCGACCGCTTCAACGACATTCAGCACGCTGCGCGCCGGTACGCCCGCGCGGGACATGGCCGACGGGTTCACGCGCACTTGTAGGAAAGTCTGGCCGGTCAACTGCTCCACCGACGCTTCGCTCGCGCCGCGGATTCCGCCGAGCACCGCCTGCACTTCGCCGCCGAGCCGGCGCAATTCGTTCAGGTCGTCTCCGTAGATTTTGATGCCGATGTCGCCCCGGATGCCGGCGATGAGTTCGTTGAACCGCATTTCGATGGGCTGGCTGAACGCGGGTTTCAATCCGGGCACCTGAGTCAAAACGGTGCGCATTTTCTCGGTCAATTCGGCCTGGGTGCGGGCCTGTTTCCATTGGCCGCGCGGCTTGAGCGCCAGAAAGAAATCGCTCAACTCCACCCCCATGGGATCAGTGGCGACTTCCGCCGTGCCGAGCCGGGTCCAGATGTGCTCGATTTCATCGGGAAATTCCGCCAGCAGCGCCCGCTCGATCCGGTCGTTTTGCGACATTGCCTCATCCACCGAAATACCCGCGAGTCGTACGGTGGTGCCGACGATGGCGCCTTCGCCCAGCTTAGGCAGAAATTCGCCACCCATTCGCGAGGCGAGCAGCGCCGCGCCGGCGAACAACCCCAGCGCGCCCAGCAGCGTGGCCTTGCGAAAGCGCAGGGCGAACTCCAGCGCCGGTTCGTAAAGCCGGTGCGCCCACCGCACTAGCCACGGCTCGGTCTCTTTCACCTGTTTGGGCAGAAACAGTGACGCCAGCACCGGCGTCAGGGTCAGCGCCAGGATGAGCGAGCCGAGCAGCGCGAAAATCAGCGTGAGCGCCATCGGCTTGAACATTTTACCTTCGATGCCTTCCAGCGTGAGAATGGGCAGGAACACCATCATGATGATGCCCACGCCAAAAGCCACCGGGCGGGCGACTTCCTTCGCTGCCTCCGACAAAACCTCTTCCCTCTCTTTCGCTGTCAGCGTCCGGTTCAGCTGCTGCTGCTGCCGCCCCGCCAGCCGGCGCATGGCGTTTTCCATCATTACCACCGCGCCGTCCACGATGAGGCCGAAGTCAATCGCGCCCAGGCTCAACAGGCTTGCCGCCACGCCGGCCTGCAGCATGAAATTGCCGGCGAACAGCATCGAAAGCGGAATCGCCACCGCCACGATCAGGCCGGCGCGCACATTGCCGAGGAAGGCGAACAGGATGGCGATGACCAGCAGCGCCCCCGCCAGCAGGTTGTGCTGCACCGTGCGAATCACATTGTCCACCAGTTCGGTCCGGTCGTAGAGGACCTCCAGCTTCACGTCCGGCGGCAGGAATTTCTGGATCTCGGTGAGTTTCGCCTTGAGGGCGCGGGTCACCACGGCGCTGTTTTCGCCCATGAGCATGAAGCCCAGGCCCAGCACGGCTTCGCCGCGCCCATCGGCGGTCACCGCCCCGCGCCGGATTTCGTGGTCTTCCCTGACCGTCGCTACGTCGCCGACCCGCACCGGCGTGCCATCCTGCGATTTGATGACGATGCCGGCGATCTCTGCGATATTGGTCGTCAGGCCGACGCCGTGGACGAGCAGCGATTCGCCGCTGCGCACGATTTGTCCGCCGCCGACATTCTGGTTGTTGGCCTGCAGCGCCTCGACGAGTTCCTCAAACGTGAGCCGGTATTTGATGAGGCGGCCGGTTTCGACTACCACATGGAATTGTTTCTCAAAGCCGCCCCAGGTGTTCACCTCGGCGACGCCCGGCACCTTGCGGAGCTCGGGTTTGATCACCCAATCCTGAAGCGTGCGCAGCTCCGTCGGCGTGCGGTTGCTGTCGGTGGAGCGCACGACGTAATGGAACACCTCGCCGAGGCCGGTGGCGATGGGGCCGAGCTGAGGACGCGGCAGGCCGTCCGGCAATTCCACTGTCTGGAGCCGCTCGGTGATAAGCTGCCGCGCCTTGAAAATATCAATGTTGTCGTTGAACGTGGCGACCACCTGCGACAGGCCGAACTTGGAGACCGACCGGACGTTTTGCAGGCCGGGCAGACCGCTGATGGCCAGTTCCACCGGCGCGGTGATTTGTGCCTCGGTTTCCTGCGGGTTCAAGGCCGCCGCCGTGGTGTTGATCTGCACCTGCACCGGCGTGGTGTCCGGAAAGGCGTCAATCGGCAACACGCTCAGGCTGCGCCCGCCGATGACGACGAGCCCCGCCGCCAGCACGCAGACGAGCAGGCGGTTCTTGAGCGAGAACTGGATGAGTAAATTCAGCATGGTAAACAGGTGATAATCCTGCCCGCGCTGCGGATTTTCGGTCCGGCAGCGCGAGCCGTCGGCTCAGCGCTGGCGCAGTACTTTGACGAATGATTTGAACAGGCCGCTTTCGCTGGCCAGAATCGTTTCCAGTTCATTCGCGTCCAGCCATAGCCCGCGGCAGCTTGGGCATACATCAATCTCCACCGGGCCGTAATGGTCGGTGGTCAGTTGGTGGCCGCATTTGGGGCAGCGCATCCAGTGCAGTTCCTTCTGCCGGAGTTTTTCCGCCTCGGCCATGGATTTCTGCTCGGCTTCAAGCTTTTGCAGCCGGCGGTTCAGTTCTTGTTCCAATATATGTTGGTCTTCGATTTTGCTTGGTTTCATGGGCATATTTTTATGGTTGGTTTTGGTGCGAAACTTCAGGGAAATTTCTAAAAAACTTCAGTCGTCGGCGCAGCCCGCGCCCAGACTGGACATCAACATCGCCGACTTGAGCGCGAAGGTATGGCTTACGGCGATTGTTTCCTCCGGCTTTAGTCCCGCCCGCACTTCCTGCCGCCCGCCGGACTGCGCGCCGAGCTGCACCGACCGCACGTCGAACAAATCCTGGCCCTGTTTCACGAACACGAACGGCCGGCCTTCGATGCGCTGGATCGCGGCCGGTGGCACCAGCGTCGCGCCTTCCGTCTCGCGGGTGAGAATCCGCGTGGTGACAAACATCTTGTCCTTGAGCACGCGGTCGGGATTGGCAAATTCCGCCCGGGCGCGAACCATCCGGGTGCGCTCATCCACCGCCGGGCCGATCCACGTGAGCTTGCCGCTGAAGATTTTCTCCGGCAGTGAATCCGCGCGCAGTTCCACCGTCTGGCCCGTTTTTGCCTGCGCCAGCGCGGCTTCCGGCACTTGCAGCATCGCCCACATGGTTGAGCGATCCGCTACCGTGAAGAGCGATTGACCGGTGTTCACCAGCGCCCCGCGCACAGCGTTGCGCTCGACGATTTCACCGGCGAACGGCGCGCGGACTTCCATCAGCACCTGCTCCTGCGGTTTCAAGCTGAGTCCGTCAATCTGTTCCTCGGTGAAACCCAGCGTGCGCAGCTGCTGGCACGCCGAGCGGTGCGTTGCTTCCGCTTCCTGCAAATCCTTTTCCGACGTCACCCGGCCGGCGCGCAGCTTGCGCTCGCGCTCCAGCGTCTGGTGCGAGAGCACCGCCCTGGCCACGGCTTCCGCGATGGCCGCCGACCAGATTTTGGCCACCGTTTGATTTTCGGCGACGCTGCTGCCCAGGTCCGCGTCTACCGTTTGCAAAATGCCGCCCACGGGCGCGGCGATTTGCGCCAGCCGGTTCTGGTTGAAACTCACTTCGGCCACGCACTCAATGCCCTCGGCCATCGCCCCCGTTTCCGGCACGGCGGTCTGGACGCCGGCCAGGGCGGCCGAATTGGTGGATGGCAGCCGCACTTTCAGGCTCTCCCCGGGTTGGAGTTTGTCCGCGAGATGCGGCTGGCAGACGGCGCATTTGGCTTCCGGCACATTATGCTCGGCGCACATCGCCACGCCGTCCTTGGTGACGATATGAGCCGTGGCCCCGCCGCCGTGGCCGTGGTCGTCAGCGGCGGTCTGGCCTTCCGGTTTCTTGCAGCCAGTCAGCAGTGCGGCAGCGACGATAGCAGCCACAGTAACGAAGGGAAAGAGGGTTTGATTCTTCATGGTCGGATTCTTAGTTGGATGTTGACGTTTGATAAGTTTGCGGCTGGATCAGCGCTTCCAGTTCCGCCTGGGCAAGGTTCATTTCGAGCAGCTTGCCCTGGTAGGCCAGCCTGGCTTCAGCCGTCGTTCGCTGCGTATCCACGAGATCAATGAAGCCGAACTTGCCCTGCTCAAATCCGGTCTGCACCAACTGAAGCGCTTCGGCGGATTTGGGCAGAATCCGGTCGCGATAACGGGCCACCTGGCTGGCGGCGGTGCGGTAGCGTTTCAGGGCGCCCGCCCATTCGCGTTCCAACTGCTGCCGCACCGATTGCTGTTCGGCCTCAGCCACGCTGAGGTTGGCCTGGGTTTCCTGTCGCCGGCCCTTGCCGGTGTCAAACAGCGGCAACGGCAGCGAAAAGCCGAGCTGGATGATGGACTCATCGGTTGCGCCGATGCGTCCGCCGGCGAGCCCCACTTTCACGTCGGGATAAGCCTCGAGCCGCGCCCGGCGACTGGCGAGTTGGGCACGCTCCAGATTTGCCTGCGCGGCTTTTAAGCTGGGATGAGTTGCGAGCAATGGTCCGGCGTTGCCTTCCAGAAATCTGGCTTCGGTCGTTTCGGCCAGTGCGCCTTCCAGCTTGCGATTGTTCAATTCCGGCCGGCCCAGGAGCAGGGCAAAGTTTTGCCGGGCGGCGGCCAGTTCGCGCTGGAAGCTGGATAATTCCGTCCGCGCCTGTTCCAACTGCACTTCGGCCCGCAACTGTTCCTGATACGCGGCGGCTCCGGCGTCCACCCGCTTTTGCGCCGTGGCGGCGGACGATTCCGCCACCGTCGCCAGTTGTGCGGAAACCTCGACCAGTCGTTCGGAGGCCAGCACCCGAAAAAATCCCGCCTTCACGTCGCGGATGATTTCCGTCCGGCGTAACGCCAGTTCCGCCGCCGAAAATTTTTCGCCCGCGCCGCCGATCTGCCGGTCCAGCGACTTTTTTCCGGGGAATGGCAACGTCTGCGCGATGCCGATGGTCTGCTTGGCGTCCGAGAAACCACGTCCGCCGTTCACCGGCCAGTCTTCCGCATTCAATTCCAATTCAGGATTGGACCATTGTTTCGCTTGGTAAGCCCGCCCGGCAGCCGCGTCCACGCGGGCGTCCGCAGCGCGGAGTTCCGGATTGTTTGCCAGCGCCAGCCGGATAGAAATGTCGAGGGTCAGCGTGTTTGTGATATAAATCGCGGTGGGGGTCTCCTGACTTGCAGCGGGAAACGCCATTGTGTTTCCCAGCGCCACCGCCAGGCAAAGCGTCCAACTGTAATTTTTTTTTCGCTTCATAATCGATTCAAACGGACATATCAAAACGGGTCAATACGGGATGACAAAAAATTCACGGCGTGAAATCACACCGGATTCAGAGGGATGTCCCGGATGGGACTATTTACGAAGCGAGAGACGGAGCACGGGCGGGGAGCACTGTGCGGAAAGTAAACTGCCAGGTCTGGAGCAAATGCGGCGGAGCCGCCGTGAGCAAGCCCAGGCTGGCTTCGGCGGGCAACGCGGCGCCCGGCGGCGGCGAGGGCAGGAAAAGAACCGGCTGCAAAACCGGTGATGGAATCATCAGGCGAAGTTGCGCGCTATTGTATTGGGACTTTTCCAAGGCAAAGCAGCCGCAGTCGCCGCAATCCTTGCCGGGGTCGCACCCCGGCTGGTCATCAACCGCGCACTGAAAAAAATCAAGTCCGGGAAGGGATTCGAGATGGCAATGCGCGGAGGCGGGCAGCCAGAGGAACGCTGCCAGGGTAAACACGATGTTTCGGAAATGCCGCACGCCTCTATAGATACTGTCAGATGAGAAAATGTTCAATCTAATCTGCGAGGGCGCGTTTAAGGCGAGGGCAGGAACTAAATATCTATTCTGTCCAGGTATTCTGTTTGAATTGGCAATAGATGGTTGTATTCTGTCAGCCGCCGTTTGGCCGGAAAGGTCTCAATATATGAGAAAGTCGCCGGACGGAATGTTTATGATCGCCCTATTAACCGGCTTGCTGGCAGGACTCATCCATGTGTGGACAGGGCCAGATCATCTCACGGCCATCGCGCCGCTGGCCGTGCGGCGGCCAACTCAATCATGGTTGCCCGGCGCCCGCTGGGGCATCGGACATTCGGCGGGCGTGGCGGTGGTGGGACTGCTCTCGCTGTGGCTGCGGGAGTTGATACCGGTGGAATGGCTGTCGACCTGGGGCGAACGACTGGTGGGGGTGATGCTCTTTGGCATCGGCCTATGGGCGCTGCATCAGGCCTTCAAAAATAAAATCCACGCGCACGAACACGAACACGACGGCGACCGGCATCTGCACTTTCACGTCCATCATCACCACGTCCACCCACTGAGGCAAATCCTGCCGCACAAGCACACGCATGCGGCGTTTGGCATCGGCACGTTGCATGGTCTGGCGGGCAGTTCGCATTTCCTCGGTGTGCTGCCGGCGCTGGCGTTTGCGACCAGGACGCAGGCGGTCATTTACATCGCGGCGTTCGGCGCGGGGACGATCGCGGCGATGGCGCTGTTTTCGTGGGGAATAGGACGGATGGCGTCGCGGTTTGCCGGTCGCGGACAAAATATTTATCGCGGCCTGATGACGACGTGCGGCGTGGCGGCACTGGGCGTGGGCGTGTTCTGGCTGGCGACGAGTTTTCGCTGAATCGAAATTTTCTTGCCAAAGCCGGCGTCACGCAGGCATTTTCTGACATGGCAGCGACGCGCAATTCCAATCTCGACGACACGTTCTATCAAAAGGCGGACACCTTCTTCGCTGCGAACAGCAAAATCGGGCTGACCTACGACGACATCACGCTGGCGACGCTGTATTCGGAAATCCTCCCGCGCAACACCCAGCTCGACACGCGGCTCGCCGACAGCCTGCAACTGAACATTCCCGCCATCTCCGCGGACATGGACACGGTCACCGAATCGCGCATGGCCATCGCCATGGCGTTGAACGGCGGCCTGGGTCTCATCCATTACAACATGCCGGAGCGCCAACAACTTTCCGAAGTCAGCCGCGTGAAGTATCACGTCCAGGGGCTGATTCAAGATCCCATCAAGATCGCGCCCGACCAGCTCATCGGCGACGTGCTTAAGCTGATTGAGGAAAAGAAATTCGGGTTCAGCACCTTTCCGGTCGTGGATGACAAGGGCAAGCTGCTTGGCCTGCTTTCCGGCCATGTCGTCAAACCGCGTTACGCCGCCAAGAAAGTCATTGAGGCCCTCACGCCCCGCAAACAGGTTCAGACCATCACCAAAAAAGAGCTGGGCAAGGATCCCATCGCCCGCGCTGATAAATTTTTTACCGAACACATGGGCATCCACAAATTGCTCGTCGTGGACGACGACGACCAGATGCTCGGCCTCATTACCATGAGCGATGTGGAGCGAATCACGCTGGAACGCAAGGCGCAGTTCAAGCCGGCCCGCGACGCGCAGTTCCGCCTCGTCTGCGGCGCGGCCGTCAGCGCCACGCGCAATGCCTTTGGTGAACTGGACCGCGAACGCATCCTCACCCACGTCGGCGGACTGGTTGAGCGCGGCGTGGATGTCGTCGCTGTCTCCACGGCGCATGGCCATAGCAAGGGCGTGGGCGACACCGTGAAAGTTTTGCGCGATGCGTTTCCGAAACTGCCCATCATCGCCGGCAACGTCACCAGCGCGTCCGCCGTGGAGTATCTCGCCGATTGCGGCGCGGATGTCATCAAGGTGGGGCAGGGGCCGGGTTCCATCTGCACGACGCGCATCGTGGCGGGCGTGGGTATTCCGCAGATGACGGCCCTCTACATCTGCTCGCGCGCGGCGGCGAAGAAGAAAGTTTCCATCCTCGCCGATGGCGGCATCACCAAGTCCGGCGATATCGTGAAGGCGCTGACGCTGGCGCAGGGCGTGATCTGCGGCGGCATCTTTGCCGGCTGCACCGAGGCGCCGGGCGACGTCGTAGAGATCAGCGGCAAGATGTACAAACATTATCGCGGCATGGGCAGCATGGCGGCGATGAAATCCGGCAGCGCGGCGCGCTACGGCCATGAAAAGGCCGACACCACGCGCAAGGTGGCGGCGGAAGGCATCGAGGCGCTCAAGGAAGCCTGCGGTTCCGTGGACCGCGTGCTGGCCCAGCTCATCGGCGGCATCCAAAGCGGCATGGGCTATCTCGGTACGGCAAATCTGGAACAGCTTCGGGAGAAGGCCCGCTACATCCGGGTCAGCCCCGCCGGCCAGCGCGAAGCCGCGCCGCATGACGTGGTGGAATTGAAGACGGGGAGTTAGGCATTGGTCATTTAAAACTCCACCGGCGTGTTGAGCTTGCCGCATTGGGTGCAGCGGGAACGGTCCACATCGGCGTCGTCGGTATAGACATTGCCGCATTTCTGGCAGCGGAAGATGCGGTCCTCGGGATGGGCCGGTCCGAATTTCCGGCGACGCAGTTCGGAGAAAATACCCACCGCACACAATGCCCCCAGCGCCAGCGCCACATAAAACATCAGTAAATGGTCGATGCTCATGGCGTCCTGGCCGGCACGGTGTGCCAGTTAAAAAGAAATTCTCCCAAGGTCGATCCCGATCCCGGTGCAAACCGCGCGGTTTTGGCCAGCGCCAGCGCTTTTTGATCTGCCGTCGCGTAGTCGCTCGATTCCAGCAGCACCACGGAGACAACATTGCCATCGGCGTCCACGAGCGCCTGTACGCGGCTTGTCTTGAGGACATCGTTCCAGGTCAGCGTGGGCACGATGATTTGATTCAGCATCCGGCGCTGGGCAAGTCCGCCACTGAGTTGCAGGGTGGAATTTTGCCGCAATAAAGATCCAAAGGTTTCCGCCGATTCGGCCGGCGCTGGTTCGGGTTTGTAATCCGGGTTCAGGCCGCTGAAAAGATTGGTGCGCATGAAAGTGTTAAACGCCATGCCTAAATTTTCAATGACCGGCGGCAGAAACTGCGGCGCCTCCGACCAGTGAAACGTTGGGGGCTGGGCGGCGACCGGTCGCAGCCAGGCGGCGGGCAGAAAATCGTTCAAGTGCGGCAGGGTGAACAGGGTGGGATCCGTCAGCGCCACCAGCTCACGGTTGCCGTCGATCAGATGAAATTGCGGAACGCGGGTGACGGCTCGCGGTCCGGCGTCAGACCTGGCACTAAATAAAAAAATAAACGCCACGTGGGCACCCAGCGTGAGCGCAATGAAAAACAGCCAACGTCGGGCGCTCCAGCCGGTGACCAGTGGTTGGGGTTCCACCTTCATGGCTGGGCGGGTGCCGGCAGCGGGCTGGGAAGCGTGGCCAGCAGCAGATTGGTAATGCCGATTTCCGGCTGCCGCGCCAGCAGAGCCAGATGAGCGAGCTGCTCGTAACGAACGGCCTTGTCCGCATGAATGATGAGCGTAAGCGGTTGCCGCGTGCCCCTGGCAATCGCGGCCAGGGTGGTTTTTAAAACCGATTCGGAAATGATTTGATTTTCATAATACAAACGCCCCTGGCCATCCACGGCCATGGCGACCGTCGGTTTATCCACGCCCGGCAGGTCATTGGCGGATGGCGGCTGCAAACTCATCCGCAGGCCAGGCACCGGCAGCAGCGCGCCGAGCAGCAAAAAAATCAGCAGCGCAAAAAAAACGGCGGCGAACGGCGCGACGTCGAACTGGCTGCGCAGAATTTTTGAATTGCGCGGAAATTTCATAACGACGCGATGCGAATTCCACGCATGGGAACGAATTGATCCGGTGAAATCAGGCGGACCATTTGAGTTGATGAAAAATTGGGCGCGGCGCGTCTATTTGCCATGGCCGTTGGTGTTTTCCGTGACAATGTTGACGATTTCGGCGGCGGCGCGTTCCATGTCGAGAACGATCTTATTCACGCGGCTGACGAGGTAGTTATAACCGGCATGAGCGGGAATCGCCACGGCCATGCCGCCGGCGGCGCAGATCAGGGCTTTCCAGACGCCATGCGACAACAATTCGATATGCGCATACAAGCCGGCCTGCTCCAACTGACCGAACACATCAATGAATCCGACAATCGTGCCGAACAATCCCAGCAGGGGAGCAATTTGTGCAATGGTGGCGAGCAGATTCAATTTTTCCTCCAGCCGCGGAACTTCAACGAGTCCCGCTTCTTCAACCGATTCGCGAACGCGTTCGCGACCGAGTTCCCGGTTCAAGATCGCGGCCTTCACGAGCCGCGCGACCGGACCGGGGGTGGCGTCGCAGATGGAAATAGCCTCGACGACATTGCCGCGCTTGATGACGGTGCGGACGCCGTTCATAAACTCGGCGGAGTTGATCTGCGAGCGGTGGCAATATAAAGCCCGCTCCACGAAAACAATGGCGGCGGCGGCGGCGGCGATCAGGATGAGCCAGATGACCGGCCCGCCATTGGCTAAAAGTGTCGGCAACATGCGCTTGTTATACGGTTCGCGGCGATAAGTTCAAAGCGGAAAAGTTGGAAAACCGCCAAGCCGCCAAGCGCGCCAAGTTTTCAAAAGGCAAAAATTTGTCTTGGCGTCCTTGGCGGCTTGGCGGTTAAACTGGCGCATGGAAAAACCTGACCAGCTACGCGAACTCTTCCGGATGCAGAAATCCCTCAACGAACGCATTGGCGTCCAGACCGACGGCATGAGCGAGGAGGAAAAAACCAAATGGCTGCTCAACTACACCCGCGCCATGCAGCAGGAAATGGCCGAACTCACCGACAGCGTGCCGTGGAAATGGTGGGCCAAGTATCAGAAGTTCGACGAGCAGAACGCCCGCGTCGAGGTGGTGGACCTGTTTCACTTTCTCATCAGCATGGCGCAGGTGCTCGGTATGAGCGCGGATGACGTTTTCGCCGCCTACGTCAAAAAGAACGCCGTGAACTTCCAACGCCAGGATAGCGGCTATGTGAAGAAGGACGAGAACGACTCGAAACATATTTGAATTCGCGTGTGGCTGGATTGAACTTTCAACTTGGCTCAGGCAAGGTGGAATCCAAGGCGGGTTCACTCGCCAGCCGGGTGGTGCTGTTCCTGTTTGGCACGCCGTTCGCCGCGTTTGGGCTTTTCGCCGTCTGGGGCGGAATCAAAAAGTTTCACGACACGGGTTCGAAGGAGGGGATTTTCATCGCTTTGTTCGGCCTCGTCTTTGCGAGTGTCGGCTTTGGTCAGATGTATGCCGCCACCACAGCGGAACGTCGCCGTCGGGCCGCCGAGGAAAAATGGCGGGCGCAGACAGATGGTGGCAGCAAACCATGGCTGGCGCGGGCGGATTGGGCGGCGGGCCGGATCAAGTATTCAAACAATGCCCTGAATGTGGCCCTGGGAATCAGCGCGGCGGCCTTTTGCGGCATGGGCGGGATATTCACCTTTCCGATGCTGCCGGAGGAATTGCGCAAGGGAAACCACAAGGCGCTCCTGGTGCTGATTTTTCCACTGGCGGGCATTGTGTTGCTAGCGGCCTTTGTTCGCGGGATGTTGGCGCAGCGGCGCTACGGGGACTGTTTTTTTGAGCTGGCGTCCATCCCCGGCGCGGTCGGCGGCACGCTGGAGGGCATGATCCAGACCGGCGCGCGGTTGACGCCGGAACATGCCCTGCACCTGAATCTCTCGTGTATCCGGCGCGTCGTTTCCGGCTCCGGCAATAACCGCAGCACGCGGGAAAGCATTCTCTGGCAGGACGGAAAAGTTTTCCGTCCGAACGCCGGTTGGCCCGAACTCAAGCCGGGCCGCAGCGCCATCCCGGTCTATTTCAAAATTCCCGCCGGCCACCCGGAATGTTTTGCGCGCGGCAACGAAGCTGTCCTCTGGCGGCTGGAGGCGAAAGCGAATATGGCCGGCCCCGATTTTTCCGTGACGTTTGAAGTGCCGGTTTTTAAAGTCGCGGGCGTTGATGCCGGGCAAACAACCGAAGCCGACCCAACGGCCGCGTGGCAAATGCCGGTGGAGGAAATCCGCCGCGATGAGCGTTCAAGAATCCAGATCAGTGACGGCCCGAGAGGCCGGGAGTTTTACTTTCCTGCCGCGAGAAACATCGGGACGACACTTTATCTGACGTTGATGTTTCTAATCTGTACCGCGTTCACGCTGGCTACCTATTTCCTATTCAAATCATTGTTTTTTGAAATCGTTTTCACGGCGCTTGATGTTTTAATATTTTTTGCTGTGCTCGATCGCTGGTTCAAATCCAGCCGCGTTAACGTTGATCCCACGGGCGTCTATGCTCGAAAAAGCTGGTTGATTTTTAGCCGCTCCAAAAACTTTACGATCAGCGACATCCGCAGCATTGAGCTCAAACTAGCTTTTAACGTCGGCAGCCATGCGTTTTATTCCCTGCAGTTAGTCTTGCCCTCCGGCAAAACAGCCGTCATTGCTACTGACCTCCCCGATAAACTGGAAGCCGAATGGCTCGTGCGGGAAATGACCAAGGCGCTGGGGCGCCACGTTTAAATAATCGTGAAATTACATATCAAAACCGGAAATTCAAAACTCAAAGCCCGCGCCGTTCCACCGCGATGGCGCAAGGATGTCGAGCGCATCCTCATCACCGATGCGCAACTCGCACGGCGCGTGAAAACCCTGGCGCGGGAGATTGAACGCGATTTTCGGGGGCGTGAAATGGTGGTGGTGTCGCTGCTGTCCGGCACCGTGATGTTCCTGGCGGATTTGATCCGGCATCTGAACCTGCCGCTGCGCCTCGATTTCATCGGCGTTTCCAGCTATGGCAGCGGCACGGAATCCGGCAACCTGGTTTTCACCAAGGAACTGCGCCTCGATGTGCGCGGGCGCGACGTGCTGCTGGTGGATGACATCCTCGACACCGGCAAAACCATGAGTCGGGTCCTGCCGAAAATCCGCGCGCTCCAGCCGCGCCGCATCAAGACCTGCGTGCTGCTCGACAAGCCGGCGCGCCGCGTGGAAAACATTCACGCCGATTACATCGGCTTTGCCATCCCTGATTTTTTTGTGGTCGGCTACGGCCTTGATTTTGCCGAGCGCTACCGCAACCTGCCATTTGTCGCCGTATTGCATCCGTGCATTTATCAGGCCGCCGCGAAGCCGGCCTGAAAAACCAATTGGAAATATGGAACTCAAATTCATCAGTCTGCTTGGCTGGCCCGCGATGCTGCTGCTGGCGTGGGCGGTTTCCTATAACCGCAGGAAATTCCCCTGGCGCACGGTCATCTGGGGGCTGGGCCTGCAATTCACGCTGGCGCTGCTCATCCTGAAAACGCCGTGGGGCGGCAAGCTGTTTGAATTCGCCGGCAAAGTCATTCAGAAGCTGATCCAGTTCTCCGGCGAGGGAACCAAGTTCGTTTTCGGCCCGCTCGCCGACGGGAATCTGCTGGCGGAAAAATTCGGGCCGGGCAACTCGGTGATCTTTGCCATTCTCGTCACCGGCACCGTGGTCATTGTGGCGGCGCTGTCATCACTGTTTTATCACTGGGGGATTTTGCAGCGCGTGGTCCGTGCGGTCGCGTGGGTCATGCGCAAGATCATGGGCACCAGCGGCAGCGAGACGCTTTCCGCCGTCGCGAACATTTTCATGGGGCAGACCGAGGCGCCGCTGGTCATCCGGCCTTACGTCCCGCGCATGACCAAGAGCGAAATCATGACCATCATGGTCTGCGGCATGGCGCACATCGCCGGCGGCGTCGCGGCGGTTTATGCCGCCATGGGCATGAAAGCCGGCTATCCGAACACCGCCGGGCATCTGCTCACCGCCTCCGTGCTGAACTGTCCCGCCGCGCTGCTCATCGCCAAGATCATGCTGCCGGAAACCGAGCGAAGCGAAACCGCGGCCGGCGCGCCCGCCATGACGCCGCGCACCACGGCCAATTCCATTGACGCCATCTGCCGCGGGGCGGGGGACGGGTTTTTCCTGTCGCTGAACATCTGCGCCATGCTCATCGCGTTCATCGCCATCATCGCGCTGGCGAATTTCGCCTTTGGCTTCGCGCAGGTTCATTGCGGCGTGAACTCGCCGGTGACGCTGCAAAACATTTTTGGCTGGCTCAACGCGCCCTTCGCCTGGCTCATGGGCGTGCCCGCGCACGACACGGTGGCGGTCGGGCAGATTCTGGGCGAGCGCATCGTGCTGAATGAATTTGTCGGCTACCTCGACTTGACAGCGAATGCGAAGACGCTCGCGCTGGACCCGCGCAGTTTCACGATTGCCACCTATGCGCTGTGCGGGTTTGCGAATTTCTCCAGCATCGCGATTCAAGTTGGCGGCATCGGCTCGCTCGCGCCGGAACGCCGCAGTGAAATGGCCAAGATCGGTTTTCGCGCCATGATCGGCGGATTGCTGGCGGCCTACATGACGGCGAGCCTCGCAGGCTTTTTATTGTAACATCGAACAACAAAATACCATGATTGGGCTTGCCAAAATTCCGGGCGGCACGCCGCTTTACCAACTGAAGATCCCGTTGCAAAGGTTCAAGGCCTGACGGACAACGCTCCAGCGGGCTACCCGTGTGCGGGGCGCCGATGATTGATCCGTTAGCGCGCGAATATACAACGCTTTCAGCCTTGGTCGCCGGCCAGAATCGCTTCGGAAAAACCGGTCGTTTTCCGGTCGTTTTCCGGTCTGCACCCAGACCGATTTTGCGAGAGGGTTCAAGCGCCATAAGATTCGCGGACCATTTATGGTGTATATTCATGCTTGCTGGCGGAATGTGGCAGCGATGAGTGGCGGTGCGTTTTGGGCGCAGGGTCACGGTTTCCATTCCTGGACCCGTCTGATGTATTCCTCGTTGGGGATGTCCTTGACCGGAACAACAAACGGCAGGTCGCCGGTTTCCCGCTCAATCTCGAGGCGCAGCGTACGGGACAGGGCGAATAGTCCCTGGGTAGAGAGCGTGGCGAGATCGCGCTTGCGGAGTTCGGCCTCGATGCGGGCCAGTTTTTCGGCGAGGCCGGAGGCGCGGGTCTGGCGCGGGCCGAGGAGGCGGTTGAGGAGGTCATCCATCTCGATGGCGAGCTGGTTCTGGATTTCGAAGCGGAGCTGTCGGCTCCATTCGATGAGGGTGCTGCGGGACACTCCCAATTCGGAGGAGATACGGACGAGACTCCAGCCCTGGGCGCGGCGCTCGACAAATTTCTGACGAATTTCAGGCGTATGCATGGTTGTGATGCGGGTTAGGTGATTCGCAACGCGCCGTCCGATTTTGGGCGGTGACACGCGTGGCGGTCGAGTGGATTTTAGCACGGTTTTTGGAGGAGGTGGCGGGCAGTTGAAAGAGGCTCACGCAAACAGATGACAGGAGATGAAACAAAATGAAAGCAGATGCAAGCAGATGAACAAAATAAACGGAAAAAATATTTGACAGGGATTGGCGGCCAGCGCGGAGCGGCGCAACAAGGGCGACGGACACCTCAAGGCCGGGCCGGGGCCGGATTGGCCAGCTCTGCCGGAATTGGAATTAACTGACGATTTCCTTCAACCGAGCGGTTAATGCTGACAACTCGCTTTAGCCATCGGCGGTGAGATTAGCAATCCGGTCGCGTGAAGAAAAAGGTTCGTGTTTTGGCGCTTATTTGGGACTCGCGGAACTCGTCCCTCCGAAGCCGTGTTTCATCCGTGTGAATCTGTGGTTGAATTCAACTCTTGCTCAAGCGCTCCACGGGCTTCTCGAAAAACATCCGGTGCGCCTCTTCGAGAATCGCGGGGATGCGGTCGGCGAACGGGCTGTTTTTTAACGCGCTGCGCAAATCAAGTTCGAGCGCTTTCGCGGCGTTCTCGCCGGGAAACCAGTGTTCGGCCTGGCCGAGCAAATTGTATCGCATTTTGCTCCACGCGGTGAGTTCCAGGGGTTTGCCGTAAGTCCAGAGCCGCAAAATTTCGGTGAGGTTGATCTGGCCGGGAACGTCCACGTAATTCGGCAATCCCTCAAACCAGCGGGCGCACCAGTCCGCACCGAGAACTTTTTCCATCTCCGCGCGCCAGCGTTTTTCGATGGGCGCGATGGTCGCGGGAATGTGGTCGTAAAATTTCAGCGCGGCGACGTGCTCGTCGAAATCCGCCGGCTTGGCCACGCCGCAGCTCAAGGTGTGAACTTCCGTCCGGGCGAGGCAGTAAAGGTCATTGAACTGCATTGGCGTGAGCGGCGCGGAGAGAGATTTAATTTTTTCGCCCGGCTCCTGAAGCTTGCCGCCTTTGTCGTTGGGGCTGATGATGAACACGCCCAGGTCCAGCCGGTTCGCGGCGGCGACGGCGGGCCAGTTCAGGTCGTTTACGAAATACCAGTGGAGGTTGACGTAGTCGAATTCACCGCTGTTGACGGCTTCAAGGATGATATCCGTGGTGGCGTGCGTGGAGAAGCCGATGTGTTGGCAGCGACCATCCTTTTGCAACTGCCGGGCAGCGTCGAGGCAGCCGCCTTTTTTCAATGACCAGTCGAGCAACTCGCGGTTGTTGATGCCGTGCAGGGAGAGCAAGTCCACATGATCAAGCTTCAGGTAATTCATCGAAGTCTCGAAGGTTTTCAGAAACTCGGCGGCGCTGGCCTGCGGTGCGGCTTTCGTCTGCACGATCATTTTGTCGCGAGGAATCTTGGGCAAGACTTCGCCGAGCTGCATTTCCGAGGTGCCGTAGCCGCGGGCGGTCTCGATGTGGTTGATGCCGAGTTCGAGCGCGCGGTGGATGCAGGCTTCCAGATTTTCCTGGTTGGCGCGGGGGATGTCCGACGGCGGCACATCCTGCCATTTGTGCTGATAGCGCATTCCGCCGCAGGAAATGACGGGCATCTGGAGGTTGGTGCGGCCAAAGCGACGATACTTCATGGCGCGAAAAGTAAATTGTGATGGCTTGCAGCGCAAGCGGCAGGATTCAGGGCAATGATAAAACAGCGGCTCGCGAGGAAGCTCGCCCCCCACCGATTTATGCGACGGTGGCGGTGCATTTATTGAAGTGAGGTCGCTGTTTTAGAGAAAATTATTGACGGTCACGCGTTGGTTTGATGAATTTAAGCCGCCGAATCGATTGAATTGCCTTTTGCCTCATCAGAAAACAATCAACCCATGAAAACAACAGCAGGTCGTGTCCAGCCAAATAACCTATGCCGCTTGCTGCCATTGCTGGCCGCCTGCCTTATCGCGTGGCCTTTTGATTCCGTCAGGGCGGTTCCCGCCTCGCCGGAGCCAGTGGAGGTAACGCAACCGGATGGGACAAAAATCCGGCTGCGCCTGCGGGGCGACGAATATTTCTCGTGGCACGAGACCACCAACGGTTATGTGGTGGTCAAGGACGCCGGGGATGGATTTTGGAAATTTGCGCGGCCCGTGTCCGGCTTGGTGGAATTTCGGGCGGTTGCCGGGGCGCGAGTGGACAGGACAGATCCGGCGGGATTGGGGCTGAAGAAGCATGAATTGCCCGAGACGGCGAAGTTGCGGGCGCATGTTCAGGAGCGGCGGGAAGCCGTCCATGGAAAACGCGGTGGAACATCCGCGCCGAAGACGGGCATCAGCAGCACGCCATCCGTGCAGTCAAGCGAGCCGCCGCCGGAGGAGCAGTTGCCGGACGCGCCGCCCCAGCGGGTTCCAGTGGCCGGGGGCAGCGTGTCGGTCAGGAACATCGTGATTCTGGCCTGCTTCTCGAATCACTGGGATTCCGCGAACGGCACTGTTTTGTCGGCCTATGGGCGGGTGGCGACCAATGAATATGTGAGCCTCTACAATCAAACCGGCTACACCACGGATGGCGCGGCCGGGTCGGTGAAGGACTATTACAACGAAGTTTCCTACGGCAAACTAACGATTCAGTCCGTCATTACGGCGTGGGTCCAGCTGCCGCGCGAAGAAGCCTACTACCACGACAACCAGGGCGTGATGGCGGCGGATGCCATTGCGGCGGCGGCGGCGGCGGGATTTGATTTTTCGCAAGGCGATACGGACGGCGACGGCTGGGTGGACTGCCTGGACATCATTCACTCGGGTTACGGCGAAGAGGCGGGTGGCGGACTTCATCCTGACTGGGTCTGGTCGGTAAAAGGAAGCTTGAGCAGCCTGACGACGATGAATGGCGTGAAGATGAAGCCTTATCACACCGAGCCGGCGTTGCGCGGGGCTTCGGGCAGCGGCATCATTCGCATCGGCGTCATCTGCCATGAAACCGGGCATTTCTTCGGCCTGCCCGACCTCTACGACACCAGCTACCTGACCGACGGCTTGGGCAATTGGTGCATCATGTCCGGCGGATCATGGAACGGGTCGAGCGGGAGCAGTCCGGCGCATTTCAGCGCGTGGTGCAAGGTCTTTCTCGGGTTTGCCCAGCCGATGCTCATCCATTCCAAAAACGGCGTTGCCCTGCCGCGCGTCGAAAATAACGCCGGGGTGGGAATGTTGCGTGATGGAATGGTCAACGGCGAATATTTCATGGTCGAGAACCGCGCGAAGACCGGATTTGACAACACGGCGCAAATCTATCCGGGGCTGCTCGTGTATCACATCGCCGGTGAAAGTCCCGGCAATAATTCCAGTTCACATCCCCACCCGCTGGTGCGAATCGAGGAGGCCGACGGCGATGCCTCGCTTGGTTTTACCCAGTTGTCCGGTTCCGAGGCGGGCGACGTGTGGACGAGCACCAGCGGATTGACGGGCGGATGGCGTGACCAGACCGGCAACACCAACACCAGCGCCATGCTTTATCAGACCAACACGTTGCCGTATCAGACCAACCTCTTTTATGACCGTCCGGACAACCCAATCCGCTACACCTACAACCGGCTGACGAATTTTTCCGCCGCCGCCAGCAACATGACTTTTAACGCCCAGACCCTGAAAACGGACGCGCCCACGCAAAACGCGTTGCCCCCCAACTACACCGTCGCCTGGGCGGCGGCCTCCGAAGCGACCAAGTATGAAATCCAAGAGGGCGCCAGAGTCACGCTCACCAGCCTCACCGACGGCGCGGAGGATGCTGATACAACTTTCGAGACCTGGCAACTTGGCGGCGGCGTGCAGCGGATCACCACCAACGGCTATGCCGGCACCTGTTCCTACGCGATGTTGATCGGAAAAGCCTCCGTGCATGCGCTGACGCTGCGCAAGCCGTTTATGGCTGGAACCGGCACCCTGATTTCCTTCCGCTTCAAGTCGCACATCTCCGCCGGCAACGGGTATCTCAAGGTTCAGATTTCCAAAGATGCAGGCGTGACGTGGAACACGCTTCTCACCACCAATGGTTATGTTGATTCGTGGGCTTTGCAGACGAACAATTATGCCGCGCTCAACGCCAAGGGCATCAGCGCGGGCGATTCCTGCATCATCCGTTTCCTCGCAGACATTGAGAGCGGCAGCGGCTGGTCGTCTTATCCGGCGTTCGGTTTTGCCCTGGACGACATCTCCATCGCGGGCGTGGAGATGGACGGTTACGGCAACTGGACCACGCTGAACAGCAACGTCACGACAAATTATTATCCCGTCGCCGGCAAAACGAACAGCATCTACGCCTACCGCATCCAAGCCTATGCCAATGGAGCGTGGCAGGGTTACGGAGCCACAGGCGAAACCACGGTGGGGGCAAACCACGCGCCGACCTTCATCAGCAACCCAGTCGCAGGAAACGACGCGAACATCGGCAAAGCCTACTCTGCAACACTTGCCAGCCTGGGGACAGATCTCGATTCCAACGACGTGCTGACCTACTCGAAGATCAGCGGCCCGGCGTGGCTGACAGTCGCCACAAATGGCACGCTTTCCGGGACACCCGTCCCGACTGATCTGGGCACGAACACCTTCA
The DNA here is from genome assembly GCA_903922735.1 of uncultured Verrucomicrobia subdivision 3 bacterium. Classification (GTDB taxonomy): domain Bacteria; phylum Verrucomicrobiota; class Verrucomicrobiia; order Limisphaerales; family UBA11358; genus UBA11358. Next base: position 33,127 of record CAIXUZ010000072.1, read on the forward strand.
CCGTGCGCATGACCGACCTGGTCGGCGCTTACGCCGAGGCGCAACTCATCATCTTTGTGAACCCGCCGAGCACGCCATTGAGTTCAGGCCTGGTGGCGTATCTGCCATTCGACGCCGACTTCCGTGATTATTCCGGCCTGCACAACGATCCCGGCTTGAGCAATGTGAATGTGCGCGCCGCCGGCTACCTCGGCGGGAAAGCTTATGTGCTGACCAATGGCGGCTATTTAAGCTTCGGTCTCGCCCCCAATCTTCATTTCAACGACGACTCGGCGGGCAACACCAACAGCTTCAGCATTTCGTTCTGGGCGAAAATTCCACCCGGCAGCTATTCAGGGGAGCCGCCTTACATTGCAAACAAGGACTGGTTGCTTGATGGAACCGGTTGGACGTTGGCCAGTGGTCCAGGAACTAGTAGTCAGGGCTTCTTTCAGATGAACTTTGATGAGGATTTGGCCAACCCCCGCAACTACGATGCAACGAGTACGGCTCTGACCAATGGTTGGCACCATTACTTGGTGGTATTTCAGCGTAATGGCACGCGCACCTGCTACACTTACATTGACGGCTCGCAGGCCGACAGCCAGGCGATGTATGCCACTGACTCAGCCATTGACTTAGCTAATTTGCCTTTGAACATCGGCCAGGACGGCACCGGCGCGGGCACGCGCGGGCGTTGGACCAACGCACTGATGGACGACTTCGGCTTCTGGCGTCGCGCTCTGACGGCGGCGGAAGTGACCGCAATTTATTCCGCCGGCACGAACGGCTACAGCCTGACCTATGCGGAAGCCGCACCGGTCATCACCAACCAGCCGACGGACACCGTTGTGGCACCCGGAAGCCCGCTAAATTTGAACATTGGCGCACTCAGCGCCGTGCGCCCTGCCTATCAGTGGCGCTTCAATGGCGCGGCCCTTGCAAACGCGACGAATGCGGCTTACACGATTGCGAGCGTGGCCCAGACGAATTTCGGCAACTATGACGTGGTGGTGACAAACCTCTACGGCACAACGTTCAGCCGGCTGGCGGCAGTGGCTTCGCCGGTGTCCATCACCCCGACGAACATCCTAGCCACCGTCAGCGGCAACAGTCTCATTCTAAGCTGGCCCGGCGATCATACGGGCTGGACCTTGCAGACACAGACCAACTCGCCGTCGACCGGCCTCGGCACGAACTGGGTGGATGTGCCGGGTTCAAGTTCGGTCAATCGGGTCACCAACGTCACCCAGCCGGTAAACGGTTCGGTGTTCTACCGTTTGAAATACAAGCCATAAGCTGCCTGGCAAAGATTCCGAAGCCGGTTTCTGAAAAAGGTTCCGGCCTTAATTGCCCCGCCTGCCGTCGTAGTCGTTCCGATTGCCTTGCGCGGCGGGGAAAATTTGTTATCGTCACGGCCTTCGATTTGTAAATTTTTATGGCATACCTCAACGACAATTATCTCAAGCTCAAAGCGGGCTATCTGTTTCCCGAAATCGGCCGGCGCGTAAAGGTGTTCTGCGACGCGAATCCCGAAGCCGCCCGGCGGCTCATCCGCTGCGGCATCGGCGATGTGACCGAGCCGCTGCCATCCGCCGCCATCGCCGCGATGCACCAGGCCGTGGACGAAATGGCGGCGCGCGAGACGTTCAAGGGCTACGGTCCGGAGCAGGGCTACGACTGGCTGCGTCATGCCATCGCGCAAAATGATTTCCGTGACCGGGGCATCGACGTGGCCGATGATGAAATTTTCATCAGCGACGGCTCGAAGTGCGATTGCGGCAACATTCTCGACATCCTTGGCAGCAAAAACAAAATCGCCATCAGCGATCCGGTTTATCCCGTCTATGTGGATACGAACGTGATGGCTGGACACACCGGCGAAGCCAATGAAGCCGGCGCTTATGCCAAGCTCGTTTATCTGCCGTGCAAGCCGGGCAACGGTTTCATTCCCGAACCGCCGAAGAAGCATGTGGATGTGATTTATCTCTGCTCGCCGAACAATCCGACCGGGGCCGCCGCCACGCGCGAGCAGCTTGAAGCGTGGGTAAAATATGCGCTGGAGCACAAGTCGGTCATTCTCTTCGACGCGGCTTACGAGGCTTACATCACCGAGGCGGGCGTGCCGCACTCCATTTACGAAATTCCCGGCGCCCGCGAGTGCGCGATTGAGTTTCGCAGCTGCTCCAAGAACGGCGGCTTCACTGGCGTGCGCTGCGCTTACACGGTCGTTCCCAAATCGCTCAACGCGCAGACGAAGAACGGCGAGTGCAAGCCGCTGCATCCGCTGTGGAACCGCCGCTCGACGACGAAATTCAACGGCGTCAGCTACATTGTCCAGCGGGCGGCGGAAGCGCTGTATTCGCCGGAAGGCAAAACGCAGGTTGCGGAACTCATCAAGCATTATCTTGGTAACGCTGAAGTTCTCCGCAAGGGCGCGAAGAAAGCCGGCTTGAAGGTTTTTGGCGGCGTCAATGCGCCTTACATCTGGGTGCGCACGCCCAAAAGCGTCACCAGTTGGCAGGCGTTCGACAAGATTTTAAACGACGCGAATGTGGTCATCACGCCTGGCTCCGGCTTTGGTTCGAAGGGCGAGGGTTATTTCCGCATCAGCGCGTTCAACAGCCGTGCCAATGCCGAGGAAGTCGCGCGGCGCTTGCAGGAATTGAAATGGTGAAGCGTTTCGCTGTCATCGGTGTTTTCCTGCTGGCGGCATTGCCGGTGTCCGCCGCGCCGCCCGATGGCGATGCGCAGATTCGCGGTGGGGCAGGGGATTCCACAATTATTATCACGACCAAGCGACGACTGGCGGGGGCGATTCATTCGCTGAAGTGGAACGGCAAAGAGTTCATCAATTCCGCCGATCACGGACGCCAATTGCAATCGGCGTCATCGTTTGACAACACGCCGACGGCCAACGCGGAAACCTTCAATCCCACCGAAGCCGGTTCGCGTCGCGACGGGGCAGGGAATAATTCCACCAGTCATCTGATTGAGTTGGTTGCGAGCGGGAATCATCTCCACACGAAAACGCAAATGGCATTCTGGCTCGCGCCGGGCGAGCGTTCGGAAGGTCAACTGGCGCGAAACGTCAACACGCTTTCCGATTATCTGCTGACGAAGGATGTGACCATTGGGTTCGGGCGCTGGCCGCAAGCCTTGGATTATCGGGTCACATTTTCGGTTCCGGCCAGCGCCCACAATATTTATGCGCAGTTTGAGGCGCTCACGGGATATATGCCACCGGAGTTTGACCATTTCTGGGAATTCAACCCCAAAAACCAGAAGCTCCAACCCTTGGATTACGGGCCGGGAGAAATAAGGAATCCTGTGGTGCTCGCCACGGCCGACGGCAAATATGCGATGGGAATTTATTCACTGAATGAAAAACCGCCGGACACCAGCGGACCCGGCTATGGCCGCTGGTATTTTGAGCGGGCGCGGGTGGCCAAGTGGAACTGCGTCTTTCGCGTTCGCAAGCCAAACGGCATTCCCGGGGGCGAATACGGTTGCCGGATGCTGGTCCCGGTGGGCACGCTGGCCCAGGTTGAAGCGATGCTGCGCGACTGGCGGGAGTTGAAGTAAATGAATTTCAGCATTGCCGGCAGGAACATTTTTGCTATCCTGACCGCTCGTTTTTAACCGGAACCTTTAAAAAATAATTTATGTCACAGCATCGCAGTCTCCGCGCCGCGTCCGCCCTTGGCGGCAAACGCAATGTCCTCAAACGCTTCGAGCGCACGGCGCTCCTGGAAAAGCGCGGCCAGCGCAAAACCGGCGATAAGATCACCGGTCTGCGCAAGACCAAGCCGGAAGCCTGATCATTTGCGATTTGCGATCTTCGATTTGCGATTCGACTGTTCGCAGGGCGGGGTTTTAATCGTAAATCGGCAATCGTAAATCGTAAAGCTTGTGGTTCGCTTGCAAAAATTTCTCGCCGATGCCGGTGTGGCTTCCCGCCGGGCCGGCGAGCAGTTCATTTTGGAAGGGCGCGTCGCCGTCAACGGTCAGGTCGTCCGGCTGCTGGGTTCCAAGATCGATCCCGCCCATGACAAGGTGGCGGTGGATGGCAAATTTGTCCGGGCCAAAAAGCTGGTATATATCGCCCTGAACAAACCGGTCCGCTGTGTTTGTTCGCGGAAAGATGAACTGAACCGGCCCACCATTTATGAATTGCTGCCGCGCGAATGGGATTCCGTCCAGTCGGTCGGGCGGCTGGACTACAACACCGAAGGATTGATTTTTCTGACGAATGATGGACAATTCGCCCTGCGCCTGACGCATCCGCGCTACGGCATCCGCAAAAAATACCTGGCGAGTGTCGAGGGCGACGTGACGCAGGCGATGCTGGCGCTTTTCCGGAGCGGCATTTTTCACGAAGGTGAAAGACTGAAAGCGCTCGCCACAAAAATGATTTCGCACACCCGCGCCAAAAGCGTGGTGGAACTGGAACTGGGCGAAGGCAAGAATCGCGAAGTGCGGCGCTTGTTTGAATCGCAGGGGTTGCTGGTGAAAAAATTGCAGCGGACGCAGATCGGGAAGATCCGGCTCGGCGAGTTGAAGCCGGGCAAATGGCGGACGCTGAACGAGACGGAAATCAAAACTTTGACTTCAGATTTATGAAAACGAACTGCTGGTTGGTTTTAGGAACGATGCTGGCCACGGCTGCCGTGGCGCAGGTGAACACGAACAAATTGCCGGAAATTCCCCCGCCGGCGACCGCGGTGACCTTGACGGCACCTGTCGTCGCGCCGCTGGAAATCAAAACCAACGCGCCAGTGAAAAAAGCGGTGGCGGCCAAGTCTAAACCCAGGAAAAAAGTGGCGGCCAAAGCGCCTGCCGCTGCGCTTGAAAAAAAATCCGCCTTCCAGCCGATCACGCTGGTGCCCGGTCCGGCGACCGTCGCGGTGGATAATCTAAATTTGCGCGGTCAGGCTGGTTTGAAGGGTGAAGTCATCGGGCATGTGAAAAAAGGTGACCCGGTAACTGTGGTCTGCGAAATCAACCTCGATAAGCCTAAAACCGGCGAGCCAGCGCAGTGGGCCAAGATCCAGTTGCCATCCGGCATGAAAGTCTGGGTGAATTCCAAGTTCATCGACGCCACGAACAAGACGGTTTCCGTTAAAAAACTGAACCTGCGCGGCGGCCCGGGCGAAAATTTCAGCGTGCTCGGCATTTTGGAGAAAGGCGCGACCATCACCGAAGTTGTCAGCAAGGGTGACTGGACGCAGATTGAAGCGCCGACGAATGCCTTCGCGTTTGTGACGGCCAGCTACTTGAAACAGGAAGCGCCCGTGGCTCCCGTCGTGGCACCCGTGGTTCAGCCCCTGCCGGCAACCACTAATGCCGTAGCCGAGCCGCAGCCGATTGTGGCGACCCCGCCGGTCACTCCGGCGGTTGATACCAATGTTCCTGCGCCGGCACCAACGGTTGCGCCAGTGATTCCGGTGATGCCGGCTCCAGCAGTGTTGGAAACCAACCTCCCACCGCCGCCTCCGCGCGTGGTCACGCACGAAGGATTTGTGCGTTCATCGGCCAGTCTGGTCGCGCCGACCTATTTCGAGCTTTACGACCCGGCGACCGGCACCGCGATTAACTACCTCTACACGACCACGACCAATTTGAACGTTTCCCGCTACAATGGGTTGCATATCGTTGTGACCGGCGAGGAAGGCATGGACAAGCGCTGGAAGGACACGCCGGTGCTGACCATCCAGAAAATCTACGTGCTGTCCACCAACCGTCCCGTTGTCACCCATCTCACCACTCCCCGTGGCGCCAAATCTCATTGACGGACGCGCCATCGCCGCGCAGATCCAGCGTGAGCTGGCTGCGCGGGTGGCGGCTTTGAAGCAGCGTGACATCGTTCCCGGGCTGGCCTTTATCCGCGTCGGCGAAGATGCGGCGTCCAAAGTCTATGTCGGCCGCAAGGAAAAAGCCTGTGCTGAGCTCGGCATCATTTCGGAAACCCACATTTTGCCGGATAAAACTTCCGAGCCGGAACTGCTGGGTTTGATTGGAAAATTAAATGCCGCCCCGCACCTTCACGGCATTCTCGTTCAGGCACCGCTGCCGAAACATATTCGCGAATCGGTGGTTTTCTCCACCGTGTCGCCGGCGAAAGACGTGGACGGCTTTCATCCGGTCAACGTCGGCAAACTGATGCTGGGCGACGAAAGCGGCTTCAAGCCCTGCACGCCCGCCGGGGTCGTGGAACTGCTCCTCCGTTCGGGCGTGAAGACGGAAGGCGCGGAAGTGGTGGTGCTGGGGCGTGGCAATATTGTCGGCAAGCCCATGGCGGCGATGCTCTGCCAGAAGGGCCGGGCGGCCAACAGCACCGTGACCATCTGCCATTCCGCCACCCGCGACATCCAAGCGCATTGCCGGCGGGCGGATATCATTGTGGCGGCGATGGGCGTGGCCGAATTTGTGAAGGCGGACATGGTCAAGCCCGGAGCCGTGGTGATGGATGTGGGCGTGAACCGCGTTCCCGATCCCACCACGAAGACCGGCACGAAACTGGTCGGCGACGTCGCGTTTGCGGAAGTGCAGCCGATTGCCGGAAAAATCACCCCGAATCCCGGCGGTGTTGGACCCATGACGATTGCCATGCTGCTGCAAAACACGGTGCGCGCGGCGGAAATATTTTTAAACACCAATACCCAATAATTATTAATGAACGCCACCCGAATTCTCCCCGACCTCCAATGCTCGCTCCTTTGCGAAGAAGTGCGCCAGGAAGTGAACGGCAATCTCTTCATCATCGGCGTTGTCAATGTCCTGCGCGTGCCGCAAATACCCATCGTCGCCGGGCGCATTTGCATTTTTAACCGGTGGGCCGCCGGCATCGGCCAGTTCAATGAAAACGTCCGCCTCGTCGCCCCGGACCAGACCACGGTCATCAGCAAGGGAGAAATGAAATTTGAACTCCGCGATCCGGCGATGAGCGCAACCAACGTCATGTTTTTCGGCAATGTGAAATTTGAAACCGCCGGCACGTATTATATCGAAGTCCTGGTGGATGACGTCATGAAGCTGCGCTATCCGGTGCCGGTCATCCATACGCCAATGCCAAATCAACCCGCGGCCGAATCAGCACAATCATAATTTAAAATTTTGTCGCCCCTCATCCGTCAACGGGTGAGGGGTTCTGCTTTTAAACCTTATCGGTCTTTGGCTAGACTACGGCCATGAGCGCTTTCAGCGAACCGGCTTTTGCCTGGGAACCCGTCACGCCACGGGGCGTGGCGGCGTTTGCCCGGGCTTCGTTGGAGCGGCTCTTGGTGGTGCAGGCGATTTTTGCCCTGATCGCCACGGCCTCCGTTGTGTGGTTTTTGTCTGACGGCGTATTTCCCGTCATCAGCGACGCCATCCGCCATTTGCCGGATCAGGGCGAAATCCGCGCCGGCAAGCTGAACTGGCGCGCGGATTCGCCGCAGTTGCTCGCCGAGGGAAAAATTATCGCCATCAGTGTGGATCTGGAACACAGCGGAGGGCTCCGGTCGCCGTCGGATTTTCAATTGGAGTTCGGCCGGGCTTCCCTGCGGGTGTTTTCACTGATGGGAGAATTCGAATGGAATTACCCCCCCGGTTTCATCATCGCTGCCAACCAGCGGGATGCGCGGCCCGCGTGGGGCGCGTGGTCGCCAGACCTTCTGGCGTTGGTGGCCATCGGCATGTTTTTCGGTTTGCTGCTGGTTTGGGCGGTGCTGGCCACGATCTATTGCTTGCCCGTCTGGATCATCGGCTTCTTTTGCAATCGCGACCTGGATTTTTTTAACAGTTGGAAACTCGCGGGGGCCGCCCTCTTGCCGGGCGCGCTGATCATTTCGGGCGCGTTGGTTTTTTACGGGTTGGGCGCGTGCGACCTGGTGCAATTCGGCTTTGCGCTTGCCGCGCACCTCGTCATCGGCTGGCTTTACCTGTTTATCAGCCCTATGTTTCTGAAACGCGCCTTGCCGGCGCCCCGGCCGAATCCATTTCAGCAACCGGGATCATGAGCTCATTTATCCGCCAGGACAAAACCGAAGACCGGCGTTCATCCGGCGGATGCTATCATTGTGGTGAGCCCTGCCCGGATGACCGCTTCGTCATGGCGGGGAAAGTTTTTTGCTGCTTCGGCTGCCAGACCGTGTTCGATTTGCTCAAAGCAAACGGGCTGGAACAATTTTACGAACTGAACGCTTCCCCCGGCTTGCGCGTCCGCGCTGCTGACTCTGCGGCCCGATGGGCTTTTCTCGACGACCCGGCGGTGCAGGCGAAGCTCTTTGATTTTGCGGACCATGCCCGGGCCAAGGTCACGCTGCATCTGCCGGCAATCCATTGCGTCGCCTGCGTCTGGCTGCTGGAGAATCTGTTCAAGCTGCATGCCGGCGTTGGCCGCTCGCTGGTGAATTTCTCCCGCCGTGAGGTGGCGATCACGTTTGTGCCGGATAAAATCAAATTCAGCGAACTGGCGGCGCTGCTGGCTTCCATCGGCTATGAGCCGCTGCTCACTTTGAGCGAGACCGAAAAGGCCGGGTCATCGCCGTTAAGCCAAAGAACCTGGCTGCAAATCGGTCTGGCCGGCTTCGGTTTCGCCAACATTATGCTGATGTCGCTGCCGTATTACCTTGGGCTCGACAGCTTCAGCGGTCCGTGGTTCAAGGTCATCTCGGGCTGGCTTGGCCTTGCGCTTGCGTTGCCGGTGGTAACCTATAGTGCCGCGGACTTCTGGCGCGCAGCGTGGCTGGGGGTTCGCCAACGGATTTTGACCATGGAAGTTCCGATTGCCATGGGCCTGGCGGCGATTTATGGCGTTAGCATCCTGGAGGTTCTTTCCCATCGCGGCCCCGGCTACTGCGACTCGCTGTGCGGCCTGATTTTCTTTTTGCTGTGCGGCCGGTTGTTCCAGCGCCGGACTTATGACCGCCTGACCTTTGACCGCGATTACAAGGGGTTTTTCCCGCTCGCGGTCGTGCGCAAAACCGTGGCGAGCGAGACCAGTGTCGCCATTTCCAGCCTGCAAACCGGCGACCGGATAATTCTGCGCCACGGTGAATTGCTGCCGGCCGATGCCAAACTGATTTCTGGGAGCGCGTGCATCGATTACAGCTTTGTCACCGGCGAGGCCGAACCGGTTGCCTGTGCAATAAGCCAGCATCTTTACGCTGGCGGGCGGCAGGTCGGCGGCATGATTGAAGTCGAAACGGTAAAGCCGGTGGCGCAAAGCTACCTGGCTTCACTTTGGAATAACGAGGCCTTTCGCAAAAATCGTGACCGCGACCTGGATTCGCTGACGAACCGTTACAGCAAACGGTTCACGCGACTGGTCATCAGCGTGGCGGCGGGGGCGGCGGTTTTTTGGCTGTTTAAGGATTCGACGAATTCGTTAAAAGCCTTCACTTCGGTTTTAATCGTCGCGTGTCCGTGTGCGCTGGCGTTGGCGGCTCCGCTCACGCACGGCACCGCGCAGCGGATTCTGGCGCGGCTTAAGATTTTTCTGAAAAACGCGCTAGTCGTCGAGCACCTGGCGGAGGTGGACACCATCGTCCTCGACAAGACCGGGACACTGACGACGGCGGACGGGGGCGGGGTGAGTTTTCAAAACGCGGAAACAGCACTGACGGTTGAGGAAAACCGCTGGATTGCTTCGCTCGCCCGGCATTCGGCGCATCCGAATTCCCTGCGCATTGCCCGGGCGCTGGGCGCGGCCGTGTTGCCGGTGTCCCGTTTCCAGGAGACGCCGGGTTGCGGCCTTGAAGGTGAAATTGCCGGACACCAAATTGTGCTCGGCTCGCCCGTGTGGGTTGGCGCGGCAGCGCGCGGGAACGCCCGCCCCGCCGGCTTCAATTCTGGCAGCGCGGTCTGCGTGGCGATTGACGGGGTTTGGCGCGGCGAATTCCGGCTGGAGAATCCGCTGCGGCCGGAAGTGGCGCGGCTCATTTCGCAGTTGGGCGACCGGTTTGAACTGGCGCTGCTGAGCGGCGACAACGAGCGCGAGGCGGCGCGGTTCCGGCAGGTTTTCGGGGAAAACGCGGTGTTGAAGTTTAACCAGAGCCCGGCGGACAAATTGAATTTCATCCGTGATCTCCAGCGGCGCGGGCGCAAGGTGATGATGGTGGGGGACGGCTTGAACGACGCGGGCGCGTTAAAACAAGCGGACGTCGGCGTGGCGGTCGTCGAGCAAATCGGCGTTTTTTCCCCGGCGAGCGATGTGATTCTGGATGCGGCCGAATTGCCGCGGCTGGCCCGGGTGCTGGAGTTTTCGCGGCGCGCAGCAGTCGTGGTGCGCGTCGGATTTGTGATCTCAGCGCTTTATAACATCGTCGGCGTGAGCATTGCGGCGGCGGGACTGCTGGCCCCGATGGTGTGTGCGATTTTGATGCCGGTGAGTACGGCGACGGTCGTGGCGTTTTCATGCGGTCTGACGGCATGGCTGGGAACGAAGTTGAGGAATGATAAGTTGCCGGTTGCCGGTTCAACCCGCGCCAGCCTTCAACCTGCAACCTTCAACCAGCCACCCCTTGCCAAGGAGGCGGTATGAGTGTGGTCATCATTTTAATTCTCGCAAGCCTGGCGGTGGCCCTGCTATTTTTGGTCGGCTTTATCTGGGCCGTGCGCAGCGGTCAATATGAGGACACCTTGACGCCTTCGATGCGGGTGCTGGCGGAAGACCCGGCGGAAAAAGTTTCGGAAACTGAATCGAAAAACAAATGAATACAAACGTGGAATCCTTCAAATACGACAATCGCATTGTGCGTGCCTTTGGCATCGTCACGGTGCTCTGGGGCATCGTTGGCATGCTGGCGGGCTTGCTGGCCGCGGTGCAGCTTTATCTGCCCGAAGCCAATCTGAACCTCCAGTTCATCACGTTTGGCCGCCTCCGGCCGCTGCACACCAATGCTGTGATCTTCGCCTTCATCGGCAACGGGATGTTCATGGGCATCTACTACTCGCTCCAGCGGCTGTGCAAGGCGCGGATGTTCAGTGATTTTTTGAGCTGGTTCAATTTCTGGGGCTGGCAGCTCATCATCGTGGCGGCGGCCGTGACGCTGCCGCTCGGCCTGACCACGAGCAAGGAATATGCGGAACTCGAATGGCCGATCGACATCACCATCGCGGTCGTGTGGGTGGCGTTCTCGGTGAACCTGTTCGGCACCATCGCCAAGCGCCGCGAAAAGCATATGTATGTGGCGATCTGGTTTTACATCGCCACCGCCGTGACGATCGCCGTGCTGCACATCACGAACTCGATGGAAATGCCGGCCGGCTGGTTTAAAAGCTATTCGATGTATGCCGGCGTGCAGGATGCGCTGGTGCAATGGTGGTATGGCCATAACGCCGTCGCCTTCTTCCTGACCACGCCGTATCTCGGCCTGATGTATTATTTCCTGCCGAAAGCGGCGGGGCGGCCGGTGTTTTCGTATCGGCTCTCCATTATTCATTTCTGGGCGCTGGTGTTTCTTTACATCTGGGCCGGTCCGCATCATTTGCTGTATTCCGCGCTGCCGGATTGGGCGCAATCGCTCGGGATGGTCTTCTCGTTGATGCTGATCGCTCCGAGCTGGGGCGGCATGTTGAACGGTTTGCTCACCCTGCGCGGCGCGTGGGACAAGGTGCGGCAGGATCCCATGTTGAAATTCATGGTCGTCGCGATCACGGCTTACGGCATGAGCACGCTGGAAGGGCCGGTGCTTTCGATCAAAACGGTCAACTCGCTGTCGCACTACACCGACTGGACCATCGCCCATGTTCACACCGGCGCGCTCGGCTGGAACGGGTTCCTGACGTTCTCCATGCTGTATTGGCTCTGGCCCCGCCTTTACAACACCAAGCTTTGGTCCACGAAGCTGGCGAATTACCATTTCTGGATCGCGCTGCTCGGCATGATGTTTTACATCATCCCGATTTACGTCGCGGGCATCACCGAAGGCCTGATGTGGAAGCAGTTCACCAAGGACGGGTTCCTCCAATATCCCAACTTCCTCGAAACGATTGTGCAGGTCGTCCCAATGTTCAAGCTGCGCGCGATTGGCGGCACGCTCTACCTCGTGGGCACGTTCATGATGGCCTACAACCTGTACCAGACCGCGAAGGCGGGCGTGTTTGAGCCGGACACGGAGGCGCAGGCCGCGCCGATGGAAAAAGCTCCCGTCGCCCCCGGCAAAACCGCCTTCCACCGGATGCTCGAAGGCAAGCCGCTGTTCTTCACCGTGCTCGCGGCTGTCGCGGTGCTCATCGGCGGCCTGGTGGAACTGATCCCGATGTTCCTCATCAAGGAAAACGTTCCCACCATTACCAGTGTGAAGCCTTACTCCCCGCTGGAAGTGCTGGGCCGCGACCTCTACATCCGCGAAGGCTGCCTCGGCTGCCATTCGCAGATGATCCGTCCGTTCCGCTCCGAAACCGAGCGCTACGGCGAATACTCCAAGGCCGGCGAATTTGTCTATGACCATCCGTTCCTCTGGGGCTCCGAGCGCAAAGGCCCGGATCTCGCCCGCGAAGGCGGCAAGTATCCCGACGCCTGGCACTACAACCACATGGACGACCCGCGTTCGACGTCGCCCGGTTCCATCATGCCGCGCTATTCCTGGCTGCTCACCCAGAAGCTCGATGAAGCCTCCATCCCCGCCCGGCTCGGCGCCCTGCGCAAGGTGGGCGTGCCGTATCCCCCCGGCTTCGAAAACGGCCCGGCGCAGAAAGACCTCCAGGCGCAGGCCGCCAGGATCGTTGCCAATTTGAAAGCCGGCTCGGTCAAGGCGGAGCCGGACCGGGAAATCATCGCCCTCATCGCCTATATGCAGCGGCTCGGCACCGACATCAAGTCCGCGCCCGTCGCCGCCAACCCCAAATAACCGGAGCCCACCCATGATTAAAAACATTCTTTGCAGCATAGATGGCATCGGCCTGTACGGCGTCATCTCCATCTGCATCTTCTTCGGCTTTTTCACCGGGATGCTGCTCTGGGCCTCCGCGTTGAAGAAAAATTATCTGAACCGCATGGCGGAACTGCCGCTCGACAGCGGCGAACTCCCGAAACCGGCCAACCCCGAAATCAAACGCTAAATCCTATGAGCAACGATCCAAAAGAACCCTTGCTGCTGGACCACGATTATGACGGCATCCAGGAACTCGACAACCAGCTCCCGCGCTGGTGGGTGTGGTTGTTTTACATCACCATCATCTTCTCGGCGGTGTATCTGGTCTATTATCACGTCACCCGCACCGGCCAGTTGCAGGCGGCGGAATATGCCAGTGAGATGAAGGCCGGCGAACAGATCAAAAGCGGCGCCATGGGCAAATTCGAATCCTCCATCGCCGCGCTGCAGCCTTCCAAGGATGCGGCGGTGCTGGAAACCGGGCGACAGAGCTACGTCAAATACTGCGCCCCGTGCCATCGGGTGGATGGCGGCGGCCTGGTCGGCCCCAACCTCACCGACGATTATTTCATCCACGGCGGCACCTATGCCGACAGCGTGAAAGTCATCTGGGACGGCGTGCCCGCCAAGGGCATGATCACCTGGAAAACCGTCTTGAAGCCGGAAGAAATCCAGGCCGTGGCCAGCTACATCTACACCCTGCGCGGAGCCAAGCTCGCCTCGCCCGGCAAGCCGCCGGAAAACCAGCAGCCCGCCAAACCGGCCGGCCCGAGCGCGTTTGAATGAAGTTGAGTGAAGCGTCCCTGTAATAAACGAACGCGCCGGTGTTGACACTGTAGCGTCGAGGCTGTGCCTCGAGGGGTTGAGCCGCAGGCTCAACGCTACAGCATCGGAAGGTGTGGCCAGTTTGTTTTCCAGAAGCGGGAACATAAAGCCCGCTCCCGTAGGAGACGACGTAAGGAGTCTCAAATTTAAACCCGACCACCTCATCGGGCAGTGGGATATTTCGCGCGAAGAGCGCGAAGGCGGCAGATGGGTCCCGTCCGGTCATTTTTGGCTTGGGGAAAATGAAATTTCCCTTGGGAAAAAACATTTTTCCCTTGGGGAAAGAAAAAAACCCCTTGGGGAAAACCTTTTTCCCCTTGGGAAAAGAGAAAATCCCCTTGGGAAAAGACATTTTTCCCTTGGGGAAAGAGAGATTCCCCTTGGGGAAAATCATTTTCCCCAAGCTCCCAACGGGCGTTTTTGAGGCAAAAACCGCAAAAACCAGCAATTTTGCCCTTTTCACCCCCGGAAATGGTCAAAAAGCGACAGTTTTAGCCGGAACAAGCTGCGGGACCGATTTAGACCGAGGGAACCCCGAGGCAGAAACGGGGGGAAAAGCGGCGGAGGGCCGCCGCACTCCAAAACGCTGGCGCGTGGACCGGCGATTCCCGAACGGCGCGAAGCGTCTTGGAGTGCGCTAGCCCTCTAGCGCTTTGGCTGGGCGGTGGCGAACTTAAGGGCAACGACTGGGTTTGGCTGGCGCTAATAAGCTGGACAAATGATGTTTGCGGCTCTAAACCACTTCAACCCGTGCGACCATGATAGGCCGCAGAATTTCAATACAATACTTGTTAGAAAACATGAGGGCAGAGAGTTTACCAGAGCGCTTCCGGCTCGCTCTCTGCTCTCATGTTTTCTTACAAATCGCTGCAAGCAACCGCCATCGCGCTTTCAGTTTTGACCGAGCCATGAAATTTAAACATCATCATTGCAGCCTGCGTCAGGTCCCGGTGGCGGTGCCTGAGCTCTGACGTTAGGCCGCCTTTGCAGTTGAACGCCAAACCTAAACACAAACCACATGAAAACAAAAATAGCCATACTTATAGTTATCGTAGGCATATTAACACTTTCGCGCCACGCTAACGCCCAAGGCGCGATTATTACTTGGACTGGCAATTCAGGTTATCGCACCGTGATTTCCATGACCTACAATTCTCTGATGCCGTCTGTATTTGCTAGTGGCGCTCTTGTGTATCAAGGGCCGACCAACCAAGGTATCACGTCGCTTGTTGTTAGCTTTTATAGTCCGTCATCTCCACTGCACCCGCTATATTCTATCACCGACGTTTCAAATAGTGTGGCATTATATGGCTTCCTAAACATAAGTTTTAATACGACAAACAGTTCACTTTACGGTCTTATTGATGTCGGTAAAGATACGTTTGGAGAAGGACTGCCAGGTTCCTCTGCGGGTGAGTATTATTTGCATGATACCACTACTTCACCGACGCTTGTTGATGCTTACTCTGGGCTTCAGCTAGATACAGGTGGCAGTTTTAATGTGACCATCGTGCCAGAGCCAGCGCCTTGCGAGCTTGTTGGGGTTGCTGGATTATTGTTTTTTGCTTTTAGATTACGAGGGCGGCATCCTATGAGGGTTCATCGGTCAAGCGTTAAGTGAAGGGTTTCATTTTTTCTTAAAAGTTTTTTGGTTTTATTCGGTCAGCGTCTCCGTCCGCGTGGCGTTGAAGTTTTACACCACAGCCGTTCGCCTTCGGTCATGGAGCGACCAGCCCAGCCATGCCGGTGCAGAGCGCAATGCCGTTTTATTCTTTCCACATTATCCAGCCGTCGGTGATACTATGGACCAACCGTGATTCCCGAACCGAAAGACAAATCCGAATCCGCCGTCCGGAAGGTGGACTGGTCCAACTTTCGCGACCACATCGCCACCGCCGACCGCGAGGGGCGGCGCCAGTGGGTTTATCCGCGCCAGGTGGCGGGGAAGTTCTTCCGCTGGCGCACCTGGTTCAGCTGGCTGCTGCTGGCCATCATGTTCGCCGGGCCGTTTGTGACCATCCACGGCAACCCGCTGCTCCTGATGAACATTGTGGAGCGCAAGTTTGTGGTGCTGGGCCAGGTCTTCTGGCCGCAGGACATGATCATCTTTGCCATGGCGGTCCTGGTGTTTTTCACGGGCATCATCATTTTCACGGCGGCCTTCGGCCGGCTCTGGTGCGGCTGGGCCTGCCCGCAGACGGTGATGATGGAAATGGTCTTCCGCAAGATCGAGTATGCCATCGAGGGCGATGCGCCGCGCCAGCGGGAATTGAACCGGGGGCCGTGGAACGCGGACAAGGTTTTCAAGAAGTCCCTCAAGCATGTCCTGTTTTACGCGCTATCATTTCTCGTCGGCAACGTGCTGTTGAGCTATATCATCGGCTGGCAGCAGCTTTACCAGATCATCACCGACCCGCCGGCCCGGCATGTCACCGGCCTCTCGTTCATGATCGCGTTTTCGCTCTTGTTCTACGGCATCTTTGCGCGCTTTCGCGAGCAGGCCTGCACCTTTATCTGTCCGTATGGGCGGTTCCAATCCGTACTGCTGGATGAGAATTCCATCGTGGTAGCCTATGATCACAAGCGGGGCGAGAAGCGCGGTCCGCTGCGGCGCGATCAGAAGTTTGGCGAGCGCCGCTACGCGGGCTATGGCGATTGTGTGGCCTGCAACCAGTGTGTTTCCGTCTGCCCGACGGGCATCGACATCCGCAACGGCACGCAGATGGAATGTGTTCATTGCACCGCCTGCATGGATGCCTGCGACACGGTGATGGGCAAGGTGGGAAGCCCGCTGGGCTTGATCCGCTACGCCTCGCTCAATGGCATCGAGCGGGGCGAGCCGCTGCGCTTCACCCCGCGGCTGGCGGGCTATGGCGTGGTGCTGATGGTGCTGGCGGCGGTGCTGGCGGTGATGATTTTTTCCCGGGCCGATGTCGAGGCGACGCTGCTGCGGGCACCCGGCTCGATGTTTCAGCAGATGCCGGACGGGCACTTTAGCAACCTTTACACCGTTCGCGTCGTGAACAAGACCTCGCGGGAGCTGCCGGTGGAATTGCGCCTGGAAAACGCCGCCGGTTCCTTGCAGGTCATGGGCGGCAAACTTGTCGTGCTGCCGCAAAAGTTGCTGGAGAATTCCATCCTGGTGGAACTGGAGGCGTCGGCCATGAAATCCGGCACCACCCCGCTGGTCATCGGCGTTTATTCCGGCGGCAAACGATTGCAGACTTTGAAAACGGCTTTCATCGGACCGCGAAATTAATGTGATGAAAACTGACCGCAACTTCTGGCCGCTCGGTATTATTGCCGCCTTCGTTTTATTGTTTGTCGGCATTGCCGTGGTCATCACCATCGCCGCCACCCACCGCGACACGCTGGTCAGCGAGAATTACTACGAAAGCGAACTGAAATTTCAGGGGCAGATCGACAGCGCCGCCCGCGCCAAGAATGCCGGGGCGACGCTGGTGCATGAAGCGGCGGCCGGACGAATTGTGGTTTTCATACCGGTGGCGCAGCAGGCGGCAAACTTATCCGGGAACATAACGCTTTATCGCCCGTCGGCATCCGGGCTTGATACCCGGATTCTGCTGGCCCCCGGTTCGGATGGCGTTCAATCGCTGAATGTTTCCAAACTCGCTCCGGGTCCGTGGCTGGCGCGGGTGGCCTGGAAATCCGGCGGCCAGGATTTTTACCTCGAAACCAAGTTCATCGTGGCCAGATAATATGGACTTTGGCCTCGCCTTCGCCTTGGGAATTCTGGGCAGCCTTCATTGCGCCGCCATGTGCGGTCCGCTGCAGCTCGCGCTGCCGGTTCCGAATGGCGGCGGGGCAGGGCGGTTCATCGCCGGCCGGATCATTTACCAGCTCGGGCGGGTGGCCACGTACTGCCTGCTGGGTGTCCTTGCCGGACTGGTCGGCAAATCCATCTTGCTCGCCGGCCTGCAACGCTGGCTGTCCATCGCGCTCGGCGTGGCGGTGCTGGCCGGTTATTTCATTTCTAAAAAAATCGCCCTGTCCGCACCGGCGGTGCGCTTCGTGATGTGGTTGAAAGCCGCGATGTCGGCGCAGTTGCAGAAGCGCAACCTCTCGTCGCTCGCGTTATTGGGGATGTTGAACGGCCTGTTGCCGTGCGGTCTCGTCTATGTGGCGCTGGCCGGGGCTGCGGTTTGCAGCGCGGTCTGGTCCGCGATCGCTTACATGGCGGCGTTTGGCTTCGGCACCCTGCCGATGATGCTGGCCTTGAGCCTGTCGGGAAAAGTGTTTCCGCCGGCCCTCCGGCTGAAGCTGCGGGCGGCCATTCCCGCGGGGGTCTGCCTGCTCGCGGCGCTGCTGATTCTGCGCGGTTTGTCGCTGGGAATACCGTATCTCAGTCCGGATTTGGGTTCCGACGCCCACTGCTGCGCCCATTGATGCCGGCGGGAGAATGGCCGGTCATCCGTGGATGAAATAGCTCAGGTTTTCCAGTTCGATGGCGAGATTCACGTTGTTGACCATCACCTCTTCCGGCACCGCGAGCACAATCGGGGAAAAATTCAAAATTCCCATCACGCCCGCCTCGATAAGCTGGTTGGCGACCGCCTGCGCCACGGCGGCGGGCACGGACAGGATCGCCATCCTGACTCCGTGCTGGCGGACAAATTCCGGCAGATGTTTCATGCCGAGCAGCGGCTGTTTCATGGCCTTGCCGCGCGGCCGGTTCGGCGCGGCGTCGAAGGCGGCGATGATTTCAAATCCTTCCTTCTCAAAGCCGCGATACGACAGCAGCGCCAGTCCGAGGTTGCCGACGCCGACGAGGATGACCGGCTGCAGGCTGGAGGTGCCGAGCTCATCGGAGATTTTCTGCGACAGTTCCGCCACGTCGTAGCCCAGCCCGCGCGTGCCGAAGGTACCGAGGCAGGCCAGATCCTTGCGGAGCTGCGTCGGCTTGACGCCGGCGGCCTTGGCCAGCGCCTCGCTGGAGACGGTGACGATGCCGTTCTCGCGCAGGCGGGCCAGACAGCGCAGATAGATCGACAGGCGATAAATCGTTTTGCGCGGGATGGCGGGGCGTCCGGGTTTCTTCATCGGCAAAAATTACGCTGGCGTTCCGTGGCTGGCAAGTGTTTGGACGGCACCGGGCCTGTGTATTTATTTGCGCCGGGTGTCAACCCCGCGGGCGGCGGGCAATCCCATGCCTCTTGCCGTCAGCTCATTTTTCTCGGCGGGGGATAAATTACCCCCGGCCAGGGAGGTCGCGATCAAGAGGCTGATTTTGGGCTGCTGCAAGGCAGAATCGTAAAACAGTCCGAACCGGTTTTCCGGCGGCGCCTTCCGCGGTTCGTCCCATATTTCGTAGAACAGGACGGATTCCACGTTGGCCGCGTTTTGATTGACGATTTCCTTGAGATGTTTGTCCAGGGATTTGAAGCCGTCTTCCGTGACGTCATCGCCAACTTTGTTCAGGTAACTGGGGCCGGGATGCCGGTTGGCTCCGTTGGTGGTTCCGTTGTAAATCTCGCCCGCATTGAATTCGTTGATGGTGACGGGTTTGTTGAACCGGGCCAATTGTCCCAGCGATCCTCCGGGGCCGAACCAGGGATTCTGGTCGAGCGGCGGATGTTTCAGATGGGGATAAATATGGTAGCCCACCACATCGAAAAGAACCCCCTGCTGCTGCATGAAAGTTAAAAATCCCCAGTGGCGGCCCACGGTTCCCAAAATGATGCGGAGCGGGAGTCGGGATGAGATTCTAACCTCGTTGATGGCCTTGGACATTCCCCTCAATGACGCGGCTTGCAGCCGGCCTTCAGGAGTGTCGAAGTCGCCAGCCTTTTGTCCGCTGAAGTTGGTGATGCAGATATTGGGGTATAATGAGGTTTCATTTTGCAGCTCATAGTCCCGCACCAGGTCTTTGGTGGCATTGATTTGGGTCAGGGTCTGTTTGTAGGCTGATTGTTCCACCTCTTTCAAATCCGCGCCGACGTCCTGATTACGTTTTTGGCCGTGAGAAAAACTGACGAAGAAGGTGGCTTGAACCGCGATGCCTTTCGCTTTGAGGGCGGTGACGGCATTCCTGAACCTGGCCAGGTAGCGGGGATCATTTCCCCAGAGATCCATGCGGACCGATCTGAAATTGCGTTCCGCCAGCTTGTCGGCCAGCAATTTGGGATCGCTGCCGCCATCATGGATGTTCACTCCCCACAGCATCGTATTGGGGCCGGAGTTTGCCGGCACCGGGATCAAAAAAATGAGCGCCAGCAATGCCAGCACCAGCCACGGTTTGCTTTTGCCGGCTTGCCAGCGGGGTTTTAGAAAAAGCATGGAATGGTTCGCGGCTGCCCGTTTCCCGGATGGATTGGCCAATGGTGAAGTCATCATTTTGCTCCAGTTCCGGTCAGGTGACGGCCGGGGAACTGCGAGGCGCTGATGTTTTAGTGGAATTCGATTTCAAAGTCCACATCGACTGGTGGATCATGTTAATGAATGTTAAAACGCGATTCTCAGGCTTGACGCCTTTGCGCTCACGGTTAAAATGACTGCTCAATGTTGAAAATCTGGTCACAAGCCGTTAAACTGGTCGTCGTTGTAGTCAGCGACGCCGTTGGTGCTTGTTGAACCGAAAATTTGACAAAAACCCACGGCTGGCAACGGCCGTGGGTTTTTTAATCGCCTGCGCCGAGCCGCCACAACCAAACCTAGTATGAGCAAAGCAACTGAATCCGCCCCCAAAAAGAAATCGTCCGCCGCCCGCGCAGAAGTCGGGAAGGCCATGTTCGGACGTGATATTCTCGTTGAAGCCCTTGAGCGCGAGGGCGTGGACGTCATTTTTGCCTATCCCGGCGGCGCGAGCATGGAAATCCATCAGGCGCTGACCACGTCCAAAAAGATCCGCACCATTCTCCCGCGCCATGAGCAGGGCGGCAGTTTTGCGGCGGAAGGCTACGCCCGCGTGACCGGCAAGGCCGGCGTGTGCCTCACCACCAGCGGCCCCGGCGCGACGAACCTCGTCACCGCCATCGCCGACGCCTACATGGATTCCACGCCGCTGGTCGCCATCACCGGCCAGGTGAATCTGAACATGATCGGCCGCAGCGCGTTTCAGGAAACGGACATGATCGGCCTGACGCTGCCCATCGTGAAGCACAGCTATCTCGTCACCGATGTGAACGACTTGCCGCGCATCGTGAAAGAGGCTTTTTATATCGCGCAATCCGGGCGCCCGGGCCCGGTGGTCATTGATATTCCCAAAAACATCCAGCAGGCGAAGACGCAGCCAGTCTGGCCGACCTTGGAGCAGATCAAGAAAGGTTTGCCGGGTTACAATCAGCCGGATTTGAAGGCGGATGAAGTGGCGTTGAACGAAATCATCGGCCTTATCGAAAAAGCGGAACGCCCCGTGATCTACTGCGGCGGCGGTATTGTTAGCAGCGGTGCGGCGGCCGAACTCAAAAAGTTTGCCGAAGCCACGAACATCCCGGTGACGACGACCCTGATGGGCATCGGCGGTTTTCCGGAGATGCATCCGCTTTCCCTGCGCTGGCTGGGCATGCACGGTTCCGCCACGGCTAATTGGGCGGTGAACGGCGAATACGAATACCGCAAAAAATTCACGGACCCGCTGGTGAAGCTCAAGGACGGCGCGGATCTGCTGCTCGCGTTCGGCGTGCGCTTCGATGACCGCGTGACCGGCAAGTTTGAGGAATTCTGCAAAAACGGCACCATTGTTCATCTCGACATTGACGCCTCGGAATTGAACAAGAACCGCAAGGCGAACCTCCCGATTATTGGAGACATCAAGGATGCGCTCACCCGCTTGAACAAGCTCGTCGCGAAGCGCCCGGCGCCGAAGAAGCACGCCGCGTGGCTGGCGCAGATTGATGAATGGAAGCAGAAAGCTCCGTTCGCCTACCGCATCACGCCCGAGATCGCCAACAGCGACCACATGGTTGACCACATGCAGGGCAAGGAGAGCGAAGTCATCCTCCAGCAGATGGTGGTTGAGGAGCTTTACCACGCCACGAAGGGTGACGCCTATATCACCACCGGCGTGGGCCAGCACCAGATGTGGGCCGCGCAGTGGTATAAATACAAGTTTCCCCGCCAGCTCGTCACCAGCGGCGGCCTCGGCTCGATGGGCTACGGCCTGCCCGCCGCGCTCGGCGTGAAAGTCGCGCATCCCGACAAGCAGGTCGTGGATATTGACGGTGACGGCTCTTTCCTGATGAATATTCAGGAACTGGCCACCGCGCACGTTGAGAAGATCAACATCAAGGCCATCATCCTGAACAACCAGCACCTCGGCATGGTGGTGCAATGGGAGGATAATTTCTATCAGGGCAACCGCGGGCACACCTATCTCGGCGACCCGAAACATCGCCCGGAGATTTATCCCGACTACGTCCGCGTCTGCAATTCCTTCGGCGTGAAATGCGAGCGCGTGATGTTCAAGAAGGATTTGCGCGCCGCCATGCAGCGGATGCTGGACGCCGACGAACCTTACGTCCTCGACGTCGTGGTGCCCTACAGCACGCACGTCATTCCGTTCATTCCCGCCGGCCGCACGGTGGCGGATATGATTTGGAAGCCGTAAAAGATATAAACCGGTAAATACCCTCTTCCCAATTTATGGGAAGAGGGCTTTTGTTTAATCCGTTTCCTGTCGGCTGTAAATTTTTCGGCAAACACTTGTCCGGCGACTCGCATTTTGCCAGACTGCGGCATGATTCACGATGCCATCCGCCGCACTCCGCGTCCGCAGGACCTGGTCGGCATGTCCACGCAGGAACAGCGCGACACCTTTCACATCTCCGGCCTTTTTGTCCCCGGCGAACTCGTCGCGCATTTCACCGACCTCGACCGCCTGGTGGTCGGCGGCGTGATGCCGGCCGGCAAGCCCGTTGAGCTGCCGAACCACAAGGAAACCGGCCGCGCCTTTTTCCTCGAACGCCGCGAGCTCGGCGCCATCAATGTTGGCGGAGCGGGGAAGGTCATTGCTGACGGTCAGACCTTCGCGCTCGACAATAAGGACTGCGTTTATCTGCCCATGGGAACGAAGTCCGTTTCTTTCACGAGCGATGATGCGAAGCATCCCGCGAAGTTTTATCTCCTCTCCTGTCCCGCCCACGCGCCGCATCCGATGCGCCTGATGAAATCCTCCGAGGCCGCGCCGGTGAATCTTGGCGCCCAGGAAACCGCCAACAAGCGGACGATTTACAAATTCATCCATCAGGGCGGCATCCAAAGCTGCCAGCTGGTCATGGGCCTGACGGCCTTGGAGCCGGGCAGCGTCTGGAATTCCTTTCCGTCGCACACGCACTGGCGGCGCACGGAGATTTATTTTTACTTCGACCTCGGCGACAAGGTGCTCACGCATTTCTATGGCGAGCCGCAGGAGACGCGGCATTTGTTTCTGCACAACGACGAGGTGGCGCTGTCGCCGAACTGGTCCATGCACTTCGGCTGCGGCACCGGCAATTACAAATTCATCTGGGGCATGGCCGGCGAAAACCAGGTGTTCGACGACATGGACGCCGTGAAGCCGGCGGATTTGCGGTAAACTTTAATTCACATCAGCTCAAAAATATTTATGGAAACCAAACGATTCACCAATAAAGTGGCTATCATCACCGGCGCCAGCCGGGGCATCGGGCAGGGCATCGCACTGGCCTTCGCCCGCGAAGGCGCGCACGTCGTCAGCGTGGACATCGGCGACCAGACCGAGACCGGCAACAAGGCCAAGGCGCTCGGCGCGAAGTTCAACTGCTACACCGAGGACTTCGGCAAGCTCAACCAGAAAGCCGCCGCCGATCTCATCGCTAAAATCCTTGCCGACACCGGCCGCGTGGACATCCTCGTGAACAACGCCGGCATCATCCGCCGTGCGCCCATCGTGGATCATCCCGAGGCCGACTGGAACGCGCTCCTGCAGATCAATTTGTCCGCGCCGTTCTTTCTCACGCAGGCCGTGGCCAAGTGGTGGCTCACCGGCGGGCGCGAAAAATCCCCGGCGGATGCCCGGCTCAAGGTCGTCAACATCGCCTCGATGCTGTCCTTTCAGGGCGGCATCTTTGTGCCCGGCTACACTGCCGCCAAGAGCGGCATCGCGGGCATCACCAAGGCGTTTGCCAACGAGCTGGCCAAGGAGCGCTGCAATTTCAACGCCATCGCCCCCGGCTACGTCGCCACCGAGAACACGCGCCCGCTCCGCGAGGACGAGAAGCGCAGCGAATCCATTCTGGCGCGCATCCCGGAAAACCGCTGGGCCGAACCGGCGGACATCGCGGAACCCATCCTGTTCCTCGCCTCCAAGGACGCCGACTACATGAACGGCACCATCATGAACGTTGACGGCGGCTGGCTGGCGCGGTAAACAATTCTTTCCGATAAGAACGAACGGCGCGGAAGCAATTCCGCGCCGTTCTGTTTTGTTGGAGAATCCTGCTAGGCTTGGCAGCCGGTCTCCGGATTAGGAGGCCACGTCGTTATATTTACTCTCGTGCTTCCTTCCCAAATAAAGGATGACGCCTTCACAACACAAAAGAGCTACGAATACAACCCCGGTGAATGTGAACTGCTGCAAGGCGACGTGATTTGCAGCGAGCCTATCCTCTTGCTGCAAGGCGGCTATGCTTTCAGGTGAATGGTATTTTGCTAAAGCTTTCATCGCAGCCGCTCGCTCCGCCGCTCGATACGGTATCTTGGCGAGATTGACTGGCCGAAGCGTGAACTGCATCACGAAAAACAACTACACGACGATAACTAGGGCAAGCACGACTATAAGGCGCAATCTTTTCATGGCGTTGTAAGTGGCCTAGCCTCTAGCTAGTCAAACTTGTTTGCGGACTATCGTGGAACAATTGAAAACGCTAGGCCTGCGGGAAAAGGCTGGCAAGCCGAAAGCGGCGTTAAATTCATTTGGTTTTGCCGAGCGCCCGCCGCGTGGACCGGTAGGGCGGGCAGTCCGCTGCCCGCCGTGTTCAGCGCCGTAGGCGCGACAGCAAGTAGCCCACGGCGTCAGCCGTGGGTTAATCGTCCGGGAACGATTCAAGCCCCGGATGGGGCGGCAGAAAACCAACGGCCAGCCCTGCTTTCGCCCCGTCCGGGGCTAAATGATTCCGCCAACCCAAACCCACGGCTGACGCCGTGGGCTACTATCGTTCGCTGCTCCGCAGCTTTCCATTTCCATTACCCCGCCCACCCCGCCCACTGTCGCTTTTTGACCATTTTCGGGGGCTGGGAGGGGTTTTTCCGCGTTTTTGACACATTTTGAGCCATTTTTGCCGTTTCCGGTCACCAGATTGCCGGCAATGGTGGCGGGATTGCTGGCAATGGTGGCGGGATTGCTGGCAATGGTGGCGGGATTGCTGGCAATGGCGGCGGGACTGCTGGCAATGGTGGCGGGACTGCGAGCAATGGCGGCGGGACTGCCGTGTCTGGCGAGACGAACGGCGTGTCTGGCGGCAGGACTGGAGGATTTGGTGAGATTATTGGAGGGGCTGGTGGAATTCTTGGAGGAGCTAGCGGCGCGAACGGAGGGGCTGGTGAGAATATTGGAGGAGCCAGCGGAATTCTTGGAGGGGCTGGCGAGATTTACGGAGGATCTGGCGGCACGAGCGGAGGAGTTGGTGGAATTTACGGAGGAGCCGGTTGCCGCGCTTAAAAGTTGTTCTCCCTCAAACCCTCCACGGATTCCGGTTTATTTCACGCCGCATTTCTGTTTAAGTCAAGCCATGGACGCCGCCCCATTGCCGCCGCTCACGCCCAGCACGCTTTACCTCGTCGCCACGCCGATTGGCAATCTGGAGGACATCACGCTCCGCGCCCTGCGCGTCCTCCGCGAGTGCGACGTGGTCGCCGCCGAGGACACGCGCCGTTCCGGCCAGTTGCTCCGGCATTTTGAAATCTCCAAGCCGCTGTTGAGCTATTTCCAGTTCAACGAGGCCAGGCGCAGCGAGGAAATCATCGAGCGTCTCCGGCGGGGCGAGAAAGTCGCGCTGGTCACGGACGCCGGCAGCCCCGGCATCAGCGATCCCGGGGAGCGCGTGGTGAAAACCGCCATCGCCGCCGGTTTCCGCGTGGAAGCCGTGGTCGGCGCCTGCGCGCTGGTCGGCGCGCTCACCGCGAGTGGCTTGCCGACGGAGGAGTTTCATTTCGTCGGTTTTCTCCCGCATAAATCCGGCCAGCGGCGGAATCAACTGGAATCGCTCAAGACGGTTCCCGGCACGCTGGTGTTCTACGAATCGCCGTATCGCATCGAGAAGTTGCTGGGCGAGCTGAACGAGGTTTATCCCGAACGCGACGTGGTGCTGGCGCGAGAGCTGACGAAGAAGTTTGAGGAATTTCTGCGTGGCAAACCGGCAGAGCTGCTCGCAATCGCGCAAAAGCGGAGTCTGAAAGGGGAGTTTGTGGTACTGGTGGCGCCGCCGGCGGTTTGAAGACGGTTTACGGCTTCAGCTTCGGGAAAAATTCTTCCGCGGTCCGGCAGGTCGCTGCGCTTAACTCATCAAGCGAACACAGTTTCACCTGCGCGACGGTTTCGGAGATTTCCTTCACGAACGCTGGCTCGCAGCGTTTGCCGCGATACGGCACCGGCGCGAGATACGGGCAATCCGTTTCCAGCATAAACCTGTCCAGCGGTGTGGCAGCCACGGCGTCGCGGATATTCTGGCCGTTCTTGAAGGTGACGATGCCGGTGTAGCTGACGAGCGAGCCGATCGCCAAAATCTGTTGCAGCCGTTCCACGCTTTCGCCGTAGCAATGAAATACGCCGCGCGTTTTGCCGGTGAAAGTTTTGAGCTGCGCCAGCGTATCGTCGAACGAAGCGCGCTGGTGGATGATGCAGTTCAAATCAAGTTCGACGGCGACTTCGAGCTGCTGCTGGAATATTTCCGCCTGCCGGTTTTTGAAGTGGGTGTCGTCGGCCGCCGTGCCGCCGTTCGCGCCCGGCATGCGAAAATAATCAAGGCCGGTTTCGCCGATGGCGACGACTTTGGGATGCCGGGCAAGTTCGCGCAGGGCGGGGCGGAGGTCGGCGGGAGCTTCGAGCGCTTCGTTGGGATGCCAGCCGACCGCGGCGTAGATGGCCGGATGTTTTTCAGCGAGCGCCACCGCGCGGCGGCTGCTCTCGAGGCTGGTGCCGATGGAAATGATTTTGGCGATCCCGGCGGCCTGGGCGCGGGCGATGACTTCTGGAAAATCCTTTTCGTATTCCGGATAATCCAGATGCGCGTGGGTGTCGTAGAAGACGGGCATGGAATCAGGGTTTTTTGGCGGCGAGCTTTTCTTCCAGCGATTTGATCTTGGCGGCGATGGAATCTTTTCCCGGATAATCAGGCTTCTCGGCGAGCAGTGCGTAGTAGTCTTCCAAAGCTTCGCTATCACGTTGCTGGGAAAGGAATTTATCCGCGAGTGTCAGCCGGAGGCGAACGCGTTGTTGGGGTGAGGGGTGAAGTTTTAACGCCGTCTGCCACGCGCTGATGGCGGAACCCGGCTTGCCGAGCGCTGCATAAAGCTGGCCGAGCTTTTCATTCAGAACGGCACTGCGTTGCGTTTCGAGAATGGTTTGAAGAAATTGGGCCAGTTGCGGTTCGCGCATCCCGCGGGCGAGATCGAGGCAAATGAGCCGGTCAAACGACCATTCGATGAGCGGATTTTTGGTCCGGGCCAGGTGGGCGTGCAGTTCCGGCAGGGATTTTTTCAGGAACGGCTGATACAGCGGATCGCCGATGACCGTGTTTTGCCAGGACAAGGCGAGTTGCGATGCCCACGCGGCTTCGCCGAACGTGAAGCCATTGCCCAGCGCCTGCAAAAAGAAGGCGATGTTCGGCGTGAACTGAAGATAGGGTTCATAGACGCAGCCCATCGTGCACGTCGCGCCTTTGGCGAGCAGCGGTCCGCACCAGTAACGGTCGCTACTGCGCAAGGTGGCGGCGCTGAACGAATGCAGGTGATAGGCAATTGCGCCAGGCATGAATTCCACCTGCGGCTGCGCAAACGGCCCGGACGCATGCCCGTCATACCAGCCGGCATAAATGGCGATATGGCTCATCGGAAACGAGGCTGGCAGCGTTGCGGCGTTGGTGTCGGTTTCAACTTCAAAACCGAGTTGCCGGCAGAGTTCCGCGCCGCCTAAAATCCATTCGTCGCCCACATGATAATTGGTGTCCGCTTTGCTCAAGCCGCGGGCGTCAAAATACGCGCGGCCCCACAAGCCATCCCGTTCCGCGGCCAGCGCCTTGTCTACCAGCCTCAAAGCGATGTCCGCCGTCGGCCCATCCAGGCGCGAGACGAGCAGGATGCCGTTGGTGGGATTCATCAAGGCGTGGTTGGTGATGGCGTAAAACCGATTGGGCAGGGGGCCGGTCAGCGGCACCTTCATCTTGATGAGCGGCAGCCAGGCCAGTTCGGAGTCCACGGCCGCCTCGTTGTGATTGAATTCTTTGCGGGGGTTGGCCTCGGGCGTTTCTTCCACCGCAGTGGACGGGGCGATTTTCAGCGGTACGCCGTAGCACAGGACCGCGTAGCGGATTTTTGATTCGATCACGCGATGTTCCACCTGTGGCGGGCCGCCGTTGGTGGCCGGAGGGAAAGTCATGTTGCCGAACTTCCACAGCTTGGCCGCTGCGAGTTTTTCGGCCAGCGGTTTTTGCAGCGTATCCGTGAAGTCCTGGCGGGTCATCACCTCTTCGGTGGTCAGCGCCAATCCAAAAATCTGGCCGGCCGGCACCTGGCGCGCCACGGCATAATGCTCGGCGACGGCTTTCGATTCCGGCAGCATGGAATTATAAACCACCACGACTTCCTCGCCGCCGGCGTAAATCAGCAGCGGCAGGAGCCATAAAAATAGATTTCCCCAGCGGATGATTTTTTTCATGTCAGGTGTTGGTCGTTACCTTCAATCCGTCCCAGGCCAGCGTCACCCCCGGTGGTAATTCCGCCTGCGACTTGTCGTGGTCGTAATCATGCGTCAGGTGGGTGAAATAGGTCCGCCCGGCGTCGATGCGTCGCGCCGCGGTCAGTGCTTCGTCCAGGCACATGTGCGTCGGATGCGGTTTTTGGCGCAGCGCGTCCAGCACGGCGATTTCCACGCCGTGGATTTTTTCCATGGTGTCGTCGGGGATTTCCTTGCAGTCGCTCAAATAGGCGAGGCGCTTGATGCCGTTTTGCTCGAAAAGAAAACCGGTGGTGGTCATGCGTCCGTGCGGCAAATCGAATGGTGTGATACTCAGGTCGCCGATTTCAAACGGTCCCGTGATGACCCGTTCTTCCGGCATGAAATAGCCCTTCGGCCACGGGCCCTGGTGAAACGCATAGACGAAGACACGGCGCAGGTGAACCATCGTCTCCTCGCTCGCGTAAATCGGCAGGGTTGCCCCGCCGCGCAGATCGCAGAAGCGCCGGCAATCATCCATGCCGAGTATGTGGTCGGCATGCGCATGGGTCACCAGCACGGCGTCGAGGCGGTTGATCTTTTCCCGCAGGCATTGGAGGCGAAATTCCGGCGGCGTGTCCACCACCAGCTTCACTTTGTCCGTGGCGATATAAATGGCCGGGCGGGTGCGCCAGTTTTTGGGGTTGGCGAGATAATCCGGCGGATAATCAACGCCAATCAGCGGCACGCCCTGCGATGTGCCGCTGCCCAGAAAAGTGAATTCAAACGCCATGTGTGTTTTTTTCTTTTACCGAACGGTGTGAACCGCTCAAATATGCCGACGAATGTAGCCATGTTAACGACGCTGCGCATTAAAAACCTTGCCCTGGTGAGCGACCTCACGCTGGAACTCCAGCCGGGTTGCAATGTCATCACGGGCGAAACCGGCGCGGGCAAATCCATTATTCTCGGCGCGCTGAACCTTGTCCTCGGTGAACGCGCGGATCGCACCCTGATCCGGAGCGGCGAGGAAAGCTGCTCGGTTGAGGCGGTGTTTGATGTGCGGAAGCTTCGGACATCATTGAAAAGTTTTCTGGAAGAGAACGGCCTGGAGCCCTGCGAAGAAAACCAGCTCGTGCTCAAGCGCACTTTCACCAGCGCCGGAGCCAACCGCCAGTTTATCAACGGCTCGCCCACGACGCTCGCCACTCTTGCCGTTCTGGGCGAATCATTGGTTGATATGCATGGTCCGCATGATCACCAGTCGCTGCTGCATCCCGGTAAGCAATTGGCCATCCTCGATGCGTTCGGCCGCTTGGAACCGTTGCGCGAAGAGTTTGGTGGCCTGATTCGCCGCCGCGCCGCGCTTCTGGCTGAAAAGTCCGCGCTCATCGTGGATGAAAAAACTTACGCGCAGCAGCTGGATTTGCTGCGCTTTCAAGTCCAGGAGATTTCCACCGCCCGTTTGCAGGAAGGTGAGGATGCTGAAGTAGAGGTTGAATTTTTTCGCGCCAGCAACGCGGCGAAGCTGTTGCAATTGAGCCAGACTGCGCTCGAAGCCTTGAGCGAGAGTGAAAGTTCGCTGCTCACGCAATCCGGCGTGGTCGGGCGCGTGCTCGCGGAACTTCAGCGCGTGGATGCAAGCGCCGCCAGTCTGGTCGCAGCCCATGCGCAGGTCAGTGAGTCATTGCGCGAGCTGCAGTCCGCCGTTTCGCATTACGCCGACAAGGTGGATGTGGACCCGGCGCGGCTGGCGGAACTGGAGGAGCGGCTGAATCTGCTGCAAACGCTCAAGCGCAAATACGGAGCGACCATCGCGGCCGTCATCGCTTTCGGCGACGAGGCGAAGCAGAAACTGCAATCACTGGAAAGCCGGGATGCGGAACTGGCCAGACTGAACGCCGCGCTGGAGAAGCTGAATTCGGAAATCTTGAGTGCAGGTAAAAAGCTTTCTGGTGCCCGCAAGAAAGTCATTCCGCTGTTGGCTAAAGCCGTTGGCAGGCAACTTGGCGATTTGGGATTTAAGCAGAGCCGGTTTGACGTGGTAATCAGTAATGTCGTTGAGGGGTCCGCTTCGGGCATGGATGAGATTGAATTTCAATTCGCCCCCAACCCCGGTGAGCCGGCCAAGGCGCTGCGGGCGATTGCTTCCAGCGGCGAAATGGCACGGGTGATGTTGGCGCTTAAAACGGTGTTGGCGGCGGAGGATGAGATTCCGGTTCTGGTTTTTGATGAGGTGGATGCCAACGTCGGCGGCGAAACCGCCAATGCCGTGGGTGATAAGATGAAGCAGATCGCCGCGAAACGTCAGGTGTTTTGCATCACGCATCTGCCCCAGGTCGCGGCGCCGGCGGACGCGCATTATGTCGTCACCAAGCAGGTGACCAATGGCCGGACTATCTCTGAGATCAAATTGCTGGATAAGCAGTCGCGCGTCACCGAACTGGCGCGCATGCTGGGCGGTCAGAGTGACGCGGCCCGCAAACATGCCGAAGCGCTCCTGAAATAAATTATCGGGTGCAATCCGTTGCGTTGCGCTCGCGGAACCATCTCAGCAGGCCGATCGCGGTCAGACCAACGCAGACCCAGGCAAACCAATCACCATGCCGGTGGTAATAAGTCGTAGTGAGGTTTCCGGCCACGGGTATTTCGCTCGTCATTGCGCCGCGGCGGTGAACGCTTCCGGAGGCATCGGCCAGCGATTGCAAAATGCGCCCATGTGAATCGACTAGGCAGGTAACCCCGTTGTTGGCGCAGCGGATGAGCGGTCGATTGTTTTCCACCGCCCGGAACACCGCGGCGGCAGCGTGCTGCCATTGCTCGGAACTTTCGCCGAACCATCCGTCGTTGGTCAGGTTGACCAGAATATCCGTATCGTCATCCGCCGCGTCGCGGCCTAATCGCGGAAAGATATCTTCAAAGCAAATAAGCGGTGAAGCTTTGATGATCGGCCGGATTTTCGGTTTGCTGGCCTCGTTGTTGTTGACGAGTGTGAACACTTGATCGGAAACCTCCGGGGCGACGGTTCGTATCTCAAATTGTGCCGCCTGGTCGCCGGCCGTCCAGCCGCCGGTGATCGGCGTGAACCATTTGAGGAATGGCAGCCAGGTCGCGAGCGGAACATATTCGCCAAAAATGACCAGTTGGCGCTTGTGGTAAGTCTGCCGCCAGCGTCCGTCCGGTCCGACCAGAAAGGCGGAGTTGAAGTAATTGGTTGCGTGGGGAAGCAAAGCCACGTCGTCGGCATTGAGGATGAGCCAGACGCGGTTCGAGCGCACAAATTGGTTGATGGCTTTGTAAACCGCTTCGTCCACAGACGGCACGGCGGATTCGGGCCAAAGTAACAATTCGGTTTGGTTGGTCAGCGCGCGCTGGGATAAATCCAGCAGTTCGGCAAAGCGTCTGGAATCTTCGCTGGCTGACCAGATCAAGGTTTGCGGCACACTGGGTTGAATGGCGGTGACGCGCAAATATTTTTGCGCCGGATCGTCATGGGATATCCGGTAAAATCCGCCAACGTAGCAAAACACGATCACGGTCAGCGGCACCACGATTTCACTTTGCCAAGCAAATCGCCGCGCTGGATGTCTTAAAACCATCTGCGCGGCTGAAAACAACGCGAGGGAAAACCAGACGATGAGAAACGATACGCCATACACTCCCGTGACGGCGGCGATTTGTATGAGCGGGACAAGCTTGAATTGTGAGATCCCGATAAAAATCCAGGGGAAACCACTAAAGAGCCAGCCGCGTAAAAATTCCAGCGCGACCCATGCTGCCGCGACTGCCAGGGTCCAGAATGTGCGGGCGATCCAGTTCGGATTCTTCGGCTGAAATATTGATGCCAGCCACACCCAGGCGGCTCCATACAGCGCGAGATAGGCGGCCAGCGAAATCCAGCCCAGAATCGGAAAGCCGGTGACGGGGATTTGCAACAGCCAGACCAGTGAGGCGAGCCAGAACGTCAGTCCCGCGATGTATCCCACGCGCAGGCTGTCCGCGGTGTTTTTATTGTAAGCAGCGAATAGCATCAGCGCCGGCGCGACCCAGGCAAAACCGGCAATGCTAAAATTGG
Source organism: uncultured Verrucomicrobia subdivision 3 bacterium (assembly GCA_903922735.1). Classification (GTDB taxonomy): domain Bacteria; phylum Verrucomicrobiota; class Verrucomicrobiia; order Limisphaerales; family UBA11358; genus UBA11358. The sequence goes on from CAIXUZ010000072.1 coordinate 65,711, forward strand.
GAAAAGCGCCCGCCAGCAAAAGTCCGGCGATGATGGCCACGAAATAGCCGCTGTTCCAAAAAAGTTCTTTGATGACGCTCTTGGCCACGGCGAGCGCGGAGAAATCCTCGCAGAAGGTTGGGCCAACTTGGGTGCAGTTGGCCGCTTCACGCAGCACGCGCCGGCTGGCGTTGACGACCACGGCCTGCCGCGCCCCGCGCCAGACGGCGTAATCGGCGGTGGAATTTCCGGCGTAGTCAAAGCCGCGTTCGCCGTATTTATGGATGAGCACGCGCAGTTTGTTTTCGCTCCGCAGATTGGTTTGGCCGTCGCTGGCCAGAACTTCGTCGAACAGGCCGATGTGGTCGGCGACGGGTTGCGCCATTTTTATGTCCGACGCGGTTGCCAGAATAATTTTTCGCCCAGCCCGTTTCTCTTCGTGGAGCCAGGTGAGAAAGCGTTGGTGATAGGGCAGGGTGGCGGGATCTACCTGGACGCGTTCCGCCAGTTTCTGCTTGAGGTGAGCCCGGCCGCGTGTCCACCAGAACAGAATCTGGAATAGCGCCAGCGGGTTTCGCCGCAACAAACGGGAGAAAGACTCCCACATCATGTCGGTGCGGATGAGCGTGCCGTCGAGATCAACAACGAGCGGGACATTTTGGTTGTCGGCCATGTCGCGGCTATGCTGACGGATTGAGTTGGCCGCTGGCAAGACTTCTACTACGCTGTCGCGGTGAAATTTAGCCTGCGAAATCCGTTCTGGGTGTTCGGACTGGTGCTGCTGTGGCGCGTGGCGCTGCTGGTTTTCACCGCTCAGCCGATACCGGCTAACGATGCGTTTTTCTTCGACGGGCCGGTGGTCAACTACCTGTTGAACGGGCACTACATCAACCCGGCGGCGGCGGAGGTGATGCAGATTTCCGGCCGGCAGGTGTATTCAGCCTACCCGCCGTTTTATCAAGCCGTCCTGTTAGTCTGGATGAAGGCTTTTGGCACCAGCGTGCTGGCGGCGATGTGGTTGCATTTAGTATTGTTCGCGGTGTCAGGCTGCCTTGTCCTGGCGATCATCAAGAAACTGTTTCCCCCGTTGTTGAGCTTGGCTCCAGCGCTGGTGTTTTTCTTCGGGATGACCTTCATGGACCGCCCGGATGATTTGGGGCATACGCTGGGGTTGCTTTCCTTGTGGCTGGTGGCGCGCTTGATTTCCGGACAAGGTTCATGGCCAACGTCAGTCGCTCTGGCGGCGGCTTTATTCAGCGCGCTGTATTCTTCGGTGATGGTGGGCGCGGTGTATTTCGGAATTAGCTTTCTGGCGGTAACCGTCACTTGGTGGTTCCAGCGACGGCACGCGATGTTTGTTCCGTTTTTGGCGGCGGCGGGTTTATTCATCGCAGTCACGTCGGCAATCGCCGTGTTGGCGCCGCTTTGGTGGCAGGGATTTTTGGAGAATTCCGCGCAGACCCCCATCCGCACCCTCGGCATCCGCGCGCCGCACCTGATGGATATTCTCAAGCTCATCCGCACCGCGCCGCTGTTCCTGCTCGCGGCGGCGCTGCTGCCGTTCGTGCTGGCGCGTTACCGGCGGCTGACCTTTGAGCCGTGGCTGGCGCTGCTGGCGGGAGTGTTTCTGATGGGGCTCGTCACGCTGGTTGCGACCATGACGGTCATTTCGCCTGACTACACCACTTACCTCCTGTTTGTGCAGGTCATCCTGGCGGTTGGCATGCTGGTGCTGGTGGAAAAACTTCAGCCCGGCTTCCAGCGTTCGTTGCGGCTGGCCTTGCTGGCCTGCGCGCTGCTGATTTCCATCCGGGCCATCGGCATGACGACTTGGGGCGCGGCCTGTGCCTGGAAAAATAGTTACGGCCGCACGCAATCGACCTTGCGGGCGGAGCTGGCGCCGTTCAATCAAACCAACCTTCCCGTCATCATTTCCTCGCCGTATCTGTATCAGGCCTTCAACGTCGGCACCCGGCGCCCGATTCATTTCGACTGGTATTACAACCATGCCACCGCGGCGGCGCAGTCCGACCTGGCCAAGCTGATGGTGCTGCGCCCGCCGAAGCTGGTGCTGACCCAGTTTGATTATTACCGCTCGGTGGTGCCGTTGCTGGACCGGCTGCGGCAGCAGCCGGAACTGGTGACGGTGCGGGTGCGGGATTTCGCCGCAGTGCGGCCGCCGGATTCGATTCCCTCGCTGCAACGCGTGGTGCAGCACATTTCCTGGGCGCCGGTGATTGTGGATTTGGACTGGAAATAACCGCCTACGCCTTGAGCGCGCGTTCAATCAGGGATTTTTCGCGCTCGCCAAAATTCAACTTCAGCGCCTCGGCGCGGCCGGCTTCGGTCATTTTCTCCCAGGATTTGCGGAGCGCGTTGATCATCTTTTCCTCGTCGCTTTTCGCGGCGAGCGCGGCGAATTGGAATTCCAGAAACACCAGGCACAGCGCGTCTTCCAGCACGCGGCCTTCGGGATTGGCGGGGAAATCCTTCTTGAGGTTCAAATCCTGGACGCGGCGGATGGTGTCCTCGTCGTAGCCGATCTCGCGCAGCATCGCGCCGGACTTGTCCGCGTGAAACTGCTTCAGGTCGGCCCGCCATTTCAGGTAGCCGGCGCGGGTCATGGGATAACGGTCGCGCGGGCTTTCCCAGCGGCAGATGTGCTGGCAGCGCGCGGCGAGGCGGAGCGCTTCACTCGCCTCCGGGCGGAGTTTCAAAACCCAGTCCGTGAGCCGCTGCGCGTAAAGCAGCTCCCGCGGCTGGCCGTTTTCCGAATTGGGATCGCGGGAATTCTCCGCATCGAAGCGGCGGAGGGCGGACAGGAATTGATCGTTCACCCGCTGATTTTTTCCGATGCGGGGAAAATTGCAAGTGCCGGCAAATAAAAACGCGCCGCCGGTCTCGAGCCGGCGGCGCGCGGGGTTAATTGGATTTCAGTGGCCGTGGCAGCCGCAGCCTTCGTGGTTGCCGCAGGAGCTTTCGAGGTCTTCCGCCGTCGGCACGCGGTTCAGTTCGATCGTCTTCTTGACGTGCTTCTGGACGCGGTGCTGGAGGTCGTGCATTTCTTCCTGCGCATCGAGGAAGCCGCTGGCCACGGGGTTTTTCAGCAGGGCGTCGCGTTCTTTTTCGAACGCGGAGATTTCCGCCGGTTCCAGCGTCTGGCCGCTGTGCTGTTTTTCCTGGAGCGCCTGGCCTTTGCTCATCAGGCTTTCATACGCGCCGCGCGCGGCGTCGTTGGCCATAAAGGTGTCAATGCGCTGTTTGATGCCGCCCGTCTGGAGGTGTTCGATGAGGGCTTCGCAGAGTTCGCGGGTTTTGGTGTCAACTTTGGTGGACATAGTAATTTTTTGTGCCGCGCAATTAACCACAACTCCCGCCAAAAAGCAAATGCCAACCGTGGCGGCTTGGATTCAGTGTTTGGCGGGCCGTTCGGGGAATTGACCGGACGCATCGGCTCCAAATCATTCCCTGATCACGGTTTAATATGAGCGGACTCAAGTACGCTGCTGGCTGGCGGGCTGGCGCAGCGTCCTCGTCCCTTGCAATTCCGCCATGATTCAGCCGGAAAACAGGGTCCATTTGATATTAGTGGCGCCAGTCCCGCCGCCAAATCCTCCAATGGCGGCGCTAAATCCTCCAGTCCTGCTACCAAATCCTCCAATGGTCGCGCCAAATCCTCCAGTCCCGCCACCAAATCCCCCAATGGCGGTGCCAAATCCTCCAATACTGCCACCAAATCCTCCAATGGCCGCGCTAAATCCTCCGGTCCCGCCGCCAAATCCTCCAATGGTGCCACCAGATGCGCCGCTCGCGCCGCCAGACGCGCCACCAGTCCCGCCAGATGCGCCGATATTTCCACCAGATGCGCCACTAGTGCGGCCAGATGTGCATCTCACGCCACCAGATGCGCCACTGGTGCCGCCAGATGTGCATCTCATGCCGCCAGATGCGCCGATATTTCCACCAGATGCGCCACTGGCGCGGCCAGATGTGCCGATATTCCCACCAGATGCGGCAATCTGGCGACTGGAAACGGCAAAAATGGCTCAAAATGCGACAAAAAGGCGGAAAAACACCTTATTGCCATCGGAAGTGGTCAAAAAGTGACAGTTTCAGGCGGGCGGACGGTGCGGGTGGGTGTAGCGGCGGTCTGCCGACGCGCGGCTAACGGGGTCGCCCGGACATTGACGCCTGCAATACGTCAACCGGCTGAATCCGCGGAGACGGTTTTATTTCAGATAAACTAAACTATCAGCGGGCAGCACGGCCACGGAACCGGACGGGCGGGTTGAAGGGTCAAGAAATAGCGCGAAGGAACGGTTGAGCTTTGTAGCCTAGCCTCATATTAGCCGTCATTTTGTATCCTCACAATCTTCTTGGATGGAAAGCCAGCGTGCGGTTTTGGAAGCGAGAAAGTAAATGTCGTGAATCCACTTTCTGTCTTGGTCTGCAACTGATACTCGAATGAATCAGGCCCGGCATTATGTGGGTTGGCAAAAAACCAATACTGAACCTGAACATCAGCTAACTCATCCATCCAATCGTCATTATCTGAATGTAGGCGCAAAATCTTAACGTGCTCTACTCGCGCTCCAGCAGTGCCTCTTCCTACTCCGTATTTCAAAAGCAGCAGGTCTCCATGAATGGCAACCGCCCCATAACCATAGGACGATGTAAAATAATAGGCGGTAGGCTTCTGATAAGGAACTCGTGCAGTAATCTTAAGGTCGTCGCCTGTGAAACCCGTAGATGTTGTCTGCTGCGCTTCAACTATCAAAGTCACACCACCAAGTGTAATCGTATCTTTATCACTACCGCCATACTTATGCCACTCAACGGCCGCTAGAGCCAGCATAGGCAAGAAAACCAACAATACCAATAGAACTGAGATGCGCATACAATGACGCCTAAAAGTTAATTGACGGCGGCCTGTGTAGCCTATCCTTTTTCCACTGCCGGAAGCATTTGAGTTGTAAGTTTCTTTCCGTCATCAATCCCCCAGACACGTTCCCACCCGGCGGGCGGTTTTCACCCAGGAATGGTCGGCGGGAACCACCTTGCGTTTGCCGGCCACTTTTTCCAGCGGCACCGCTTCCGTGCCGTCGCCGCGCGCGGCCACCATCACGCCGTAATGTTCCTCGTTGATGAGGTCGGCGGCCGCGCTGCCGAGGCGCGTGGCCAAAATGCGGTCCGCCGCACAGGGCGTGCCGCCGCGCTGAACGTAGCCGAGAATCGTCACGCGGGATTCCAGATGCGTGAGTTCCTCCAGCTGCCGGGCCAGGCGCATGGTGTTGCCCTGGTGGCGGACTTCGAGCGTGGCGATTTCAATCTTGGCCTCTTTCTTGTCGTGCAGGGTCCGGGCGCGGTCGAGTTTCTTCTCGGCGGTGGCAAAGGCGCGGGCGTCGTCCCGGCTCATCGCGCCTTCGGCCACGGCGACGATGCTGAAATTCGTTCCCGCCTTGCTGCGGCGGCGGATGGCTTCGGCGATTTTCTCCACGTTGTAGGGGATTTCGGGAATGAGAATGACATCCGCCCCGCCCGCAATGCCCGCGCCCAAGGTGAGCCAGCCGGCGCGATGGCCCATGATCTCCGCCACGATGATGCGGTGATGGCTGTGCGCGGTGCTGTGCAGCCGGTCGAGCGTGTCGGTGGCGATGTTCATGGCCGTGGCAAAACCAAAGGTGGCGTCGGTCAGGCCCACATCATTGTCAATCGTCTTGGGCAGGGTGATGACGTTCAAGCCGGCTTGCTTGAGGCGGAGCGCGTTTTTTTGGGTGCCGCCGCCGCCGAGGCAGACGACGCAGTCGAGGCCCCATTTCTTGTAATTGGCCCTGATGACCTCGGTCATGTCCTTGGTGCGGCCGTCAATGACCATGCGGTGCGGCTTGTCGCGGCTGGTGCCGAGAATGGTGCCGCCCACGGTGAGGATGCCGGCGAGGGTGGACTTGTCGAGCTTGAGCCGGTGGTTTTCGACGAGGCCGCGGAAGCCGTCGCGGAAGCCGATGATTTCCATGCCGTAGCTGATGGCGGATTTGCCGACGCCACGGATGGCGGCGTTGAGGCCGGGGCTGTCGCCGCCCGCGGTGAGGATGCCGATGCGTTTGATTTTTTTGCCCATGCCGGTTTCTATTTGGATTTGTTTTGGAAAATTGTCGAGAAGAACTTGAGTAAATCTTGCGCGAGGCGCCGGCGGAAAAACATCAGCGCGCAGAGAACCAGCGTCGCCAGCGAAATCTTCGCGCCGATGGCAAACGCTTTGTCCCGATAGGCCAGATGGATTTGGTGTTTGCCGGCCGGAATCGGCACGGCTTGAAAGGCGAGGTTCGCCCGGAGCAGGCGGACCGGCCGGCCGTCAACCTCCGCCTGCCAGTTGTGGTAAAACGTCTGCGCGACGACGACGAGGAAAGGCCCGCCCGCCCTGGCCTCTATGTCCACAGAATTATTTCCGAATATGGTCGCGAGAATCTTCGCGGAAGTCTGATTGGTGATGGTGACGGCCGATCTGGCTTCCGGCGGGAGAATGACGGTTTTGCGGCCGTCAAAATCCTTGCTCGTCATGGCCCAAAGAGCGTTGGTGTCGTCGAGGAAGATGGGTTTCTGTCCGGCGGTCACGAGCGGGGAAAAACCGGTTCGCGCCTGCCATTCCAGCAATTTGCCCGGCGCGGTGATTTGCGAAACGCCCATGAAATCTTCCAGCCGCGACCAGTCGACGTTGGTCACGCTGTAAACCAGCGACAGCAGGCCGTCGAATTCGCGCGGGGTCAGCGAGAAGAACCCGTCCACCTTCGGCACCGCGTCGAGCAGATTGGCGTTGGCGCAATAGCCGAGCCGCTTGGAAAGAAAATTGTTTTTGGGATCGCTGAGGGCGAAGCGGGTGAGCTCCAAGGCGGCGTGCGGCGAGAGCATGGCGCGCGATCCGCCCAGTTCGGGCTGCGGGCGCATCGCCAATCTGGTGCGGGCGAGGTTCAGTTCGTAAATGCCGGACGGCACGGTCGGGTTTTGCGGCGGCTCATGCGTGAACACGTCCAGCCACGCCACCAGAACCAGTGCCAGCGGCGCCAAGCGGAGCAGGGGAGATTTGCTTTCGCGAAACAGGGCGAGCAAAACCGCACCCGTTAAAAGCAGAAATACCGCGCGGGAAACTCCGTTCAGCCAGGCCGCGGGGGAATCGTCGCCGGGCAGCGGCGCGTGTTGGGTCCAGGCCATGATGCCGCCGATGAGCGCGAGGAGCATCGCTCCCAGCGGCAGGATCCGTTTCTGGATTGTTTTGAAATTCGCCAGCGCAAAGGCCGCCAGCAGCGGCGCGGCGAAGATCGCGACCATGACAAATTTCACCGGATACGTGATGAGGCTCAAGGGCGGGATCAGTTTTCGCACCAGCGGATAAACAAACGTGTTTTCCCCCAGGGCGAAGAGCAGGGCGATGACCGCGGCGCCGCCGAGCAGCCAGATGCGCCGTTCGCGGACGCCCAATGCGGCCAGCAGCGCGAGCCACAACGTTCCGAGGCCGAGGTAATAGGACGAGGTCCAGTATTGGCCCTGCTGGAAAAAGATGCCTTCCGTGTGCGTGGAGCCGAACGCCATCGGCACGAGAAAGTTGGCGAAGCCGAAGCCGGGCATTGACCAGCGCAAATCCGTGTAGCCCGTCTCGCGTTGCGCGTGGGCGACGAGGTCGAGGAACGGCAGCAGTTGCACGGCGCTCAAGGCGAACACCAGCGCTCCCACCAGGGGCAAACGCCACAGCAGGGCGGCGCGCGGCGATTCGTTTCTGATGAATTGTTGCATCCCTAATGCCGCGACGATGAGCCACGTCAGCAAAATGGTCTCCGGTCCGCCCGCCAGCATCTGCATCGCCCCGGCCAGGGCGGCCAGGATGATATTCCGGCTGCCGTTGCGCCAGGCGAGTTCAGTCGCCAGCACCACCCAGGGCATCCAGCTGAACGTCGCGATGTGGCTCGGCCACATGATGAGGTTGAGCGTGAAACCGTTGAAGGCAAAGGCCGTTCCCGCGAAGGCGGCGGCGAACGGGTTTCCCGTCCAGCGGCGCGCGAGGAAATACATGCCGATGCCCGCCCACCACAGATGCGCGAGGCTGAAAAAGCTTAGCGACCATTTTAGCGGCAGCGTCAGGTAGATCAGCGCCGGCGGGTAGAGCGGCAGGGTGTTCCATTGCGCGAGCAACGGCACGCCGCAGTTGCTGTAAGGATTCCAGAACGGCAGTTCGTTGTGCTGAAAACATTCCCGCTGAAAATGCGCGAGCGGATAGGCGAAGAACCCGAAGTCCCGCGCGCCGAACGTTTCGAGGCCGAGGATGACTTGGGGGAACGAGGCCAACACCAGCAGCCCGAGCAGGATCCCAAATCGCACGGGCGAAAATAGCTTGTCGGCCAAAGTGGCGGAGCCGTTCGGTTGCACGCGCAGATTAAAGCCAGCGGCGGCGCGAAATGCAACTGCGCGGCAGGCGCGCGGCGGTCTTAATTCTTGTTCGCGGTTGCCGGCTCTGTTTTAATTTCCGCCCGTTCCCCTGATTCAAATCACCAATAATCGAACATGAATATCGCCAATTGTTTTAGCCGCCTGCTTGCCGGCGCCATCCTTTGCCAGGCCGTCCATGCCGCCGAAGTCATTAAGACCGACCTCTGTATATATGGCGGCACCGCCGCCGGCGTGGCCGCCGCCGTGCAGGCGACGCGCATGGGCAAGACCGCGGTCATCATCGAGCCGGGCCGCCATCTGGGCGGCATGACTTCCGGCGGGCTAGGCCAGACGGACATCGGCAACAAGGCGGCCATCGGCGGCATCGCGCGCGAGTTTTATCATCGCGTGGCGCAGCATTACGCCGACACCAATGCGTGGAAGTTCGGGACGGCGGCGGATTTCTTCAAAGGCAAACGCAGCTGGGAGGCGGCGGTCAGCTCGCTGTCCGGAGCCGATGCCACGATGTGGCTTTTTGAGCCGCATGTGGCGGAGGACATTCTTAATCGCATGGTCGAAGAGGCCCACGTGCGGGTCCTTTGCGGGCAGCCGCTGGTGGCCGTTAAAAAATCCGGCGCGCGCATCACGGAAATCACCACCACCGGCAAAACCTTTCGCGCGGGAATGTTCATTGACACCACCTACGAGGGCGATTTGATGGCCAAAGCCGGGGTCAGTTACACCGTCGGCCGCGAAGCCAACGCCCAATACAACGAAACGATAAACGGGATTCGCACCAACACGCCCAAGCATCAGTTCACTGTCGCGGTCGATCCCTACGTCAAACCCGGCGATGCCGCCAGCGGTCTGCTGCCGTTCATCCAGCCGGGCGGGGATGAGAATTCCGGCGCCGGCGACCGCTCGGTGCAGGCTTACAACTTCCGTCTCTGCTACACCAAGAATCCCGCGAACCGCCTGCCGCACCTCAAGCCGGAGAATTACGACCCGGCCCAATACGAACTCCTGGCCCGTTATCTGGAAGCGCTCGTGGCCGCCGGGAAAAAGCCGGTTCTGCGCGAGTTCTGGAAGTTGGATTTGATGCCCAATCAGAAAACGGACATCAATAATCAGGGCGGTTTCTCCACGGATTTCATCGGGGCCAATTATGATTATCCCAATGCCGATTATGCCACGCGGGCCAAGATCTGGCAGGCGCACGAGGATTATATCCGCGGCTATCTTTATTTCATGGCCACCAGTCCGCGCGTGCCGGATAACATCCGCCGGGAAATGCAGGAGTGGGGTCCGGCCCGGGATGAGTTTCCCGACACCGGCGGCTGGCCGCATCAGCTCTACGTCCGCGAAGCCCGGCGCATGGTTTCCGATTACGTCATGACCGAGCACAACTGCCGGGGCGTGGCGAAAGCCGAACAGCCCGTCGGCCTGGCCGCTTACACCATGGACTCGCACAATTGCCGGCGGCTCGCCAAAAACGGCCGGGCGGAAAACGAGGGCGATGTCCAGATCGGCGGCTTCCCGCCGTATCCCATCGCCTATCGCGCCATCGTGCCCAAAGCGGGTGAATGCGAAAATCTGTTTGTGCCCGTCTGTCTCTCGGCGACGCACATCGCCTATGGCAGCATCCGCATGGAGCCGGTGTTCATGCTGCTCGGCCAATCCGCGGCCACGGCCGCCGCCCTTGCGCTGGAGGCCAAGGTGCCGGTCCAGAAACTTTCCTACGAAAAACTTCAGGCCCGGTTGCTGGCCGACCAGCAAATCCTCGCCTGGGTGCCGCCGGTCAAGCAATGACCCGTCGCCGGATGCATCCAAATTGACGCGCGCCACCGCAAGGCTTACGCTGCTGCAAACTTTATGAGCGAATTGCTGAATTCCCTGGTTGAACTTATCCGCCGCACCTCCGCCGAGATCCCCGGCGACGTCCACAAGGTCATCCTCGCCTCGCTGGAGAACGAGAAGAAAGGTTCCCTCGCCGCCAACGCGCTGAAGATCGTGGACCAGAACATCGCCCTCGCCAAAAACAAGTCGCAGCCCATCTGCCAGGACACCGGCAGCATCCTGTTTTATGTGGATGTGCCCGTCGGCTACGACCAGATCACGTTTGCCGAAACCGCCCGCGAGGCCGTGACGCTGGCGACGAAGAAAGGTTACCTGCGCCAGAACTCCGTGGATTCGCTCACCGGCAAAAACGACGGCACCAACGTCGGCCCGGGCGCGCCCGCCTTCCATTTCCACCAGCATCGTTCGCCGGAAGTTTCCGTGAAGCTCGTCCTCAAAGGCGGCGGCTGCGAAAACGTCGGCGCGCAATACTCGCTGCCCGACGACGCCATCCACGCCAACCGCGATCTCGACGGCTGCCGCAAGGCCATCCTCGACGCCGTGTTGCAAGCCCAGGGCAAAGGCTGCGGACCGGGCGTGCTCGGCGTGTGCATCGGCGGCGACCGGGCGACCGGTTACGAATTGAGCAAGACGCAGCTCCTGCGCCTGCTGGATGACCGCAATGCCGAGCCGAAGCTCGACGCGCTGGAGCAGGACATTCTCAAGACCGCGAACGAACTCGGCATCGGGCCGATGGGTTTTGGCGGCAAGACGACGCTGCTGGGCGTGAAGATTTGCGCGGCGAACCGCGTGCCGGCGTCCTATTTCGTGAGCATCAGCTACATGTGCTGGGCCTTCCGCCGCCAGGGCGTGACCCTGGACGGAGCGAGCCAGATTCAGAAGTGGCTGTATTGAGGGGGATGGCGGGCCTGTCCGCACGGACCTCAGCCTGCAAACGTCACGGTCACCGCGTCGCTGTCCTGGCCGATCTCCGCGTCCTTGACCATGCCGCGCGCCATGTATTCGCGCTGCTCCGGCACACCGGCCTGCGCCAGCGGCGTGTGGTCAATGAACGGCGAATGGTTGCAACTGCCGACCTTATGCCAGCTGGCCGTGCCGGCGAGCCGGCTATAGATGACCACGCCTTCCACGCCTTTTTTGGTGAAGGCCAGTTTCACGCCGCCGGGCACGAGCGCCGCCGTGAGCGTGGTATGGTAGCTGGCGGTGTCCAGCGTCGTGCTGCTGCCCACCACCTCCAGCACCTGCGCGCTGCCGGAGGCGGCCCAGGCCGAAAGTTTTTTCCAACTGCCCACCTTGGCCCGCACCAGCGCGAGCGCCGCCTTTTCCGCGTCGCTTTCCAGCGTCCGCGCCGAATCCACAGCGTCCTGCGCCGTGTTGGTGTCGTCCATCTTGGTAACGACGCCGTCCACGGCGGTCTTCACGGCGGTGGCATCGCCTGCCACCCCGCCGAATTTCACCGCCTCGGCGACCACATTGCCGCTCAGGTTTTTATACCAGATATAACGGTCGCTGCGTTTTTTGGGGACATAATCCAGGGTCATAACGTTGGCTTCCTTCCTTCTATGATGAACCGGAGGCGTGGCAGGCAGGGTCACGTGAGGCGGCTCGTTAAAATGCTGGCCGCTGTTTAGCGTCCAGCCTTCATTGAGCCGGATGACACCAGTAGGCATGTTGGCCTCAATGGTTAGTGGTTCGGCTCCATAAAATCAAAAACTCCGCCCTTGGGCAAGCTGTCCAAAATAAGTATTAATCCAATTTGTGGCTTATTAATAACATCTGATATAAGGCGTGGCGGCACCGCAACCAATAAACACGCCAGCGGTTTCGCCAGTGCCTCCACTCACGGCACCAGACACGCCACTGGTGCGGTCAGATGCGCATCTCACGCCGCCAGATGCGCCACCGGTCCCGCCAGATGCGCCGATATTTCCACCAGATGCGCCACTGATGCGGCCAGATGTGCATCTCACGCCACCAGATGCGCCACTGGTGCGGCCAGATGTGCATCTCGCGCCGCCAGATGCGCCACCGGTGCCACCAGATGCGCCGATATTTCCACGAGATGCGCCACTGATGCGGCCAGATGCGCATCTCACGCCACCAGATGCGCCACTGGTGCGGCCAGATGTGCATCTCGCGTCGCCAGATGCGCCACCGGTCCCGCCAGATGTGCCGATATTTCCATCAGATGCGCCACTCCCGCGACGGGAGACGGCAAAAATGGCTCAAAATGCGACAAAAAGGCGGTTTTTAACGCGGTTGCCGGTTGAATTGGTCAAAATGAGACAGTTGGAGGGGTGGATAAGGCGCGGAAACTGAATACCCCGGCTTTGAGTATCCTGAAGGGATTCCCTCATCCAGCCCAAGGTTGCGCGCCCCGCGCTACCTTGGGTAAGAGCCACCACGATTTCAGCTACCCTGAAAGGGTTGAATCAATCCCATACATACCGCTCATCAAATTCCACCGCGTAGCGTTTCAGGAACTCGCGCAATTCATCTTGAAACGAAACCTTTTTATGATGTTCCTCTTGCCCGGCGATGTATTGCCGCACGGCCTCCACCTGCGAATAGCCAATGGAAAAAATCCCATAACCACCCTGCCAGGCAAAATCATGCAGGTCGGGAGTTTTGGTTTTCAACCAGAGGGTTGAACCGCGTTTGACCTCTTTCACCAGGTCCGCCGCCGTGCCCGTGCGGGCCAGCGTCGAGAGAATATGAACATGATCTTCCACCCCGCCGATGATTATGGGCTGGCAATCGTGCTGCGTCAGGATGCCGCCAATATAATGATGCAATTCATCCCGGAGAATTTTGTCGCGCAGATAGGGGCGGCGATCCTTGGTCGAGAAAACGGTGTGAACCAGAATCTTGGCGAGGGATTGGGACATGACGCGATGATGCCCAAGGTTGGCGGTGGATTCAACCCTTTCAGGGTAGATAAAAATATTGTGGACGATATCCCAGGGTAGCTCGTTCCTCGCAACCCTGGGCTGAATGATTTTCATCCCGTTGGGATGAGCGCCGTTAGGCGCGGCATATTCCTGACGGACGGCTCCGGCCGTAAATTACTTCGCAAAGGTGGCGCGGCCCCAGGCGGTGCGGTCGCCGGAGTTTCGGGCATTGCCGTTCCACACCAACTGGCGGGTGCGGGCTTTGCCGTCGGGGCTGTCGTCAATGGCGAGGTCAAAGAGGATTTGCCGGCCTTCCTTGGGGGTGAAGCCCAAGGCCGGGAAGGGAATCGCGGCCTGGAGCGTGTAGCCTTGGCCGTCCACATCGGCAACCACGGTCATTTCACAGCGGGGTTGGGCGGCGGCATTCATCACATGCGAACGGAAGCCGCCGTTTGCCGGGGCGGCACCGAGGATGATTTGCCGGTCGGTGAACCGCATCGATCCGGCCTGATCCAATTCTTCCCAGCCGATGAATAATTCCACGGCGTCGCCATCCCACAGGGTGTCGCCCTGATGCGCGTTCTGCATGGGGGTGGCATCGGTGATGTGGGCCAGGAGATAAAGATTGGCGTCATCCCAGCAGAGCTTGAAGGTGCCTTCCAATCCGCCCGCAGCGGAGCCCTGCACGAGCCGGGAGGAGGGGACCGTTTCCGCCGGAACGCCGGGCCAATTGACGGACAGGCCGTTGATTTTAATCGGGCCGGTGGCGCGGGGAATGAGGGCGATTTTGCGGCCGGTTCCCGCCGCGGTGAACCGGGGGTCGTTGAACGTGTAGGGGGGGGGCGCTGGCCAAAGCAGACTTCGTAGATGTCGTAGTTGGATTTCATCATTTCCGCGAGCATGGTTTTCCAGGGGCGGTCGGCGACGGAGATGAGGCCGGTGTTGGCGCTTTCGCCATTCAGGAATTCAAAGAAGCGGCCGGTGACGGGCTGGTCCACGAGGGTGAACCATTCAATGCCGGTGACGTAACCCAGCGCGGCGGCTTGTTCGACGTAGTTGCGATAGGCCAGTCCGCGTTCCAACTGGCTGGAGACATCCTTGGCGCCGCCGGGCAGGCCGCTGTCCTTGGGGGAGGCGTAATAGAATTCGCTCAGGAACATGGGGCGCCCGCCGGTCCATTGGTGGATGCGGTTGAGAAAATCCTTGTCCAGATGGTAGGTGTAGTAGTTGAAGGAGATGACGTCCATGTATTGGCCGCTGATGCGGCAGAGCTGCTCGTTGTTGATGGTGCCGGACTGGAAGCGGTTCCCGATGAGCAGGTGGTTGGTGTCGTATTTGTGGAAGGCGCTGGTCACCACGCGGAAGTAGGCATCCAGAAACAAGCCGGTGTATTCCTGCATGTCCGCCGCCGCCGCGCGGGTCTTGACGGGCAGGCCGCGCTCGGCGACTTCCGCGAAGGAGGCGAAGGAGGTTTCCCAGGCCTGATTGAAGGCGGCGATGGTTTTGTGTTTTTGTTCCAGCATTTGCGCCAGCCGGCGTTTGCAGGGGAAGGTGCTGTTGAGGGTCGGGACGACGCGCGGGATGTCCTCGTAAAGCGGTTCGTTGGCCAGGAAATAACCGATGATGAGCGGGTCGTTCGCCTGCGGCGCGATGGTGGCCGCGAAGTTTTTGTCGCATTGGGCGCGCATCTGATCGCTGAAGGGGTCCAGGGTTTCATGGATGCCGGGCACTTCTTTGAATCCTTCCCAGGTGTGGAGCGGCAGATGGTCCACATGGGGAAATTGCGCCTGGCGCCGGGCGGCGGCATTGCCGGCACCGAACGCCCCGGCGGAATTGAAGCCGAACTTGCGGGCGCGTTCGATCATGGCGGCGGTGTAGGACTGGCTGTCATACGGCTGGCCGGTCTTGCGGATGCGGTTCGCCAGATGGAAGGAAACGGTGGTGGGATTCCAATACGGCTCGGGCTTGAACGCGCTGCCGAACAGCCCGTCATGAGACGGCAGCCATTCATAGACCTGCTCGCGACCTTTGATGTAGGTGTAGTCGTCGCCGTGATCAAAGCCGCAGATGCCGAGGTGGAAGAAAGCGTTGCCGGCCGGATCCACCAGGATCCAGCGGGAGTCTTTTTTCTCGACGTGAAAAAAGCCGGTTGGTTTCAGGCCGAATTTTTCCTTGCTGCCGGGCAGACCGCCGAATGCGTCAAGCGCGGGCGGGTGCAGGCTCGCAAGATATTTCGCCTCGGCCTGGACATCCGCTTTCAGTTCCTCCTCGGACTTGACCTTGTCGGGATAATCCACGCGGGTGTTTTGGCCGAACTTGTCCACGAGCGGTTTGGCGGCGGCAGTGGCGGCACTCAAGGCGATTTTCATCCGCAGCGGCTCGGCGGAGTTGCCGCAGGGAGCCCCAAACTGCCAGTGGAAGGTTTTCCAGCCCCATTCGCGGTTGTCGGTCAATTGCTGAACGCTGTAACGCGGCGCGGTCACCGTCAGGGTGGCGCCCTGAAAGGTTTTCAATCGCAAGGTATCCGCCGAGCCTTGGAAGAGATGAGGTTTGGCGGGTTTCTCCGCCGGGAACGGGGTCTCCGCGCCGTCGCCGATTTTCCAGGATCCGCCATTGGCAAAATTAAAATCAACCAGCATCTCGCAGCGCAGCGTTTTCTCATCGGCCAAAAGATGGGACGGCGTCAAGGTCAGTTCGCCGGTGCCGGGCTGCAGCACGACTTCGACCTGTTCCCCGGCGTCGTATTTGAGGACCGCCGTGTTGCCGGCAAGATTTTTTTCGATGGGCTTGCGCACCTGATCCCATTGTTTGCCCACCAGCACCGGATAGTTGAGCGTGAACTTTCCCATGCTGCCGGCGTCAATCGCAAGGCCATTATCCCCCAGCCGCAGCGACAGGTTTTCGGCGTGCGTGGTCAGGCTGGAAATGGCGAACAGGTATAATACGATGGCGATCAGGGAGCGCATTTTCATGCCGCCGGCGGTGTGGTTTTGATGATTACCGAGGAGGAGATGCTGGAGCGGCGATGGTGTCATGGTGGGCGTGAAGTTGAAATCTTTCCCAATCCGCATTTTGCTGTAAAGGAGATTAGCTTTAAAATGCATGCCATTGAAATCCTCATGCGGTCGGGCTTGCTTGCCAAACCGGAACGTTTCGGGCATCAATAGCTTAAAGATTGCCGAGACTTGAGATTGATTGCCAATCAGACCTATAATGACGCCATGATCAAACTTGCTTTTCCCTTCACTGAAGAAAAAATTCGCGCGCTGAAAGTCGGCGACGAAGTGCTGATTTCCGGCACGGTGTTCACCGGGCGCGATGCGGTGCACAAGTATCTGCACGAAGGCGGCGCGCTGCCGGAGGGCGTGAGTTTCAAAGACGGCATCATGTATCACTGCGGCCCGGTGATGATGAAGCAGCCGGACGGCAGTTACATCTGCACCGCCGCCGGTCCGACGACCTCCATCCGCGAGGAGCCGTATCAGTGGCAGGTCATCCGCGACTTCGGCCTGCGCGGAGTCATCGGCAAGGGCGGCATGGGCGCGAAGACGCAGGCGGCGTGCAAGGAATACGGCTGCGTGTATCTGCACGCCATCGGCGGCGCCGCGCAGGTGCTGGCCGAGTGCATCAAGAAGGTGAGCAACGTCTATTTCCTCGAAAAGTTCGGCTCGCCCGAAGCCATCTGGGAACTCGCCGTGGTGGATTTTCCCGCCGTCGTGACGATTGACGCGCACGGCAACTCGCTGCACGAGGAGGTTTTTGCCAAAAGTCAGGCGGCTTTGGCGGCGCGACTTTGACCTCTGTGGCGCCACCTTGCTGCCGGTGGGGAGATCAGATTCCCTGTTGCAGCCTATTTAAACCGCTGTTAGTCTAGATAAAACTAAATTATCGCCATGAAAGACCAAACCTCCTCCTCCCGCCGCCATTTTCTCAAGTCCGCCGTCGCCCTGCCGGTGGCGCTCGCGGCCGCGCCGTCGATGCTGACGCAGACGGCCGCGGCGGCACCTGCTGCTGCCGCCGTGTTGCCACGCCGGCAGTTGGGCAAGAGCGGGCCGCAGGTCACGATGTTGAGCATGGGTGGCATGATGGCGGCGATGAGTCCCGATTATCTCGACATCGCGTGGTCCATGGGCATCCGCTATTTCGACACGGCGGATTGCTATATCAAGGGCAAATCGGAGAAAATCATCGCGCAGTGGCTCGCCAAATATCCGGAGCGCCGGAAGGAAATATTTCTGGTTTCCAAAGATCATCCCAAGAACAGTCCCGAAGAGTTGCTCCAAATGGTTGACCGCCGGCTGGAAGCGTGCGGCACCACTTATTTGGATGCCTTCTATATCCACGGCATCAGCGGCGAAAATAAATTGGACTGGCCGAAGAGTGCCGCCTACAAAAAGACCGCCGAGGCGTTGAAAAAATCCGGCAAAGTCAAGATGGTGGGCTTTTCCTGCCATGACGGCCGGCTGACCGATTTTCTGAACGCGGCGGCGGAAGGCGGGTTTCTGGATATCATCATGCTGGCCTACAATCCGTTCTATGAAAAAGGCGGCGCGTTTGACAAGGCGCTTGACGCCTGTCATGCGAAAGGCATCGGTCTGGTCGCCATGAAAACCATGCGCCAGGCCAAGGATGTGCCGAAGCGCCTGCCGGAATTCGACAAAATCGGACTGACCACGCATCAGGCCGTGCTGCACGCCGCGTGGAGCGATCCGCGCATTTCCGCGATTTGCAACATGATTGACAACGTGGATCAGATGACCACCAGCGCCGCCGCCGCCCGCAGCTACAAGTCGCCGCTCAAGCTGGCGCACCTGGAACTGCTCAAGGAAACCATTCTTGCCGGCCGCCGCACGATGTGCACGGGCTGTCCGGCTTGCGCGGAGTTCAGCAAGCAGACGGATTTCGCGTTCCACGACATTTCCCGGTTTGTGACCTACTACGAGCAGGATGGGAACACGGAAGCCCGGGAATACTATCAAGCCTTGGCGGCGGAGCATCGCGACACGGGCAAGATTGATCTTGCCGCGCTGCGTGACGCCTGCCATTTCAAGACGGATTACCCCGAAATCATCCGTCGTGCCGAGCGCTACTTCGCCTGAAAATGAATGCCAAGAAATCCACGCTGACGCGCCGGAGTTTTCTCCGCGGTGCAATGATTGCGCCCGTGGGAGTCGCTTTGGCCCCGACTTTTTCTGCCCAGGCGGAGGATCCGGTAAAGAAAACCGCAGCTGGTTCCGCACCGCTGCCCACCCGGAAGCTCGGCCGCAACGGCCCGCCGGTGAGCATGTTGAGCATAGGCGGCGACATGCCGGCGCACAGCGCCAGTTTTCTTGAACTCGCCTGGTCCATGGGCATTCGCTATTTCGATACGGCCGCCAGGTATGGCAAAGGCAATGAGGAGCCGCACATCGGCGAGTTTCTCAAGCATCATCCCGAGAGTCGCAAGGAACTGTTTCTCGTTTCCAAGGATTATCCCCAGCAAGGTCCCGACCAGCTTCTGGAAATGATTGACCGCCGGCTGGCGCGCTGCGGCACGGAGTATCTCGACCTGTTTTTCATCCACCAACTGTGTACGCAAGTATACGGTGCGGACTCTGTGAACTGGCCGAAAAGCGACGCTTTCAAACGCGTGGCGGACAAGCTCAAGCATTCCGGCAAATGCCGTATGGTGGGATTTTCGTGCCACGGCGGGCCGGAATTCATTCAAGCCGCCGCCGACGGCGGTTTCGTGGATGCGGTGATGGTGTTTTACACGCCGTTTTACGAACGCGGCGGCGCGTTCGATCGCGCGCTGACGGCGTGCCACGAAAAAGGCATAGGCATCATCGCGATGAAGACGCTGCGCCACGCCGGCGAAATTCCCAAGCGTCTGCCGGAGTTTGACCAGCTCGGTCTGACAACGCATCAGGCCTTGCTGCAGGCCGTCTGGAGCGACCCGCGCATCAGCGCAATCTGCAACTGCATGCACAGCGTGGATCAGATGGAATCCAGCGTGACCGCCGCGCGCAGTTACAAAACGCCGCTCAAGACCGCGCAAATCAATCTGCTACACGAAACCGTGCTGGCCGGTCGCCGCACGTTTTGTCCGGGCTGTCCCGGTTGCCACGAAATGGGGAGCCAGACTGATTTTGCCGGTCTGGACATCGCCCGCTTTGTCACCTACTACGAGCAGGACGGCAATACCGAGGCGCGCGCATTCTACCGGGCCCTGCCGAAGGAGGTTCGCGACGCTTCGAAAGTGGATCTCGCGGCGCTGCGCGACCGTTGTCATTTCAAGACGGATTATCCGGAAATCATTCGCCGCGCCGAACGCTATTTCGCCTGAGGGCGTTTTATTATTCATGGCAAGCGAAAATAAATCCGGCACGGGCAATCGCAGGGAGTTTGTCCGCCTCAATATTCCGTTGGCCGAGCGCATCGCGAGCGTTGTCATTATCGCATTACTGGCGGGCGTCGGGATTCTTATTGCCATCAAAGGAAAGCACTTTGACCCGAATCTTTACAACGTCCGCACCGAGGCGCTGAGATCGACCGCTGCCGCCGTGGTGGGCAAGGATGGCACCGCGCGTTCAATGGCTGAAAGCAAACCAGTTTCCGCCGAAGCTCCGAAACCGACCGCAGACAAAGCCGCCGGGGGTGAGGAAAATGCAGCCGAAGGCGGCATGGATCATACTGCCGCCGCGCCCAAACCGGCGTTGAAAAACGAGCCGTTGGAAATTTCTCTGCCGGGTCTCAAGCCGATGTCGCCCACGGAATTCTACACGGCGGACAATCTGTTCGAAAAAATCGACGGCCGGGCACCGGCTTATCAAAGCTTCAACGTCCAGCAGATGCGCTGCCGTTCGTTCAACGTCATCGCGGCGACGGGAAGCTACGTGGATGTTTACGAGTTCCGGTTCGATAATCCGGTCGATGCCTTCGGCATGTTTGCGCTGGAACGCGATCCGAAAGGCAAGCCGCTGAGCTTTGCCCCCGACGGCTATTCGGGCGAGATGGGTTATTTTTATAGGCAGGGGGCGGTCTATGTGCAAATCATCGCGTCGGATGTGAAAACGGAAACGATGGCGGCGGCCAAAGCCATCGCGGAAAATCGCGCCAAGGAGTTGCCGGCGGATGATAGCGGCCTCGCCGGTCGCCGTAAATTGCCGGCGGAGGGGATGGTCGCCGACAGCGTCGCGTTTATTCCGGATAATGCGCAGGGGCAGTCGGCGCTCAAAGAGGTGTTTCAGGCTAAATACAAATATGATGGCGCCGAATTGCCGTTTTTTATCATGGTGGCCACCCCCGATGTGGCGGCAAAGGCGTGGAAATTGTTTCAGGATTTTTGCGGTAAATATGGCACGGTGGAAGTTGTGCCGGACGTGAGCGGCGGTAAAATCTTCCGCGCGCAGGTTTTTGGAAAATGGAAGGTGGTTTATCAGCGCGACGGTGAGTTGGGCGGCGTTTTCGACGCGGAGGACGCGGCCAAAGCGCAAACATTTATCGAAAAGTATTTGCGCGGTGAGATAAAGTGAGCGAACTGTCTGACATCAAAATGAGCGTATCGCCAAGCAATCATTCGTCGGTAAATCGCCGCGAGTTTCTCGTCCGCCTCGGTATCACCGGCGCGCTCATTGCCGGCTCCGGCCTGGCGGCCCGCAAACTCTGGCAGCCGAAGCATTTCGTTCCCGGGTTTGAAAAGGAGCAAGGACTTCAGCTTCGCAGTTACGCGCCGGAGATCAGCAAGGTTTTGCCCTCGCTCGCCATTGCGCATGGCACGGAACATGAGAAGACTATTCGCGCCGCCATGGCGGTGCTCGGCGGCATGGGGCGTTTCATCCAAAAGGGCGATGTGGTGGTGATCAAGCCGAACGTCGCGTTTGATCGGCCGCCGGCACTGGCGGCCACGACGCATCCCGACGCGCTGCGAGCGGTGGCAAAATTGTGTTACGAGGCCGGGGCCGCAAGAGTCATCATCGCCGACAATCCGATTAATTCGCCGACGGGCTGTTTTTTGAAGAGCGGCCTGACGGCGGTGGTGTCCGACCTGCATCTTGATTTGTTGTATCCGGAGACGAATTCCTTCGCCCCGCTGTCGCTGGGCGGGGAGATATTGAAGGAGTGGACATTCTTTAACACGCCCTTCAAGCAGGCTACCAAAGTGATCGGTCTGGCCCCCTGCAAAGATCACAATCTTTGCCACGCATCAATGACCATGAAGAACTGGTATGGCCTCCTCGGCGGGCGGCGGAACCAGTTTCACCAGCACATCCACAGCATTGTCTCCGATTTTGCACTGATGATGAAGCCGACCCTGGTGATTCTCGATGGCATGAATGTCTTGATGAGCAATGGCCCGACCGGCGGGCGCCTGTCGGATGTGAAGCCGATGAACACTATTGTTGCCGGGACGGACATGGTGGCGGTGGACGCCTACGGCTATGCGCATCTGCTGGAACGCAATCTGGATGAACTCACCTACATCCACAAAGCCCATGAACGGGGTTTGGGAAATAAAAACTGGAAAGATACGCTGCATAAAGAAGTGCAGGCGTAATAAATCCTGAAATTAAAACTCCCTGTCGGGGTTCAGCTAAAACAGCAGGCGCAGGGAGGCCAGCACGGCTAAAATCAGAACCAGTGTTTCAAATTTCTTCTGGTTGATATGTTTCAGTAATACCGGACCGAGTAGGGCGCCCGGAATCATCGGGAGCAGCAGCCACGCATCCAGCAGCAGCGATTGCGAGGTGATCAATCCCAAGTGCGTGCTAAAGGGCACTTTGACGGCATTGACGAGCATGAAAAACCACGCGCCGGTGCCGATGAAAGCCAGCTTGGGTAAGCCAATCGCCAAAAGATAAATCGTCATTACCGGTCCGGCGGAATTGGCGACCATGGTGGCAAACCCGGCGAAGATTCCAACCATGACGGCAAACCAGCGGGTATGTGGTAAGGCAGAAGCAAGGGCATCAGTCTGCTTGCGCCGCCAATAATGGAGTCCAACCATTCCTAGAAGAATTCCTCCGATCAACCGCTGCACCAGGACATCGCTGATTTTTCCCAAGGTGACGTAGCCTGCGAGAATTCCGAGCAACACCCAGGGAAAAAGTTTCCACAGATGCAGCCAGCTGGCGTGCTTGCGAAAGAAGAATACGCCAAAAATATCCGCGCCGATCAGCAACGGCAGCAGCGCACCGGTGGATTCCCGGGCCGGCATGGCATTGGCAAAAAACGCCACGGATAAAACCCCCAGACCGGGCATGCCGGTTTTGGTCAGTCCGGTTAGGAACGCGCCCAGAGCGAGAAATGTCCACTGCCATACGCTGAAATTCACGGGCGGAAATAATGCAGAACTTGTCATCTTGTTTCAATCCTGGTGATTGCATAAGGCGACCGCTTCCGTTGCCGGCAAAAAATCCCGACTGGCGAAAATTGTTTGTGCCCTGTTACAATTTAATCACGAGACCATGATGAAGCCGCGACTGAAATTGCCGGGCATATGCATACCGCTCGTAGTTTTAGCTTTAGCCGTCATCATCTCGGCGAATGCCGCGGCTGAGCGGGTTGTTTTTAATAGCGGTTTGAAACGGGTTTCGTTGCTGGAGTTGTTCACGTCGGAAGGCTGCAGCAGTTGTCCGCCGGCGGATGACTGGTTGTCGCGCCTTAAAAATTCACCCGGCTTGTGGAGTGAATTTATACCCGTGGCTTATCATGTGGACTATTGGAACAGGCTGGGCTGGAAAGACCGCTGGTCATCGCCGGAGTTTTCAAAACGTCAGTCGGCTTATGCCCGGATCTGGCGCAATCAAAACCTATACACGCCCTGTTTTGGGTTGAACGGAAATGAATGGCGTGGTTGGTCCAGACGGCGAAATGTTCCGCGGGCCTCGGATGAAAATGTCGGGGTGCTGTCAATCAGTTCCACGGATACGAATCATTGGTATGTGAGTTTTATCCCCGCAAATAAATCGGGCGCAAAATACGAGGTTCATGCCGCCTTGCTGGCGGGTGAATTGACTTCTGATGTAAAAGCTGGTGAAAACCGGGGACGTCAATTGCGTCACGATTTTGTGGTGGTGGATTTTGTGGATGCGATAATGAATGATCGGCACGGTACGGCATCGGGAAGTTTTGATTTTGATATATCCCGGCACAGTTCCGAAAAAGTGCTCGCCCTGGCGCTATGGGTTTCGCTGGCTGGCCAACTGGAGCCAATGCAAGCCACCGGGGGATGGCTGGCATTGCCAACCAAGCCCGCCAAGCATTGAGGGAGCCTTTGGATTATAGCATCAGGGAAATAGTTTCCAACGGTACAAAGAGCTGGCGCGCTTGTCAGGGCGCGAAGCTGACAAATGGCGCCGGTATTTTATGCTGATTTATCGGTTTCCAACAGGTGAACCATCGGCGTCCAAGAGCCGTTGCCGGGCACGAGCGGATTGAGACAGGGTTCGGTGTGGGTCCACCAGCGCTGTGTGACGGGGTCGGTAGCCATTGCGGCATCGTCTGCCGCCTTGTCGTCGCCGACATATTCGCAGTAGGTGAAGAGCAGGAGTTTGGTGCCAAATTCGACCATGAACGAAATCCAGTAGCGGTAGTGACTTCGCCCCATCTGGTCAATCACGCCCGGCCAATTGGTTTGATGCAATGTCCGGTAGGTCAATTCACATTCCGGCTTGAGCGACGACATGAGTCCAAAGCGAACGAACGGACGACCGCCAGCCGGAAATGGCAAGGTCGGTCCAATGGCGTTCATGAACTCCATGCGCAGCCATAGTCGGCCTGCAGCGGCCGCCCGCGGATGTGCTTCCAAATGCTCTGAAAGCGTACTGAACCACACGTCTCCGCCCAGGACGTTTGAAATGGCTTCAATCTCCGCCACCGCTGTCCCTTGATATTCCAGAAAGGTAAACAGATAGGTCCGCTCACCAATGCTCTTCATGAAGACGTTCACATTGCCAATCCGCAAAGCCGCCAGCCGAGCGGATAGATTGGCCGGCGCCTTTTTCATCAGGGCGCTTAGTGCCGCTTCGCTACCTTGGCGAACGAAGGCAATCAGGCCGACCCGGCGAAAGTTTTCTCCCTGAAGACGATTTTCGTATGGTGACATGACCAGTGTGGTGATGGTTGTTTGGAATTAAAAACCGCGCAGATCCGTGCTGCTACGCTTGGGTAAACCCGGGGCGGGGGTGCGTTTAAGCACGAGATATTCCATTCCCATTTCCGCGCAGTACTCGCGCTTGCCGCCCTTGTCGCCGTCCTCGTTGACGACATAAATATCCGGCTTCAAGCGGCGTATTTCCGGATCGGCGTCCACCCAGCCGGAACCGGTGGTGATGAGCGCCTGCTTAACATATTTGATTGAGCCGAGGACATAGCGCCGCTCGGCCTCGCACAGCAGCGGATGCCCTTTGCCTTTCAGCAGACGCACATTGGCGTCATTGCCAAGGCAGACGTAAAGATCGCCGTAGGCCGAAGCTTCTTCCGTAAACCGGACATGTCCGGAGTGAAACCAATCGTAGCAGCCGGTCGCAATCACTTTTTTGCGGCCCGGCGCGGATGGCATCGGTGGCGGCTCGGGAAAACCTTTTAGATCTTCCGCTGTGAATACCCGATAGCCGATTTTATTTTCTGCCGCAAATTGGTTGCGGGCGGCGTTTGTCGTCGCTTCGACATCCGCCCAGATGTCCGCGCGAAGGTTTTCTGGCAACGAATCGGAATTCATGCCCGGCCCGGCAATTACCACGTTTTGGACGTAGCGAACGGCATTCAGAAAATAATTCCGTTCGACCAATGGAAACTTGGGTGCTTGGCCGGTGACCTTTTCCATCGCCGCATCCGGCCAGAGCAGCACGGTCAGTTCACCGAGTTTGGCGGACTCTTCGAGAAAACGCAGGTCCCGTGATTTGATGTCGTCGAACCCGCCACTGACAATGACGCTTTTGCCGCGGTTCATTTGATTTTCAAAGCGAACGCAATTTTGCCGTCAAATTTTTCCGGCAATGTCACGTGCAGGCCGGCTTCGTCGCGAGTGAACTTCAAGCGGCTGTTCCACCAACTGCCGCCCACCAAACGCACGCTGCTAACCTTTTGCTGTAAGTTCCAGGTTTTGGGGTTGACCGCGAGCGATTTCACGGTGACTTTGCCGTCCTTGGGAATTTCCAGCACGATGGCGTAAAGCGTCTTGCCGTCCTTGGACTGTGTGAAGCGGATGTCCTCCGCTGTGAACGGCTTTTTCGACACATCCGTCTGGCCGTCAAAACGGCCTTTTTCCACCGCCACGGTGGATGGGCCTTCGCCATAAACATTCCATGGACGCGTCGCGTAAATCGCCTCGCCATTCACCTTCAGCCACGCGCCGATTTCGCTGACGATCTTGATTTCGTCGGCATCCGGCTGCCCGTCCCGCTGGAGTGGCACGCTCAGCATCAGATTGCCATTTTTGCTGACGATATCCGCCAGCATACGCACCACGGAGGCGGCGGATTTGTATTTGTGTTTTTTAAAGATATCCTGATTGTAATGCCAGGAGCCGATGCAGGTGTCCGTCTGCCATGGCTGCGGCAGTATGCCTTCCGCCTTGCCGCGCTCGATGTCATAGACCATCGCTTGACGCTGCAGGGGATTGAGGATTTTTCCGTTCATCACCGCTTCATTTTTGCCATGAAGCTGGATGCTTGAGTTGTAAAAATGCGCCGCGAGGTTCAGACCCACTTCATCCGTGACCCCGACGAACGGTAACACGGTGTCGTCAAAATAAATTTGGTCAGGCTTGTAATCGTCCCATAGCTGCTGGGTGCGCTTGAAAAACTTCTCCATGTAGGCCGCGTCCGGGGTGCTGCTGCCCTTGGCCGGATCCCAGCGCCATTCCAGTATGGTGCCGGGCTGGTGATTTTGCGCGTAGAGCTCCTGCGGATCGAGGCCATCCCACCATTTACCCTTGCCATCGGCTTTGGTCAATTTGCCATCGTAAGACACACCGGTCAGCGGGCCGTTGGTGTCCGCGCCCTGCGCCGGTTCATACCATGACCACGCATGCGAGGCGTGGACACTGACCCCCAGGCGCAGTCCGTTTTTGCGCGCCGCTTTGGCCCAGCCGCCCACCAAATCCTTTTGCGGGCCGACGGCGACGGAATTCCACAGCTGATATTTGGAATTGTAGAGGTCCAGGTTGTCGTGGTGGTTCGCCAGCGCCATGAAATATCTCGCGCCGTTTTCCTTGTAGAAGGCGAGCAGCTTGTCGGGATTGAAATTTGCGGCCTTCCACTGATGAATCACGTCCTTGAAACCGTTGGTGGACTGATGACCGTATTCGGTCCGATGCAGTTTCCAATCGGTCTGGCCGGGAATATACATGTTGCGCGCATACCAGTCGCCGTGTTCCGGCTCGCATTGCGGTCCCCAGTGCGCCCAGATGCCGAACTTCGCGTCGCGGAACCAGTCCGGCGTCTGGTAATTCGTGAGCGAATTCCAGTCCGCCTTGAACGGGCCCTCCGCAATCGGCGGCAGTTTTAAGGAATTGTTTTGGGCGACTGCCGCCGTGAGCGACAGTCCCACCAACAATGAAGCGAGGATTTTATGGTTCATGATTTTATTTTTTGATGCGCACATTGACTTTAAATGCTCCCGGTACCGGCTTTTCGGAAACGACAATGAGATATCCACCGCCGCAGCCGGAATACATCGCGCCGGGATATTGCCGCTGATACGCCTTGAGAATCGGCATCAACTCGACGCGGAGCAGGGGATGGCGAACGACTTGCGGCAGCAGCGTCTCCCAGCATTTCATGTTGAGATTCAGCGATGCGCCGAGCGCCTTCGCGTCCATTTTGACGATGGCGTGGTAGCAATCCTTGCCTGACTGGCCGAGCATGGCGACCCATTTCGGCTCCAGTTTTTTGATGCCGAGCGGTGAATAGCCATCGGGGCGCGGTTCGATGGGAATCAGGTGCAAAACGTTGCTCAGCCAGCGGGCGACTTTGGTTCTGTTGCAGGATTCAACGTGGGACGGGAAAACGCCGCCCCGGATTTTAAAATCGTAGTCCAGCCGGTTCACGCCCGGATAAATCAGGCCGATCATGTCTTGCGAACCGCTGGGTTCGGCTTTGCCCTTGTTCTCTGCTTCGTATAGCTCGCGGACGAGTTCGGCGAGGGGGCGATTCGGCAATCGGCCTTTCCACAATTTCATCGCGATGGCGCGCGTGCCGCTGGCGATGCCGGAGCGGTCCATTGGCCGGAAATCCGGCTCGATCTGCACCACGACCATGGAGCCGGGCGGTTTCGGATTAAGTTTGTTGACGAACGGCTGGTCAATCCAGCCGCCCGCGAGTTGCAGCCGGTTGGGTATGGCACCAATTAGCTTGGCGATGGCAGTGGTTTTCATGGGCCAACCGGTTCCAGGCGGACCGAGTTGAGATTAATGGGCTTCCAGCTGGCGGCATCCTTGGCGAGCACCTTCAGCGTGAAATCTCCGGCTTGCTTGAGGGTGACCGTGCCGATTTCGGTGGTGGCATATTGATCCCAGCCGGATGTTGTCGGCACGGTGGCGAAAACTTTTTCGCCGCCAACCTCCACTTGAAACTCGGCTTTGCTTTTGGCGACCGCCAGCGTGGTGGTGATTTTGTATTTGCCGGGGTTGCTGATGCGGGCGCGCCAGGAAGCCCATTCGTTGGCGTTGTCCCAAAAACCGATGTTGGATTTGCCGCCTTTGGTTTCGACCTTGATCTTCTGGCCGTGCAGCTCG
>CAIXUZ010000073.1 GCA_903922735.1 uncultured Verrucomicrobia subdivision 3 bacterium
CCTTTACCAAAAAGCGATAAGTCGGCCGGAATCGCCGACACGTTGGGGGACGGGTTTTAAGATCAGGGCTACCGCCCAACCACGATTTCGCTACGCGACCGGCTCGCGCCGAAGCGCGGAAAGGACGACGGGCGAACGAGTGTTACTACCAGACCGGTCAAGACACTAGCTTTTACTACTGGCAGATAGAAAGCGTCGCCCGACTGGGCGCTTTTTTAATTCAGCCGCGCCTGCGGCGCGTCCGATTTGCAAACCGCATGGTAAGCTGGCTACCCGTTCGGGTTTCAAAACCAGCCGCCATTATCTCGCCGGCGTGCCCCCAAGCACTGCTGCCGGCGTCACTACGTCCACCACAACCGAGACGTTCATGGGGTGGCGGCTGATTCTGGCACCATGAACAACGAATCACCCCACATCATCATCGGCGAGGAACCAGGCTGGGGCGATCCCCAGCCCTTTGGCATTGCCGCCGTGGATGAGCGGCAGCATCTCTACATCATCGGAAAAACCGGCACTGGAAAAACAACATTGCTGCGGAACCTGATATTGCAGCACATCGCGCTGGGACATGGCGTTGGGGTCATTGACCCGCACGGCGAACTGGCCGAAGAACTGTTGAACCACATCCCGCCCAAGCGGGCTGATCACTTGGTCTATTTCAATCCGGGTGACTTGGAATTCCCCATCGGCTTGAATGTTATCGGCAGTGTGAAGCCGGACGACCGTCACCTCGTCGCGTCGGGCATTGTGGCGGCATTCAAGGGCATCTGGCGCGACTCATGGGGACCGCGACTGGAATACATACTCTACAACGCGGCCTCCGCGTTGTTGGAATCTCGAAACCAAACTTTGCTCGGTGTGAACCGCTTGCTCACCGACGACGACTACCGAGCAAAGGTAATCCGGCAGATCAAAGATCCGTTCATCCGGGCGTTCTGGGCGGAGGAATATGCGAACTACGACGAGCGTTTCAAACGCGAGGCGATTGCGCCGATCCAAAATAAAATCGGCCAGTTCCTGTTGAATCCGGTCGTGCGCAACATTCTGGGCCAGGTGAAAAAGAAAGTGGATCTTCCGTTCGTGATGGATAACGGGCGACTGTTCATCGCCAACCTGTCCAAAGGACAGCTTGGCCACGACAAGGCAAACTTGCTCGGTTCATTGCTGGTGACGCAGTTTCAATTGGGCGCGATGGCCCGCGCCAACCGACCGGAATCCGAGCGCCGGGATTTTTACCTGTTCATTGATGAGTTTCAGAATTTCTCGACAGATGCGTTTGCCTCCATCCTGGCGGAGGCGCGCAAATACCGGCTCTGCCTCACATTGTCGCACCAATACATTGACCAGCTTTCCGAACCGGTCCGGCAGGACGTGTTCGGAAACGTCGGGACGTTGGTGGCTTTCCGCATCGGCTACACCGATGCGGAAGTGATGACCAAGGAATTTGGCAAAACCATTCCGGCGACGGCACTGGCCGACTTGAACCAGTATGAAGCCGTGGTGAAATTGCTGGTCAGCGGCACCAACCGCGAACCGTTCCGGGCGAAAATGTTGCCGCCGCTGGAAAACCGCATTGGCCGGCGGGACAAACTCATCACGCTGTCACGCGAACGGTTTGCCATGCCGCGTGCGAAAATTGAGGCGAAGTTAAGGCGGTGGATGGGACATGAATCGTCTGCCGATTTGAACCGCCCGGAATAGTTGATCGCTTTCCCTGATTGATACGCCGGTAAATTTGGGTTATTGAATAGGCGTGAATCGGACAGAAACAATCACGCCGGATTTTCCGGTGGAGAAACTCGCCCTGGCACAGCAGGCGTTTCGGGAGTTCCATGCCCGGTGTTTCTGGTTCATGCGGCGGGATGCGGAAATCGTCGCAGAAGAAGTGCCTTATCTCTGCGAACGACTGCGCGCGAATGGCGGACGGCGCGGTTTCCAAATCGCCGCCGAATTATGCCGCTAGGCGACTTCGAGAAATCCATCCTCCGGCTGCTGGCGGTCAACCGCAATCCTGAAAGTTACATCGCCGGGGCCACCGTTTTTTTGCGGCGGGAGGATTCGTTGCGGCAATCCCAGGATATTGACGTTTTTCATGACACCGTAAAAAGTTTGCAACAGGCGGCCTGGTCGGATGCTGCCGTGTTGGAACAGAACGGTTATGTTTTGGAATGGGCCGACCAACAGGAAATGTTCCGCCGCGCCGTCGTTTCCAAGGCCGGGCAAGCTACGAAAATGGAATGGGCTTACGATTCTGCGTTTCGCTTTTTTCCCGTGCAGGCCGATGCCGAAATCGGTTTTGTGCTGCATCCGCTGGACGGGGCGACCAACAAAGTGCTGGCCCTCGCGGGTCGGGGTGAGTTGCGCGACTATCTGGACGTGCTTTTTTTACACCGCAATGTTTTGAGCCTCGGAGCGCTGGCGTGGGCGGCTTGTGGCAAAGACGCCGGCTTCACCCCGCAATTTCTGGTTGAGGAAGCGCAACGACTCGCGCATTACCCGGCCAGCCGGTTGAACACCCTGTTGTTACGCGAGCCTTTGGATCTCGTGGAATGCAAACGGCAATGGCTGCAAGCCTTGGACGGAGCCAAGGCATTGTTTAATCAACTTCCGCCGGAAGACGTGGGTTGTCTTTATTTGGACGCCAATCATCAGGCAGTCACCCCCGATCCAGCCTCGGTGGAATTTTCAAAACTGCGCCGTCACTTCGGTTCCGTGCGCGGAGCCTGGCCGGTCATTGCCTGAAATTGGTTTAGCTTGGCGACTTGCCAACATGGACAAATTCACACGTCGTTTGATTATCTGAGGCTTCATTCATGCTGGCGGGATGTCTCGCCTTCCGCGTTTTCAACGCGCCGAAAAAGTTGCACCAATTCGGCTCACTAACCGTGACCAAGAAATCATCCGCCTCATCCACCGGCACCGGTTTTTACGTTCTCATCAAATCATCACCCTGATTGGCGGCAGCGCGCAGAATTTGTCCCGCCGGTTGCAATGGCTGTTTCATCACAGTTACTTGGAACGCCCGCGTGCCCAACTTCAATACTACGAACGCAGTGGCTCCCAAACCATCGCCTACGGGTTAGGAAATAAAAGCAGTTCACTCCTTCAACTCAATCCGGCGACTTGGGGCGAAAAAAATCGTGCCATCGGTCGGATGTATCTGGCTCACTCACTGTTGGTTTCAGATGTTATGGTGTCTCTTGAACTCGCCTGCCGACGGGATGGCATCCGGTTATTGCATGAGGACGAATTAAATCTGCTCGTCGAAGCGCCGTTGCATTGGCGGGTGAAAATCCGTGACGGCACCAAATTCGGCGTCATCCCCGATCGCGTGTTTGCGTTGGAATACGTCGACAAACATGGGGCGACACAACGTGTCTATTATTTCCTCGAAGCTGACCGGGGCACCATGCCCGTCGTTCGCGAAAAATTATCGCAGACATCGTTTTACC
>CAIXUZ010000074.1 GCA_903922735.1 uncultured Verrucomicrobia subdivision 3 bacterium
ATCGCGGCCATCGGCGGGATCACGGCGGCGGCGGGGCGGATGCTGGGCGACGTGGGGCGCTACGGGAATTATTTCGTGGCGGCGATTTTCTTTGTCGTCGGGCTGCATCTGCTGGGCGTGATCCCGATGCCGTGGTCGGGGCCGGGACAGGTGGGCATGAAACGGAAAGGGCTGCTCGCGGCGTTCATCCTCGGGCTGGTGTTTGGCATCGCGCTGGGCCCCTGCACGTTTGCCTACATGGCGCCGATGCTGGGCGTGACGTTCCAACTGGCCAAGACAAATCCCCTTTACGGCGTGGCCCTGCTGCTGGCCTATGGCGCGGGGCACTGCGCGGTGATTGTGGCGGCGGGGACGTCCACGGAACTGGTGCAACGCTTTCTGAACTGGAACGAGCAATCCAAGGGCGTCCGGGTGGTGAAATATATCTGCGGCGGGTTGGTGCTGCTGGGCGGCGGGTGGCTGATCTATTCAGCCTGACCATAACAACAACGGCTTGACGGCGGCGGGTGCGGCAGGCTATCTTTGTTTCGCCGTATGACGAAATGAGAATATAGCTTATGCGCGAGTTCATGTTTATCACCAAGGCGCTGGCGGATGAAACCCGCGTGCGCATCCTGATGGCGTTGCGGGGCGGGGAACTGTGCGTCTGCCAGATCACCGAACTGTTCGGGATGGCCCCGTCGACGGTCTCCAAGCACCTGTCCATTTTGTTTCAGGCCGGGCTGGTGGAATCCCGGAAGACCGACCGATGGGTATATTACCGCCTGCCGGACAAACAAGCTTCCGCCACGGTCCAGGGCGCCCTGGACTGGGCAAATAAGGCCATTGCCGCCGAGGTGAAGATTTTAGGCGACACCAATCAACTCAAACAAATCCTCAAAGAACATCCCAGCGAAATATGCAAACGCCAATGCAAAAAGTGAAACCGACCGTCCTCATCCTCTGCACCGGGAATTCCTGCCGCAGCCATCTGGCGGAAGGCATCCTGCGCGCGGCAGCGGGCGATTTCCTGAACGTGCAAAGCGCCGGGTCGAAGCCGGCGGGCTATGTGCATCCGCTGGGCATCCAGGTGATGAAGGAAATTGGCATTGATATTTCCGCCCATCATTCCAAGCACATGAATGACTTCCTCAACCAGCCGGTGGAGACAGTCATCACCGTCTGCGGCAATGCGGATCAGGCGTGTCCAATTTTTCCCGGCCAGGCGAACCGGCATCATTGGGGCTTTTATGACCCGGCACACGCGACGGGCACGGATGAAGAAAAGCTGGCGGTATTCCGGCAGGTGCGGGACCAGATCAAGATGGTTTTTGAGGCTTACGCCGATGGCCGGCGCGATCAGGCGAAAGCAAAATAATTCGTGAAGCTGACCACGCAAACATACAAGTGTTCGACCCGGCCATGTGCTGATCCACGGGTGTGGGCGGGCCCAATGTTGACCCGAAGCTGGTGCAATTCGCCGCCGATCTGGACCGGCTGAAAGCGCAGGACGTGATCGTGCAGCGGCACAACCGGTCGCAAAATCCGGCGGCGTATGTGGAAATCCAGAGCGTGCAAAGCGCGCTGATGGAAAAGGGCGAAGCGGCGCTGCCGGTGATGCTGGTCAACGGCAAGGGGGCGGCGGCATGTGCTGAGAGGAATTGAATGTGGCAGTGACGGTCAACAACAAATGAAAGATGAACTATGAACACACCGAATGAAAACGGGACACCGGGCGACATCGGGAATCTGCTGAAACCAAAGAGCGACGGCTGCGATGCCGGGTGCGGGTGCCATGCCTCCCGCAAACCGGGCAACAAGAGCTGGGTGATCGGCGTCATCGTGCTGGCCGCTGCGGGCGTGCTGGCGGCGCGGGCGGTGATCAAGACCAATGATGTCGCCCCCAAGGCGGCGGCGTCCGAGTTTGCGTCACTCGCCACGCTGACCGGCGGCAGCGCCAAGAGCCCCGGCGCGGCGGCCCCAACGACCGAGAAGAGCATGGAAGCCATCGGGGCGCTAGCCGAGTTGAACACCGTGGCAACCAATCTGGATGCCGTCTTCGTTTTCCTGCCCGGGAAAGCGGGCGCGACAGCGGATTCCCCGGCAGCAACGATGAACAAGGCCGTGCGCGCGATTGAGGCGCAGGGGAAGAAGGTGGGGCTGTTCACGCTGAAAGCCAGCTCGGCAGATTATGATCAGCTTACTGGAAAAATCACCTTCCCAAGCGTGCTGGCGGCGGTCAAAGGGCGCGGGATGGTGACGGTTGCCGGCGACATCACGGAAACGAAACTGGTGCAGGGCTATGTAACCGCGTCCAGCGCGGGCGGGTGCGGGCCAGCCAGCGGCGGTTGCGCCCCGGGTGCCTGTAAATAGAAAGCAAGCGCCATGTTAGCGAGCATCGCCACCGCGCTGCAATCCATCACCGCCACGCTCCAATCGGCCAGCCTGGGACCGCTGGCGTTGCCGCTGGCGCTGCTGCTGGGTTTATTAAGTGCCGTGGCCAGCGCGTGCTGCACCCTGCCGGCGATGGGAATGCTGGCGGCCTATTCGGGCACGCGGGCCGACGGCAACCGGAAAAACGCGATCGTCTCCGCCCTCTCCTTCATGCTCGGCACCACGCTGGCGCTGATCGTGCTGGGGCTGGTCGCGGGTTTGGCGGGGCAGGCCGCGCAAACATTGCTCGGCAAATACTGGAAGATCTTTGCGGGGTTCCTGGCGGTCGTTCTAGGACTGGTGGCGCTCAAGCTGTTGCCGCTGAAACTGCCCCAATTCAAGCGGCAGACGGAAACGCGATCCGCCGGGCGGGGAATGCCGGGCACGGTGCTGGTGGGGCTGCTGATGGGCGGCGGCGTGGCGGCGGCGTCCCTGCCGTGCAATCCCGGAATCTTTGTGGTGATCGGCACCAGCATCCTGATGGGGCACACGCTCTGGGGCATGATGCTGATGGCGGCGTTTGGCGTGGGTTTCAGCCTGCCGCTGGGGGCCATCCTGTTCGGCATCGCGTTCGGGAAAGCCTCGCTCAAGGCGCAGAAGGCGGAGGCGATTATCCGCGTAGCCGCAGGCGGATTGCTCGTGGTCGCGGGATTCTATCTGCTGGCGACATTCTAAAATGACCACTCAAACCACGAACGTCATGGTCACGCACGGGCTGCGGCCGGGCGCCAGCGGATACCGCGCCACAGCGAGGCAAGAAGCATGAGCAAAAAATCAAACCGGAGACCCCGGCAGCAAGGGAACAGGAACGGCGCGTCTTCCCTGGGGCGCACTGCGGTTCCGGCACAGAATTCCAAAGGCGGAACAAAGCGGCGGGTGCTGTGGGTCGGCGCGGCGGTTTTGGTGGTTGCCGCGGTGGTGTATGCGGTGAGCGGCCGAGGCGGGCGCAAAGCAGAAACCACCGCTGTCACCGGCGTCACCGGACCGAAGATTGCTTTCGCGACGCCCGAGCATGACTTCGGTCAGATCAAGAACGGCGAGGTCATCAAACACGCGTATGTGTTCACCAATAATGGCAGTGCGACGCTGGTGATCAGCAACGTGCAGACCTCCTGCGGCTGCACGACGGCGGGCGAATGGACCCGGCAGGTCGAGCCGGGCAAAACCGGCAGCATTCCCATCCAATTCAACAGCGGGAGCTTCAGCGGTGCGGTTGGAAAGAGCATTACCGTGACCTGCAACGACCCCAATCAGCCCACCGTGGTGCTGCAAATCAAGGGCGTGATCTGGAAGCCCATTGACGTGACGCCCCAATACCCTTTCCTTACCGTCACTACCGAATCGCCCCCGGCCACCATGACCGTGCGCATCGTGAACAACGAGGAAACCCCGCTTACGCTGTCCGCGCCCGAGAGCAACAACTCCGCGTTCATCGCCGAGTTGAAAACCAATGAACCGGGGAAGCAGTTTGAATTGATCGTCACGACTGTGCCGCCGTTGCCGGCGGAGAATGTGCAGGGGCAATTCACCTTTAAGACATCATCCACAAACCTGCCGATTCTCAATGTCGGCGTCTGGGCCAGAGTGCAGCCGGTGGTCGTGGTGACGCCCCCCCGGATCGCGCTGCCAACCGCCCCGCTCACGAATCCCATGACGACCACCGTCTCGATTCGGAACAGCGGAACGAACTTGCTGATCCTGTCTGAACCCGTGGTAAACGGCAGAAATGTGGAGGTGCAACTGAAAGAGATCGAAGCCGGACGCAACTTCACGCTGGCGCTGAATTTTCCGGCGGGGTTCGAGATTGCCCAAGGCGAGCAGGTGGAACTGAGCGTGAAATCAAATCACCCGCAGTTCCCGATCATCAAGGTGCCGGTGAGTCAGCCACCCCGCCCGGCGCCGCCCGCCAAGCCGCCGGGCACACCCGCGACGGCCCCTAATCCAAGCCAATAACCCACCAACCAGCAATCCATGAACGCCGAAACTCATCACAAGCCCGCTGATTCGCTCGCGGATTTTCTGGCCACGGCGACGCGCTTCCTGTTTTTCACGGGCAAGGGCGGCGTGGGCCAAACATCGCTGGCGTGCGCCTCGGCGATCGCGCAGGCGGATGGCTCGTGGTCGCGGGATTCTATCTGCTGGCGACATTCTAAAATGGGCGACGGTTATCACCAAACCATCCTGTAACAACAAGGAATCAAAATGAAAAACGAACCAAAAAGCAAAAAAGGATTTTTCAGCCTACTGCGCGAATCCTTCAGCAAAACCGGCGGCTGCTGCTGCGGACCGGGAGAGACGTGCGACGGCACAACGCCGAAAGCGGAAAAGCCGCAGCGCAAGGAAACCACCGCCACCACCAAACCGGCGCAGAAATAGCAACCGGATGGAACAACCTGCAAAATACCGGGAGTTCGCGGTTTTGGCGCTGGTGCCCGGCATTGTTGGGGCGCTGATCGTGGTCAGCTGGGCCCTGGCGCACTGGCAGGTTGGCCCGCTGTTCTTGAATGCGGGGCTGGCGCTGGTGGCAACTTTGTTTGGCGGATGGCTGCGGTTTCTCGGCGGTTTCCAAGATCTTTGGCGGCGGAAGATCACGGTGAATGTCTTTGTCACCGTGGCACTGGTTGCCACGCTGGCGGTGGGGGAGTTCCGCCCGGCGGCGATCATCATTTTCATCATGGCGGTGGTGGGAGCGCTGGAGTCTTACACGCTGGGCAAGAACCGGCAGAGCATTCGCAACCTGCTCGACTTGACCCCCCAGACGGCGACCGTCCGCCGCGGTGCCGAGGAAGTGACGATTTCCATTGGCGAGGTGCAAGTGGGGACGGTGGTCATCATCAAGCCGGGGGAACGGGTGCCGGTGGATGGTGTGGTGGTGGCCGGGGCCAGCAGCGTGAATCAGGCGCCGATCACCGGTGAATCCATGCCGGTGGAGAAATTCAAGGGCAGCGAGTTGTTCAGCGGCACGCTGAACCTGACCGGGCGCGTGGAAGCGCGGGCCACGAAAGTGGGGGCGGATACGACGCTGGCCCGGATTGTGCATCTGGTGGAAGAGGCGCAAGGAATCAAAGCCCCCATCCAGAACCTCGCCGACCGCTTCACGGTCTGGTTTCTGCCGGTGGTGCTGGTCCTGGCGGCGATCGTCTTTATGACGACGGGCAACGTCAAGACCGCCATCTCGATTTTGCTGGTGGCCTGTCCGTGCGCGTTTGCCATCGCCACGCCGACGGCGGTGACGGCGGGCATCTCCAACATGGCGCGGCGCGCGGTGCTGGTGAAGGGCGGCATTTTCTTTGAACTGGCGGGGAAGATTGATGCGCTGGTCGTGGACAAGACCGGGACTTTCACGCTGGGGCAACCCAAGGTGCTGGACGTGGTCGCCTTCGACGGCCTGCCCACCCAAGAGATCCTCCAGATGGCGGCGGTCGCGGAAAAGCATTCCGAGCATCCTTTGGCCAAGGCGGTGCTGGGCTGCGCCAAAGAACGCGGGCTGGCCGTGCCGGACCCGGATGATTTCAAGGTTGAGATCGGCCGGGGCGTGGTCGCGCGGTGGCAGGGGCAAAACCTTGCGGTTGGGCAAGCGGGATTTCTCGCGGCCCAGGGCGTGACCTTCTCCGCCGAGATTCACGAGCGCATCGCGGCCCAAACGGAGCAAGGGCGGACCGCCATCCTCGTGGCGCGCGGGGCGCAGGCGGTGGGTTTGATCGCGTTGGCCGATGAGATTCGACCGGAGACGCGACAGGCCATTGCGTCGCTGCACCACGTCATGGGCAACCGGAACATCACGATGCTGACGGGCGACAACCCGCAGGTGGCCGGCGCGGTGGCCCGGGAGATTGGCGTGGACCATTTCCAAGCAGGGCTTCTGCCGGAGCAAAAGCAGGAATTTGTCAAGAAGCTGCAATCGGCCGGGCACACGGTGGGCATGATTGGCGATGGCATCAATGACGCCCCGGCGCTGGCCCTGGCGGACGTGGGTATTGCGATGGGCGCGGCCGGGACCGATGTGGCCATCGAGACCGCGGATGTCACGCTCATGAATGACGATCTTTCGCGCGTGGCGGAATTCATGTGGATGTCCCGCACCGTGCTGCGCCGCATCAAGCTTAATATCTTTTTCTCCATCATCTACAACGCGGTCGGCCTCGTGCTGGGCAGCCTGGGCATGCTCACACCGGTGGTGGCGGTAATCTTTCAAGAGGCGGGCTGCGTGACCGTGGTGCTGAGTTCGACCCTGTTGCTGTGGGCGAAGCCCCAACGCCACGGATTGGGGGACGCTCCCAAAATGCGCTGCCAAACTTAAGAACCAACCTTATGAAACAATCCAGCCAGCAAACGGACGCCGAAATCATCCGCCTCAAGGTGCGCGATGGCTATGGCAAAATCGCCACCGAAGGCGGGTCGTGTTGCGGGCCGGCGCCGACGTGTTGCGGCTCATCGCCAGCGGCGGCGGCGGACCTTGCCAAGCACATCGGCTACTCCCCCGAGGAATTGGCCGCATTACCCGACGGTGCCAACATGGGCTTGTCCTGCGGCAATCCGAATGCGCTGGCCGCGCTGCAACCCGGCGAAGTGGTTCTCGATCTCGGTGCCGGCGGCGGGTTCGATGTGTTCATCGCCGGGCGCAAAGTGGGAGCGAGCGGTCGCGCCATCGGGGTGGACATGACGGCGGAGATGCTCGGCAAGGCGCGACACAATAGCGGAAGCTACCGCGAACAAACCGGTCTGGACAATGTCGAGTTCCGGCTGGGGGAAATCGAGCATTTGCCGGTGGCGGACGCGAGCGTGGATGCGGTGATTTCCAATTGCGTGATCAATCTTTCCCCGGACAAGGCGCAAGTCTGGCGCGAAATCACCCGCGTGCTCAAGCCGGGCGGGCGGGTGGCCGTATCCGATCTGGCGCTGCTCAGGCCATTGCCGGCGGCGGTGGCGGAAAGCGTGGAGGCGCTGGTGGGCTGCGTGGCGGGGGCGGCGCTGGTGGCGGAAACGGAGCGGATGGCCCTGGCGGCGGGTTTGGAGGACATCGAGCTGGTGACCAAGGCGGCTTACATTGAGGGCATGGTGGACTGGCAGGATCCTCTGTATCAGAAAATCGTGGCCCAACTGCCTGCCGGGACAAAGCCGTCCGATTACATCACCAGCCTGGAAATCAAAGCGCGCAAGCCCGGCGGCGAAGGGTGCGCCGCGAATGGTTGCGCACCGGAAGAAAAGCCTTAAACCTCATTAACCCAACCATTGCATTGTCATGAATAATCAACCTTCCCCAAAGCGCCTCGCCTTTTTTGAACGCTACCTCACCGTGTGGGTGCTGGTGTGCATGGTGGTGGGCGTGGCGTTTGGCAAACTGCTGCCCGATGTCACGGCCACGCTGAGCAAACTGGAGTTCGGGCAAGGGTCACAGGTGAACGTGCCGATCGGGATTTTGCTCTGGCTGATGATTTATCCGATGATGCTCAAGGTGGATTTCAGCGCCATCGGCGGCATCGCCAAGCGGCCCAAGGGGCTGATGGTGACGCTGTTTGTCAACTGGCTGGTGAAGCCGTTCAGCATGGCCTTGCTCGCATGGATATTCATGCAGCATATTTTTGCCCACTGGATTGACGCGGAGACGGCGAAGAATTACACCGCCGGCCTGATCATCCTGGCCGCTGCGCCTTGCACCGCAATGGTGTTTGTCTGGTCTTACCTGACGGACGGCGACCCGGTTTATACGCTGGTGCAAGTGGCGGTGAACGATTTGATCATGCTCGTGCTGTTCGCGCCGATTGTCATGTTTCTCTGCGGTGTGGCCAATGTGGTCGTGCCGCCCAAGGTGCTGATCACTTCCGTGGTAGTGTTCATCGTGGTGCCGCTGACGGCGGGCTGGCTGACGCGGACGCTGCTGCTCAAGTCGCACGGCAAGGAATGGTTCGAGAAGAATTTCCTGCCGAAGTTTCATCCGGTGATGATGTGGGCGCTGCTGCTGACGCTGGCGCTGATCTTCGCGTTTCAAGCCGACAAACTGATTAAGAAATGGTTTGCGGTCATCCTGCTGGCGGTGCCGATTCTGATCCAGGTCTATTTCAATTCCAGCCTGACCTACCTGCTGATGCGGAAATTGAAGGTGCCGCACAATGTGGCGTCGCCGGGCGCGCTGATCGGGGCGAGTAATTTCTTTGAACTGGCGGTGGCGGTGGCCATCACGCTGTTCGGCCCCAGCTCGGGCGCGGCGCTGGCGTGCGTGGTGGGCGTGCTGGTGGAAGTGCCGGTGATGCTGTCGGTCTGCAAAGTCTGCAACGCGTCGCGCGGGTGGTATCAAAGTGCCAAAGCCTAGCTGCAACTTCTTAGCCCTGGTATTTCGGGGTGAAGAATTTGATGTGGGTTAGGATTGGGCGGCGGGTTTGCCGGGGCAGTTGGCGATGTCGTGGGCGACGAAAAAAATGCTGAAAGTTGAAATATTTTTAGAAGTCAGAAGGCGTGCAGGGGAAAAGCTGAAAAGCGGAAAGCGGAAAGATAGACGGGACCGTTGCATCAACCCGTTTATGGCGGATAACCGATGTTTTCGAGCGCCTGCGGGCCGAGTCGTTCGCGCAGTTGGGCGAGATACAGACTGGCCGGGGCAACCGGCGTTCCGTGCGAATCAAAAATCCCGGAGCGCAGTTTGGGACCGTTTTTGTCGCCGGGCTGCTCCTTGAGTTCCGGCTGGCCTTTGCAGCCGATCGCCCAGTTCATCGAGCCGGGCGGCTGTTGAATGGTGTAAGTCTTGGCGGTGCAATTCCAGGCGACGGACCAACCGGTCGTCCAGCCGTGGCCGGTTCCCATG
The DNA here is from genome assembly GCA_903922735.1 of uncultured Verrucomicrobia subdivision 3 bacterium. Taxonomy (GTDB): domain Bacteria; phylum Verrucomicrobiota; class Verrucomicrobiia; order Limisphaerales; family UBA11358; genus UBA11358. The sequence goes on from CAIXUZ010000074.1 coordinate 9,212, forward strand.
TTGCCGCGGTTCATCAGGTCAATGCCGCCATCGGGAACCTGGCAGTTGTCCACGAGGAATCCCGTCCCCCAGCGCATATGCGGCTGAATATGACCGTTGCCGTAAAAACTGCTGTTCAACACGACGACCGGTCCCATCAGCCGGGCCCCCGGCGAAACATACCAGATGCTGTTGCCGGTGGCGGAGCAGCGGTTGATGAGCGTCTGCGTGCCGCCGACAAAAAAATCACATGGCTTTGGCCCGCCGAGGGTGGCGACCGTGTGCCGGATGTCCACATTTTCAATGGTTAGCCGGCTGGTATGTTCGTTGAAGTGAAAGCTGTCGATGGTATCCACCACCTTGAGATGGCGCACCCAGCCATCGGTAAGGCTGTTTATTTGCAGCGCATGGTTGGCCGGCTGATCGATAGTCACGACCATCGGCGGCGAGACAATGCGGAGGCTTTCGATCCCGATCTGGGTCGGACGCCGGGACAGGTCGTATTTGACCATCGAACCACCGGGCGGATTGAGATACCGCGAATCAAACGAATCCGCCAGCGGCACATCGAGCGTGACGAGATTTCCGGCAATGCTTTTGATGGTCCGTTCGTTGCGCATTTCACCGGACACCCACTCACATTTTTTGCCGTCGTGGACCATCTTATCCATGCCCATGAAACTCACCCAAACCGGCGTGGCGGGACGGTTGATGAGCACGGTGTCGCCCGCGCGAAAGTTTTCCGGTTGGTCGATGTGAAACGAACCGGTTCCCGACGGGACATAGGCATCGGTGATGGCGGCGCGCGGGCCAACGGGTTTGACATTACCGAAATCGCCGATGGAAAAACACAGGTGCGGCGGGCCGGTCATTTTAATGGTGGTGCCGTTCTCCAGCGAACCGCTGCCGCGCAACACCACGCCGCTGGACTTGATGGCAATCGTTTTGCTGCAATTGAAAACCCCCGACTCCAGCATGACGGCTCCGCGAAAACCATCCTGCAATTTCAGCTGTGAAACCTCATTAATCGCATTTTTAGTTCAACTCAGGGAGTTCTTCCTTCGTCAAAGGCGTCATATTGGGAGTCATATTGTATCGCAAAATGCACTTGTTTGGTGGAAGGCCCATGCGGAAGCATGGGCTTTATGAAAGGAAAATGCATATGAAGCGATGGGACGGATTGATGGACGGATATCTCAAACAATGTGAGACGTGCGGGCTGAGTGAGGCGACGATTGTTGGTCTTCGGCACGAGTTGGAACGATGGGGGTTGTGGTTGAAGCGGCGGCGTCCGAAGCCGAACCTGGAGGAAGTGGATGGGGAGATGCACATGGATTATATCCGTTGCCGCACGCGATTTCATGCGAAGTCCACGGTTGCTGGTTTGACGAGCAAACTGCGGCTGATGGGAGAGTATTTGGTGCAGGAGGGAGTGTGGCGCAAAAATCCGATGCGGTGGATAAAGGGACCGCGACTGGATGCCCGCGGCCGCATGCCCCGGCGGATCGGGGCGGAACATTTAAAAAAGCTCTGGGCGGCATCGAGTGAAAACCGCAATGATTACCAGCAACATTTGTCGATTGCGGTGCTGGCTTTGCTGTATGGCACCGGGTTGAGGCGGGGCGAGTTGGAGCGATTGGATTTGGAGCACTGGAAGCGGGAGGAAGGGATTCTAAAGATTGATGGACGCAAGACCGGACAGGAACGGAATGTGCCCGTATCCGAAGGTATCTGGCGCTGCTTGGAAGCCTATCTACCCCTACGCCAAAATCTGTTGGAGCGGCGGGGAGTCTGTCGTGAACCGGCCTTGTTCTTGAACCGTGCGGGTCTGCGAATGAGTTCCGAAAGCCTGGGCTTAATGGTGCATCGCATCGCGAAGCGGGCGGCAGTGCCGCTAGTGAGTTTGCATCAATTTCGTCACACCTGCGCTTCAGATTTGCTGGAGAGCGGCGTGAGTCTGCCGGAAGTTCAGCAGCTACTTGGCCACGCCACCGTGGTGACAACCACGCGCTATTTGCACATTGCCGATCCGGAACGCGCCCGCGCCATGAAGCAGCATCCGCTTAATGATTATCTTGGTTTGGCAACCTCAGCAGAAAGGCAATCCCTATGAGCAAGCTCCGTTTGGATCCATTGATCGAAGGCTATCTGGACTATCAAAGCAAGATCCGGCGATTGGCGCCACGGAGTGTGGTGGATATCAAGTGCACGCTCAAACGCGCGGTCACGTCGCTGGAAAAAGTTCGGCCGGCCGTGCCCTTGTGGAAGCTGACGCTGGCCGACTATATGACCTGGTTGAACCAGCAACGGGAGGCTGGTTATTCGCCCCAGTCTTTGAACAAGGATATCAGTCATCTGCGCGGCCTGCTGGAGTATGCCTGGCGGAGCGGGCGCGCCGACCGCAATGTGCTGGATGGTTTTTCACTGCAGGATAGCGTGCGGTTGGTGGCCCCCAAGTTCTTGAGTATTGAAGACGCGCGCCGTTTGGTGGAAGCCTGTCCGAGTCACACGCGGTTGGAGCGGCGAAACCGGCTGGTAATATTATTACTCTATGGCTGTGGTTTGCGAACATCGGAACTCTGCCAGTTGGATTTTGCGGATGTGGATATAGAGAGGCAGGAGGTGGTGGTGCGGCATGGCAAAGGCGATCGCGCCCGCCGCATTCCAGTTCCCGATGCGGTGTGGACTGTGTTACTGGCGTTTCTGGCGGAACGCAAAGGCCGGCGCGGAGCCTTGATCCAAACCGAAAAAAAGCAGACCCGATTTTCGTCGAAGGATGTTTGCGCCGTGGTGCAGGCGGCAACGCTGAAGGCGGGACTGACGCAGATGGTCACCGCCAAAACATTGCGGCACAGCTTCGCCACGCATCTGATGGATCGCGGCGTGGACTTGGCGGTGATCGCCTCATTGATGGGGCATCGTTCCGCCCAAGAGACCGGCGTCTATCTGCATGCGCTGCCCGGCCGGCGTGAGCACGCGGTCAAACTTCTCAGCAAAAAACCAGGAGGTCTTTTATGAAGTGGGATTACTGGATCAAGATGTATTTGCAAACGCACTGCACTGCCCGCGGCTTGCGGACTTCCAGCATCAATGCCTATCAGGCGACGCTGGCCGGTTTTCGCGAATATGCCGCAGTGCGCTGGGCGGAGCGTGGGCCGGAGCAGATCACCGCCCGCGATGTGCTGGAGTATTTGGATTACCTCCGCCGGGAACGCGACAACGGCGCCTCGGCAATCAACCGGCAAGTCACGGTGTTGCGCAACTTTTACCGAGCCATCGTGGCCATGGGTCATTTGGAGCCGCGTGACAACCCGCTCGCGAACTTTCCCAAGATCAAAGCGGCGCGGCGCAAACTGCCACGGATATTGAATGAAGAGGAAGTGCGGCATCTGATCGAGCAACCCAAAACCGACTCGGTGCTGGGGCTGCGCGATCGCGCGATCATGACGATATTATATGGCACAGGCATTCGAGCCAGTGAATGCGCCGGCCTGACCGAGGCCGATATTGATTGGCAGGAACGGACCATTCATGTGGTGGGCAAAGGCGGACACGAACGAACGGTGCCACTCAACGATGAGGTGGTGCACATGCTCAAACAATATCGGACCGCCCGTGGCTTGGTGAAGTTGAAGGATCCTTTCTTCCGCAGTCGGGAGGGCGGGGCGATGTCGCGGAACGCCATTTATGAGCGCGTCCGCACGACGGGTCGCAAAGCCCGGATTGAGAAGAGCGTTTCGCCGCATCAGCTGCGGCACACCTTTGCCACGCACCTGATCAAGGCCGGTGTGGGCTTGGTTACGGTGAGAGATTTGCTGGGACACCGGATGATCACGAGCACGCAAATATATATACATCTCACCGCCCAAGACCTGCGGAAGGCTGCCGACCGGCATCCGATCGGCGAACTGATCAAGCGCATTGATGACTTGCTGCCGCAAATAAAAGTTCCGTTCCAGACCGGCACGCTTTGCCGGTTTGGCTAGGGACGGATTTTCTTCGTTGGAATTTGCTTGAATGAGGTTACGCGTAGGCGTAGAACGGGTGAGGTGTCCCCAACAGCCCCCCTCGGGGGGCTGTTGGGGCAAAAACAAACCTGATTTGCCATGTAAAATCTAAAACGCGTGAGCAAACAGACAACAACACACCACCGAGGGCATCAAGGCGTTAACCGTTTGACTCGTTTTTGTCGCAGCCGATGGAAGAAACATCGAACTAAATACGGTTATGATGCTGCCTCGCGCCTCCAGAGCGTGAGTGATGGCAATGGCAATTCCGCCACCTACAGTTACCTTGCCAATTCGCCGCTGGTGAGCCAGATTGCGTTCAAGCAAGGTGGCACCATGCGGATGACAACAATCAAACAATTTGATTATCTGAACCGGCTGAGGCAGATTGCCTCCGCGCCCGGGGCCAGCGGTGCTTTGCCGTTTTCCTACAACTACAATTATAATTCGGCTAATCAGCGGACGAAAAGCACGCTGGCCGACGGCAGTTTTTGGGAGTACCAATATGACACATTGGGCCAGGTGACAAATGGCGTGAAACATTTCGCCGATGGCACACTGGTTCCCGGCCAACAGTTTGGCTATTTATTTGATGACATCGGCAACCGCAAGCAAACCGCAACGGGTGGCGACCAAAGTGGTGCTGGCCTTCGGCCTGCAACTTACACGGTGAACAGTCTCAACCAGATCACCAGCCGTGAATTTTGCGAGACCAACGACATTATCGGGGCGGCGCTGGTAGGAAACAGTGTTTCGGTAAACGGTAAAACCAACATCTTCCGCAAGGGCGAATACTTCTCGGCAGTAGTTGGAACGAACAACATCGACTCGCCTGCGTGGCTGTGCGTGACGGTGGTTAGTGGCGGCAAAACTAACACCGGCAATATTTATTTCCCGCAGACCCCGGAGCAATTCAACTACGATGCTGACGGCAATCGCACAAACGATGGCCGCCTAAATTATCAGTGGGATGCAGAGAATCGCATCACCCAATTTGAACGGCTAGCCAATGCCCCGGCGTCTGCGCGGGGCAAAGTGGAATGCCAGTATGATTACCGCTCCCGCCGGACGCAGAAAATCGTCTCGTCATGGACCGGTTCTGCTTACGTCGGCCAATCAACCAACCGCTTTATCTACGACGGGTGGAACCTTATAGGCATTCTCGATGCCACCAACGGCTTGGATCGCTCATTCACTTGGGGAACGGACTTGAGCGGCAGCATGCAAGGCGCGGGTGGCATCGGCGGACTAATTTCCATGACGCTTCATCATGGCACAAATGCTGGGACGTATTTTTATTGCTTTGATGGCAACGGCAACGTGACAGCGTTGGTAAATGCGGCTAGCGGAGAGGTTGCCGCGCGGTATGAATATGATCTCTTCCTGGGCATTCTCCGTGCGACCGGACCGCTGGCATATCTCAACCCCTTCCTCGGATCCACCAAGTTCTACGATTGGGAAACCGGCCTCTATTACTATGGATACCGTTACTATGATCCCCTTACCGGCACATGGCCAAGTAGAGACCCCAGAGAAGAAAAACGTGGAGGGAAGAATCTCTACTCGTTTGTCAACAATCACCCGATAAACTCCTACGATGTCCTTGGCCTTTACTCCGTCGATAGTTGTCAGACCAGTGTTGACCGGATAATGAACAATCCGGGAGCAAGCAGTAGAGAACTGCGAAAGGTTCTGGCGGCCATTAATGCAATTCCGGGATGCGAACCACTTAAACCAAAGTGCATGTGTTGTACAGGCGATGACAATAAGAATTGGGTCGGATACGTGCAGGGTAAAAACCTAAACATCTGTGCAAACAACATCAAGGACACCGCCTTGCTCCTTGAGACCTTGGTGCATGAGAACATCCACGTCTTACAAAAATGCCGCAAAAAAGATTTAAGTTCCTGCGATGGCGCAGTATGTACCGAGATACAAGCGGCGCTTAATGATGGAACATGCCAAAGGACATCTCCTGGTGATGTGCGGAGTTGTGTTATTAATGAGGCTGCAAATTCTGCCCAGAACAGATGCGGTTCACGGGAAGATGCCAGGAAACGAGCAGAGGAATTATATGACCAATGCAATGCAAAAATGCCCTAAGATGGTAGCTTTGCTTTGCAGACTGGCTATGCTAGCTGCTGCAGTCTGCACTTTTACTTTAGTAGCGACCGCGCAATCTTTGGCGACGAACGATGTTAAGGCAGTGCTTTTCTGCAAACGGGACGGCCACGAATGCTTTCTATCTGACGCGCAAGTTAAACAATTTGTGGAGATTATTCAGTCCATGAAGCCGGAAAATAAAGGTGTCGAAGGAAAAGCCTTATCACAAGATTTTCTGTTCTACTATTGGAATTACTCCAGACAGGAGAAGAATTTGGTAAAGCATTCGATTTCATTTAACACAAATGGGGGGTCCATCTATTGGCGGATGACAGAGAACGAATCAGGTAAGATTCGGGGTCTTATCAGGAACCTCGCAGAAGTGGCAAAATAGCACATAGTTAATGGTACTTTAGAAACAAGTGAAATCTCAGAATAATAATACTGAACTGCCAAACGCTTTGATCACCTCGGAGCACACAACTCGCGTCGGGTGTCTGAATCGCAACCCATCGGGTCGCCGATGTGGTCGAGGCCATGTTTGTTCAATGTCCACGCTCAGTTCACGCCGTTGCATCTACCAAACTGTGCCGGGTCGTTCGGGATGGCCAAGCAGAGACCCGCTGAGAGAAGTTGGGTTTCAAATGTTAGAAAATGATGATTTCTACGCCAACATAGCTGGATGCAATCTATACGCTTTCATTGACAATAATTCAATTTTCGCTGTAGATGCGTTAGGTCTCGAAAGTTCGCAGCCACCTGGAACTGTTCCTACATTTGCAGATCATTATCTATACCCTTTTCCTCCATACGAACCATATGATGCAAATAGTCCATGCTGTTGTAGCAAATCAGAGCCTGGAAAAGTATTTGCAGAAAGAACCGATTCTTCACCGACGCGTAACTATGGTTTAGCTGGTTGGGGAAAATCGACTTTGCATTTTTCGGTTAAACTGACCACCACAGGATGTGTCAAAAATATTATTATTCAATGGTCTAGGTGTTATAGTAGACCAAGTCCATTATCTAATGTTTATATAAGTGGTTATCAGGGCAGTGGAAATAGTGTCGATAGCGTGGTTTATACACCTGGGTTATCATATTATGGATTTATTGCAGACAAGTGGTTGACTTTTGCTCGAGTGAATTATCTAGCATGTGAGAGTGGCTTTTGGAAGCCGCATACTGAAGATCAGGCCACGAAGGGTTATGTGTGGAACGGATGGAATTGGGAGTAACCAATTATTTTTATGTTCCAAATATTACTTATAAGCATTGGCGTTGCCCAGCCGTTAATTCTTTCTTTTTGTTTTTGGAATTTATGGAAAAGAGTGTGCGTTGATAGAAAATCATTGAGGGATTTGTCCGTCCTTTTTCTTACGCCAATTTTGAGTCCAATTATTCTTGGGGTTTCAAGTTGGAATTTTGCAGGTTCATTTTGTAATTTCCCTGACAAGGGTCTCAAACAAGATATAGGAGTTATTGCGCTTTCTCTGTTGCTTACGAATGCTATGTTTTCCTATTCGCTTTATTCAATGGTCAAGGGGCATTATCGAATCTTGAGTGCGCTGGGAGTATTAATAAGTGGGCTGGTCGTATTAGTAGAATCATTTTATTTATCAATGATAATAACAATAATAATCGACGCGTTGTGAAGAAATGAACTATATACGCCAACCACAACACCAGCAGTGCCAAAGAAAAAACTTACGATGGAACAGCTTCTCGGCATATGAACCAAGTGAAAGCTTGCCTCCATCAGACTGAACCACAAAACACTTTGATTACATCTTCGCACACAACTCGCGTCGGGTGTTCACACCGCTGTGGATCGGGTCGGAAATCACTGCGATGTCATGGACGTTCAATGTTCACGCCCAGTTCGCACTATTGCACCTACCAACCTGTGCCGGGTCGTTCAGGCTGGCCAAGTAGAGATCCAATCAATGAGCTAGGCTTCAAGACTCTAACCAGAAGTGGTAAAATCGTTGAACGCAGCCAAGAGAAAAACCTTTATAGCTTTGTAAGTAACGATCCGGCAGGTAAATTTGATGTTCTTGGATTGAGTGATGCGGATATTGCAAGAATCATAAGTAATTATGAGGCAACACTCGTTAAAATGTGCAAAGATGGTCGGCACTGCGATTGTTATGGGTATGGTTTTCTGCAAGATGCTCACGCTTCATTTACAAAATCTTGGGGGTGCGCCCATCAGGCTGATGTAGTGAATGGTGGTGTTATATCCTTATTTCTAGATTTAGACGACACTTGGACATCAGATATAATGCGAGACTCGCATCCGTTCTGGCCTTTTTATCATCAATATGTAACAGTTACAGAAAGCCCAACTACTCCGTTCGGAGTCGGGACAATGATTATTTTAGATCCTTTCTATGGGTTCTACACTATATATCCACGCGATAATCTGCAAGGTTTCAAGCCCACAATAACAAAGTATTTTAAGTGCAAAGGTTCTACTGTGGTTCCTCAATAATATGATTAAGATATACAAAGTCTTAATAGCAATTGGATTTGCTATTGTATTATTTATAGTAATTACAAACCATCTATCGCGTGGAATTATAATAACAGATGCGACTGATGCTGCAAAGTGCATGAACAACTTGATACGCATTGAAAATGCTAAGACAAGATGGGCGCAAGATGGGCAAAAGACAACTAACGATACGCCGACATGGTCTGATTTAATTGGAACCAATGGCTATTTGAGCGTTTATCCTAAATGTAATCGGGGTGGCGTATATGATATTGGTGAGGTTGGAACGCCCCCAAAGTGTTCGGTGCATGGTATATTCCGAAGTGATAAGTAACTGGGACGAACTTTTTGATATCGTAAAAAGTGCCGAACTAGCATCCGCCAACAGATCGGTCAGGCTGAGGCATATGGGCGTAGTTTGGGCATCCAAAGGCAGCAACCTTTTGGGGTTAAAAGTTCGGAGTTATTTAAAAAAGACAAGGAAGGCGGCTACATCGCCGCCGGGGTGGTAGTGGCTGTGACCAATACGTGCATTTGGGCCGGAAAATCACTTTGCAACTGCTGTGACAAAGAATAAAATCATTGCCGAGATGCAAACCCTGACCTCCCGCCATAAAACTCGCGTCAGAGGGTTTTGCGGCACCCCAACGGGTCGCACTTCACGGAGACACCGCTGTTATTCAATGTTCACGCCCAGATTTCGGCATTGCGCCTACCAAATTGCATCAGGTCGTTCGGCATGGCCAAGCAGAGACCCCAAGAATGAAGAGGGCGGATTAAACCTCTATGATTTTGTCGTAAATAATTCATTGAACTATATTGATCCACTAGGCAAAAGCGTGGCACCGACGACCCCGACTTCAGGGAGATCGTTAACAATTAGTGTCACTACATCTGGAAGATCGCTTTCTTCCTGTGGAGCTGCCAAATATGTAGTTAAATGGAATGTGGCAGGATCAGCGGATGGCTATGTTGTGCAGCATGTCAAAGTGATTGTGAATGTTACCGATTGCAACGGAAGAGCGGTTGTAAGTGCAAACGGATATCATGATTTTACAGAGGCATGGCAGATTACTGGTGGTGGTAGCGGCGCAAGCGGAGATCAATTCACATCAGCAGATGAAGGCGAAGGTCGCAAGGGATCCATTCTAGCTGTTGGCAAAGTGAAATTCATAGAAAACTATAATCTCAGCGGCAATTGGGGACATGATCCCGAAGCGAATGGTTTGCCGACCTTTCCAAGCACCCCACCAGGCTGGTCTGATGCGGGCGCTCAGACTCATGCAATGTTAGTAACGTTTAACTGTTGTTGTAAAAGCCGTCAGGCAACTTCTGTCGCCACATCGCCATGATTTTAGCTATGCTTAATTTATTACTTCAGAGTTTTATTGCGCGTATTTTATGTAGACGAAACGTGGAATTGCTCCGAGCTGTCAATTCTAAGCAGTTCTTGATCTTGTTTTTATTTATAATAATGGTTAGCGGCTGTACTAATCATTCGTTAGAGCAGCTACCGCACTTTCAAGATATTTCATACAAGCACGAATTTAAGGTGGAACCGTATATTTGTACTGCTGTCGCTTTACAAAAGATGGGGTTCGAGCACGCATGTCAGGATATGTTGATGGTTGCCAAACGCGAGAATGATTCTGAACAACTTTACGTTTTATGCAGAATGCTTTTCCAAAAGCGGGGAACTTCAGAATTTCGACGCCCTTGGATTGGTGGGGCTGTATTTTTAGGTGGCACTGACTATTCTGATTGGCCGCTTGAGCCAATTGAGTTAGTTGACGGTGTTCCGTTTGTTATATCGCGAGGTTATACTGTGCATGGAGCCTTGCCTGAGTCGCCCGAAGCGTATCTTAAATATTGCATAACTAATTGTGATTGGAACGCCTTTCAGTATCAAGTAAAGAGCCGCGATGAATTGAATCAGGCATTGAATAAACTCTTGATTTCAACAAAATGGAAACATCCTTTGGAGTATCAAGAACATGAAATTCTTGCAGGGCAGGTTAAGTAATTGGCCATCCCGAACGACCTGAAGTAATTTTTTAAACATAGGCACTTGCCTAGAGCAATTTTATTGCCTGAATCCGGCTTCGGCGGGAAGGGCGACCCGATAGAAAACGGCGAGAACACCCGGTGCGATATTTTGGAGGGAATTGCGGCAAAATAGGGGCGTCAAAACCACGGCTAACATTTAAGAAAAACGTGCTGTTTATGCAGCTAGAAATCACATAGGAATTCTATAGTTTTTACGCCAGCGCATAAAGCTAAATGTGCTGATATTTAAAGGGATAAATGCGCTTTAAAACTGGGGAAATCGCTTCCAAAACAAGCCCGGAAAAGTTAAATTATTGCCATGGGTTTTACCCTACAGATTTGTCTCGTTTTTCCCTCTGTAGATCGCAGGTTGCAGATCCAACTAACCCACCCATTTCGACACAAAACTCGTGTCGGGAATTCACGCCACAACCCATCGGGTCGCCAGCGTGGACGAGCCCATGTTCGCCCAATATCCATGCCTAGTTCAGGCCGTTGCACCTACCATGCTGTGCCGGGTCGTTCGGGATGGCCAAACAGAGACCCGTTCGGGGAAGTTGGTTTTGAAGTTATTCGGGAACATCATCCACTAAAGTTGCTTGGCGGAAGCAACCGTTATTTGTTTGTGCATAATAATGCAGTTAAAAATATCGATCTTTTGGGTGTCAGCGAGCGGTCAAAACCAGCCAGTAAAGAGCGAATGAAAACCAGCCATTTTGAGGGACGCATTGCGTTAAGTGCGGCAGATGCTGCACAAAGACGCGATGAATCAACTCAACGTGAGCTTGCAACATTCGATAATGG
>CAIXUZ010000075.1 GCA_903922735.1 uncultured Verrucomicrobia subdivision 3 bacterium
GAGCGCGTTGCTGGTGGTGAATCCCTCCAGCAACGCCTATCTGGCCTCGTTGGCGTTGAATCCAGCGGGCATCTTGTCGCCCGGCTTTGGCAGCAACCAGTTCAGCTACACCGCGACGGAAGCTTACAGCAACGCCCCCACGGTTACGGTGGTCAATGCCGACCTGACCGCTGCCAGCCGGTTGATTTACGGCAACGCCACCAACCTGCTGACCTCCGGCGTGGCGAGCACGGCGCTGACGCTTAACGCCAATCCGGCGGTGACGAACGTGGTGCAGGTGCGGGTGACGGCGCAGGACGGATTGACGGAGTTGATCTACACGGTGAAGGTGCAGCAGTTGCCCAGCACGAGCCCGCCGACCATGACCAACCAGTTGAGCGGGACCAATCTGACGTTGAGCTGGCCGCTGGGTCATCTGGGCTATCGCCTGCTGGTCCAGACAAACCAGCTGGTTGGCGGCATCAGCGCGAACACCAACGACTGGATGGTCGTGCCCAACTCAACGCTGACGAATCAGGTCTCCCTGCCGGTTAATCAGGTGATCCCGTCCGAATTTTATAAGTTGGGTTCGCCATGAGTAAGCAGTATTGGAGGGGACATGGACGCTGAGGCAGTTTTAGTCACTGATTTATTTGTCAACCATAACGCATCATGAATAGTAATTCATCTCTCAGCCTAAAAATCGTTTCGTATGGACTGCTCTTGGTATTGACGCTGTCGCTTGGTCTTTCCACGTTAACCGCTGCCGAAGCGGGCTTAAAACCTTTGAGCGCCCAATGGATCTGGTTGCCAAAAAGCGATTCAGGTGCCTACAACCAGACGGTCATCGCCCGCAAAACTTTCACGGCGAATGGGCTGCAGGAGGCGACGCTCCGAATCACTGCTGACACTATCTATCGGCTGCTGGTGAACGGCAAATGGGTCAACGACGGCCCTTGTCGGAGCTGGCCGGAGCATTACAAGTATGAAGTGATTGATATCCGACCTTACCTTCGGGACGGTCAGAACGAATTGCTGATCTATGCGTGCTATTTCGGCGTCGGTGATTTTCACCACATTCCACAGCGGCCGGGCTTGCTGGCACAATTGGATGTGGTGGAGCAGGGGGGGCGCGCATGGAAACTGATTACGGATCGGAGTTGGGAAGTGGCAGATGCTCCGGAATGGAAACGTGAAATGCCCAAGGTTAGCATTCAAATGGGGCCAGCCGAGTGGTATGACGCCCGTTTAGAGCAGAAGAATTTCGTGCGGGCTGCCGTGATTTGCGATGCGGAAGCCGGGCCTTGGAAGGATTTGTGCGCGCGGGATGTCGCGCTCCTGACCAAACAACCGCGGTCGTTTCGATCTTTTTTAGGAGCCAAAGTGGTTAAGGCGGATGGCTGGAACTTTTGTCTTCCCTCCGCCCGGCTTTCGTCGCCCGGAGTGGTGGAGGCGAATCGAACCGCCGGCGCGGCTTGCGGCATGGCGACGCTGGTTGAGAATCAGCAGCCGGTTAAACTGGAACTCCGTCTGGAGGGAATGCAGGTGGCTGTGGATGGCCGGCAAATGAAAGACAACCGGTTTGAACTTTCCGCCGGCCGGCATCTGGTGATGGCTTTCTCGCGGGAGTTGTTTGGACATGATAAAGAGAAAGCGCTGCGGTTTGTTGCCCCCGCTGGCTATAAGCTGATCAATCCACTGCAAGCATCCCATGCGAACCCCTTCATTCTGGTGCGCATGCCTGAGTTTACGATTGCGACTAATGATTTGCTCTGGAATTCCTTCTATCGTGATGACCCCAAGTTGAGCAGTCTCATAGTTGGCTACCAGCGAACAACTGGCAAGATTCTCGCCACGGCGACCAATATTACCAGCCTTCAGGCATTTGCCGGGCCGTGTCTCGAGATTCAGCCTTACAATAACATGTTTGTGGAGGATTCTTTCTGGCAGTTCACCGACCGCAAGGTGGTAGAGGATGCCGAAGCCCTGGTGAAAAATCCGGCGGGGTTGATTTATGACAACGCCGAATCCACCACCGTTCAGCCCTCAACCAAAGGAGACGTGGAATTGCTCTACGATTTGGGTGAGCAGGATGTCGGCTATTACGATTTTGTAATGTCGGCGGAGGCTGGAGTGATTGTGGATATTTGCGGCATTGAATACATTTCACCGGATGGACGGTTGCAATTTACCAGGGGAAACCGCAACGGCATGCGCTACATCACCAAAGCCGGAATCAACCGGTTCACCTCGCTTCAACGCCGGTCCGGCCGTTACCTCTTCGTCACGCTGCGTCAGCAAAAAAGTCCGGTCCAAATCCAGCGATTGCAATTAATCTCTTCAACCTACCCGGTGAACGAGGTGGGCTCATTCGAATGTAGCGACGTGCGGCTGAATCAAATCCGGGAGATCTCGACCCGCACCTTGAAGCTCTGCATGGAAGACACGTTTACTGATTGTCCGTTATACGAGCAAACTCATTGGGTGGGTGATGCTCGCAACGAATCCCTGTTGGCTTATGGTGTTTTCGGCGGCTACGATCTGGCCGCCCGCTGTGCCCGGCTTACTGCGGATTCGCTGGGGCATTTCCCCATCGCCGGCTGCCAGACACCATCTTCCTGGGAGACGCTGCTGCCTGCGTGGAGCTTTTTGTGGGGCATTTCCACCTGGGATTATTATTTCGAAACTGGCGACCGAAGCTTTCTGGAACAAATATATCCCGCCGTGATCAAGAATCTTAAAGGGGCGGAAAAATTCACCGACCAGCAAGGTCTCTTCAGCGGCCCATTTTGGAACATGTTCGATTGGAGCGGCAGCGATCAGGATCATCGAACCGTCATTCACAACAGCATGTTCGTTGTGGGGGCGATTGATGCGGCGATTAATGCGGCGAAGGTGTTGGGCAAGGCTGACGATGTTGTCTGGCTTCAATGCTATCGTAAAAATGTGGTTCGGGCAGTGAATGCGCTCTGGGATGACACCCGAAAAGCCTACCCCGATAGTTTGCATGAGGATGGCAAAATCAGTGGTTCCATTTCCCAGCACACCAGCATCTTGGGCTTGCTGTATGATATTGTCCCTTTGGAAAAGCGTGCGGCTGCTGAGCAAAACCTGGTTCACCCACCGGAGAATATGGTTCGATTGGGTTCACCTTTCGCCGCGTTTTATCTCTATGAAGCCTACGAGAAGCTTGGCCTGCAGGGCGAAATCGTGAAGGACATTTATCACAATTACGTGCCCATGATCGAGGCCGGTGCCACCACGGTCTGGGAATCTTATCCTCAAGGAACCACCGGTCGCGACCAATGGCCGACGCGCAGCCATTGTCATGCCTGGTCAGCTGCACCCATCCGATTTTTCAATCGAATTATTTTGGGAGTGACGGCCGCTGAACCCGGTGGAAACGCCGTCAAAATTAGTCCGCATTTAAGCGGTTTAACTTGGGCCAAAGGCAAAACCCTTACCCGTCACGGAGTGGTGGAGGTCTCGTGGCGCAAGGAAGGCAATCGCTTGCTTTTGAATTTTAAGGCGCCCCAGGAATCCTCGGCCAGCTTTGTAAAAAATCCGAGCCTTGAAGGCCTTGAAATTGTGATTAACGGCCAAACCTTGAGCAATTAAGTTGAACACTTATCAATCTCCGGGCTGTCGAGATTTTTCCCGTTACCGACTGCGCCAAAAGCATGCCCATTGAAAATATTGGCGTTAGAAACTGCTGCCGCCGGCAGCGGCGGTTTTAGTGCTAGAATGACGAGCGAATTTTTTGGATGGGGACGGATATTTCATAAGCAGATGGTTTGAAGAATATATATTCCAATCCACCAGTTTACCAAGAGATAAGAAGTTCACCGGTGATGTTGCGGATTGTCAGGCAACGACCGGTTTCCGTGATTTCATAGGGCAACGATTTATCTTTGCGTTCTGGTGCGGACAACGTCATTGCGGTCCCCGTCATGATAACATTCTTTCCTTTGGCATGAGTCGGCGGATAGAAATTGACCGTGGCGTTTTTCAGCCCGTTTAATTGCAGACGACGATCAATACCAACCTGACCCGAGTGACGTTCGATGCAAGAGATTTCCCCATCCGTCTGCCCATCCACAAAACACCGGGCTTCATGATGCCAGGCACGCGGCATGGAATAGGTGGCTTGACCGGCTTCCAATATGGTTTCGCATCCTGTAAGCAAGGGAGCGCCTTGGGGAAAACGCAGACGCAATTTGACGGTGGTTGAGGGACAGTATCCGGAGAGGTAAAAGCCGTTGTCGCTTCGCGCCACCAAGACCAAGGGGTTGCGGGTTTGCGGTGTTGATTTATCCCAATGAAAATTATATCCGAACCCGTTCAGCATCCACCGCAACAGTAACTCCGAGGGGAAATATTTTTTAGGATTGTCCGGCACGGGGAGCCGGGCATTGCCGATGGAACACGAAAAACTCCCGCGCACCCATGCGATGCGACCGCTATCGGCTCCCAAAGGCCGGTTTGCCATCACCGCATAAACGCGCTCTTGCTGGCCATCGTAAACTGTCGCACCAACAACACACCCCTGATGGTTTGTATCCGCGAGAACCGTGTCCACACCTCCAGCCGACAAGACTTCACGATGGTTTAGATTGGTTGCAAGAGTTCCCTGCCTATAAACGTCGCCCGCCAGCGTCGAGGTCAGTTTCAATTCCCCAGAAAGCGGCGTGGTGGTTTTCAGGTTCAAAAAATCCAGCAGCCGTTTGCCGCCGTGAGTCAGAGGGCCGTAAAGCAATACTTGTTGTCCGCGCTTTACGCAGCTCAGCAGTGCGGTTTCGAGGGCACTTCTCGCCTCCGGCACAGGGGAAAGCAGAATCGTTTGACGAAAAAATTCAGCATTAATTTCCAAAGAACTGAGAAAATTATCGGTGGAGACGACACCGTTCATTGGCAGGCCGGCGTTGACCGCGTTGCGCATGAACCAATCATCAAAGAACGGTTCAGCCGGACGCGGATTCGGCCCGAAAACAAGTTTATGATTTTCATTGAATGGATATATCCATGTCATCAGGCCCGGTTCGTCGGAATAATCCCGCATCGCGGTCAGGACATGGGGAATCACTTCCAGCGGACACTCATCTGGCATCCGGCCATAGGAATCATCCACCGTAAGCACGTTGAATGACGTGGGCGGCTTGACTTGGGCGCGGCCATTGATGCGCGCCAAGGCCAGTGGCAGATAGATATCGTGCGGCTCGCGTCCGTAGCGATCGAACCACGGGCTGTTCAACCACCACGGGTCATGGGTGTAAAAGCGGAACGGATATTTTTCTCCTGGAGGCAGGTCGGCAATGTGCGAGAGCCAGCCCACCAGTTCCAAACCGTAATCGCCATCAAGGGCGGCCCACGGCGAGTTGGGCGGCGGCGACATCTTGAATCCATCATGGTAGATATTGGCCAGCGGTGAGGCGCTGCTCGCCAAATCCGAACCGGTGGAGAGGTTGCTACCGCGTGTTTCCAGAGGCAGGTCCGGGCATTCCTTGCGAAAATCCCGCCAGAAGGAAAGAATTTCTTCGCGGGCGGCAGCAGCCTTGGCCGCGTCAAAGTGTTTGCCGTCGAATAAAATGCCTTTGACGTCCCATGCATTGAGTGAGAAACCAAACCCGTTGGAAAGCCACAAGTAATCAAAACCCAGGTCTTTCAAAAAATGCTGGCTCTGCCGGCCAAGGAATGTTCCGAAGGTCGTGTTTTCGGGGATGCCTTTGGGGAAACCGGCGTAGGGACGCGTATCCGCCTTGAGCCGGGCGGTGCAGGAAACCCATTGTTTTGAACCCATGGTATCGCCCATGGCGATTTCCGGATGACGCTTATATTTGAAGGATGAAGGGGCAAACTCCGGACCGGGATCGAACGTGGCTCCCACCATGACCGGCTTGCCGGTCATCTCCCGACCGACTTCTTTGAGGGTGGCCACAATCATTTTCAGCGAGCGATAGGTGACACGCGGCGGATTTTCCATGTAAAGCCATGGACATTCATGGAGGGTCTTGGCCTGCGGTCCATTTTGCAGTGCCTGCGGAGTCGGATTGGCGATGCCGATATATTGAGCCGCCTGGATTTCGCCATCCAGTCGCCCTTGATAATCCAGGATTTCACTGCCGTCAGCCGTCCAGAGCATCACGGCACAACTGCCGGCGCGGCGGGTCATAGGTTCCCATTGCCGGAAGAGATTGACGCAAATCGCCCGCACCGCTTTAGGCTCCATGGAGCGGAATGGCTTGAGGCTCATTTCCAAAGTAACACGTTCAAACACCTTTGCCCCATCGGTAGCCGCCGGGGGAGCAGCCGGTGGCACATCCAAGCGCGCCTGAACTTCACTCACGTACAGATTGCTCACAGCAACTGCCAGGAACAATTTTAAGATTGGGGTGTAATATTTCATATCATTTGTAGTGAACGTGCAGACTCATGGATTTGAATTCTGGGTTAACTTCATATTATGTTCACGAAGGAGCGGGAGTTCCCACGCCCGTCGATTGGTGGCGGTGATGTTCCGCGGGTCTTTTGAACCATCTTCCTGCGACGGCAAATCGAATACCCAAGCCGAAGCCAGGGGAACCTTGAGGCGTTCCAGCCTGCTTAGAAAGTCAGTAAAATACTTGCGATATTCGGGAGAATCGGGTGCAAAATCTTTCGGCGATTGAAACTCCCCCACATAAATGGGCTTGCCGAGTTTTTGCGCAGCCACCACCGCCCAATCAAGGCGCTCCATTTCATTATTCCGATGCGGCTTGGCTTTGCCGACCAACTCATCATAGCAATGAACACTGATGAGATTAATCGGATCCGGATTTCTCGCCTGAAGCATCAACCCCAGCTCTTCCGGCGTGTCTTTGATCCAATCGTTCTCTTTAAACTTATGCCAGGCATTTTCTCCCCCGATGCTGCAACCATTCTCAATCAGCCGGTAGGGGTCGTCGCGCCGTACTGCCACAGCAAATTCCTTGGTCGCGACGATGAAATTCGTGGTTTTAGGAAAATCCCGCGGTGTGCGAACTGCTGGTTGCCCTAGCTTGGTTTTAGTTGGGGGGTAAGGCACCGTTGGCAGATAGGTCGCCGCATTGGGCAAATCACAGTAGCTATCCCATTCATTCATAAATTCCCACGCCCAGATGGCCGGCGATTTGCGGTAACGGCTAACAACATCATGAATATATTGCCGCATGAATGCGATGGTCTTGCTGTTTGTGTTGCCCCATTGATCAAGCGGCTCACCTACGAGGTCGGGCACACAGGTGTTATACCAGAAAAGTGACGGGATGAGGCCGATGCCGTTCTTTTCGGCTGCCCGCACCACGCCGTCCATCAGTCGAAAATAGGCTTCGCGGTTTTCCCGATAAAGCTTCATTTCCTTCGGAAAAAATCCGGATGCATTGAAACGCACAAAGGGGATGCGATATTCGGCCAGCACACGGAAACCGGCTTCGTAGGTGGTATTGGTGGTGTTTCTCAAGGTGCGCAGGAAGCAGTCGAAATAGTTCACCCCCACCCCCCGATAGGGCTTGCCATCTTTAATCACCGTGCCGGCGGAGCCGAGGGTCAGGCCCAACGATTCTTGGGCCTGACCACCAGCACAAAATGCCCAGCAGAACAAGGTGACGATTATGATTTTAGCTCTCATCTTGGATTTACGAGATGAGACGGCAATACGTAGATTGAAGAGTTTCATGCTTATTTTGATGAGTCGCGATTGATTTAGGATTGGCTAATGATGACGCTTTGGATGCCCAGCACATTGGCGAGTTGCTGAATCGTTTGCGCGTGATGCCCGATTCCCAAGGCAAAATGATGCGTCGGCCCCTCGGCCACCCAGCGTTTTAAAAATGTCCGCACATCGGGTTTGAATTTGCCGTGAGTGTTGGTGTTGCCGGTCGGTGGGATTGGTCCCTTCATGGATTCCCCTTCAGCGATGACGAACTTAAACCGACCGCCGCCGTCCAACCCGATGCTCAACATCGTGATCGGGCCGGTCTTCAGATTGAACTCCACGCTGGCTCCCGATCCTGGCTTGCCGTGGTATTTCTTCAGGCTGCGAATCACGGGCCGGTCGTCGGCAATGTTGAGATGATGCGGGCCGTCATGGCCGACCAACACCGTGTCGCGCACGAAATCCACGGGGTGAAACTCAGCAAAACTTCCGCCGATGTCCAGTCGATCCATAATCATCATCGCAATGCAGGTCTTGATATCGAATTCACCGCACATGGGGAACCCCGCAGCGGTGAGTAGGGAGTTCCCCACGATGAAACTACTCACCAGCTTTCGAAGCTCGGAGCCCGGTTCGCCTTCATAATAATATGCCAAGCCGTCCAACTGCTTCTCTATGATGAATCGGTCGAGCGCCACGGCGGCGCGGGCGGCCATGTTAAGATCGACTTCGGTCAGACGGGTGGTTAACGGGTCACTCTGCGGTTCGGGCGTGTCAAAGAAGGAGAGGATCAACTCGCGTTTGGCGCACACCTCGGGATTCTGGTCATCAAGCCCGTGAAGCTGGGTCAGCACTTCGCCGGCTTCGGCTTGCACGACATGGCAGCCAAACGCCGCTGTCACAGCGGTGGGGTCGGTGTGCATATCCAGCATGCTCTCCAACACATGCCCAATGTGTCCGAGTCGCGCCCGGCGCAAATCATGCAGCACCTTGGCAATCTGGCACCATTGGGCCAGTTCGCGATCGGCCACGGGATCATTTTCACGCATCCCAATGATGACCGGCGGCGCGGGTTTTCCCATGCGAATGGCCACCCCCATGAATTCCGGCACGGAGCAGAAATCATCGTTGCATAGTTGCATGTAGGTCGAGCCATTGGCGTAATCCATCGCCGCCATGGGCTGAAGCGCCACCAGCACGATGGGCACATTTAGGCTGCGGACCAACACGCCAAATGTGGAGGAAGTGGCGTAAGTCACCATATCACAAAACAGCAAATCCAAATTGGCAGCTTGCAATTTTGGGAGCAGATCATATGCCCCTTGCGCCTTATCGATTAGCCCGAAGTCCATCACTTCGACATCAAAGTGCTTGAGTTTCTCGACCAGCTTCTGTTGTTTCGCTTCGAGTTCTTGGCGCAACCCCGGGAATTGATCCCAATATGTGTGGTGCCCCACGCCAAAGACGCCGACTCGGGCGGTCAGCGGCTTGCGGCGGGGAATCAGGGGCTGAAGTTTGTTTTTACTTGTGGTATTCATGGATATTCGTTGGTGCGTGATAATGGTGCGGAATTGATAAATTAATTGTTGTTGGCTCTTGATTGGGATTTTATCGTCAGCATCAAAACCCCAAATGCCATTGGGTACATGCATCCGGAAACAAGCCAGACGGGGGCGTAGGAGAATCGATCAACGACTGCGCCAATCGCCGTGTTGGCCAGCATCCCGCCCACTGCGCCGATGGCACCGGAGAAGCCCATGACCGTGCCCACCGCGCTGGGCGGGAACCGCTCGCTGATCAGCGTGACGTAGTTCGTGATCCAGAAGCCATGAGCGAACATCAATAATGCCATCATGCCCAACGCTAGGTTCACACTGCCCACTAATCCGGCAAAGCTAGAGGCAATGGTGAGCAAAGCGGCAAGTCCCATGATTAGCCGCCGAGCGTTAAACGCCGGCCATCCCAAGCGAACCAAGGCATCCGAACTCCAGCCTCCCGACACGTTGGAGATGCCCAAGGCCAGGAAGGGAATCCAACTCAACGCCCCAATCTCCAACTGCGAAGCCCCGCGTTCCTGACTGAGATACTTGGGAATCCAGAACATGTAGAAATAAAAAACCGGATCAACGATGAAGCGGACCACGGCCAGACCCCAGAAGTCCGAACGCCGCATCAACAAGGTCAGGGTGGGATGCTTAGCTGGCACATTCACGGCGGGACTTGCGCCGGGAATCGAAGGGGCTTTGTTTTGGTTGCCCCTCGGTTGACCTGACACTCGGCGGGAGAGCAAGCACCATATTATAACCCAACTTGCCCCCAGCAACCCCGTAGTTATAAATACCCCGCGCCAACCAAATACTTCGGCCAGCCAGACCGTCAGCGGCGGAGCGGCGACAGCACCCAAACTTGCACCGCCGATGGCGATACCCATTGCCAAGGCGCGTTCGCGTGGTGGAAACCATTCGCCGACCCCTTTCGCCGCACCCGGAAAACAACCGCCTTCACCTATGCCCAGCAGCCCGCGAGCCAGGCCAAGCTGAGTGGCATTCTGCACCAACGCATGGCAAGCGCTCGCTATGGACCAGATTCCGACCGAGAGTGCCAAGCCGATTCGTGTCCCCAGCCAATCCAATATCAAGCCACCCACGAGAAACATGACGGCGTAGCAGAGCAGGAATGCCGTTGTTACGCGGGCGTATTCGACACTGCTCAGGCTTAACTCTTTGCTTATTACCGGGGCGAGCACGGATAAAACCTGACGATCGAGGAAACTGAGCGCCGTGGCGGCAAAGAGCAAACCGCAGAGCCACCAACGGATGCTTCCGCCGGGAAACGGCTTATCTAAGGCTCGCACGCTCATGGTAAAGTGGTTATATTATATGAACACGTATTTAATTGGGTTTGTTCAATGCCCATATTTTTATCAAATTTGTTTTTAAGTCAAAGGAAATGCGCTTGACTAATTGTTCCATATACATGAACAATATAATCCAGTCAGCAGCACACCGAAAAACGTCAGGTTGCTGACGGACGAGCAAATATCATGCAACGTGCCGCAACATTGGATAAGGGGCTGGACATCCTTGAGACCATCGTGGAAGCCCGCGAGCAAAGGCTGGGGATTCGGGAACTGTCTCGTCAGCTAAAAATCAATTCTACCACAGTTCACAATCTGGTCTGGACTTTGTGCGCTCGCGGATATTTGCGGCAGGATGAGTCAACCCGACGCTTTGAATTGGGTCCGGCCGGCCGACAGTTGGCGGGCCGTTCCATGCCTTGGCACGAACTGGCGCAAGCAGCGGAGCCGTTGATTCGCCAGTGCCAGCGCGATCTTGATGAATCCGTGATGCTTGCGGCTCTGCATGGCACGGAAATCCTCCGCTTGGTCTACATTCCTTCTTCGCAAGCGCTCAGGGTCCATGAGCCGGATGCTATGGAGGGGCGCGCGTATGGAACTGCGGTGGGGAAGATGCTCCTTAGCACGCTTGGAACCGCCGAGCTGGAAGCCTATCTGTCCGCGCATCCGCCCCGGGCCTTTACTTCCAAAACACTTGCCAACGCCCCGGCGATTCACGCGGCGCTCACGAAGGTTCGGCGTCAAGGATTCGCGGAGGCTCATGATGAATTGACGGCCGGGGTCAGTGCAGCTGCGGTCTTGGTCGAAGCCGGTCCGGGGATCCGGTTTGCCACTGGCTTGGGCGCCAGCGCGCCAACAATCCGCTTTGGCCCCCGTTTGGCGGTCAAAACGCGCCGGGTTCTCCAGCACTATGCCGGCCTAATCCGTGCCGCTTGGGCGGACATTGGCACTGTTTGCAAAAGTGAATAAATGTCACCGATATCTGGTTAGTTAAGCCTTGCCAATCTGCGCAAATAGAAATTCAATGCTGTCATATGAAATCCTGTTCCATCGTTTTTACGATTATCTACGCGATATCGGTTTCTGGTGTTTTGAGCCAAACTTCATCTCCGACGCCCAATCCGAATTTTCATCTCTACCTTTTGATTGGTCAGTCCAATATGGCTGGACGCGGAGCCGTGGATGCTGAAAGTAAAAATACTGATTCCCGGGTTCAAATGCTCACGAAGGATCTCACTTGGAAAACGGCTGCCGACCCGTTGCATTTTGACAAACCTGTTGCTGGTGTCGGTCCGGGTCTGGCGTTTGGAAAAAGAATGGCCGAGGCCTATCCCCATGTTCGCATCGGTTTGATTCCATGTGCGGTTGGTGGAACTTCCATTAAAGTCTGGGGGCCGGGCGCGGAAGACAATGCTACCAAGACCCATCCCTACGACGACATGCTCAAACGTGTCCATGAGGCCCAAAAAGTCGGCGTCTTGAAAGGCATTATCTGGCATCAAGGCGAGGCTGACCGCGGCGCAAGCAAAACCTACGGCCAATCTTTGACTGGTTTGATTGAATTATTGCGCAAGGAGCTCAACGCGCCGGATGTGCCGTTCGTTGCCGGCGAGTTGTCGAACTTCAATACCAACAGCCAGGCCTCAACGGGAAGGTTTAACGAAGTGGTTCAAGGCATGGCCAAGACGGTGAAAAACTACGCTTGCGCATCTGTCGAGGGCTTGAATCACAAAGGCGACCATCTGCACTACAACGCCGAATCCGCTCGGATTCTAGGTAAACGGTATGCGGAGAAGATGATCGAGCTGCAGAATCGTTAAAACAGGGTTTTGAAACCGACTGATTGACAATGACGGGATTTGTTTGCCATGAAGCCTGTCATTCGAATAGCCGCGTTCAATTAAATTGGGCAAGCAGGAAACTTAAATTTTACCTGCGTTGTTCACGGGCAGGAAACTGATTGGAAACCATCAAGAAGAATGAAACTCATTACACTGGTTTTAGCCATAGTTCAGTGTGTCTACTGGGCAGTGCCTGTTTTGGCAGACATGACGATTGGCGAAATGCGTTGTGAGTATGCTCTCAATCCAATTGGCATTGATACGCTCCACCCTCGTTTGTCTTGGACGCTGCTTGATGGAAGGCGTAATCAACTTCAGTCAGCCTACCAGATCGAAGTCGCAGCCTCGACGGAAGAATTGTTGAAGGACAAAAATCTTCTGTGGAACACGGACAAAATTGTGTCGAATGAGAACACCCATATCGTCTATCGTGGAACGGCATTGCAATCTGGAGCGTGTTACTATTGGAAAGTTCGGGTTTGGGACCGGCAAGGCAATATCTCGCCATGGAGCGCGCCAGCGTTTTGGCAGATCGCATTACTGCAAGATGCTGACTGGCAGGCTAAATGGATCGGTTTGCCTGCTGCGCATGTGCCCAATTGGGGCGACATGAACCTGACCATGGATGTCACCATCCAGACCAACGCAATCGGCATTCTATTCCATGCCATCGATGATTCTAATTTCTACATGTGGCAGCTCAATTCAGCGCTTGGCCATGAATTGCAATTGCGTCCGCACGTCCTCAAGAATGGAATCTGGTCGTTTTTATCGCCGGTTTCGCTGGGAGTAATATTATCCGATACAGTTGCCGCCCAAAAACATCGCATAGAAATCCAGACGCGTGGTGCAGCCATCAGCACTTTCATAGATGGTCGACTGGTTGATAAGCGAACTGATCCTTCCTTCAGCGGCGGCACGGTCGGGTTTCGCGCAGCGAGCAAGGAATCGGCGCTCATCGCCAATTTTTCCGTTACTGACGCGAACGGGAATTTGCTGTGCCAAGATTCATTTAACCGAGAAAACACCGTATTTCCCAAGGCTAAAAGGGAAAAGGGAGAGCTTATGTTGACAAACGCAACGCTTTTTTATCATCCGCCCTTGCCCAAGGACTGTCCGCGCTTGCGAAAATCTTTTGTTTTGACCAAGCCAGTCCGCCGGGCAATGGCATCGGTCTGCGGCTTGGGCTTTTATGAGCTTTATCTGAACGGGGAGAAAGCCGGTGATCGGGTGCTCACCCCCGCCAATACCCAGTATGCAAAACGTCTGCTCTTCGACACATTGGATGTGACCGCCGCTTTAAAAAAAGGCGACAATGCCGTCGGCCTGTGGCTGGCCCCCGGTTACTCCGATGACTATTCTCAGTATGGCTGGAGATGGGAGGAGGCCAAACGTGCGATTGTTCAGCTCGATGTCGTGTATGAAGACGGAACGACCACCACTATTGTCACAGACGGTAGCTGGAAATGCGGATCAAGCCCGATGGTTTTTGCCAGCCTTTATGACGGTGAAATCTATGATGCCCGGCTGGAGGAGCAAGGTTGGTCGAGGCCTGGCTTCCGTGCGGAGAGTTGGCAGCCAGTGCATGAGCTTAAGCCCACTTCGGCGAAACTCATGCCGAACATCATGCCTCCCATCCGTGTGGTGCAAAAGATTCATCCGGTCAGCGTGACGGAGCCGAAGCCCGGAGTGTTTGTTTTTGACCTGGGGCAGAATTTTTCTGGGTGGGTTCAGATCCGGGCCGCCGGCGCCCGCGGCACCCGTATCAATTTACATCACAGCGAACTCATCGGCGTTGACGGGATGATCGATCCATGGACCAACCGTCGCGCCAAGGCAGCCGACACATTTGTGTTGCGGGGCGAAGCTTTGGAAGAATACGAACCGCGCTTCACTTATCACGGCTTCCGATACGTTGAAGTCAGCGGCTTTCCAGGGCGTCCGACGCTGGATGATGTCACCGGCTGTGTTGTTCATGCCGATGTTCAACCTGCCGGAACTTTTCTCACTTCCGATCCGGTGATCAATCAGATTCACTCTAATTGTCTTTGGTCGATGCGTTGCAATTTCATGAGCATCCCAACCGACACTTGTGTGCGTGATGAACGGACACCTTGTCAAATGGACTCGCTTGGTTACGAGGATGCCGCCCTTTGTAACTTTTGGATGAACCGCTTCTACACGAAATGGCTGGGTGACATCCAGGGTGGGCGTGGCAATCCGGATTGGAACGGCGACATGGTTTTTCTGCCCTGGCGGCTTTATTGGCATTACGGCGATGTCCGTATCCTGGAGGAAAACTATGCGAACATGCAGGCGTATGTGGAAGCGATCCATGCTCGAACGCCCGGTCAGATCTACACCAATGGTTTTGGCGACTGGACTGCTCCAAACCCCAAAGGCGACTATTTAGGCTCCTACCATGCAGTCTCCGAAGTGAACACCTGCCTCTATGCGGAACTTGCACGGCTCGTTGGTGAAACGGCGAAGGTTTTAGGCAAGTCCGAGGATGCGTCTCGTTATCAAGATTGGGCCAAACTAATCAACAATGCCTTCAATGAAAAACGGTTCAATGCGGAAACATCCAGTTACGGGGATGGTTCGCAAACCACGGCCATCCTGCCTTTGGCCTTTCATCTTGTTCCGCAAGATAAACGCGCCGCCGTATTCGATCGATTGGTTGCAACCATCCATAAAAAAGACCATGACCATCTCGACACCGGCCTCTTCGGCACACGCTATTTAGTGGATGTGCTTTGCGACTCCGGCCAGCCCGACCTTGCCATCAGCATGTTGAAGCAGCCGACTTATCCCGGATTCGGCAACCAGATCGCGCAAGGGGCCACCACCCTTTGGGAACAGTGGAATTTCAAAGGCGGTATGGAATCTCACAACCATGCGATGCTCGCTGGCGTGGATTCATCCTTTTTCACACGGTTGGCAGGCATCACCGCCTTGAAACCGGGTTACTTGCAAATCAACATCGGTCCATTCATGCCCAAAGAATTATCCTTTGCCGCAGCCACGCAGGAGACGGTCAAAGGCCGCATCGCGGTGCGGTGGCAGAGGAACCATGACAACGTCGAACTGAAAGTAACGATACCCGTGAACACTACCGCCTTGGTTTCCATTCCGGCATCCGACCCGAACGCCGTGACTGAATCCGGCCGGCCGACGGAAACCTCCGAAGGCGTTAAGTTCGTCCGCAGGGAAGGGGATTGCGCCGTCTATTCGGTTGGCTCCGGCGATTATCGTTTCCAGGCGACCACAACTCGATAGCCAAGGAGAACGACTCCAGCCAGCGCGTGCGGGTGCCGGAACGCACGGAGATGATGCCTGCCGATATTGATCCGCCCGTATGATGTTGGGTGGTTATTTGGCGGGGGGGAGCAGATGGCTGGCTTTCATCGTCGCCACCAGCGCCGAGGCGATGGCTTGCATGCCCTTGTCGCCGGGATGATTGGCCACGCCGCTGTTTTTAAAGGTGCGTTCCGACCGCGCGTAGTTGGCCTGGTCTTTGCCAAGCTGGCTGATGTCAACATAGATGCCGCCGGCTTCCTCGCAAGCCTGCCTGAGCACCTCATCCTTGGCGGGGTCCGCCCAGAAACAGCTCCGGACTAGAATCGCCGGTTTGTTTTCTCTCTGCAGCGCGCGCAGCAGCTTAAGCAAGCTGGCTTTCAATTCCATCTTGGCCTGGTCGGTTTTCAATGCCGGCACATTCTCGCCGATGGCCAGAACCACCACGTCCGGTTTGAAGGTGAAGGCCGCCTTCTGTTTTTCTATTACTTCGTAGGTGGCAAATTCCCGCTCATAAGCAGCGATGTTAACCACCATCGCTTCCGGTTGCTTGCCCGTCGCCTCGGAAATGGCGCGGAGCACCTGATGCACATAGTCCTTCTCCTCGGCGCTGGCGGCCATTCCCCAGTTGCCGGTCCAATCCACCTTCGTTGAAGGACCATGTCGGGTGATACTGTTGCCCAAAAACAATATCTTTCCAATTTTCTGCTGGTGTCCTTCAGTAGCTCGGGTTTGGGCTAAGCCGATGAATAGTGTGATTAACGCCAATGAGATTCGAACGATTTTGTTCATTTTTTAGCGTGGGTTTATGTGCGGTGACTTAGGGCCAGCTCATGGAGAAACCAGCCGGTAGAATTCGGACGGGATTACCTGATTAACCGGCAGGGAAACCTGATTCGTGAACGTTGATCCGGGCACGACCATCCAGTCGTTAGTGTTCGTACTGATGCCGCCAATCAATTGATTCGTCTGCACCAGCAATCGATAGCCCAGATGCCCCAGCGGCCAGCTCAACATCAAGTTCGTCCCGCTAAACCGGTTGGTCATGGTCGGCGAACTGGTGTTGGGCAATTGCTGTACCTTCACCGTGTAGATCAACTCCGTCAATCCGTCCTGCGCCGTCACCCGCACCAGCACCACATTCGTCACCGCCGGACTGGCGTTGAGCGTCAGCGCCGCGCTCGCCACGCCTGAGGTCAGCAGGTTAGTGCTGTTGCCGTAAATCAACCGGCTGGCGGCGGTCAGGTCACCTTGGGTCACCGTAACGGTGGGGGCGTTGCTGTAAGCTTCCGTCGCGGTGTAGTTGAATTGGTTGCTGCCAAAGCCGGGCGACAAGCTGCCCGCCGGGCTCAACACCAACGAGGCCAGATAGGCGTTGCTGGAATAATTCACCACCAGCAACGCATTCAAATTCGTCGCCGCATAGTTCGTATCCGTTGGCGTGAAGGTCACCTGCAACGTGTTCGTTCCCGCCGGCAGCACCGTCCCGTTCGTCGGATTGTAATTGTAACTGCCTAGGATACTGGCGCTCGCCGCATTCTGGTTCGTTCCCAGCGCCGTCCCGTAGCCGATGCTCGCCGGATTGGTCCACACAATCGTGTATAATCCATGGTTCACCATCAGCTGCCCGTTGCTGTAGCTGATGCTGTAGTTCGTCAAGCCGCTCCCCAGCGCGTTCGTCGCCGTGATCGCATATATGCCCACCGGGGCGGCGGGGGCTGTCCCGTCGCTGGTTAGCGTCACATTCGTCACCACGTTCCCGTTCACCAAGCCGCTGCTCGTATATTCTCCGCCGCTAAATGTCAGCGCCGTGTTGTACGCCTTATTGGTCGAATTCACCGTGATCACCAGTGACGCGGGAGTCACCACCAGCAATGCGCTCAAATTCGTCGCCGAATAGTTCGTGTCCGTCGGCGTGAAGGTCACGTGCAGCGTGTTCGTCCCCGCCGCCAGCACCGTCCCGTTCGTCGGACTGTAGACGAAAATTCCTGCCACGCTCGCGCTTGCCGCATTCTGGTTCGTCCCCAGTGCCGTTCCGTAGCCGATGCTCGCCGGATTCGTCCACGCAATTGTGTAAACTCCCTGGCACACCGTCAATTGCCCGTTGCTATAGCTGATGCTGTAGTTCGTCAACCCACTCCCCAGCGCATTCGTCGCCGTGATCGCATACACTCCCACCGGCGCCAGGTTCGACGCGCCACTGCTCGCCAGCGTCACGTTCGTCACCACGTTCCCGTTCACCAAACCGCTGCTTGTAAATTCTCCGCCGCCAACCACCAGCGCCGTGTTGTACGCCTTGTTCGTCGAGTTCGCCGTGATCACCAGCAACGCCGGGTTCACTGTTACATTCACATTGGTGCTCGCGAGGGTGTAATTCGTTGTGTCATTCGGTGTGAAATTCACCGTCACATTCGTGATCCCGGCGTTCGGCACATTCGTGGCCGATACCAAGGCAAAGCCGCCCAATACCGACGCTTGGTTGTTCGCATTCGTCGCCACGCTTCCCGCCAGGCTAACATTTGTCAGCGTCTCTCCGTAGGTGATTGTGCTTGCCGCCACGGTCAGCACTGGCGTGGCCGGATTCACCACGTTGCCGCTGACGCTGCTGACATTGGTTATGCTGGCGGCTCCCGCGCTGGTCACCACCACGATGTTTGAGGCGTTGTAGCTTCCGGCCGTCGCCGTTGCGGATAGCCGGAGATACACCGTCCCGCTCGCGCTGCCGCCGTTATTGGGGATCACGGCCGTGACGCCATAACCGCTGCCATTGGTCGACACTTCAAACCCGGGCGCCGCCGTGTTTGTGATGTCCGACGTCAGGTTCGCCCCTGTCACCGGGAAACTCTGCGCCACCGACGCCAAACCGTAGGTCGTAATGAAATTCGTGAACGTCGCCGAACCGCTGATCGTCGGGAGAATCAATCCTCCTGGCACCAGCAGGCTGCCGGGGCCGGTGATGAACGGGGCGGCGGTGGTGCTGTTGTAAACCCCCGCCGGCAGGCTCACGCCGTTCGTCACGAAGCCGGCCACCGGATTCGTCACCGAGAAGCTCAGGTTCAACACTGCACCGCCGGCCACGCTCACCGTCGAGTTGGTGGCCAGAGTGGGTTGGAGAATCCGCAACGTGCCGGCGGTGACGGTGGTGTCGCCGCTGTAATTGTTCGGGCCCAAGAGCGTCAGCGTGCCGCTGCCCATCTTGGTCAACCCGCCGCCGGGACTGACAGGATCTTCCAGTAGCGGTAACCGGTTCGTGACCGTGAAGCCGACGCTGTCGATGACGGCTCCGTTGGTCTGCACATAAACGGCCGCATTGATCGCGGCGCTGTTGGTGTTGAACAAGTTGCCATTGGCACCCGCCGCCAAGGTGCCGCCATTGAAGTTAAACCGGGAATTAACCCCACCCAATATGATCGAGGAAACATTCGTCAACACCCCGCCGCCAAACAACGTCACAAGATTGTTCGTGGCCGCAGCATTGTTGCCAATGGTGAGGGTCGTATTATTCAATTTCCACAGCGAAGTGCTCGCGCCACCGCCAATGCTCACATAGTTATTGTTACAGTTGGTGGTAATTCCGATCGTGCTACTGCCAGAGCTGAACACCTGTCCACTGTTCGTAATGATCAACGCGTTGCCAATGCAATTTATGTCTAATGTGGCATTGACGCCACCGATAGAAAGTAAACTCACATTTGTAATGATGCCACCCTCGTCGACCCGCACCGTATTATTCGAGCCGGGGTTGCTGGCAGTTACTGAACCACCACCAATAGTCATGCTGCCGCTGATGAAAGCCAGGGTGGCTTTGTTGCCGGCACCATCCGCACCCGCTACGACAAGGCTACTATTTAAACCGTTCCGGCCGACTGAAGCGGCATTTGCAAACAACTGACCACCATTGGTAATGATTAGCGAAGATGCGTAATTCCACAAAAACAATTGGCAATTGGTGATGACTCCGCCTTGATCCACCCGGACCCATGAATTGGAAGTGCTGGCATTGCCGATGTAAATACGGTCTCCACCAAAATTCCACATCGCTTTGCGGCCCGCAGCATTGGTGCCGGCTAAAATCGCGCTGTTATTATTTCCGTAATTACCAATGGTGCCGCTTTGCTGGCCGCCACCACCAAAACATCTGGTAAAGATTTGGCCACCATTGAGGACGGCCAATTGATTATTGACGGAACCTACGCTGTTACCAATGCTGACCGGAGTTGCGGTTCCCGTGGCATTGGTGATAATTATGGTTCCGCCGTTGACGGTAAACGAGTTATTCGTCGCATTGCCGTTGCCAACGTACAAAGATAATATATTGGTCGAACCACTATTGGCCGGAATAGCGTGCCACCAGGTGGCACCCGGATTCACATTGACCTGCACGTTGTTCGTCCCATAGCCAACATTCACAATTGCCGCAGCATTTTGGTTTGTTGCCACATTGCTGAAGATGTTAGTGCCGCTGTTCAGATTCCAACTGCTGTTCATGTTCCAGCTTGTGTTGGAAGCCAGCAGGATGCTGGCCGCCAGTCCGTTGTAATTCGACGTGGTCAGGGTGCCGCCGGTAAAATTGAGCATGGAGTTGTTGCCCCCGCCGCATACCACGTTGGTCGCCAATAAGGTTTGAACGGTGAGGTCGCCGCCAGAAGCCAGCGTGGCTGCACCAGCAATTCCGGCGCCAACCCCGATATTCAGCGTGTTCGCCGGAGAATAGATCACCCCGCCGTTTGCCACCACCAACGTGCCGGCATTAATCGTGGTGTCGCCCGCGTAGGTGTTTCCGCCATTGAGCGTCAGCGTGCCGGTGCCATTCTTGGTCAACGATCCGCTTCCGGCAATTCCGCTGCCGGAAATAGTATAGCTCTTGTTCGTCACATTGACGGTCACGCTGGCCGGGGAAACTGTCACTGCATTGGTCACAAGGATGGGCGACGCACCACTCGCACTGTCAT
This sequence comes from uncultured Verrucomicrobia subdivision 3 bacterium, assembly GCA_903922735.1. GTDB lineage: Bacteria > Verrucomicrobiota > Verrucomicrobiia > Limisphaerales > UBA11358 > UBA11358. The sequence continues at coordinate 20,596 of CAIXUZ010000075.1, forward strand.
CCAAGAAAACATTCTTGCCGTCCTGATAATAGAAACCGGCGATACCATCATTCTGCCAGTTAGCTGAGCCATTGATGTCCCAGTTTCCACTTCCCGCCGCCCAACTCAATGCGCCGCCGGTGCTGGTCGAGACAATCACCAGGTCAATCGTGGATCGGACGGCATTGGTAATCAGGCTGTAATTCAAATCAGACGCCAGCGCCGGAACGAAGGTGACATTGCTGATTGTGGTGCCCGAGAGGGCACCGTATTTGATCAGCGGATACTGGCCGTTTGTGATGCCGGCGGCAGTGCGCAGAATGATGGTCGGGTTGGTGAAGGTGAATGTGTTGAGAACCTGTAGCGGTGCCGTGGCGGCGCTTGGGGTTGCATTGCCAAAATTAATATCTAAAAAACTGCCGGTTCCGGTTATGAGTCCGTTGCAGAACCACTGACCTCCGGTGTTGAGAATCTGAACGCCATTGGTGGCGCCCGACAAGATGGTGACCGTGCTGTTGGAACAGGAGCCGCCGGTGGCCCCTATCAGTTCACCCGCATTGATGATCGTCGTGCCCGTGTAATTGTTCGCACCGGAGAGCGTCAGTGTACCGGGGCCATTCTTGGTCAGCGATCCGCTGCCGCTAATCGCACTGCCGGAGATGATGTAGTTCTTGTTCGTCACATTGACGGTCACGCTGGCCGGGGAAACCGTCACCGCATTGGTCACGAAAATGGGCGAGACACCGCTTGCCGTGTCATCCAGGATCACATTTTTGCCGTCCTGATAATAGAAGCCGGCGATGCCGTCATTCTGCCAATTGGCCGAGGTGTTGCTGTCCCAGTAACCGTTCCCGACCGCCCAGTTCAACGCACCGTTGTTGTTGGTTGAGGCCACCACCAGATCAACGGTGGACCGGACGGCATTGATGACAAGACTGCAGCTCAAATTGCCCGCCATTGCCGGCATGAAGATAACATTACTGATAGCGCTGCCACACCGGGCTCCGTATTTGATCAGCGGATACTGGCCGTTCGTGATGCCGGCGGTGGTGTGCAGAATGATGGTCGGGTTGGTGTGGTTGAAGGTGTTCAGAATTTGCAATGGTGCGGTGGTGGCGCTGGGGGGCATGCTGCCAAAATCAAAATCCAAATAGCTGCCGGTTCCGGTGGTGAGTCCGTTGCAGAACCACTGACCGCCGGTGGTGAGAATCTGAACGCCGTTGGTGGCCCCCGCCCAGACCGTGACCGTGCTGTTGGAGCAGGAACCGCCGGAGGAATTGACTAGTTCACCCGCGCTGATGGTCGTATCCCCTGCATAGGTATTTGTGCCGGCAAGTGTCACCATGGCCGTCCCATTTTTGGCGAGCGCTGCCGACCCGCCTATGTTCGCATTGACGCTGTAACTGGTGAGACTGTTATTGAATGTCACCAAACCGGGCAAGACCGCGGCTCCGGGCGTGGCGTTGGTGATGCTGGCATTGCCTGCCAGCGTGTCGTCAAAGACCACGTTATCGCCGGCATTGAAGTTGGTCGCCATAGCGCCGTTGGTCCAGTTCAACACGGACGAGTCCCATTTTCCACTGACATAGCCCTTCCAAGTCAGTCCGAAGGGGCTGCCGCCGGTTCCCACATGCAGCATCAGGTTGGTTGGATTCACCACCAGCGAAACATTCGGGTAATTGGCGGCCAGCACGAAGGTGCCGGGACCGTTGGTAGCGGGGTAAGTCATCAGCAGGTAGTCACCGGCAGGAGCCTCGCCAGAAACGAAGATACTGTTGGCATTCGTCAGATAAACGGCGTTGCCGACCACCACCAGATCATTCGTGCCGCCATAAAGATTGGCAAAGTCGAAGAACAATCGGCCACCGTTCAAGACGAGTTGGTTGGTCAACGTCAGCGTGCCCACGTTATACAATCCGCCTGGGGCGAGTTTGCCGCCCGTCGCCACTATCACCGCGCCGCCCACCAAGCCCGTGCCCCCAAAAACCGCGTTGCTGGCCACCAAGACCTTGTTGGTGCAAGCTTGCGCATTGCCGTTCACCAGCAACGTGCCGGCATTGAGGTTCATCGCGCCCGTGAAGGTGTTCGTGCCGGAAAGCGTCAGTGCCCCGCTGCCGTTCTTCGTCAGCGATCCGCTGCCGGCAATCGCGCTGCCGGAGATGCGGTAGCTCTTATTCGTCAGGTTGACGGTGACACTGGCCGGAGAAACCGTCACCGCATTGGTCACGAGGATGGGTGAAACCCCGCTCGCCGTGTCATCCAAGATAACATTCTTACCATCCTGATAATAAAAGCCGGCGATGCCGCCATTCTGCCAGTTAGCCGAGGAGTTGATATCCCAGAAGCCGTTGCCCGCCGCCCAATTTAAGGCGCCGTTGTTATTGGTCGAGACGACCACCAGATCAATCGTGGACCGGACGGCGTTGGTGATGAGGCTGGAGCTTAATATAGTCGATAACGCTGGAATGAAGCTGACATTGCTGATTCTGGTGCCGGCCAGGGCGCCGTATTTGACCAGCGGATATTGGCCGTTCGTGATGCCGGCGGCGGTGTGCACAATGACCGTCGGGTTGGTGAAGGTGAATGTGTTCAGAACTTGCAGCGGTGCCATGGTGATGCTGGGGGTGACACTGCCGAAATTGAAATCCAAATAGGTGTTGGTGCGACTCGTCAGGCTACTGCAAATCCATTGGCCATTGGTGCTGAGGATCTGAACACCATTGGTGGCACCGGTCAAGACTGTGATCGCGCTGTTGGAGCAGGAACCGCCGGTGGCACCCACCAGTTCGCCCGCATTAATGGTCGTCGCGCCGGTGTAGGTGTTTGTGCCGGACAGCATCAGGGTGCCGGAGCCGGTTTTCACCAGCGGACTGCCGGCGTTAATCTCAGCTACGTTTGCTAAGGTGCCAGACTGGAAATTGAGGGTGTTGATGTTAACGGCCGAACCCAGATTGTGTCCAAACAGATTCAACGTCCCACCGTTCAGCGTGACGGTGCTGGTATTGGCACCGCCGCCGTCCAGAATATCCACCTGCGAGTTCAAGGTGCCGCCGGTGAGGTTGAGTGTGCCAGTGGCGGTGCCGGTGTTGGTCTGGGAGGCGAGCGTAAAACTTCCGCCGTCAAAGACCGTGAAGGTACCGCCGCTCAAGTTCAAAGTGCCGTTGGCGGGGCTCGTGCTGGTGCCGCTCTTGGCGGCGATGATGACGTTGGTCACAGTAAAGGTGCCGCCATCAAAATAGAGCAAGCCAGTTTCACCACCGCTATTCGCCCCATTTTCCACGGCGATGGCCAGAGTGTCGGCGGTCACCGTGGCCAGATGACCACGCAGATCCAGCGTGCTGGTGGGATTGGCCGAAGTCCCGCTCCCGTTCTTATAGCCGATCCAAATGTCGGCAGCGGGTCCGGTCATGCCCCTGATGTACACGCTTCCCGGACTGCCAGCAGTCTGAGATGCAAATTTAACTGTGCCCGCCACCTTGCATAGGCCGAGGTTGAAAGTGTCCGCGGTTAATACATTGGTTCCAGCCCCCAGTATCAACGTGCCGGAGGTGCCGTTATTCTGGGTGGAATTGCCGACTTGTACCGTGGTGGCCGTAACGGAATTGTTGGTGTCCGATAGCGTGAGCGTAGCACTGGATGACCCGCTGCCACTGCCATACCCGATCCGCAATTCTCCGAGCGGGGAATTGGTGGTGCCAAGCGTGACGCTGCCCAGCTTGGCCAAGTTTAGCGAGGCACTGTTGCCCTGAGCACTGGTGATGGCCGAACTGACGCCGATGGTGACGTTCTGGACGGCATTGGTGACCAACAACGACCCGCCGCCGGTCATCGTTGTCGTCGTGAAACTATTGGTGCTGGCGTCCACACCGATGGTGAAGCCGCCGGTGATTGACAGTGTCTGGCCACCGCCCACGGTGACCAGATTGGTCAGCGCGCTATTGGTGGTGATGACCGTGAGGCTGGTGAGAGTCTGGCTCGCCGAGGAGAAATCGAGCGCACCGGCGGTGGTGCTCGTTCCCAACGTAAGTGAAGCGGTGGCGGGCAGCGCGTTGTTCGTGAAGCTGCGGAGTGTGCCGGTGGGCACAAAAACATTACCGGAAAAGCTTGCCGGCGCACCGAGCGTGAGCCGGTTGGTGCCGAGCTTGGTGAAATCGGTGTTCGCCGTGAGCGGCGCATTCAGCGTGGTATCACCGTTGGCGGTGAGGGTCATGGAGCCGTTGAAATGATTGAGCGCGCCGTTGGTGAAAATCCACACGCCGTTGGTGGTTGAGATTTGATTCACATTTTGCGTGCCAGTGATCGAGATGTTGTAGGTTCCCCCTGCGCCAATGAACACCGCGTCGTTGCCCAATGCCGGCCACCCCAGCAAAGGATTTGAGCCGGCGGAACTGGAGGACCAGGTCGCGGTCGAACTATCCCAGTTACCGCTGGCGGCCTGCAGGCCGGCGGCAGTCGAGGTGTCCCAATACCACGTCTCGGGCAGCACGGTGACGACGACGGCGGCGGTGGCGCTGTTGCTTGCCGCATCCGTCGCGGTGTAGAGAAACTGGCCGGTCCCGTAAAAATTCGCCGCTGGTGTGAACTGTGCCGTGTGGCCGTCCGCCAACAGCGTGACGGTGCCGTTGGTCGCGCCGGTGACGGTGTAGGTCAGGTTGCTCACCGGCGTGGAAGTGTCGGTGACCAGCGTAGTCAGATTCACATTAACGGGGGTGTTTTTGGGAGTAGAAATACTGCCGTCAGCCGCAACCGGCGGGTCGTTCTGCGGAATCTGCCATTGCGCCAGCGGCGTCAGCGCGGGTGGCACGATGGGTGGAATCTGGCCAAGCGCGAGCGGCACGAACCATACCGCAATGGTGGTGTTAGTGACGCCGGTGAGATGGATCGCCAGTTTTTTGAAAGAAGTGTTCAAATCCTGCCCGTTCGGATCGGGTGAAGTTGGCAGGGGCCGCGCGGCCATGATTTGAAACGTGCCACCACTGCTTAGAATTTTCCCCCAAAGGCGGTTGCTGGACTGGGTCATGGTCACACTGGTGCCGTCCGGTGACAGCGTGACTTGCATGCCGGTGGTTTGGTAGTGCATGAACCACCAAACGTCGGCGTTGGTGCTGGTAATTTCATCTTGCACGAGCACCTGTTTGCGTTGCGGCCCAAATAACTGGAAACCCCGCCAGGCGCGAGTGATGTTGGTTTCCACCGGCGTTAGATCGATCACGGACAAGGCGCGGGCGCTGGATTTGCTTTGGAACGTCAGCACCGATGCGACCGGGCCCAGCGCGGTGTCGGGGCCGTTGCCGGGATTAATGACAACGGTATTTTGTCCCTCGGCCCGCATCCGATAGTAGTCCCAGCGGTTGGTCGCCGACGCGGGATTGGAATCAAAATAGCCGGGTAACGCATAATTGTCCGAGCCGAGATCCCAAGCCCAGCGCTTTCCCAGCGCTTCCAACACGAAATCGCCGGCATCAAGATTGCCGTGATCAGCACCCATTTGTCCGCCCTTGAACGCTAGAAATGTTTCGTTATTGTCGCCCCATGAGGAGCGAAAGACGCCGACCTGCTGCGAATTGAATGGGGTGGAACTGGTCGGACCGAGGAAAAGGATGTCGCTGCCGATGTTTTCGCTCACCGGGTCGCCCCCGCGTCCGTCCCACCACAAATCGCTCAATGCATCGGCGGTGTTGTTGGTCCTTTGATAGCTGGCATAGGCAGGCACATCAAAACGCCGTGCCCACCACATCATGTATGGGCCTTGGGAGGCGCCGGCACCGCCGACGTCGGCGAAATTAAAGTTCCGCCCGTTTGCGCTCGTGCAAAGCATGCCGAAGAGCCCGGCATTGTTGAGGCCGTTCGTGGTGCTGAGGCCGAAGTCGGTGCCGAGCGCGGATTGCAGGCTGGCGAGCATCCGGAAGTTGTAGTCGCACGCATAATCCCAATAGCCAGGGCCCTCATACCAGACACCATTGTCAGTGGTAAAGCGTTGCATTACCGGTGCGCAGGACGAAACGGCGTTGGTTAAAACCAGCGGTCCAATTGACGAATTTGTGCCCACCGCCAGCGCGCCAATTGCCAGGCCGCCATTGCAGACCAGATTCCAATTGTTGCCAGTGTAGCGTGCCCATCCCACATTGCCCTGGTAAGCCGTCAGGCCGGGTTGAAGTCCTTTCACAATGATGTTGGTGAGGATGAACGTGCTCCGGGTGTTGTTCCAATATTCGTAAAACCAGTCATAGCCAACGCCAAAGGCGGCCGTCATTTCGGCGGTGTCGAGAAAACTGTTGATTGGATTCCAGTCGGGGAAGTTGCCGGCGGCGTTCAACTCTGTCCACGCGCGCTCGGCAAAATTAGTGTTGCCGGAAATTTTCCAGGCCAGACCGAGCTGGTAAATACGCGCCTTCACCGTGCGGCTTTGGTCCAATATTTGGCTTCGGATGCTTAAACTGTAGGCCACCGGCGGATAGATGTTCGTGTTGAGCAGATTCGTTGCCGTGCCGTAAATCGAAGCATACCACAGCGCCGGCTGGCCGGTCGGGTTATTGGCAATCTGCTGTTTTAGCCATGCAAACCGTTCCGCGGTCGCAAAAAGCCGTGGATGCGACTGGGCCAGCGTGTTGAAAATGTTAGTTTGTGTCGGCAACGAGTTATTAAGCCCGGCGGGGATCAGGTTGTCTGCCCCGATCACGCTGAACTGGGATGCGCCCGGCGGCTGCCACGCCACCGAGTAGTGATTGTTGTTCGTGCCCGCCTTGTGCAACAGCTCAATGTAATATTTCTGCCAGCCCACCAACGTGATGCCGGTGGACACCTGCGAGACCTGGTTCGACCAGTCGCGAAAGGCCGTGGCATTGGTGACAAAAGCGATGAGTTGCCCGTTGGTCGGGTTCATGTCGGTGCTCAGCCACAACTGTGCCGTATCACTGGCCGCTACGGCAAAATTGTAAACCCCATTCGTCGTCGGCATGATATAACCGGTGAGATGCGTGCCCACATTGGTCGTCCAGTTGGTCTGCAAACACTCAAAGGTGACAAAGTTTTCGCGGCCGTCCGGCAGGTTGGGATAATTTTTGAAACTGGTTAAGTTGGTGATCGCCGTGCCCGGCAAATTCGCCCAGTGTTCGCGTAAAATCGAGCCGCGCTCGGCCGGCATCATCGCCGGATAAAGCTGGGATTGCGGGACTACCTCGCGGGTCTGGTTGGTGCTGGCCCATTCCAGCAGAATGCTGGCGCTGTTGGTCCGCTCAATGTATTCCAGCCGGATATTCACCCGCTGTCCGGCCCTGAGCGTAATCTGGCCGGCCATCTGCGCCGGGGTGGCGGCCAGCAGCCGGGAGACGATGAGCCGGTCATTGACCCACAGCGTCGCGCCATCGTCGGCAGTGACATAAAATGTGTAAGTATCGTTATAACGCGGCTCGAGCTGGCCGGACCAGCGGATGGAAAAATTATTTGAACCCAATCCGCCAAACCCCGGCGAGCCGGTGCCCCAATCAAAATTCACCGCGGCGTCCACGCGGGAGGATGCGGTGCCGCTAAAATTGTTCGTGGTGAAGTATTCACCCGTGAGGCCGGCGCCGGCGGCCTGGGTCAACCCGGCGAAGCCGAGCAGAAAAATTGCCGCAAGAAATCTCGAAAATAAATTCATAAACAAATAGGCGCAGGAATACGAATACTACACTATAAAAAACGAGGAGTAAAACGCGAGTTTAAGTTTAACTCGGGAAATCTTTCCAAATAATTTGTTTTCGATATTATCCAGCAAACCAACCATAAGCAAAATTCCACGATGACAAGTATAAATTTAAAAACCCTGCTCGCTGGCTTGATTGCGGGCTGTGCGCTAGCCGCTCAAGCGGCTAGCGATTTGTATCCTGAAGCCCATCCGCCGGCAGGCATCCAGCCTAAGCGGCCGGCCAATTACCAGCCATACCAGTATCCTTTGTCACCCCAGGAGCTTTTAGCAAAAGAGGGTCCAACTATGGAAAAGTTGGCCAAGGCAGCCTGGGCAGACATTGAACAGATCAATGTCCAGGGAAAATTCAATAACACACGCGAATCGCTGGCCACCCATCAATGCCCTGAATGGTTCAATGATGCGAAGATTGGCATGTTCATCGACTGGGGCCCGTGGTCCGTCGGTGCCTATTCTATCACCAACAGCAAAGCTTCCTATCCCGACTGGTATGAAATGCGCATCCGGGACGAGGCGCAGATGAAACAGTATCATGCCCAGACCTGGGGCGCTGACATCGGCAACGATGATCTTATCAATCTGCTAAGCGATCGCCGGTTTGATTCCCGCAAATTCGCCCGGCTGGCGAAGGCGAGCGGTTTCCGCTACGTCGTTCCGTTCCTTAAACACCACGGCGGGTTTTGCCTGTGGGACAGCTCCTTCACCCGGCGCGATTCGATGGATTGGGCGTTCCATCGCGATTTCGCCACGGAATTGAGCAAGGCTTGCAAACAGGAAGGACTGCGATTCGGTGCTTATGTTTCTGTCGGCGAATGGGATTACCCCGCCATCCTGCCCGATGGCAAAATCGGTTCTTTCGGGTTTGATGCGAAATTGCGAGCAACCAACAACCTCACCAATTGTTACTTTTTGTCGGGCAAAATTCCGGTGAAAGACTACGCCAAAGATTACCTCATTCCTGCCACCAAGGAACTCATTGACAAGACCAAGCCGGATCTCATCTGGTATGACGGGGCATGGAAGAACACTTCCGATTTTTACCTCACCCGCAATCTTAACGCCTATTACTACAACACCGCCCTGCGCGACCGGCGGGAAGTGTGCATCAACGACCGTTCGGGTTCTGATTATCGCGACGGGAAAGTGGTGGCTGGTAAATCCGATTTCACGACCAGCGAATTCGGTCACGGCGCTTCCACCTTGGATGCCGCCTGGGAAGAGTGCCGCTCGTTCAGCCATAACTTCGGCTACAACTGGACTGAAGAATCCGACCCCACCGCCATCTTGAGCGACAAGGCGTGTATTGATTTAGTCGTCGACATTATCGGTCGCGGCGGAAATCTGCTCCTGATCGTTTCCCCGACCGGCACCGGGGAGATTCCGGGACGACAGCTTCACGCCATTAACAATCTGGGCGACTGGCTCAAGAAGCATGGCGAGTCCGTCTATAACACGCGTGCCTACAAACTGAAGGAACAACCCAAATGGGGGCGCATCACCCACTCCAAGGACAACCGCACGGTATATCTGCATATCACCCGGTGGCCGGCGGATGGCCTCATCCAAGTCCCGGGCATCCCGGTGGCATCCATAGAAGCCGCCACCGTGATGAACGGTCAGGGCATGCCTGGCTTTACTCAGCCTAATAAAGACGGATTCACCGTCGACCTGTCCGGTTGCACATCGGGCGACCCGAGGGTGTCGGTGATTGTCTTGAAAACAAGATGAAACCGGTGCTTTGACCGGCAGTTGGCAATAACCGCCGGCAGGCGAAAATTGGAGATGGCCATTCTGTTGAATAAAGCATAAAAAATGGATTTAAATCTATGAAGAGTTTCTTTGCGTTAATGATCGGTGGTTTTTATTGTGTCTCCGTCAGCGTCGCCGGAACATCGCTCGTGACGTTGGCCAATCCGTTGCAGGGCACGGACAATCCCGCCAACTTTTCCCACGGCAACATATTCCCCGCCATCGCGCTGCCGTTCCCCATGAATGTCTGGTCGCCTTACACGGAGCCGCAAAATAATTTTCTGTTTTATCAGTATCGCCACGACCAGATCCGCGGCCTGCGCCAGTCGCATGAGCCGAGCCGGTGGATCGGCGATTATGCCAATTTCTCACTGATGCCGGTTTCGGGAAAACTGGTGGTGACGGAAAATGATCGCGCTTCCACCTTCCGGCACGAGGATGAAATCGCCCAGCCCAGTTATTACAAGGTGCATCTCGATACTTGGAACGCCACGGCGGAAATCACACCGACCGAGCGCGCCGCGCGCTTGCGCTTCACCTTCGAGCAGCCGGCGGATTCGTATGTCGTGCTGGATGTTTTCGGCACCAAGCGGATCTCATCAGTGAAAATCATTCCCGGCCAGAACAAAGTCACCGGCATCGCCCGCAATTATCACAACCGCCCCGGCGTCGGCGTGCCGGAAAACTTCGGCAACTATTTTGTCATCGTGTTTGACCGGCCCTTTGCCGCCAGCGGTGTCTGGACCTCCAATTCCATCCAGCCGGGGGTGACTGAGCTGGAAAGCCCGCAGACGCTGGGGGCATTTCTGAAATTTGACACCCGCAAGAACCGCGTCGTCGGCTGCAAGGTGGCTTCCTCGTTCATCAGTCCGGAGCAGGCTGAACGAAACCTGGAACGCGAAATTGGCGGTGCGGACTTTGATACTATCCATCAGCGTGCCGAAGCGCGCTGGAACGAAATGCTCGGTCGCGCCCTCGTTACCGGCGGCACCGATGATCAGCGGCGGACATTTTATAGCGCGCTCTATCGCGCCACGCTTTATCCGCACCGCTTTTACGAACTGGATAAAAATGACCGTCCGGTTTATTTCAGCCCTTACGACGGCAAGGTGCATTCCGGCCACCTCTACACCGACAGCGGCTTTTGGGACACGTTTCGTTCCGCGCATCCGCTCATCAATTTGCTGTATCCCGAGATTGCCGGCGAGATATTGGAAGGCCTTCTCCATGCCTATGACGAAAGCGGCTGGCTGCCCGAGTGGCCGGGGCCGGGGCATCTTAATTGCATGCTCGGCAACCACGCCTTTTCGCTGCTGGCCGACGGCTGGATGAAAGGCATCCGCACCTTTGACGCGGAACGGGCCGTGGCCGCGATGGTTCACGACGCGAACACTCAAGGTCCCACCAATTGTCCTGCGATTGGTCGCGACGGCGCCGAATTTTACAATTCGCTCGGCTATGTTCCGTATTCCAATAATCGTTCGGATAAAGCCAGTTTCCGCGGCGCGGCTTCGAAAACCCTGGAATATGCCTACGACGACTATTGTGCCGCGCAGCTCGCCCGTGCCATCGGGAAAAACGCCGAGGCGGCAATGTTTGCGCGGCGGGCGATGAATTACACAAACTTGTTTGATGCCACCCTCGGCGCCATGCGCGGGCGCAAGGCCGATGGATCCTGGAATGAGCCGTTTTATGCCGACGAATGGGGCGGGCCGTTTACCGAAGGCAATTCTTTGCAGTGGACTTGGAGCGTTCAGCAGGATGCCCCGGGCCTGATGAAATTGCTGGGTGGCGAGAAAGCCTACGCTGACAAGCTCGACGCGCTTTTCTCTGCCGCCCCGACGGTTCACACGGGCACTTACAAGCGCATGGAGCACGAGATGCTGGAGATGATTGCCTCTGACATGGGGCAATACGCGCACGGCAACGAGCCGGTGCATCACGTGATCTATCTATATAACTACGTCGGCCAGCCGTGGAAGACCCAGTCGCGCGTCCGCCAGACCATGACGATGCTGTATCAGGCGACGCCGGACGGCATCTGCGGCGATGAGGACACCGGCCAGATGTCGGCTTGGTATGTCTTTAGCGCGCTCGGTTTTTATCCCGAGTGTCCCGGCGATCCGAATTATTTCATCGGCAGTCCGCTGTTCAAACAGGCGGTTTTGACCCTGCCGAACCAAAAGACGTTTACCATCACCGCCAAGAAGAACGGCCCGCAGCAGCGCTATATTCAAAGCGCAACGTTGAACGGTACGGATTTTGATCAGACGTTTATCGACCATAAAACCATCGCGAACGGCGGCGAACTCAATTTTGAAATGGATTCCGCGCCGAATTATCAATGGGGCACGTCACTGAAAAGCCGGCCCGTTTCACCGCTGGCAACTTTGCTGGAAGGCTGGAAGTAGAAACCTGCCGAAGCTGGCAATAATTTAATTTAAAACGGAACGTATTTGGAATGCTCGTGCCGGATTGGACCGCTGGAAAATACCGCCCGTGACGATAAGAATGATCAATTCCTTTAGTATGCTGCAAACCATGAAACCCATCATCACCCGGATCATTGTGAGCGCGCTGGCGCTCGTCGCCTTCGCTGCCTCGGCGGCCGACTTCTATGTGGCGCCCGATGGCAGCGATGCCAATCCCGGCACATCAGCCAAGCCGTTCGCTTCACTTGAACGCGCACGCGATGCGGTCCGCGCCCTGAAGCAGGCGGCATCTCTAACAGCGCCGGTGAATGTGTGGCTGCGCGGCGGCGTGTATCCGCTGAACAAGCCGGTGATATTCGCGCCGGCTGACTCGGGGACGGCGGCCGCGCCGGTCACTTACGCCTCGCCGCCGGGCGAGCGCGCGGTCTTGAGCGGGGGAGTGCGGCTCACCGGCGGTTGGCAGCCGACGCCCGGCAAACCTTTCTTTCAATTGACGATCCCCTCGGCGCGGGACGGCAAGTGGGTTTTCAATTCGCTGTTCGTCAACGGCCAGTCGCGGACGCGGGCGCGCTATCCGAATTACGGCGAGAAGGAACTGCGCGCTGCCGGTCGCGAACCGGGCGGCGATCCGCGGCAGGCGCTGCAATATCAGCCCGGCGATTTTAATCCCAAGTGGACCAATCCGCAGGACATGGACGTGGTGCTGCTGTGTTCGTGGTCGCCGACGATCCATCGCGTCAAGGAAGTGGTGCCGGCGCAGAATGTGCTCCGCTTTTTCAGCGCCCACAGCCGCGCCGTGGATTTCTGGGAGCGCAATTTCCGCTACTATCTCTCCAATGTCTACGAAGCGCTCGACGAACCCGGTGAATGGTATCTGAACCGGCATACCGGCGTCCTCTATTATTATCCGATGCCCGGCGAAGATTTGGCCAAGGCCGAAATCGTCGCTCCGGTGCTCAAGTCCACGCTGATCGAATTCACGGCTGACCTCGCGGGTTCGCACTTCATTGAATATCTGAATTTCCGCGACCTGCGCCTGCTGCATGTGGACGGCGACCTGGACCGCTACAACGGCATGTATCGCCAGGCGCACATGTTCCTCGGCGCGGCGGTCGAGGCGCACGGCCTCCGTCACGCTTCTTTCGAGCGTTGCGAATTCGCCCAGCTCGGCGAGTATGCCCTGGAACTGGCCGATGGCTGCCAGGATGTCACCGTGCGCCAATGTCATTTCTGGGACCTTGGCGCGGGAGCCATGCAACTGGGCGTCACCGATCTGCCGACGCTCCTGACGCCACTGGAAGCCGGCGCGAAATCGGGCCGCCTCGCCGAGCCCCGCCGCGAAGTGAAAGATCTGGTGATTGACAATAACTGCATTCACCGGCTTGGCACCATCTGGCATGGCTGCTATGGCATTGGCCAGCGTTTCGCGTCCCGGACCAAAATCACGCACAACGAAATCTTTGACACCCACTATATTGCCATCGGGATGGACGCGCGCTGGAACTGGAAGGGCGAGAAATATTCATACGGGACTGAGATCGCCTACAACCACCTGCATCATCTGGGCCTGCGCTGTCAGACCGATGCCGCCGGCTTCTACCAGTTCGGCCCGCTGGACACGCACATCCACCACAACCTGATTCACGACACTCTCGCCTATCCTTATATCGCCGGTTTCGCGGGCATCTATTTGGATGAAACCTCGCGCGGTGCCGTGGTCGAGAACAACCTCGTCTATAACGTGGATTGGTTTGCCTTTTTTCAAAATTATGGAACCGACAATCTCATCCGGAACAACCTCGGTGCCTTCGCCCGCAACGGCTTTCTCGGCCGCGGCGGCGTGAGCAAAAGCTGGCCTTCGAACTATTTTGAAGTGACCCGCAACATCTACATCACCCGCGAGAAAATTGCGGTGGAACGCCTGTGGGAGGCCGGCACGCGGGCGCCGTTTGTGCATCAAAACATGTATTCCCAGCTCGCGGGCCTGAACCAATCGCTGGGGTTCGCCGGCAAATCCTTCGCTGACTGGCAGGCCGCCGGACAAGACGCCCAGTCAGTCACAGGCGACCCGGGCTGCCGCAACCCGGCGGCGTTCGATTTTTCCCTGCCGCCGGACGCGCCCGCCTGCCAGAAGATCGGGTTTGTGCCGTTCGATGTTGAAATCCGCCAGGCCGGTCTCTATGGTGACGCCGCATGGCGCGACACGCCCAAAAACCATCCGGCCCGCAAACCCACGGCGATCTGGACCGAGCAGGATCTCGCGCAGTTCAATAACTTCGATCTGGATTTCAACCTCATGAAAGACGGTGCCGAAGTGCCGTTTCCCCAGAGCGCCAACGCGAAGGACGCGGGCTTCGTCGTTACCAGCGAAATCGCCGGCACGCATGGCAAAAAGTGCCTGAAGTGCATTGACAAGAAAGGGCTGCCGAAGGCTTTCTATCCCTATTTCCACTTCGACCCCCGCGGGCTCAAGCAGGGGACGATCACGGCCGCGTTTTCGGTGCGGCAGCCCCTCAACAATCCCGCTAAAATCGAGTTTGCCATGCGCGGCGACCTGGACGTGACCGGACCGGTGGTGATCGTCGGGCGGGACGGGGTGGTGCAATCCAAGGGCCGCAAGATCGGCAAGCTGGAACCGGGCGAGTGGACGCACTTTGAATTGCGCTTCGACCTCGGCGCGAAGAGCACCGGTCAATTCACCCTCACAGTCCGCAACCGCGCCGGTCAGACCACGCACACGCTGCCGTTTGCGGCGCCGACCTTCAATGCCATCAAATGGGTCGGCTTCACCTTGCCCGACGATGCGGACGGCGTGGCCTACCTGGACGATCTGAAATTTCAAACCCAGGAGTGACCGCATATCGCTAGTGAGATTATGAAACGGCAAGCCGTGCACGGCGCCGTTCATCCCATCATCAACATCGCCGCCGGTTTAAATCATGCTTATCCGGTTGATTGCCATGCGATCTTCCGAGAATAGCCCAGCACTTCAGTGCTGGGTTTGCGGGGGGAGAAACAACCCAGTCCCGGAGGGACGGCAGAACAAGGTGGCCGTCCGCAAGGACCTTTCGTCCCTGCGGGACTTGCGATTACGCGGGGCATGGTTCCCAGCGCTAAAGCGCTGGGCTATTTTCAATAAACCAATCTACGCCCAAGCTGGCAACCAACCGGATAAGCACAGATTAAACCATTAACAGCCTCGCTGTTTACCGCAGCAATTTCCGGTGTTGTTTCAGCCATCCCTCGGCGCGCAGATAATCCGGGCACAGCCGCTCCACTTCCTGCCAGAACCGGTCGGAATGATTCATCTGCCGGCGATGCGCCAGCTCATGCAGGATGATGTAATCCCGCACAAACTCCGGGGTCTGGATTAATCTCCAATTCAGCGAGATCGTCCCTCGCCTCGAACACGACCCCCACCGCGATTTTTGATTCCTCACGCTGACCCTGGCCACCTCAATGCCATGAATCTGCGCCCATTCTTGAACGCGCGCCGGAAGTTCCTGTTTGGCCAGCTTGAGGAGATGCTTTTGAATGGCCGGCTTGAGATCGCCGGCATCGGGCGCATTGATCCGTTCCGTGCCGACAACGATTTTGCCGTCCACCGCCTCAATCCTTGCCGGTTGCCCCCGGAACAGAATCTCCGTTCCCAAACTCCAATGCGCCGGCGCTTGGGGCTGGGCGGCCTGCAGTTGGAATTGCCGCTCCAGCCAGTCAAGGTTCCGGTTCACAAAATCCCGCGCGGCGGAAATTGACCCGCGCCTCGGGATGGTCACCCGGGCCACTCCATCCGGCCGCAAGCGCAGCCGGTAACGCCGCGCGCGCGGATGCGGCACATACAGCACCGGCACGGACCTTGCGCCCACCGGCAGAGTTTCCGACTTCGGCCCGGGCTTAAGCTGGAAGAATCGGCCGAACATATCAGCGCCCGAATTGCTGGTAGAAGATCACGCCCGAGATGATGAAGCCGATGGCCGTGATGATCTGCCGGACCCGGTCCTGCGGAATGCGCTGCGAATAATGCGAGCCGATGAAATATCCCGCCACGGCGCCCACCGTCATGATGCCCGCCCGGGGCCAGTCAATCAATCCCGCCCCGATAAACCACAGCGCCGCCACCAGGTTCAGCAGCGAGCCCAAAATGGTCTTGAGCGTGTTCATCTCATAAATGTTATGCATCCCGATGAACCCCAGCGTGGCCAGCATCAAAATGCCGATGCCCGCGCCGAAATAGCCGCCATAGATGGAAACCAGGAATTGAAAGCCGATGGCCAGCCCGAGCTGGCGGGGATTGGCCGTCGCGTTCAGATGCGCGCTCGCGTAGCGGCGGAAGAAACTCTGGGTGAGGAAGAGCAGGGTGGCGAACAGGATCAGGAACGGCACCAGTTTGCCGAACGTCTGGTTGCTGGTATGCGTGAGCAGGGCGCTGCCGATCAATCCGCCGAGGAGGCTCACCGGCAGGAACCGCCGCAGCCACGGCGCGACCGGTTTGATATGCTGCCGGTTGCCCAGCATCCCGCCGCTGGTGCCGATGACCAAAGCCAGCGTGCTCGTCGCGTTGGCCATCACCGGCGTGGTGCCAAAGGCGAGCAAAGCGGGAAAGGTGAGCAGCGTGCCGCCGCCCGCCACGGCATTGATGATGCCTGCGCCAACCGCCGAACCCGCCAAAGCCAGGATTTCCAAGCCGGACATAATCGTCCCAGTCTATTCCGTTGCCGCCTCGACACAAGCGGACAAAATCAGCGGACCGCCAATTGTTCCGGCAAAAACATTTTCCTTTATTTAACCCTGGCAAATTTTCAACTGGGTTTGCCACGAAAAAACGGACACCTGTATAGCGGGGTTCATTAGTTAGTTGTTTTGGTTTTCGAAGTCAATGGGGGAACGATAGTCGAGGGCGCTGTGGAGGCGTTGGCGGTTGTAAAACACCTCAATAAAATCGA
>CAIXUZ010000076.1 GCA_903922735.1 uncultured Verrucomicrobia subdivision 3 bacterium
TCGTCGGGCACGAACCTTACCTGAGTGAACTCATCGCGCTACTGATTGCAGGCAGCCCGACGGTCATGATTGATCTACGGAAAGGCGGACTCGCCAAGCTGGAAGTTGAAAAACTTCGTTTCGGCCGCTGCGCCACACTGGGCTGGCTGCTCACGCCAAAACAACTTGGGTTGATGAAGTAGAAATACTCTTCACCAGCACCCTCACGTTGGCTGGCTACGGCCGGTAGCCGTTGCCCGCCGCATCGCACGAATACTTTGTCACGGTAACGTAACCTGCTTTTAACCGTCGCGACATTGGTCCAACCGTCACCAGACGATAATCTTACGGCATGCAACCAACCATTCTCATCGTGGATGACGAGGCAGATATTATTGAACTGCTGAAATTTCGTCTCGCCCGGCTGGGATGTCATTTTTTGATGGCGCACGATGGCGTCCAGGCCTTGACGCAGGCCCGCGAATTCAAGCCGGATTTGATCCTGCTGGATATTTTGCTGCCCGACCTGGACGGGCTTTCGATTTGCAACATTCTCCGCCGTCAACCGGCCACCAAAAATACCCCGATCATTTTCATGAGCGCGCTGAGTGGAGAAGTGACCCGGCGAACCGTGGCGATGAATGGACAAGATTTCTTTACCAAGCCCTTTGATTGGAATCGGCTGGAAAAACGCATCCCGGAACTGCTGCCTGCCGCAATCGCCCCCGAAGGCAAGTAGCCAGGCAGACGTGAACATTGCCCAGTTATTGATCATCATTCTTCGAGGACAAAAAGCGTCGGCAAAGCGCAAGGCGGCGGCACGGTTTCTTCTCGACTACGGCCACGAAAAGAAAATCATTCGCCAGTGCGTATTTGCGTCATCTTCAATCCCGCCGCCCGCGGCAACAAGGCGCGGCGTTTCCGACATTTTCTGAACGAATTGTCGCAACAGTGTGCGCTCAAGGCCACGACTGCACCAGGCGATGCCCGGCGATTGGCGCAGGCGGCGGTGGCGACCGGCTACGACATCATTGCCGCGGCGGGCGGCGACGGCACGGTGAACGAAGTGCTGAACGGCATCGGCGACGAGCCGGATGGCTTTGCAAAAACCCGGCTGGGCGTGTTGCCACTCGGCACCGTGAACGTCTTCGCCCGCGAACTGAAAATACCGCTCAAGCTCGAACGCGCGTGGCAGGTTTTGAAACGGGCGCACGAAACCAAGATCGATCTGGGCCGCGCGGATTATTTTGAGGACGGCAAGCCGCAGCAGCGCCATTTCATGCAGCTGGCCGGCGCGGGGTTGGATGCTCGGGCGATTGAACTGGTCAGCTGGAAATTGAAAAAAAGCGCCGGCCCGATCGCCTACCTCGTCGCCGGCTTTCAGGCGCTGGCAGAAAAACAGCCGCGCCTCCGGGTCCGTGCCGATGGAAAAACCATCGAAGGCGAACTGGCGCTGCTCGGCAACGGCAAATTTTACGGCGGACCGTTCGCCATTTTCCCCGGCGCGGACTTGAGCAATGGGCGGCTGGACGTGTGCGTTTTTCCGGAGGTAAACGCCGGTTCATTAATGCGGCTCGCGCCCGGGTTCGTCCTGCGAAAAAAGATTTCCGAACATCGCGTGCGACGGCTAGGCGCAACGAAAATCGAACTGGCGAGTGATACACCGGCGGCGTTTGAGCTGGATGGCGAATGGATTGGACACTTGCCGGCGACGTTTTCCGTGGAGCCGAAAAAACTGCGCGTGGTCATCCCGTAATCACCGGGCCAGCGAAAGCCCATCCCCGCTTCGGCCGGGCGAATGACGGTGCCAAACGCCACTGGGCATCTTGATTTTGCCAACCACCGATTGTTTTCAAGGCGGCCGTGAAAAGTGCCGCTTCAGATTCAATTTCCAACGCCGCCATTTTAATTCCGGCAAATCGGCGGTGAATTTCATTGAGCGAACATCGAGGCTTCGGCGATAATCTGCCGGTCACCCATGAATTCATCCCATTTACCACGCCGTCACAACGAGTCTTGCCCGAGGTTTGGCCACAGCAAGACAGCGGTCAGCTCGAAAACCATCGGGCCCGTCCTTCGCCTGCAGATTTGCTGGCTGGGTTTGATGCTGTGGCTTACGTCGGCGGCGCTGGCGGCGGCGCCCGGGCGGCCGCTGGTGAACTTCAATCACGGCTTTGACCTGAAATCCCTGCATGGCGACGACACCAAAGTGGACATAACAACTTCCAGCACCGGCTCCGCCTTGCGCATCAACACGGGGCATAACCAACCCTGGCCGGGAGTAACGGTGCCGAACGCCGCCGTAAACCGGGATCTGTCGGCCTACGCGGCGGTGGCGCTGCGGTTGAAAAACACCGGCACCAACGCAGTGACGGTGCATTGCCGCGTGGACAATCCGGGAGCCGATGGCACCAAGCATTGCGTGACCGCGTCGTTGACGCTGGGTCCGGGACAAACCAACACGCTCAAGGTAAAGCTTCCCCACGAGGCCGGCAGCACGCTGGACGAAAAACTTTTCGGGATGCGGGGTTATCCGGTGGCCGGCGGTTCGGATGTTTTGGATCTAAAAAACATCACCCAATTCCGGATCTTCGTGCGACACCCGAACGAGGATCACAGCTTCGAAGTGGCCGAAATCAGCGCCGGCGGCAACTACACACCGCCGACCGCGTGGGTGACCGATGCGCAACCGTTCTTTCCGTTCATTGACACCTTTGGCCAATACAAACACAAAGACTGGCCGGGCAAGGTTCATTCGCTCGCCGAACTCCAGCAGCGGCCCACAACGGAGTCGTTGGAACTCGCCGCCCATCCCGGTCCGTCCGGTTGGGATAAATTCGGCGGTCTGGCCGGCGGCCCACAACTCAAGGCCACCGGCTTTTTCCGCACGGAGAAAGTGAACGGTAAATGGTGGCTGGTGAATCCGGCGGGCCATCTGTTCTGGTCCCACGGCATTGACTGCGTGCGCATGCTGGACACCACACCGATCGAGGAGCGGGAAACCTGGTTTGAGAATTTTCCGGGCAATCAGGCGGAGACGCGCGAGTTTCTTGCCAAGGGATTTGCCCTCTTGGGACATTACGAAGGCCGCAATGTGAAATCGTATTCCTTTAACGGTGCCAATCTGAAACGGAAATACGGTGTGCGCTGGCGGCAGGATTATGCGGCTACGGTGCATCAGCGGCTGCGGAGCTGGGGGCTGAACACCATCGCGAACTGGTCCGATTCCAGCATCTATCTGCTGCGCCACACGCCTTATACGGACAACATCGGCTCGCGCGGGGCCAAGATGATCGAGGGCAGCAAAGGATACTGGGGCAAGTTTCCCGATGTGTTTGACGCCAGTTTTGCCGACGCCATTCGCCGGGACATGGAAAAGAAAACGAACTCCAGCGCGAACGATCCCTGGTGCATCGGCTACTTCAGCGACAATGAGATGTCGTGGGGCGATGAAACCTCGCTGGCGCTGGGCGCGCTTCAATCTCCACCGGAACAGGCCGCCAAGCGGGAATTCCTGAACGATCTCAAAGCAAAATATCCGGACATCGCCGGACTCAATTTAGCCTGGGGGACCAACTATGTTTCCTGGGACGCATTGCTGGAAAGCCGCACGGCGCCAGACAAGGTGAAAGCCCGAAAGGATCTAGTCGCCTTTGGCATCCGGCTGGCCGAAACTTATTTCCGCACCGTGCGCGACACCATCAAATCCGTGGCGCCCAACCAGCTTTACCTCGGCTGTCGTTTCGCATGGGTGAACGATGAGGCCGCCAGGGCTGCCGGCCAATATTGCGACGTGGTCAGTTACAATTTGTATCAGCGCAGCATCGCTGACTTCAAATATCCGGGTGGCGACAAGCCTTTGATCGTCGGCGAATTTCATTTTGGCGCATTGGACCGGGGGCTGTTCCACACCGGTCTGGTGCCGGTGGATAATCAGCAATCCCGCGCGGAAGCCTATGGCGATTATGTGCGCGGGGCGTTGCGCCATCCACAATTCGTGGGCACGCATTGGTTTGAGTGGAAAGACGAATCAACCACGGGCCGGGTGTATGACGGGGAAAATTATCAGATCGGTTTTCTAGACGTGACCGACACACCTTACACGGAGACGATTGCCATCAGCCGCGAGCTCGGCCAGCGCCTCTATGAAATCAGGTTGAAACGAAATTGAAATGCGTGAACGAAACGGGAGGCAAACTCCATAACAATCAAAAATGAAACACCACCTGACCCGCCCGCGTTTCACCCGCCGGCTGAAGATTGTTTTCAGCCTGGGCTTGCTGGGCTTTGCCGCCGTCATGAATGCGGCGGACACCCATGCCTTCAAGCCGGGGGAACTCTGGCTCGACGCCGGAGGAAAACCCATCAACGCCCACGGCGGCGGCATGCTATACCACCAGGGCACTTACTACTGGTATGGCGAACACAAAGAGGGGCCGACCACCACGCCTGCCTGCAACAAAAGCTGGGGCGGCACGCGCACCGAAATGGTGGGGTTCCACTGCTATTCATCCACGAATCTATTTCAGTGGAAAGACGAGGGACTGGTCCTGCGAGCGGTCACGAATGACGCCCAGCCCGACCTGCATCCGTCGGGCGTGCTGGAACGGCCCAAAGTGGTGTTCAATGCCAGAACCAAAAAGTTTGTGATGTGGATGCATATCGATTCGGCTGACTACAGCGCCGCCCGCGCGGGCGTGGCGGTGGCGGAACAACCGACCGGACCGTTCACCTACCTGAACAGCGTGCGGCCGGAAGGACAAATGAGCCGGGATCAAACCTTGTTCCAGGACGAGGACGGCACGGCCTACCGGATCTATTCCTCGGAGAACAACCAGACCACCTACATCTCACAGCTCAGCGATGACTATCTGACCCATAGCGGCAAATTCGTCAAAGCGTTTGCCGGGCGCAGCATGGAGGCCCAGGCGATTTGCAAACGCGACGGAAAATACTATCTGATCGCCTCCGGTTGTTCCGGCTGGGCGCCCAACGCGGCCCGCTCGGCGGTGGCGGATAACATCATGGGGCCGTGGACCGAACTGGGAAACCCCTGCGAAGGAAAAGATGCCCAGACAACGTTTGCCGGTCAGAGCACCTATTTATTGCCGGTGGCAGGCAAACCCGGCGCCATTATATTTATGGCGGACATCTGGAAGGGTGACGACATCGCCAGCTCACGTTATTTGTGGCTGCCGGTGCGTTTTGAGGATGACAAGCCGCGCATCCGTTGGGAAAAAAGCTGGAACCTGTCGGTGTTTGATCACTGAAGCCTCATTCGTTTCGATGCGCAATGCTCCTCGGACAAAAATTCAACATTCACCAACAGGTTTATTGAAGATAGTTTTCTAACGCAGCCACGCCAGATTGCGAAAAACTTTTTGCTTCACTGTTGATTTCAACCCCCGCCGCCTCCACCATCTTCCTTGAATTTGGCAGTTATGCGGTTCACTGATTTTTCCGAACAATCTCAAGGCGTCCAGCTTTTGCAGCGCTCGCTCGCCCGCGGACGCCTCGGCCACGCCTACCTGTTTACGGGGCATCAACTGGACGGCCTCGAAGCGCTGGCCCGCACGCTGGCCAAAACCCTGAACTGCCAGCATCCCGTCAAGACCAACGGCATTCCCACCGACTGCTGCGATGAATGCAGGAACTGCCGGAAAATTTCCGACGATGCGCATGCCGATGTCCACTGGGCCCGGCCGGAATCCAAAACCCGTGTCATCACCATTGACCAGACGCGCGATTTGACGCAGCAAATCCAACTCAAGCCCACCGAGGCCGGCTACAAAATCGCCATCATTTCCGGGGCGGACCGCTTGAACCCGCAGGCGGCCAACGCCTTTCTCAAAACGCTGGAGGAGCCGCCGCCGAAATCCATCCTGATCCTGCTCTCCACCGAGCCGTCGCGGATCCTGGAAACCATTTTGTCGCGCTGCCTGCGGCTTAATTTCTCCACTGAAACCGCCCGCACCCTGGCCGCCGAGCAAGCCTACTGGCTCCAGCAATTCAGCTCGGCCGCCGCCACGGAACAAAAAAGCCTGTTCGGCCGCTACCGGCTGCTCGATGCGCTGCTGCAGCATCTCAACGCCATCCGCGCCAAGGTGGATGAAACGCTCTCCGCCCGCTCGCCGCTGGAAAAATACGACGACGCGGAGAAAAATCTGCGCGATAAATGGGAGGACGAACTGACCGCCGGCATCGAGGCCGAGTATCGCCGCCAGCGCGCCGAGGTTTTGCTGCTGCTGCAATGGTGGCTGCGCGATGTCTGGCTGCACACGCTCGCGGCGGGCGAGGAATTGCTGCACCTGCCGCAGATTGCCGGGGCGGACGAGGTCGCCAAACGCATCAGTCCGCATCAGGCGCGGGAAAACCTGGCGGTGCTGGAACAGACCCAGCGCCTGCTCCACAGCAACGTGCAGGAAGCGCTCGCGCTCGAAGTCGGCCTGCTGAAGCTGCAGCTCTGACGCGATGAAAAACGTCACCGCGACGAAAATCTTCACGCTCGCGTTCGGCCTTTTTCTCGGACTCTGCCTCTGGAAATTCGGCAACCCTGTCATCCTCGGCCACCAGATTCCCGCGCCGACAACCGGTTCGGATTTTCTGAACAACCCGTGGCCGCCCCATTGGGCGAACTGGATTTTGCTCGCGCTGGCAATCATTGGCGGACTGCTCGTTTTCAAAAACCGCAGCCCCGGACATCCTTACAAATCGGAAGTCGAAAATCGGAAATCGGAAATAACAGGGCTCTGGCTGCTCCCGCTGGTTTGGCTCGGCTGGCAATTCATCTCCGCCAACCGGACCGTTGACGCCGATTTAACCGTCGCGACCCTCTGGCAATTCTTGGGCTGCGGGGCGGGTTATTTTCTCGGCGCGACGATATTTTCCCGGGAAAACCGGTCGCGCTGGCTGCTTTTCGGCGTGCTGGCGGCCTTCACTTTTTGTCTCGTTCGGGCGGTGGACCAGCGTTTATATGAATACCCGCAAACCCGCCAACTGCTCCTGGCCGGCGAACGCTGCGGCTGGACCAATTTCCCGCCGGAGAATGTCGCCGCCATGAAACACGACGGCATCATCATCAACACCAACGGAGCCGACGTGGCCAATCCGGTCATCCTGGCTAAATTTCAAAAAAAACGTGTCGCCGGCACGCTGGTTTATCCGAACGCGCTGGCTGGAATCATCCTGCTGCTCGGGCCGGTGTCGCTGGCACTGGCATTTGGAGCCACAAAGAACCTGAAACCATCCATCCGCCTGGCCGCGATGGCACTGGCAACTTTTCTAATCGGCGCGTCGTTTTTCTGGAGCGGTTCCAAGCTTGGCTGGCTCATCGGCACCGGCATGGCCGGACTTTATCTGCTGCGACGGGATTGGCCGAAAAAGCTTAAACTGATGGCGGTGGCGACGGTTGTGATTCTCGGCCTCGGAGTTTTTGCCGTCCGTTTTCAACAATATTTTGCCGGCGGGGCGACGAGTGCCGGCGCGCGACTGGATTATTGGCACGCGGCCGTACAGACCACTGCTGCACATCCGATCCTGGGCACCGGGCCGGGGACTTTCCAACGGCCTTACGTCCAACTCAAATCGCCGGATTCCGAAATGGCGCGGCTGACGCATAATGATTATCTGGAACAATTCTCCGATTCCGGTCTCATCGGCGGCATCAGCTATGCAGCGTGGATCATACTAGCGCTGGCGGTGATCGGCAAAAAACTATGGCGGAATGCCGGAGAAATCGAACTTGCCATTTATGCCGGACTGCTAGGCTGGTTTGCGCAGGGTTTGGGCGAGTTCGGACTTTACGTTCCGGCGCTGGCGTGGACAGCTTTTTCGTTATTGGGGGTATTGATTGGGGCAAAAAGAATTGAAATCGACAAAAAACCGGAATCCGGCTAGTCTTTCCCCCATGAGAGTCCTGTTCCTAAATGGCCCCAATTTGAATTTGCTCGGCACCCGCGAGCCGGAGGTTTATGGCCGGACGACGCTGGCTGACATCGAAGTGAAAGTTCGCGAAAAGGCGGCGCAACTCAAGGTGGTGGTAGATTTTCGCCAATCAAATCAGGAAGGCGAACTGGTGAGTTGGATTCAGGAAGCCAAAGGCAAGTTTGAGGTAATTGTCATCAATGCGGCGGCCTACACCCACACGAGCGTCGCCCTGCGGGATGCGATTTCAGCGGTGGGGGTGCCAACGATTGAGATTCATCTTTCCAACATCCATGCGCGGGAAGAGTTCCGGCACAAATCATTGATTGCTCCGGTTTGCAAGGGGCAAATCAGTGGTTTCGGCGAAAAATCCTATATTTTGGCTCTGGAAGCTTCAGTTTACGTTAACGATTTAAATAAATAAGCCTGTTTCCACTTAATAATCGGTTAATATCTTTTCTAAATTAGGCCTTGACGTCTTGAGGCAGGCTTATTAATATCTGCGCATCAATTTTTTGAATTTAAAAAAGTTTTGATTTAACCGCTGTTTTAATTGAAAAACGAGTCGAATTTCCCACCAGAGAACTAACTTTAACGAAAACGAACTGTGGAACTTAAAGATATCAAAGCCATCATTGATTTGATGAAGAAAAACTCCATAACGGAGTTTGAACTGGAAGAAAAAGACTCAAAACTGCGCCTCAAGCGCGGGTTGAATAGCGGATCGCCGGTGGCTCAATACGATGATTCCGCGCCGATTCAGCTGCCAGTCGCCGCCCCGGTAGCCGTGGCAACGAGCGCCGCTCCCGCCATCCCGGCGGCGGCCGCCGCCACCGGCGAACTGGACATCAAATCGCCGATGATTGGAACCTTCTATCGCACCCCTTCGCCAGAGTCGGCGGCTTACGTCGAAGTGGGCACGGAAGTGAACCCGGAAACGGTCGTTTGCATCATCGAAGCGATGAAGGTTATGAACGAAATCAAAGCCGAGGTGAGGGGCGTGATCACCCAGATTCTGGTGGACGGCGGCAAACCGGTCGAATTCGGCCAGCCGCTGTTCAAAGTGCGCCCGTCTTGAACCGCGCAAAACCCCCATTCCGATAATTTCATGTTTGAAAAAGTCCTGATCGCCAATCGCGGAGAAATCGCCGTCCGCATCATCCGCGCTTGCAAGGAGCTGAACATCCGCACCGTGGCGGTCTATTCGGAAATAGACGCGAATTCCATGCATGTGCAGATGGCGGACGAGGCCATATGCATCGGCAAGGCGGCTTCATCGGAAAGCTACCTGCGCATTGACCGCATCATCAGCGCGGCGGAGATTGCCGACGTGGATGCGATTCATCCGGGCTACGGTTTTTTATCAGAAAACGCCCATTTTGCGGAGGTCTGCGAGAGCTGCAACATCCGTTTCATCGGACCAAGCCCCCGCGCCATGAGCGCGCTGGAAGACAAAGCGGTGAGCCGCGCGCTGGCCAAGAAAGCCGGCGTCGAAATCCCGCCTGGATCCGAAGGCACGGTGGACAATGAAAAAGACGCCCTGGCCAACGCCAAGCGAATCGGCTATCCGGTGATGATCAAAGCCGTGGCCGGCGGCGGCGGGCGCGGGATGCGCATCGCCCACAACGATATTTCGCTGGTTAAAGGCTACCACACCGCGCGCAGCGAGGCGGAAAAGTGCTTCGGAAACTCCGGTGTTTACATCGAAAAATTCATCGAGAATCCACACCACATCGAAATCCAGATCCTTGGCGACAACAAAGGTAAAATCATCCATCTCGGCGAACGCGACTGCTCCGTCCAACGCCGCAACCAGAAGCTGATCGAGGAATCGCCGTCGCCCTTGCTGGAATATAAATTCAAGAAACTGCGCGACAAAATCGGCAAAGCCGCTGTGCGGATTGCCGAAGCCGCGCGTTACACGAACGCCGGCACGGTGGAATTCATCGTGGACGACAACGGCAATTATTATTTTCTCGAAGTCAACAAGCGCATCCAAGTCGAGCATCCGGTCACGGAGGAAGTCACCGGCATTGACCTGGTGCGGGCGCAGATCGAAATCGCCATGGGCGAGCCGCTGAAGTATTCGCAGAGCGACATCGTCTTCAAAGGCCATGCCATCGAATGCCGCATCAACGCTGAAGATCCCTTCGGCGATTTCCGTCCCAGCCCCGGACGAATCGAGATGTATTACCAACCCGGCGGCCGCGGTGTGCGCATGGACACGCATGCGTATGCGGGCTACACGATTCCGCCGACCTACGACTCGATGATTGGAAAACTGATTGTCACCGGCAAAGACCGGCGCGAGGCGATTGACCGGACCAACCGGGCGTTGAACGAATTTCTCATCACCGGCGTCAAGACGACCATTTCCTTCCAACAGGCCATCATGCAGGATCCCAATTTCCGCCGCGGCGTGTATTCGACGAATTTTGTCGAGCAGCTGCTCGGCGGTGCCCGGCGGGAATTGATCGAAGAAAAATCCTGATTGACTTGACCGGCGCTTTTGCTAAAAAAATCGTTTCTCGTTCAAAGAACGAACGGGGTGTCAATCCGACAGAATGGTCCGTGAAACAGCAAATAAAAACGACCTTCAGCGATCCTGCCGACGCAGTCCTCCTCCCAGTTTTTGAGCGCCTTGTATTATGAGCCAAGCCAGATTATTCGTGGGCAACCTGTCCTTTCAGACCGGCGAAAACGATCTGCAAGATTACTTCGCCCAAGCGGGTGCCGTCACCTCCGTCAACCTCATGCTGGACAAGATATCCGGCCGCTCACGCGGTTTCGCATTCGTGGAATTCGCCACGGCGGAAGAAGCCCAGAAAGCCATCGAACAATTCCACGACCAAGATTTCCAAGGCCGCAAGATCACCGTGAACATCGCCCGGCCGCGCGAGGAACGCCCGCCGAGCAGCGACCGCGGCGAACGGCGCGAACGCTATTAAAAGTCTCCCCCATGCCGGACCCGCCCCGGCGGGTCCGGCATTTTTGAAGAATTGGGTAAGAATTAAATTTGACAGCCTTTTCAACCAGCATATCTTGAGCGACAAACATTATGGCTGACATCCCTCCGTCCAATCCTGCGCCGACACCGGCGCCCGGTTCACCGGTGCAATCACTCAAAACCGAAACCGGCGCGGTGCAACCGCCCAAAAAAGAAACCGGCAAGGTGCAGCCGAAAAAAGAGACCGTCCGCATCAATTTGCCGCCCCGGCCGACCGCCGCGCCAACCATCAAACTGCCCACGCTGCCCCCCGGCGGCCCCACCGGAGCCGCCGGTCCGGCATCCGCGCCCGGCATTCCGCCAGCCGCCCCGGCGGGATTAAAAACATCCGCGCCGACCAAGGCCGCCGCTGCCGCGGCGCCCGCCGCCGCCCAACAGCGTCCGGCCGCCCAACGTCCCACCGCCGCGCCGGTCGTCCCAGCCATCAAGCCGGTTGACAAGATTTTGATTTATGCCGCAGCGGTGGCCAGCCTGGTCGCCGTCGGCGTCGCGGTCTGGGTTTTGGTGACTTTGAAAAACGTGGTCGAAAAGTTTTCCAGCTAACCTATGGCCTCCCCTTTGATCGTCACGCTGACGCAGGACAATTTTGAAACCGAGGCGCTCAAGTCCAGCACGCCCGTGCTCGTGGATTTCTGGGCCGAATGGTGCGGCCCGTGCAAGATGATTGCGCCCGTGCTGGATGAACTCGCCACCGAATTCCAAGGCAAGGCCAAGATCGGCAAGGTCAACATTGACGAGCATCAGGCGCTCGCCGCCCAGTTCGGTGTCCGCGCCATCCCGACGCTTCTCGTCATCAAGGACGGCCAAGTGACCGAGCAGATGGTCGGGGCCAAGAGCAAACGCGATTTGAAGGCCAGCCTCGACCGCGCCACGGCCTGACCGAGCGGCGGACGTATGGCCCTGATCCTCACGCCCGGCCAGTTCACCCAGCGCGCGCAATTCTACCAGCAGCTCGGCCAGCTCACATCGGCTGGCATCGGCCTCATTCAAGCACTCGACCAACTCGAGCGGAATCCGCCGAGTCGCGCCTATCGCGAACCGATCCGGCACCAGCTTGAACGGATCAAGCAGGGCGCCACGTTCACCGATTCGCTGCTGGCCACCAGCGGCTGGTTGCCGGAATTTGACATCGCCCTGATCGAGGCGGGCGAACACAGCGGCCGGATGGACCAATGCTTCAAGGTGCTTTCAAATTATTACCACGACCGCGCCCGCATCACCAAAAACGTGCTCGCGCAGCTCGTTTATCCCGTCGGGCTGATCCACTTTGCCGCGTTCGTGTTTTTGATCGTCCTGCCGTTTGCGGCGTCGCAGTTCGGCGCCAGCCTGACCTGGCTGTTCCTGCGGGCCGGGCTCATCCTCTCACCGCTTTACCTCGGCACAGCGCTGGTAATCTACGCCCTGCAGGGCCAACACGGCCAAGGCTGGCGGGCGCTCATGGAATCCGGTCTGCGCCGGGTGCCGATTCTCGGCCAGGCCCGTTACTACCTTGCACTGTCGCGGCTCGCGCTGGCATTGGAAGCGTTGATCAACGCCGGGGTGAACATCATTCCGGCCTGGAAGCTGGCCGCGAACGCCTGCGGTTCACCCGCCCTGCGCCGCGTCATTCTCGGCTGGCAGTCACAGATCGAGGCGGGCAGCACGCCCGCCACCGTGCTGACCAACAGCAATCGTTTTCCCGAAATGTTTGCCAACTATTACCAAAGCGGTGAAGTCAGCGGTAAACTCGACGAATCCCTCGACCGGCTGCACCGTTATTACTCCGAGGAAGGCACTCGCAAGCTGGAGAGCTTCGCCGAATGGACGCCGCGCCTGATTTACGGCATCGTCGCCGGGATCATCGCTTACAAGATCATTTCGTTTTACTCCGGTTACTTCCACCAGATCGGCGATTTGACCAAAGGCTTTGGACCATGATCATGACCCTCACTGAAATCCTCGCCAACGAGGAATTGCGCCAGCACGAATTTCCCGTCGCAAAGGACAAAATCTTCCTCGGCCACGCCGGCGTCTGCCCCCTGCCCCGCCGCGTGGCGCAGGCAATGATTGACTGCGCCAACGGCGGCACGCTCGGCGATCAGGAAACCTTTGTCATGCAGCAGTTGACGGCGGCGCGCCAGGCCGGCGCGCAACTGCTGAACTGCCAGCCGGATGAAGTTTCACTCGTCGGCCCGACCTCGCTGGCATTAAGCTATGTCGCTGCCGGGTTGAATTTCCGCAAGGGCGACAACCTCCTGATTTACCACGACGATTATCCCTCCAATGTCTATCCATGGATGGCGCTCGCGGAAAAGGGCGTGAAAGTCCGCCTGATGAACATCCGCCACCTCGGCGTCATCCGCAAAGTGGACGTGATGGGCCAGGTGGATGAGGACACCAAACTCGTAGCACTCGCCTCGAACCATTTCATCAGCGGCCACCGGCTGGAACACGACGCCATCGGCCAGTTTTTGCGCGAGCGGAACATTCTGTTCTGCCTCGACGCCATCCAGACCCTCGGCGCTTTTCCGACGACGGTGGAGAATGTGGATTTTCTCGCCGCCGATTCCCACAAATGGCTCCTCGGGCCGTGCGGCGCGGGTTTGTTTTACGTCAAAAAAGATCTACAGGAAAAACTGAACCCGCCCGTTTACGGCTGGCACAATGTCCGCAATCCCAACTTCGTCGCGCAGGAAAAAATCGAGTTCCGCAGCGGTGCCGCCAAGTTTGAGGCCGGCACGCACAATCTCGTCGGCCTCGCCGGCCTGCTCGCGGCGATGGAACTGGCGCTGGAAATCGGGGTGGGCAACATCGCCGCCGAACTGCTCCGCAAACGCGCCTGGCTGGTGCCGGCGCTACAGGCCAAAGGCTACACCGTGCTGAACGCGGAACCCAAACCGGAAAATGCCAGCGGCATCACCTCTTTTTTTACGCCAGGCAAAGATCTGGCGGCCTTGAACCAGAAGCTGGCGGAGGCCGGCATCGTCGCATCCTTGCGCACCGACCGGAAGGGACAGAATTACATCCGCCTATCACCACACTTTTATAATACCGACGCCGAATTGCAGCGCGTGGTAGAACTGCTCTAATTTTCCCGGTGACTGAATTCGCGGATCATCGCGCGCCACCACGGTGCGAGTTTTTCCTCGGGCCGCAGCCACGCCTGTTGATGCAGCCACACCATCACGCGCTGGTCAGCCATCACGGCCAGGCGTTCGGACGGCTTCAATTTATCCGGTCCGGCCGCCAGCAACTTTTCGCCCAGCTCACGCACCGCCTCACTGCCCGCGCCGATACGCGTTAAATGTTCGGCATAGATGGGATTCAACTGCTTCTCGCGCAGCAGGGTGACGTGGATGGCGTTCACATATGGATCCAGCACGGCGGCGGCGAGGCCGGCATGGGCGCGGGCGCGGTTCGCCTCGGATTCGTCCCCGGTCAACTCATGGATCTTCATGCGCGAACGGAGCGAGACGAGCTCCCTCGGCGGACGGGTTTCTTCCGGCGTCAGAAACAATCCGGCGCTCTTCGCCCGGGCGCCGAGGTGGCCGCGACTGGTCAAAACGCTCAACGGCACGGAAAAAACCATGCCCGCCAGCACCGGCGTAAACCACCAGAACAATCCCGGATCCAGCTTCCAGGTGAACCAGCCCCAAGCGACGCCGATCAGCGTGTGTCCCCAATGCCGTTGCGCCGCATAAAGCCAGCTGGTGCCGTCCGCGGTGCGCTTTTGCGTGGTCCAACCGACGCTGATGCCGGCGACATTGGTCAGCACAAACCGCGTGTGCCAGAGCATGAGCAACGGGGCATGCAGCGTGGAAAAAAGGGTTTCACAAATGACGCCACCGGTGGCATTGAGCAGCCCGCCGAATTCCTTGCGGCGCGGCCAGTCGCGGGCGAGGTCAACCAGCGAAAGAACTTTCGGCAGCATGATGACCACCATGCAAATGATAAATATGAGCAGCGCATGCGCCGTGCCGCTCCAGTTCGCGAGATAGGGATTGAAGGCCTGCACGGGAATTTCTGAAAGGCCGGTGTATTTTTGAAAACAATAAATCCAGTCGAACGTAATGAGAAACGCCAGCCACAGCGGGCTCGCAACGTAGCCGAAAATCCCGAGAATCAGATGCATCCGGCTCACGCCGCGCAATCCTTTGGCGAAGAGGACGAGGCTGTGCTGCAAGTTGCCCTGGCACCAGCGCCGTTCGCGCTGGGCGTTTTCAATCAGCGCCTGCGGGGCTTCCTCATAGGAGCCTTCGAGGTCGTAGGCGAGCCAGACCGCCCAGTTTTCACGGAGCATCAGCGCGGCCTCCACAAAATCGTGCGAAAGAATCTGACCGCCGAACGGCTTGCGGCCGGGCAGTTGCGGCAGGTCGCAATACTGCATGAACGGCTCGGTGCGAATGATGGCGTTGTGGCCCCAGTAATTGCCGAAATCGAGCGCCCAGTAATTCAATCCGGAAATGAAAACCGGCGCATAGAGGCGATTGGCAAATTGCTGGATGCGCCCGAACAGCGATTCGGCATTCACGAGCGCAGGCACGGTCTGAATCAAGCCGACGTTCAGGTGCGCCTCCATCAGCTTGACCAGATCAACGAGCGTTTCGCCGCGCATCACGCTGTCGGCATCGCAGCAGACAAAGTAGCGGTAGCGCTTGCCCCAGGTGTTGAGAAAGTCGCGGACATTGCCGCTCTTGCGCTCCTCGTTGAACAACCGGCGGCGGTAATAGATTTTCCCGAGCGCATCGAGATCACGAACGAGTTCGCACCAGTTCTTTTCCTCCTCAATCCAGCGGTCGGGATTCGTCGAGTCGCTCAAAATGAAGAAGTCGAATTGCGCGAGTTGGCCGGTGCGTTCGAGCGATTCGTAGGTCGCCCGCAAACCTTCTAGCACGCGGACAGAATCCTCATTGTAAATCGGGAAAACGATGGCGGTGCTGACGCCTTCAATGTTCTGCTCCTTGAACGGCTTCAGCGCGGCGATGCGTCGGTTCGTGCCAAAAACGCGGATAAAGAATCCATACACGCCATGCATGCAGCCGATGGCCGTGAGCAGAAACAAAACGATGAACAAAACCAGCAGCACCGTGCGCGAGGCGCTCCAACCGGTGCGATAAAGCAGATCCGCGAACAGCATCGATACTGCGCCCGTCAGCAGCACCGCCGAGGAAAAAAACAGGAACAAACGCCAGCCGCGGCGCAGGCGCGGGGCAGAAGCATCAATGATGGTTGGGGCGACCGACATTTTATTTGAACCAGTCAATCAGCAACTGTAAATCTTCTTGAAAATAATCTTTTACCGTCTTAATCCCACCATGCGTCAGCCAGAAAACCGCCACCAGCAGCAGCGCATACCCGGCCCACGCCAGCGCCATGCGGACATAAGGCAACCGGCCAAAGTTGGTGAGCGTCGTGAGCGGTCCGAGGTCGAGCGGGCGCGGAGCCATTTTTGACAATTGGAAATCCGGACCGGCGCGGAAGAAGCTTTCGCGCATGGCGTCGACGAATTCCTGCGGCCACGGGCCGGGCCGGAGAAACTGATCCTGCCATTTGCCCGGCATATCGGCGAGCAACAACGCCAGCCGTCCGCGCGTCGAGAGCGTATGCTCGCTGCCAATGGGCGAGGTCTGCAGGACTTCCGCGAACCAGTCCGTCACAATCAGGTCCATCTCCTCGGCGGCGAGCTCGGTGGCAGAGCGGCGCGGTTCGGCGGGCGCGCGCCGCTGGGCGCGTTCCAGCACGCGCAGGACGAGCTGGCCCAGCAGCGGCTTGTTACGGATGCGCAGCGCGTGAAAGTAGTTTTCCACCTTCACGTAAGCCGCGTTCCATTCCTCCAGTGAACGCCCGGCGATCTCACCGGAAACGTCAGGCAGGATTTTCAGGGCTGGCTCCATTGATAAACCCAGGTTTCGCCGATGACTATTCCACCCTGCTGCAGCGAGCAGCGCAGGTCAATCGCCTCCTTGCTGCCGGCCTTCGGCAGCATTTTCAAGATGACGCGCCAGTTGCCGGCAAACAAATTCCGCACGACGAGTGTGTCCACAATGCTCGCGCCGGCGCTGCAATTGGCGATGGCCACCGGCGGCTGGCTTTCGGGAATCGCATCAAACTTCGGCCCGTCAAAATCAATCACGAACTGCCGCGCGCCGGCAAACTGCGCGTCCGGCCCGATGCGCGTGGAGACGACATGGTTTTCCGATCGCTTCACATCCGCGTCGCCGCCTTCCCAGTGCAGCGTGTAGCCAAAGCGGAATGGCTGGAGCGGTGCGGGTTTGTTTTTCGGGTCCCAGAACGCGACGATGTTATCCAAGCCCTCGTAAGCCGTGCTCAATTCCACCAGGTGCAAATCACCGTCGCCCCAGTTGCCATCCGGCTCCACCCACACGCTCGGCACCTGATGGTAAACATTGAACATATCCTGATAGGCCGCAAATGTTCGCTCGCGTTGCAGCAGGCCGAAACCCTTGATGCCCGGCGCGTGGAAAACCTGATGGCGGGTCGCCGGCGGATTATCGAGCGGCCGCCAGAAAGTCTCACCATTGCCCATGTGAACCAGCAGCCCGTCGCTGTCATGAACCTCCGAGCGATAGTCATCAAACTTACGTTCCGTGTCCTTGCCGAACCAGAACATGCTGGTCAAGGGCGCGAGGCCGATGGTCTTGATGGGCTTCCGGTTTTTATCCACAGCGAGCACGTTGTTGGTTTCGCGGAAGTACAAAACCGCCTTGATGCTACAGGTCGTCGTGTCGCCGGGACGGATGAAAAATTCATACGCGCCGACGCAGCTCACGCTATCCAGAATCGCGTAAAGCCGCAGTTCCGTGTCGCCGCTGCTCGGCTTGCCCAGCCACCAGTCCGTGAAAATGGGAAATTCCTCGCCGCGATCGCCTTCGCCGGAATCAAGCGCCAGACCACGCGCCGATTCACCGTAACGCAGATTTTTACCCAGCAGTCGAAAATAGCTCGCGCCGAGGAAGGCACCGAGTTCGTCCATCTGCTCCGGCTTGTTCAGCGGATACAGCACGCGAAAGCCCGCGTAGCCGGTCTTGGTCGGAATCTGACTGGCGATGTTCAATTTGCCATAGTCGAAAAAGTCCTGCACAAAGCGGATGGGCTGCGTATGCGTCAGCGTGAACTCATTCACATGCACCGGCTCTTGGTACAGATAGCCGGGATGGAAAAATTCCACGCGGAACGGCAGCTTATCCGCCGCCCAAAGCGCGCGGTCGCGCCGGAAACGGATTTCGCGATATTTGTCGTAGTCGAGATTATCCTGGCGTAAAACTTTGGGCAGATCGGCGCGAGGGGAACGAAACGGCATGCGGGCGCGATCCAAGGCCCGCTGGGCCACATAGTCAAGGTTCACCTCGGCAGATTCCGCCGCAAGACCGACCGAGGCGGTCAGCAAACTTCCCATCAGAATCAGCAGGCCATAGGGTCGAAACATCTTGAGACAAGGAATAACCAAACCGCCTGAATTTGCAAGCGTGGCGCGGCCAGCGGCGGAACGACCGCTCCAAAATTGTCAATCCAAAGTTTGGCGGTAGCGCTTCACGGCAATGGTCAGCATCACCGCCACGAACAGTGCGATGGGCCACAAGTCAGGCGCGCACTCAGCCATTCCGTTGCCCTTGAGCAAGATGCCGCGCACGATGCGGAGGAAATGAGTGAGCGGCAGGCACTCGCCAATGTTCTGCGCCCAATCGGGCATCCCGCGGAAAGGAAACATGTAGCCCGACAATAGGAGCGACGGCAGAAAAAAGAAGAACGCCATCTGCACCGCTTGCAACTGGTTTTTGGCGATGGTCGAGAACGTGATGCCCACCGCGAGATTCGCCACGATGAACAAAAACACCAACGCCACCAGCAACAGCACGCTGCCGATGAACGGCACGTTGAAGAGGAATTTTGACGCCAGCAGAATCAGCGTCACCTGCACATAGCCGACCATGATGTAGGGCACGATTTTACCAACGATGACTTCGCCCGGATGCACCGGCGTGGAGAGCAGATTTTCCATCGTGCCACGCTCACGTTCCCGGGTGATGGCGAGGCCGGTGATGATGATCATGGTCATCGTCAGCATCACGCCCATGAGGCCGGGCACGATGTTGTATTGCGTGATACTCTCGGGATTGTAATGCTGATGCGCGACGAGGTGGAACGGCGTATCCGAGGCGCGCAGCTTCGCCAGCGGGCCGGTGAGGTCGCGGTTCAGCACGGAGGTCGCCAGCGCGGAAATCGTCGCCGAAGCATAGCCGACTGCCGAGGGATCCGTGGCGTCGGCCTCGATGAGCAAATCCGGTTTTTCACCGCGCACCAGTCGCCGCGAGAAATCCACCGGCACGGTCACGGCAAATTGAATTTTGTTTTCCGCGAGCAGCATCTGGATTTCCACCGTGCTGTGCGCCTCGCGGGTGATGTCGAAGTAGCTGCTGTTGCGCAAGGCCCAGATGAGCGTGCGCGAGAACGGGCTGTTGTCCGCCGAATAGACCGCCGTGGGCAGATGCTTGGGATTCGAGTTGATGGCGAAGCCGAAGAGGACGAGCTGGATCATCGGGATGCCGACCATCATCGCGAAGGTCACCCGGTCACGCCGCATCTGGATGAACTCCTTCAGGATGATGGCATAAAAACGGTGCCAATTGAACGCGCGCTGCTTCACGAGAAATTATCCTTGGCCGTTTCCATCAGGCTGATGAACACATCTTCCAAGCCCGATTCAATTTGCGTCCAGTGACGGGCATCCGACATAAACGGCGCAATGGCGGCCCGCAGTTTTCCGGCATCGCGACCGCTCACATGCAGGACGGTTCCGAACGCCACGACCTGTTCCACACCGGCCAACCCGCGCAGTTTTTCCGCAAGCGCGGCCAGACTGCCACCCGCCACCTCCCACGTCGTCAGTCCGGCAGTGGCGACCACCTCATCCACCGTGCCGTGCGCGAGCAAATTACCGTAGGCGATATAACCCAGCCGATGGCAGCGCGAAGCCTCGTCCATATAATGCGTGGTGATGAGAAACGTCAGCCCCTCGGCGGCCAGCTTGTGGATCTCCTCCCAAAAATCACGCCGCGCCTTCGGATCCACGCCAGCTGTCGGCTCGTCGAGCAGCAGCAGTTGCGGCTCGTGAATCAGACAGGCGGCGAGGGCGAGCCGCTGTTTCCAGCCACCGGACAGGGTTCCCGCGAGCTGCCGGCGCCGCTCAACCATGCCGAGACGGGCCAGGCTTTTTTCCACGGCTGCCTGACGCTGCGGAACGTCATACAGCCGCGCGATAAAATCCAGGTTTTCCTCGATGGTCAGGTCTTCGTAAAACGAAAACTTTTGCGTCATGTAGCCGACATGCTTTTTGATCTCAGCCGATTCACGGCGGAAATCCAGGCCGAGACATTTTCCCTCGCCGCCATCCGGCGTGAGCAAACCACAGAGCATCCGCAGAAAGGTCGTCTTGCCGCTGCCGTTCGGGCCGAGAAAACCATAAATCTCGCCGGGGCGCACCTGCATGGCGATGTTGTTGACGACGGTGCGCGTTCCGAATTTCTTCGTGACGCCGTGCACGTCAATGGCAAAGGCGGGGTTCATCGGGAAACATTCAACATCCAACATCCAATTCCGAACACCCAAAGAAGTCCCAGCGCCCACGCCTGGACATTGAGCGTTGAATGTTAAATGTTCGAAGTTTCATTGTATTTCCACATCCACCGGCTGCCCCGGCCGCAGCTCAACCGCATCCGCCGGAGAAAATTTAGCCTCGATCATGAAAACAAGGTTGGCCCGCGTCTCGCGGCTAAAAATCACCGGCGGCGTGTATTCGGCCTGCGTGGAAATGTAATTCACCGTGGCCCGAAGCCCGCGCGCCACACCGTCGGGCTTCACGGAAACGATTCCACCGATTTTTATCGCCGCCAGCTTTTCCTGCGGCACAAAGAAGCGCGCTTTCAGATTGGCAGGCGGCAGGAGGACCACCACAGGATTTCCCGCCGCCACAAATTCGCCCGCCCGATAAAGCGTGTCGTGAACCAGGGCGGCGGCGGGCGCGGCTTGCCGTTTCTGGTCAAACGACCATACCGTCTTGACTAACGCAGCCTGTTGCGATTCCGCCGCCGCCTGCGCCGCCCGGACAGCATCAGCGCGGCCGCCAAGCCTGGACGTCGCCAAATCCGCAGTTAACTGATTCACTTGCGCCTGGTTGGCGTCATTTTGCGCACGAGCCTGGTCTAGCTCTTCCTTGGAAATCACATTGGAGCCGCCGAGCTTTTCACGCCGCACGAGTTCGGCAGCTGACAGCTTTAAGCTGGCCTGCACCCGTTCCAACTGCGCTTCAAGCGAGGCAATCTCCGTCGGGCGGCTGCCTTTCTTCATGTCATCAAGCTGCGCCTGCGCCTGACTGAGATTTTTTCCGGCCTGCGCCAGGGCGGCCGCTTCGGATTGCCGCTCCAGTTCGAAGAGGAGTTGACCTGCCTTCACGGAATCGCCACGCGCAACCGCAAGCTGAGCCAGCGCGCCACCCAGCGGCGAGGCGACGTAAACATATTCACCCTCGATGTAGCCCTGGAAACTGCCGGTGGATTTTTTGGCACACCCGGCGAAGAGCGCGACGGCGAAAGCAGAGAGAACCACATATATTTTCATGCGAACGTGGGGTGATATTAGCACGCCAGAACGTTTTTTACGAGCGAAACGATTCATTCGACTTTTAACCTACCGAATGGTAAGATGGCGACGCTGTATGAAAAAACTGACGCTGCTCTCGCTGTTGCTCGGCTTCGCTTTCACGGTCACCACCGCCGAAAATAACAAACCATCGTGGCTGACGCGCCCGCTGTCGCTAGCTGACGCCCTGAACACCGCCCTGACGCAAAACGCCGCAATTCTCAAGGCCAAGAACGACCTTGAAGCCACACATGGCCTGGTGGTGCAAACGCGCGCGGTGGCCCTGCCGCAGGTGCAGGCCAGCGGCCAGTACAAATCCACCGATCCGAACGCGATCGAAAACAACCCGTCTTATTCGCAGCCTGAGCAGAACTGGAACGCCGGCGTGCAGATCGTGCAGAACATTTACATGGGTGGAAAAATGCTCGCCGCCATCCGCGCAGCCGACGCGACGAAGCAACAGGCCATGGCCATTTACCAGACCGCCGTGGCAGACACGCTGTTAAGCGTGCGGCTGGCTTATTATGACGTGCTCCTGGCCGCGCAGCAGATTACCGTGAGCGAGGCGTCGGTAAAACTCCTACAAAAGGAACTGGAAGACCAGCAGCACCGTTTTGACGCCGGCACCGTGCCACACTTCAATGTGCTGCGCGCCGAGGTGGCGGTGGCCAATGAGCGTCCCGCCTTGATCCGGGCAAAAAACAATTATCGCATCGCCAAAAACACTCTGGCCAACCAGCTCGGCTACAATCTGCCGCGCGAAATCTGGGAGGATATTCCGCTGAACCTCACCAGCACGCTCGACACCTCGCCATTTGCAGTGAATCTGCCCGATGCCATCCAGCAGGCGCTCACCCGCCGGACAGAACTCACCGTGGCGCGAAAAAACATCGAGCTGCAGAAACTCAATATCGTCAGCGCCAAGTCCGGCTACCAGCCGACGGTTTCCGTTTTCGCCGGTTACGATTGGTACAATTCCAAATTCACGACGCCGGTGGAATTGAACCACGATATCCACGGCTGGAATGCCGGCGCGCAAATGACGTGGAGCATTTTTGACGGCGCGCTCACCTACGGCAAAGTCAAGCAGGCCAAGGCGCTGTTTGAAAAATCCCGGACTGAACTGGACGACCAATCCCGCCAGATCGAACTCGGCGTACGCACGGCGTATTCTGATTTCATCCAAGCCCGCGAAACTTTGGAATCGCAGGAGAAGGTGCAGGAGCAGGCGGACGAAGCCTTGCGCGAAGCGAACGCCCGCGTCGGCGCCGGCACTGCCACCCAGCTCGACGTGCTGAACGCAGAAACCGCGCTGACCCAGGCCCGCACCACACAAATCACAGCGCAGCGCGATTATGCCGCCGCCCGCGCCCGGCTGGAGCGCGCCGTCGGCGCGGATCTGGCGCCGGCGAAATAAGACAAGCAAGAACAGCTTTTCAGCCACAGCGCAACCCGAAATCTTAACGACAGCGACCCATATTATATATTATGCGCCGACAACATATCTTCATCAAATACGTGGCGATTGTTGCAATCATGCTGGCCGCTGGCGCCTTGGTTCAGGGTGCGGAGCCAAGTTCTTCATCGGTTCACAAATACACCGCCGAGGTGGCGAAGTTCGCCGCCGAGCCAGCCCCGGCCCCCGGAGGAATCCTGATGGTGGGCAGCAGTATTTTTCGCAAATGGACGAACTGCGTCCAAGATCTCGCTCCGCTGCCGGTGCGGAACCGGGCCTTCGGCGGTTCTCGAACGGAAGACCAATTGTTCTTCTTTGACCAGATCGTTCCCTCCGCCCGGGCAGCGCTCGTCGTCTGGTATTGCGGCAGCAACGATATCAATGGAAAGAAAACGCCCGAAGCCATTCTGCAGAACACCAAGGAATGGCTAAAGCGAACGCGCACCGCGCTGCCGCAAGCCCGTATTCTACTGGTATCTGTGATCCGGGCTCCGCAGAAACGGACCGCAGGACTGTTGCCCCAGGTGGATGAGGTGAATAAGGATTTAGCCAAACTGGCCGGCGCCTTTCCCGGGGTCAGCTACATCGATGTGAACCCGGCGTTGGAAACCGCTGACGGAGCGCCGGTGGCCGCATGCTATGTGTCGGACAATCTCCACCTCACAGATGAGGCTTACCGCCGGATGACTTCAGTTTTGCGGCCGGTGATGGAAAAAGAATGGAAAGCGGCTCAGGCTGCCAAACCATAAACATCGCCCCGGCTGGACCCGCCGTTTGGCGAAATCAGCAACCCAGCAACAGCGGCTTCATGTGCCGCTCAAAAAGATTTTCCGTCACGTTTTTCGCAATAATCGCCTCGTGTTTTTTTAACGCATTCAGGTAGCGGTCGCCCTTCTTGGCCGCGACCTTGAAGCTGACGTGCAGCAACTGGCGGAAGCTGGGATTGAACGCCGGATTCTTCTGATCATGCCGCAGCGCATCGGTGAATTGTTGGGAGCTCCAGCCATTTACAACCGACGCCGGCGGCAATTTCGCCTTATCAATGTCAATGACGCTGGCATACGGTGCGCAAAACTCGTCCACGTGGTCCATGGCGTAGGCGTATATCTCCTTGGCAATTTCCAAACCGTCGCCGCCCGCCTCCGCGAGGCCGATCAATTCTTCGAGCCAGGTCGTGCCGGCGGTTTTGATGTGGACGCCCGCATTGAATTTCTTGAGCGCCTTGCGCATCGGCTCATAGATGGAAAACTTGTCGCTACCGGAATGGACGCTCAATTTGAGCGACGGCGGCAGGCCGTACTTCCGGATGGCAAACGCGATGACGGCGAGATCATCGTTGAACTCCTGCTCGAACTGCTTCACATCGCCGACGTAATCCACACCCTTGTTGAAACGGCCGGTGAATTTTGGGGCAATGGTCTGGAGCGGGATTTTTTCATCCGCCAGCGCAGCGAGGATGATGAGCAATTCCGGCGGCGTCTGCGGACGGTCGGTTTCATCCATCGAGACTTCCGTGATGAAGTTCTTCGCGCCCTTCGCGGCCACGATGTGGCGGTAGATTTTTCCGGCGTCCTGCACCGCGAGCAAAAACTTGTTCGCCACGCGATCGACTTCGGCCCGCGAAATTTCAACCGGATGGTCAATGTGCGGAATGACAACTTTGCCGGCGAGTTCCGGATGGCGATCCACAAACGCCTTCACATCCGCCGCGCTCGCGGGCTTGCCGATGCTGTCGGCCACGTCAATCGTGAAAAAGTCCGACGGCGCGATGAAACGGTCCACAGTTTCGAGGCGGATATGGTCGGCGTCCACATGAAACGGCTTTTTCCAGCCAAGCACCTGCACGGCGGCATTGGCTTCAGCGCGGAGGCTGGCCGGCTCGGTGCCGATGAAGGTGTGCTCGCGATTGGACTTGTTCCAGACGGGAATAAATTCCGCACCGAGGGCGGTCGCTTTGACACAGGCTTGCAATTGCGCCTTGCCTTGATGGCCGAAACGGTCGCCCATGCCAAAGGAAAATTTGCCGAGGGGGAGATATTGGTTCATAAAATGGATTCTGGATCCAGTGTAATAAAATCCAGCCACCTTGCGCCATGCAAAATATTTGCCCCGCAGAATTCCCGGAGCCGGCAAGCCAAAAAATAAAGCGCCGGCGAACCGGCGCTTGAAGTGAATTAATTTCAGCCTTGCGGACGGATTTTTTTCCAGAGCCACGCGAACGGATCATAGAATTCGTCCACGACGCGTTCCTTCAACGGGATGATGGCGTTGTCGGTGATGGTGATGTGCTCGGGGCAGACTTTCGTGCAGCACTTGGTGATGTTGCAAAAGCCGATGCCCTGCGCCTGCTTGAGTTCAGCCAGACGATTCTCGGTGTCGAGCGGGTGCATTTCCAGCGCCGCCGTATAGACCAAAAAGCGCGGGCCGATGAATTCGTCGTGTTTGTGATGGTCACGCAATACGTGGCAGACGTCCTGACAGAGGAAACATTCGATGCACTTGCGGAATTCCTGCACACGATCCACGTCTTCCTGCTGCATGCGCCAGGTGCCGTCATCGCAGTCGGGCTTGCGCGGATTGAATTTCTTGATCTTGGTTTTGACGCGGAAGTTCCACGACACATCGGTGGCCAAATCGCGGATGCTGGGAAAGGCGCGCATCGGCTCGATGGTGATGGGCTTGGTGATATCGAGCGTGTCCATACGGGTCATGCACATGAGCTTCGGCATGCCGTTGACTTCCGCCGAGCAGGAGCCGCATTTGCCGGCCTTGCAATTCCAGCGGACGGCAAGGTCGTTCGCCTGCTGCGCCTGGATTTTGTGGACGACGTCGAGGACGACGAGGCCCTCGGTGATCTCCGTGGTGTAATCCACGAACTTGCCGCCGGTCGCATCGCCGCGCCAGATTCTAAAAGTAACAGTCTTGTTATTCATTTCATCTCCTCGATGACTTGTTTCAAATCTTCCCGCAGCGGCGGAATCGCTTCGCGCCGCAATTTCATGGAACCATCCGCCGCCTTGGAAACGACGTTGTTGTATTTGGCCGCCTCGGGACTCTTGTCCGGAAAATCCTCGCGGAAATGACCGCCGCGGCTTTCTTTGCGCTCCAGCGCACACAGCGTGATGGCCTCGGAAACGGTGAGCAGATGCTTGAGGTCAATGGCGGTGTGCCAGCCGGGGTTGTATTCGCAATGGCCCTGCACGGCAACCTTGTCGGCGCGGGCCTTGAGCTTCTGGATGCCGGCAACCGCCTCTTCCATCTCGTTTTGCAACCGGACAATGCCGACATTCTTCTGCATCATGTTCTGCAGGTCGTATTGCACCTGATAGGGGCCTTCGGTGGAGCCGCCGGCGGCGCGCTCAAACGGGGCGGTGGCTTCTTTGTAGGCCGACTCGATCTCGGCGTCACTGACAGAGACGGCAGAAGATTCCTTCGCGTATTTCGCGGCG
The DNA here is from genome assembly GCA_903922735.1 of uncultured Verrucomicrobia subdivision 3 bacterium. Classification (GTDB taxonomy): domain Bacteria; phylum Verrucomicrobiota; class Verrucomicrobiia; order Limisphaerales; family UBA11358; genus UBA11358. The sequence continues at coordinate 26,450 of CAIXUZ010000076.1, forward strand.
TATTCACCGGCGCGCTTGCCAAAGACGATCAGGTCGGACAGGGAATTCCCGCCCAGACGGTTGGCGCCATGCAAGCCGGCGGCGCATTCGCCGGCCGCATAGAGGCCGGGGATATTGGTTGCCTGCGTCTCGCCGTCCACGCGGATGCCGCCCATCGCGTAATGCGTGGTCGGGCCGATTTCCATCGGCTCCTTGGTGATGTCGAGGTTCGCCAGTTGCATGAACTGGTGATACATCGAAGGCAGTTTCTTTTTGATGTGCTCGGCGGAATTCGGAATCTTTTCCTTGATCCACGAAATGTCGAGAAACACGCCGCCGTGCGGGCTGCCGCGACCGGCCTTCACTTCGCGATTGATGCAGCGGGCCACGTGGTCGCGGGTCAGCAACTCCGGCGGCCGCTTGGCGTTTTTGTCGTTCTGCGTGTAGCGCCAGCCTTCTTCGGGGTCGGTCGAGGTCTGCGACTTGTAATTGTCCGGGATGTCGTCATACATGAACCGCTTGCCGTCCTTGTTGCGCAACACGCCGCCTTCACCGCGCACGCTCTCAGTGACGAGAATGCCGCGCACGCTCGGCGGCCAGATCATACCGGTGGGATGAAACTGGATGAACTCCATGTCGAGCAACTCCGCGCCCGCATGAAACGCGAGGGAGACGCCGTCGCCGGTGCCTTCCCAGGAATTGCTGGTCACGCTATACGCGCGGCCCAAGCCGCCGGTGCAAAGCACGACGGCTTTGGCCTTGAACACGCGGAAACGTCCGCGTTCGCGATCATAACCGAACGCGCCCACAACGCGACCGCCGTCCTTGAGCAAGGAAACCACGGTGTATTCCATGAACACGGTCATGCCCTGATGGATGCCGTGATCCTGCAAGGTGCGGATCATTTCCAATCCCGTGCGGTCGCCGACATGGGCAAGGCGCGGGTAACGATGACCGCCGAAATTGCGCTGGGAAATTTTGCCTTCCTTGGTGCGATCGAACACCGCGCCCCACGCTTCGAGTTCGTGAACCCGCGCCGGTGCTTCCTTGGCGTGCAGTTCGGCCATGCGCCAGTTATTGACGTATTGGCCGCCGCGCATCGTGTCCGCGAAATGCACCTTCCAGTTGTCGCGGTCGTCCACGTTGCCCATCGCCGCCGCCATGCCGCCTTCGGCCATGACGGTGTGCGCCTTGCCGAGGAGCGATTTACAGATCAGGCCGACTTTGACGCCGACAGCGGACGCCTCAATCGCCGCGCGCAAGCCCGCCCCGCCGGCGCCGATGACCAGCACGTCGAATTCGTGAGTTTCAAAATTGGTAGCCACAATAATCTTTCGGTTCGGAGTTTAGAATTTGAAGAAAACAAAGTCGGTCAGATGATGCGTCGCACAGAGACGGACATAGACATCCGTAAAGCCAACCCAAAACAGGCTGATCCACGCCCACATCATATGGCGGATATTCAGGCAGGTGACGCAATTGTAGGCCTTGGCGCAGGTGGGCGCTTTGGATTTGGTATCCAAGAACCCGCCGATCAAATGTCGCAGCGAATGGCAGCCGAAGGTATACATCGCAAGGAACACCGCATTCAAGGTCAGGACGATGGTGCCCACGCCGATACCGAAATGTTGCTGGCCGGTCGCGTCGGTGAACCACAGGCCGAGCCAGGCATCATAGGAGAGGAGAATAATGAAAAGGAAGGCGAGGTAGAAAAAGTAGCGATGCGCGTTTTGGATGATCAGCGGAAAATATTTCTCGCCGAGAAAAGTCTTGCGCGGCTCACCCACGGCGCAGTTAATCGGGTCGGCCCAGAAAGATTTGTAGTAGGCACCGCGGTAATAATAGCAGGTGAAACGGAAACCGGCGGGAATCCACAGGATCAGAAACGCCGGAGAAAACGGCGCCCAACTCGGCCACCACGACGGCAGCTTGCCGATGGCATGCGGGGAGGTGCCCCAGAATTCGGGCGAGTAGAACGGTGAGAGATAATTGGCACCGCCATTTTCACCATGCAGGCCGCCATACCAGTAACTGCAGGTATGGTTGCGCAGGTCGCCCACACCTTGGAACGCGGCCCAGGTCGAGTAGATGATGAACGCGGAGAAGCCAAGGAAAACGACGAGCGGCTGGAGCCACCAGACGTCGGGTCGGGTTGTTTCGCCGAAGCCGCGCTGCTTCGGTAGAGTATCAGCATAGGACATAATGGAGTTAAAATAAGTTACTAACCGGCCCAGCGTCAATCTGCGAGCCATCGCCAAGAAAGTTATTAGCAGCTCTACGTCTTTGCTTGCTAGGAGCTTATTTATGCCTTTGCGGTCCGCGCCAGTCGTTCAAGCCCCGCTCGCCCCCTTCCGCCGGGGAACATCCGAGCTGCTCCAACGCCTCACCAATGAGATACAACGAGCCGGTGATGACCAAAAACGGCTCTTCCCGGCAGGCGTTCAGGGCGGCGGGCAAATTTTGAAAGGAGGCGACAACGGACTGGGGGGACGCGGCGCGAAACACTTTGGCCACCGCAACCGGATCAGCCGTGCGCTCGCTGGCGACCGACACAGCAAACACCTTTAACGTCAACGGAGCAAGAAGTCGGCAGATATCCGGCCAATCCTTATCAGCCAGTGCGCCAAAAATCAAAGCCGGGCGGGTGCCGGCAAAATCTTTTTCCAGCGTGGCGCGCAGAGTTTCCGCGCCGGCGGGGTTGTGCGCGCCATCGAGCAGGATTTTCCGGCCGGCCGAGTGCTGGATCAGTTGCAAACGGCCCGGCCAGTTCACCTTCGCAAAACCTTCACGGATGTTGTCGGCGCTGACGGGAATATGCCTTTGCAAAACCTCCACCGTTGCCAGCGCCAGCGCGGCGTTGGTTTTTTGGTGTTCACCCAGCAAAGGTAGCGCGGCGGTTCCGGCGGCGAGCAGCGGAGACGGCGGCGCCGCTTTGGTCAGCGGCGCATTATTCCACCGGGCAATGTTCCCGATGACGGCCAATGCCTCCGGCGCGGTGGTCGTGGTGACGACCGGCACGCCGGGTTTGATGATGCCGGCTTTTTCCGCCGCGATTTTTTCCAACGTGTCGCCGAGCCATTGCTGATGGTCGAAGGCGATGTTGGTGATGACGCTGGCGAGCGGCGTGACGATGTTCGTCGCGTCCAGCCGTCCACCGAGGCCGGTTTCCCAGATGACGAGGTCGCATTTCTGTTCCGCGAAATACTTCAGCGCCATCACGGTGGCGAACTCAAACAAGGTCGCTTCATTTTTCTGATTGGCGGTGCGCAGTTCTTCGATCAGCCGGACAACTTCCGATTCAGGAATCAATTGGCGATTGATTTGAATCCGTTCGCGAAACGAAACCAGATGCGGTGAAGTGAATAGTCCGACGCGCAATCCCGCCGCGCGATAAATGCTTTCCAACATCGCGCAGGTGGAGCCTTTGCCGTTCGTGCCAGCGACGTGGATGAAACGAAGTTTTTCCTGCGGATTACCCGCGAGCGCCGCAAGCCGGCGCGTCGGTTCCAGGCCAAAGCTGGCGCCGAACATCTGCAGGCCATAAAGAAACTGGATGGCTTCGGCGTAGCGCATGCGACGAGTCTAAATCACATACAACGGCTTGTGATGAATGGTCTGATGCGCAGCGGCGATGAAACCCTTGAACAAAGGATGCGGCTGGTGCGGCTTGCTCAAGAATTCCGGATGAAACTGGCTCGCGATGAAATAGGGATGATCTTTCAGTTCAATAATCTCGACGAGCTTGCCGTCCGGTGACGTGCCGCTGAAAACGAAACCGGCCTTCTCGAATTTCTCGCGGTAGGCGTTGTTGAATTCGTAACGGTGGCGATGGCGTTCCTGGATGACGAACGAGCCGTAAAGTTCCGCCGCCTTCGTGCCCAGGGTCAACTGGCAGGGTTGCGCGCCGAGCCGCATCGTGCCGCCTTTTTTGGTTACCTTCCGCTGCGCGTCGAGCAGCGCAATGACCGGGTACGGAGTGTTTTCGTCGAACTCGGTGGAGTGGGCCTTATCCAATTTCAAAATGCTGCGGGCAAATTCAATTGTGGCGATTTGCATGCCGAGACAGAGGCCGAGATAGGGAATCTTGTTTTCGCGGGCAAACTTGGCGGCAAGGATTTTGCCCTCGATACCGCGCTCGCCGAAACCGCCGGGCACGCAGATACCACCGAGTCCGCTAAGAATGTTTTTCGCGCCATGCTTCTCGATTTCCTCCGCGTCCACCTGCACAATTTCCACGCCGCAGTCGTTGGCGATGCCGCCGTGGATTAACGCTTCGTAAACCGATTTGTAAGCGTCCTGCAGGCCGATGTATTTGCCGACGACGCCGACGCGCACGCGATGCTGCGGCGCGATGAGTTTGCGGATGATCTCCTGCCAGTACGCCATGTTCGGCGCGGGCGTAGTGAGATGCAAAATGCGGCAGACCAGTTCATCCATGCGCTCGCGTTGCAGCATGAGCGGCATTTCGTAAATGCTGTGATCCACGTCCTTGGCTTCGATGACGGCTTCGAGCGGGACGTTGCAGAACATGGAAATCTTCTGGCGCAACTCCTTGTCGAGCGGCTTTTCGCAACGGCAGGCGATGATGTTCGGCGCGATACCGATTTCGCGCAATTTGGCAACCGATTGCTGGGTGGGCTTGGTCTTTAACTCACCCGCCGCCTTGATGAACGGAACATAGGTGACGTGAATAAAACAGGTGTTGCCGATGCCCGCTTCCAGCGCGAATTCGCGGATTGCCTCAAGAAATGGCAGCCCTTCAATGTCGCCGGTGGTGCCGCCGATTTCGGTGATGATGACATCCGCCTTGCTCTGTTCGGCGAGATTGTAAATACGGCGTTTGATTTCATCCGTGACGTGCGGGATGACCTGAACGGTTTTGCCGAGATAAACGCCTTCGCGCTCGTTGTTCAACACTTTCTGATACACCTGCCCACTCGTAAGATTGTTCATCCGCGAGAGCTTGGTGCTGGTGAACCGCTCGTAGTGGCCGAGATCGAGGTCGGTCTCCGCGCCATCATCGAGCACATAAACCTCGCCATGCTGATACGGCGACATCGTGCCAGGATCCACGTTGAGATAGGGGTCGAATTTTTGCAAAGCGACCTTGAGGCCACGGTTTTCGAGCAGCGTGCCGAGCGCGGCCGCAGTCAAACCTTTACCAAGCGAGCTCACCACCCCACCGGTTACGAATATGAATTTCATTTCAAATTATTTATTGGCCACAGATTCACACAGATTAAACACGGATGCTAAAAACCAAAGTCAAAAAAGAAAAGCACGCACTCCCAAAAAATCCTGTTTTGAAAATTACGCGGCAACCGGCCAACCACGTCTTGACACAGGTAGGTTCACGGCTATCCTCTCATGCTCCGGTTTTTGCGCCGGAAACCCATTGATTTGAATTTATGAAACGCCAGTATCAACCGTCGAAAATCCGCCGCAAACGCCAGCACGGATTTCTCAACCGCAACTCCACCAAGAGCGGCAAGGCCACCCTGGCCAACCGCCGCCGCGTGGGTCGCAAACGCCTGACGCCGGTTTGAGTTTGTGAACACCGCGCCGAAACGCCTGCGCCTGGGCCGCTCCTCGCGACTCGCGCAAAGCCGCGATTTCGCGCGCGTCCGGCAGCGGGGCGAGCGCCTCGTGCTCGGCTGCCTCATCGCCAATTGGAACCGGTTGCCGGAAGGCGCCGCGCCCAGGCTGGGCGTCGTCACCAGCAAAAAAATCGGCGATGCCCCGGATCGCAGCCGCGCCCGGCGGCTGCTGCGCGAGAGCTTCCGGCTCCATCAGCATGAGTTTATTCAGCCAGTGGAACTGGTTCTGGTCGCCCGCAATTCAATCGCGGGAAAAGATTTTGCGGCGGTGGAAAAGGATTTTCTCGCCGCCCTCCATCGGGCGAAGCTGCTAAAGAATTAAGGTGAATCCGCTCCAGCATATTCTGATTTTTGCGATTCGCGTCTATCGCTGGACGATTTCGCCGGCACAGGTATTTCTCTTCGGCAACAGCGGCGGCTGCCGGTTCACGCCGTCGTGCTCGGTTTACGCACTGGACGCCGTGCGCAAACATGGGGCGACAACCGGAACCGCGCTGGCGGCCAAGCGCATTTGCCGCTGCCATCCGTGGGGCGGTTGCGGGCATGACCCCGTTCCCGAAAAGCGGAAGGCGAAGCAAGCGGGAAGCAGAAAAATTTTACATCCCGTTCACTCATAAAATTTCATGGATAAAACAGGAATCATTGTCGTTTCAATCTGCGTGCTGCTGCTGGGCTGGTGGTTTGTCGAGCAAAACAAGGTCGCCCAGCAACAGGCGCGTTTTGCCGCGACCCACCCGGTCGCCACCGCGTCGAGCCAGCCGGGCATGACCAACGGAACCGCCACCGGCGGAACGGCGCCCGCGCCCGCGACCACCCTGCTGACGCCCACGGTGGTTTTCGACACGAATGCGCTGGAAGTGACCACGGAACTGACGAACAGCCGGGCACGCTACACGTTCACTTCGCGCGGCGGCGGCTTGAAGCAGGTGGATTTGCTGAATTATCCCGAGACGGCTTCCGCGCGCTGGAAGAAAACCGGCGGGACGATCACCATGGGGGTGGCCTCTTTGAACACGCGGGCACCGGTGCCGGCGCTGGCGGTACTGGGCCATGAAAGTTTGATCGGCGACGGGAATTTCAAGCTGGTGAAAACCGGCGGCATCGTTCGCGCGGAGAAAAGTCTGCCCGGCGGATTACGGATCGTGAAGGAATTTCAGCTTGGCTCCAACTATCTGCTCAATGCCACCGTCCGGCTGGAGAATACTTCCGGCCAGCCGCTGGCATTGCCGGCCCAGGAATACGTCGTGGGCACGGCTACGCCGATGGACGCGGACGACGCCGGCCAGACCGAGGGGGCAATGTGGTCGGATGGCACCAGCAGCGGCACCGATCTACAGCTAGCGGCGTTTTCGGGCGGCGCATTCAGCTGCGGCCGGGGCACCCCGAAGACGGAAATCGCCGGCGGTGCGGGCAACGTGGTCTGGGTGGCCGCCCACAACCAGTTTTTTGCGTTGATGGCGATGCCCAAGGAACGGGCGGCGCAAATGATCGCGCGGCCGGTGACGCTGCCGCAATTTTCCGATGTCACCGCGACAAACCAGCCCCTGCCGCGGGGCATACAGACCGCGCTGATCTATCCGGCGGGAACCCTGGCCGCCAATTCATCCATCGAACGGCAAATCGTCCTGTTTGCCGGGCCGAAGGAATACCGGACGCTGGCGGACATCGGTGAGCAGTTTAAAAACCGGGCGGACGACATCATGGGTTTTGGCGGGTTCATGGGCTTTTGCGCCAAACCGCTGCTGCTGGCGATGAACTGGCTGCATGATATCACGCGGCTGGGTTATGGGCTGGTGATCGTGTTAATTACGATTCTGATCAAGTTGCTATTCTGGCCGCTCACGGCGGCAAGCACGCGCTCGATGAAGCGGATGCAGGCACTTGCGCCGGAACTGGCGGCGCTCAAGGAAAAATACAAGGACGACGTCCAAAAGCAGACGCAGAAGACGTGGGAAATTTACAAGAAAAACAAAGTCAATCCGCTGAGCGGCTGTCTGCCGATGCTCATCCAGATGCCGGTGTTCATCGGGTTTTTCACGATGATCCGCAGCGCGATCGAGCTGCGCGGGGCGCATTTCCTCTGGGCGGCGGATTTATCCAAGCCGGACACACTGTTCATGATTCCGGGCGTGACGTTCATTCCCTTCATCAGCACGCCGGAAGGTTTGCCGTTCAATCTGCTGCCGCTGCTCATGGGCGGCGCCATGCTGTGGCAGTCGCATCTGACCCCGCCGTCACCGGGCATGGATCCGGCGCAGCAAAAAATGATGCGCTATATGCCGCTCATGTTTTTGGTGTTTCTTTACAATTACTCCGCCGGTCTAGCGCTCTACTGGACGGTCAACAACCTGCTCACGATTTTGCAGACCAAAATGACCAAAAGCATGGACGTTCCGGCGGTGGCAACAACGAATCCGGCATTGACGCCCGCGTCAAAACTGAAAAAATAATCATATGCCCGCGCAAGCGAAACCCATTCTCGAAAAAATCCTCGGCACGCTCGGCTTCGCCGCGACCGTGGAGGAGCAGCATCTTGGCGAAGACCTGATGCTGGACGTGAAAACGGATGAGCAAGGCCGCCTGATCGGCCGCCAAGGCCAGACGCTGACCGATCTGCAATACATCGTGAACCGCATTTTATTCCAGCAGGATCAGAGCGCGCCAAAGGTGATGATTGACGTGGGCGGTTATCGCTCGCAGGCGCGCGAGTCCCTCGTGCAAAAAGCCAGGGAAGCCGCTGAAAAAGTCCGTCGCTGGGGTGACGCGGTGGAACTGGAGCCGCTCAGCGCTTTTGACCGGCGCATCGTGCATCAGGCATTGCGCGACGATCCGGACATCGAGACGCATAGCGTGGAGGTGGACGGCACGGAGAAGAAGGTATTGCTGCTACGGCCCAAGCGCCGGTGAAATTCTGGAAACAAAAAAGCGCGGACAAGGATTTGTCCGCGCTTTTTGATTTTTCGAATCAAATCAATCCATGATTTTCAGCGTGTAAACTTTGGAGGAAGCGCTGTCCGGCTTCGGCGCGGTGCCGAGGTGGTTGTAAAGGTAATCAAACTTGAAGCGGTAGCTGGCCATGCTGGCCGTCGGCGGCACGGGCACCAGGCCTTCCCATCGGTTTTTCACAACCGGCACCGGCCGCAGCGGCAGGGGCTGGCCATTGACGAGAACGTAGGGCTGGATACTGTCCCAGCGGAGCGACTGTTGCTGGGAATCGAAGATCACTTCAACGGGATAAAGGTTGTTGGCGTTGCGCGGTTGCACGCTGGGAGTCAAGCGCGTGAACGAGGCGGTGGTGCAGCCCGCCAGCAACAACACGGGCAAAAAAGGAAGAAACTTTTTTAATTTCACCCCTTCAAACTGCCAAAAAACACTGAATTGTAAAGCGGATTTCCACGCCGGAGCCGTTGGCCCGGCAAAATAATTTACCGCCACGCGTCGAATTCTGCTATGCTGGGGGGAGTCGCAAAGACATTTTAATGACACCAAAACTATTTTCCGAACTGGGACTTTCCGCCGAACTGCTGAAGGCCATTGACAAGCTGGGCTACGAACAGGCCGCGCCCATCCAAGCCGCGGCCATCCCCGTTTTGATGACCGGCAAGGATATCGTCGGCCAGTCCATGACCGGCTCCGGAAAGACCGCCGCGTTCGGCATTCCCGCCGTGGAGAAAGTAGACCCCAACCTGCGCGCCGTTCAGGTCTTGATTCTCTGCCCGACGCGGGAGCTGGCGATACAAGTTTCCGAGGAAATCCACAAGCTTGCGTTCTTCAAGCGCGGCATCAACTGCCTGCCGATTTATGGCGGTCAATCCTACGAGCGCCAATTTTTCGGCCTCAAGCAAGGCGCGCAAATCGTCATCGGCACGCCGGGCCGGGTGATGGATCACATGCGGCGCGGCACGTTGCGGCTCGAGACGTTGAAGATGGTCATTCTCGACGAGGCGGACGTGATGCTCAACATGGGTTTCCGCGAGGATATCGAAACGATTTTGAAAGACGCGCCAAAGGAACGGCAGACGGTTTTCTTTTCCGCCACGATGCCCAAGCCGATCCGCGACCTGATCGAGAAATATTCGCGGGAACCGCAGAACGTGAAAATCGAGCAGAAGGCGATGACCGTGCCGACCGTCGAGCAGGTTTATTACGAGGTGGATCGCCGCTATAAAATGGAATTACTCACGCGGCTCATCGACCTTTACGACATGAAGCTGGGCATCATCTTCTGCAACACCAAACGCATGGTAGACGATCTGGTCGAGCATCTCGAGGCCGCCGGTTATCAAGCCGACCGTTTGCATGGCGACATGACGCAGGCAATGCGCGACCGGGTGATGAACAAATTCCGCAAGTCCGGTCTGGAATTTCTGGTGGCCACGGATGTCGCGGCGCGCGGCATTGACGTGGATGACGTGGAAGTCGTCTTCAACTACGACCTGCCTTACGACCCGGAAGACTACGTCCACCGCATCGGCCGCACCGGGCGGCAGGGCAAGAGCGGCAAGGCGATTTCGCTCGTGCCGTTTCGCGAGCTGTTTCAAATCCGCAACATCGAGCGCTTTGCCAACGTGCGGATTCAGCGCGGAAAAATTCCGACGGAGAACGAAGTCGCCGAGGCGCGGGAAAATGTTTTCTCCGACAAACTGCGGGCGCTGCTCACCAGCGGCGAATTCACCAAACAAGACCGCCTGGTCGAACGCCTGGCGGAGGAAGGTTTTAGTTCCACGGATATTGCCTCGGCGCTGATCCATCTGTTGCAGGCCGGGGAAGCGACCAAACCCGCGCCGAAAACAGAAAGTTACGAACGACCCGAACGCGATGAAAGACCGGCCGGCCGCTTTGAAGATCGCCGCGACCGTCCAGCACAGCGCGATGATCGCGGTGGCAACCGGGGAAATTTCCGTGATGACCGCCGCCCGCCGCAGTTTGAGGACCGGCGTGAAGAACGCCCGCGCCGTTTTGAAGACCGTCCGCCGCGCCCCGGAGTTAAATTTGCGCCGCCGCAAAAGTCCAAAATCGCACCTTGGAAAGCCGCCGCCGCGCCAGCGCCCCAAGCGATTGTTCCGCCCGCGGCAATTCAGCCGCCGGTTGAGGTGAAAGCGGAGCCGGTTAAAACCTATACGGATGCGGAAATCCTGGCGTCGGTGAAAGCGCCGGAACCGAAGCCGGAATCAAAATTATTTATCAAGCCGAAGCCGCCGGTGGCCGACGCGCCCAAGCCGAAAGCCAGCCGCGCCACGCCTTCCGGCCAGACGCGCCTGTGGATGAGTCTTGGCGAGGCACAGGGCATCAAGCCAATTGACGTTGTGAACGCCGTCGCCGGCGAGACTGGCCTGCCCGGCAAAGTGGTGGGCACGGTGGATGTGCGGGAGAAACATCTGTTCGTGGATGTGGCGGCCGAGCATGCCAACGGGATTATCGCCAAGTTGAACCGCGCGAGCATCAAAGGTCACAAGGTCAAAATGAAGGTGGCGTGATGAGCGACGAGGTTACGCCCCATCCGGTGGAACGGATGTTCCCGTTCGTGCTGAAAACCCGCGCCCTGCTCGTGGGCCGCGACACGTTGCGCGCGAACAAGGGGAAGCTGCATTTTGTCCTGATCACGACCGACATCGCCGAAGCCAGCCGCGAGGAAGTGTTGAAGGATTTTTCCCATTATCCCGTGGTGCAGTATTTCACCGCCGCGGAGTTCGAAAAATTCTTCAGCGTGAAAGGCGCCAAGGCGGTGGGTTTTACCAAGTCCGGCCTCGCGCAATCCATCTACGCCGAACTCAAGGCACATCGCATCAACAAGCCATTGCATCCGTCGAAACCGCCCGGAGAAACTCCGCCAACGCTTCCCAGTGAAGGTTGATTGCCGCTGCCGCGCCTTTGGATTAAATTTCTCAGCATGAAAAAAATGAACATCTGGCTGTTCGTTGGCCTGGTAAATTTCTGCATTTTCTGCCCGGCCGCTCCGGCCGCGCCCGCGCCCGCCGCTGATTTCACAATCGTGGCGTTGCCGGACACCCAGTTTTATTCGCGCAAATATCCGCAGATTTTTCAGGCACAGACGGACTGGATCATCGCCAACCGCACCAAGCTGAACATCGTTTACGTCGCTCAATTCGGCGATATCGTGGATGCCGGCGACAAGCTGCCGGAGCAATGGCTGGCCGCCACCAACGCGCTTTACCGGCTGGAAAGCCCCGCGCTCACCGGCCTGCCCGATGGCATTCCCTACGGCGTGGTACCCGGCAACCACGACCATATGGGCGGCACCAAATCTTACAACACGTATTTTGGTCCGGATCATTTTACCGGGCACAAATATTACGGAGGTCACTATGGCACCGATAATCAGAATCACTACGACTTGTTTGGCGCCGGCGGCATGAGCTTTGCCGTGGTTTACATTGATTTCAATAAAGCAAAAGACAATCCGGACATGAATTACCCGGCGCTGGATGCCTGGTCTTATGGCGTGCTCAAGGCGAATGCCAACCGGCGTGCCATTGTGGTTAGTCACGATCTGCTGGCCGTGTCCAGTGACTGGGACCCCCGCGGACAGGCGATTTACAATAATCTACGAAGCTGCACCAATCTCTTCCTCATGCTCTCCGGCCACAATCACGGCGAAGCCCGCCGGACAGATGTTTTTGACGGCCACACCATTAACACCTGCCTCAGCGATTTCCAGAGCTATACCAATGGCGGCAACGGCTTTCTCCGCCTTTATCAATTCTCACCCGCGCAAAATGTCATCCGGGTAAAAACCTATTCGCCTTGGGTTAACCAATATCAAACCAATTCCGCCAGCCAGTTTGAAATTCCCTACCCGATGACAGCGTCGGCAAAATAAGCCGTCCTGGCAATGAGTTTCAATCTGGCGGTAAAACCGAAGCCGCCCGCCGCGCCTCTAATTCCTCCCAGCGAGCAAACAGCTGCGTGAGCGTTTCTTTTTCCGCTTCGAGTTCGGCCAGCAGTTGACTGGTCTGCGTCGCGTGGGTGCGATGAAAATCCGGCGTGGCAAACAGGTTTTCCAGCCGGCAAATCTCCGCTTCGACCGCCTGAATGTGCGCTTCCATGCCGGCGAGCTCATGCATTTCCTTGAACGACAGCTTGCGCGGCTTGCCTTTTGATTTTACCGGTGGAACTTCCGGCGCGGTATATTTGGCGGCCAGTCCGCGAACGACCGTTTCCTGCGCCCTGGCTGCTTTCTGCTTTTTCTCCAGGTAATAATCGTAGTCGCCGACGCTGTGATGGATTTTGCCATCGCCCTCAAACGCCAGGATGTCCGTGCAGACGCGGTTGAGAAAATAGCGGTCATGGCTGACGACACACACCACGCCGGGGAACGCGATCAACGCCTCCTCCAGCACGCGCAGCGTCGGCAAATCCAAATCATTTGTCGGCTCGTCCAGGATGAGGAAATTGCCGCCGCATTTCAGGATCCGCGCGAGCAGCAGCCGGCTGCGCTCGCCGCCGGAAAGCTTCCTGACCTGCGTCGTGATGCGGTCGTCCGCAAAGAGAAACCGCTTGAGATACGAGCGCACGGAAATCCGCGATTCGCCCCAGATGACAAATTCCGAGCCGTCGGAACATTCGTCCAGCACCGTGCGCTCCTCGTTCAATTGCAGCCGGCCCTGGTCCACGTAATTGAACTTCGTCAGCTGGCCGGCTTTCACCGTGCCGTCCGTTGGCGTGAGCTGGCCGATGAGAATCCTTAGCAACGTGGTTTTGCCGAGACCATTCCGCCCGCAGATGCCCACGCGCTTGCCGTTTTCAAAATTAAAACTGAACCCGGAAAACAATCTCTTCCCGGCGATTTCCATGCCGAGATTGCCGACCTCGACCGTGCGGTTACCCAGTTGCGGCGGCGGCGGAATGCACAGCTCCATGTCCTCCTCCAGCGTCGGGCCGGCCTTCGCGGCTTCATCGTAGTAGCGCTCGAAACGATCCTTCTGCTTGCTCCGCTGGGCGCGCGGGCCCTGGCGCACCCACGCGAGCTCCTTTTTCAGGAACATCTGGCGCTTGTGCTCCACCACCACGTCGGCGGCCTGGCGTTCTGCCTTGTCGAGCAGGTAATCGGTGTAATTGCCGTCGTGCCACCAGAACGTGCCGTCGCACAGCTCCACGATGCGGGTCACCACGCGGTCGAGAAAATAGCGGTCGTGCGTGACGACGAGAAAGGTGCCGTCGAAATGCTCCAGAAAATCCGCGACCCACTCGATGGATTCCGGGTCCAGATGGTTGGTCGGCTCGTCGAGCATCAGGAAGTCCGGGCGCGAAACAATCGCCCGCGCCAGCGCCACGCGGCGTTTTTCGCCGCCGGAAAGCGTGGCAATGTCCCTCTCGCCGGGCGGGCAATTCAGATGCGACAGGGCCGATTCCACGCGCTGATCCACCGTCCAGCCTTCGAGCGTCTGGATGCGCTGTTCCAGCTCCTCGTGCCGCTTGGAATCGGCGGGGAGCGATTCAAATTCCGTGATCAACCCCAGGACGTGTTCCGCGCCGGCGCGGACATTGGCGCGCACATCGAGCGCGGGATCGAGCGTGAAATCCTGGGCGAGATAGCTCACCACCAGATCGCGCCGCCGGGTGACCGTGCCGCCATCCGGCGATTGCAAACCCGCGAGAATTTTCAGGAAGGTCGTCTTGCCGCAGCCGTTGCGCCCGACGAGGCCGAGGCGCTGCCCCTCGTCGATCGCCAGCGTGGCGGCATCGAGAACCGCCCGCTCATTGTAGCGAACGGTGACGTCGGTGGCATTGATGATGGTGGACATGACAAATTAAGATTTGCCGGTGCGAGCTAAACAGCTTGATTCACCGGGCGCAGACGGTAGCAAAGAATCTGCCGGCAACAAAACGCTTTTCATCATGCATAATTTCAGCAAGCTGAACCGCAGCATAAAATATTCTGCCGGTTTCCGTTTTACTTCGGGCAACGGCTCGGTTAAATCATGCGCCCGCTTTTGAAATGAACGAAGTTCACATCCAAAAAATCGCGGCGGAATTGAAAATCCAGCCGCGCCAGGTTCTTTCCACCGCCCGATTGTTTGCCGAGGGCGCGACGGTGCCGTTTATCGCCCGCTACCGCAAGGAAGCCACCGGCTCGCTCGACGAAGTCGCCGTCACCACCATCCGGGAACGGCTGCTGAGCCTCGCGGAATTTGACCAGCGCCGCGAGGCCATCGTCAAGTCGCTCGAAGAGCGCAATCTGCTCACGGACAAACTCAAGGCCGACATCGCCGGCGCCGACAGCGTGACGCGGCTCGAAGACATCTACCAGCCGTTCCGCCCCAAGCGCCGCACGCGCGCGATGATCGCCAAGGAACAAGGATTGGAACCGCTGGCTGATTTGCTGTTGCAAAACCAGTCCACCGCCGATCCGCAGGCCGAGGCCGCGAAATACGTCAGCGCCGAAAAAGGCGTGGCCGAGGCGAACGCCGCGCTGGCCGGGGCGCGCGACATCATCGCCGAACGCGTCAGCGACGACGCCAATGCCCGCGCCAAACTGCGCGCGCTTTACTGGAGCGAAGGCATCGTGAAGTCGAAAGTCATATCCGACAAGCAGGAGGCGGGCGCTAAGTTCAAAGATTATTTCGATTGGAGCGAACCTGTCGGCAAGATTCCCAGCCATCGCCTGCTGGCGATCCGGCGCGGCGAGGCGGAAGGCTTTTTGATGATGCGCATCACGGTGGAGGAAAACTCCGCGCTCGCGCTGATAGAGCCGCTGTTTGTCACCGGCAAAGGCCCGGCGGCCGACCAAATCCGCCTGGCGGTGCAAGAAAGCTACAAGCGCTTGCTGGGTTCCGCGATCGAAGTCGAGTTGCGCATGGAGACCAAGAAGCGCGCGGACGCGGAGGCCATCCGGGTCTTCGCCGAAAACCTGCGCGAGCTGCTGCTCGCCTCGCCGCTGGGCGGTAAAAACATGCTGGCGATTGATCCCGGTTTCCGCACCGGCTGCAAAGTCGTGGTGCTGGACCGGCAGGGCAAGCTGCTGCACAACGACGTGATTTATCCGACAACCTCGTCCGCCGCCGAAATCCGCGAGGCGGCCGAGGCCGTGTTGAGCATGGTGAAAAAATATCAGATCGAGGCCATCGCCATCGGCAACGGCACCGCCAGCCGCGAGACGGAAGCGTTCGTGAAATTGCTGAAGCTGACGATGCCCATCGTGATGGTGAACGAAAGCGGCGCCTCCATCTATTCCGCTTCCGATGTCGCGCGCGAGGAATTTCCGAATCACGATGTCACCGTGCGCGGCGCGGTGTCCATCGGCCGCCGGCTCATGGATCCGCTCGCCGAACTCGTGAAGCTCGACCCGAAATCCATCGGCGTCGGCCAGTATCAGCATGACGTGGAACAGGGCGCGCTCAAGCGCAGCCTCGACGATGTGGTGGTGAGCTGCGTGAACGGCGTGGGCGTGGAACTGAACACCGCCAGCAAGCAACTGCTGGCCTACGTTTCCGGCCTCGGCCCGACGCTGGCGGCGAACATCGTGAATTTCCGCAATGAAAACGGCCCGTTCAAGTCGCGGGCCGAACTGAAGAAAGTGCCGCGTCTCGGCGACAAGGCATTTGAGCAGGCCGCCGGCTTCCTGCGCATCCGCAACGGCGCGCAGCCGCTCGACGCGAGCGCGGTTCATCCGGAAAGCTACGAGCTGGTGGACCGCATGGCGAAGGATTTGAACTGCTCCGTCGGCGATTTGCTGCGCGACGCCGGCTTGCGGCAGAAGATTCAGTTGCCAAAATACGTCACCGAAATGGTAGGCTTGCCGACATTGACGGACATTCTGGGCGAACTGGCGAAGCCCGGCCGCGATCCGCGCCAGAAATTTGAGGTGTTTTCATTCCAGAGCGGCGTGGAAAAAATGGAAGATTTGAAACCGGGAATGAAATTGCCCGGCATCGTGACGAACGTGACCGCATTCGGCGCGTTTGTGGACATCGGCGTGCATCAGGACGGACTGATCCACGTAAGCCAGTTGTCCGACCGCTTCATCAAGGACCCGGCGGAAGTCGTGAAAGTGTCACAAAAAGTCACCGTGACCGTGACGGAAGTGGACTTGCCGCGCAAGCGCATCGCGCTTTCGATGAAGGCCGCGCCGGTAATTGGCGCCAGCACGACCGGCACCCGCACCTCGCCGAATGCGCCGCGTCCGGTGGGCGGCAGCTTCAACCGTCCCGCCCAACCGGCGAAGCCCGCCGGGAATGATTGGTTCACGGCGGCGCTGGAAAAGAATAAGAAGTGAATGGTAGGGCTGACCTGCTGGTCAGCCGGAACAGATGGCGGCGCCGCAGCACCGCCCTACCCGAGGAAACAAAAACACATTTAAATTTATGGCTGAAAAAAAATCCAAGTCCAAGCAGGACGAACAGGCGCAGCTGCTCACGCTGTTGCGCACCATTTTGCCGAAGATCGCGCCGGACGCGGAACTTGCGGCCAAGATTTACGCCGCCGCCGAGGACGAGCTGCGCGTGAAGAACCGCGTGAATTCCTTCGAGAAATTCTGCGAGCGCATTGAACTGCCCGATCTGGAGGAGAAAACGATTGAGGAAGTGAAGCAGCATTTCATGGCCGGATTTGGCGATGCGGACCTGGACATCCAGCCCGACGAGGAAAACAAGTCGCTCATCGTGGATGTGGCGCTGCCGGACGGCACGGAATTCCACAAGCGTATTCCCGTGCGCGCCGTGGCGCCGGAGAGCACCGAGCCGGAGGTCGTGCTGAAGTTCGTGGCGTTTCCCGTGGCGATGCCAGGCGATGCGGAGATGATCTGGGCGCTGGCCAAGCGCGAGAATTTGACGAACGACGAGGCGGCGATGGCGCTGGTAAAATTGCAGGATGATTTCTGGGCGTCCAAAGCTGGCCAAAAACTGCTGAAAGACCGCGTGGAACGGTCGTTCCCAGAGTTCGTCGCCCGGGTGCCTGCGGGTTTGCTCAACGAAGTCGGCCTCAAGCGGCATTACAAGTTGCCGGAGACATTGAAGGTGCTGCGCGCGGCCAAAGCGACAGGCAGGTAAGAATTTCCTCAGCGCCGTAGGCGCGAAATAGTTGTAGCTGTGGATCGCGATGATGATTCAAGCTCCATGGGAGTGAAATATACCGTTCCTACGGAACTGTTGTTTTAATAAAAAATGCGGGTTCTACAAAGATGTCGCGCCTACGGCGCTGAATGGGGGCGGTCTGCCGACTCGCCGCTACGTCTTACTCCCACTCAATCGTCCCGGGCGGCTTGCTGGTGATGTCGAAGACACAGCGGTTCACGCCTTTCACTTCGTTGATGATGCGGCTGGCGAGTTTTTCCAGCAGGTCGTAGGGCAGCTTCACCCAGTCCGCGGTCATGCCGTCCTGCGATTCCACGGCGCGAATGGCGATGGTGTAATCGTAAGTGCGTTCATCGCCCATCACGCCCACGCTGCGCACGGGCAGCAACACGGCGAAGCTCTGCCAGATCTTGTAGTAAAGCCCGCTGGCCTTCATTTCCTCGACGACGATGGAATCGGCGTTGCGGAGAATCTCGCAGCGCGAGGGCGAGACTTCACCGAGAATGCGCACGGCGAGGCCGGGGCCGGGGAACGGCTGGCGCCAGACGATTTCCTTGGGCAAACCGAGTTCGAGGCCGAGCAGGCGCACTTCATCCTTGAACAGGTTCTTGAGCGGCTCGACGAGTTGAAACTTCATGTTCTTCGGCAAACCGCCGACGTTGTGGTGGCTCTTGATAAGCGCGGCCGGATTGCCGGCAATCGGCACGGATTCGATAACATCGGGATACAGCGTGCCTTGCGCGAGGAATTTCGCCTGGCCGGCGCGCTTCGTGGCGGCCTGGAACACATCCACAAACGCCCGCCCGATGATCTTGCGCTTCGTCTCGGGATCGGTGACGCCCTTGAGTTTTTTCAGGAACAGCGCGGAGGCATTCTCATACTGCAACTTCATCTTGAAGTTGCGGCCGAACACTTCCTGCACCACGTCCGCCTCGCGGGCGCGGAGCAGACCGTTGTTGACGAAAATGCAGGTGAGCTGGCTGCCGATGGCCTTGTGCAGCAGCGCCGCCGCGACGCTGGAATCCACGCCGCCGCTCAAGCCGAGAATGACTTTTTCCCGGCCGACCTGCGCGCGGATTTCCTCGACGGCCTGTTCGAGATAATTCCGCATCGTCCAGTTTTTGCCGCAGCCGCAGACACCGTGGACGAAGTTGGCAAGGATTTCCTTGCCGCGCGGCGTGTGGACGACTTCGGGGTGGAATTGCAGGCCGAAAAATTTCTTCGCGCGGTTTTCAATCGCGGCGTATTCAGAATTTTCCGTGACGGCGACGGGCTTGAAGCCGTTCGGCAGCTTCGTCAGTTTGTCGCCGTGGGAATTCCAGACCTGGAGCGACTTCGGCAGTTGGGAAAACAGCGCGCAGGATTTGTCCTTGATGGTCAGTGTTCCTTTGCCGTATTCGCGCTTCTGGCCTTTCTCGACTTTGCCGCCGAGGAATTGCGCGAGCAGTTGCACGCCAAAGCAGATGCCGAGCACGGGCACGCCGAGATTGAAAATGTTTTTATCCGGCAGCGGCGCCTTGGGCGCATACACGCTGGACGGCCCTCCGGACAGGATGATGCCGCTCGGCTTCATCGCCGCGATCTGGGCGGCGGGCGTGTTGAAGTGGACGATGGTGGAATAGACGTTGCACTCGCGGACGCGCCGGGCGATGACCTGCGTGTATTGCGAGCCAAAATCAAGGATGACGATTTGTTCGTTCATGGATAAAACGGAAATGAATTCTCTTTCGCCGGAGGGTGGTTGGCGAGCGAAAAAAGTTTTCCCCGACCCGAATCTCGACTACAACGCCTCCGTGCTTGAGCGAATTTACCGCTATTTCACCGCCCGCCCGCATCTGACCCTGACGCTGGCGGTGGCCGGATTGCTGGGGCCGTTTATCGACAAACCCTTCCACATTGACGATCCGCTTTTCGTCCGGGTGGCGCAGCATATCTGGGCGCAGCCACTGGATCCGTTCGGTTTCAGCATGAACTGGTATGGCGTGCCCTGTCCGATGTGGGATGCCACAGAAAATCCGCCAGTGGCCTGCTATTTTCTGGCGCTAGTGGGCGGTGCGCTCGGCTGGAGCGAAGTGACGCTGCATCTGGCCTTTCTGCTTCCAGCGCTGGCGGTGGTTTTCGGGACGCACCGGCTGGCCAAAAGGTTCTGCCGCCGGCCGCTGGTCGCCGCCCTGGCCACGGCGGTGATGCCGGCGTTTGTGGTGTCGGGCACGACATTGATGTGCGATATGCTGATGCTGGCTTTCTGGACGTGGGCGATGGTTTCCTGGCTGGAAGGTTTGAAGGAAGATCGCGGCGGAAAATTATTTTTAGCCGCGCTGCTGATGACGCTGGCCATGTTCACAAAATACTTCGGCTTCTGCGTCGTGCCGCTGCTGGTGGCGTGGAGTCTGTCACAAAAAAAACGGTTCCAGGACTGGGCCGGCTATTTCCTGCTGCCGCTGGCGGCGCTGGCCGCATATCAATGGTGGACCCGGGAAGTCTATGGGCTGCCGCTGTTTTCGGCGGCGTCCAATTTCGCCTGGTCCGCCGGAAGCCCGCGGTTTTTTCCACGGATGATTTCCCTGCTGCAAACATTGACCTTCACCGGCGGATGTCTGGCGGCGGTGATGTTTCTGTCGCCCCAAATCTGGTCATGGCGCAAAATCACCGTGGCGGCGGCAATCACCGCCGCCGGCTCGCTGGCGATTTTCGCTGCGGGCATGATGCAACGGCGCTATCCGTGGCTCGATATTCCGGTCCGTCCGCTGGTGGAAATCCAGATCAGCTTCTGGGCCATCGGCGGCGTCATGGTGCTGCTGCTCGTGGCGGAAGAATGGCGACAACGCGATGCCGACGGCTGGCTGCCGGGGTTGTGGGTGGCGGGAACTTTTCTGTTCGCCGCCTTGTTCAACTGGACGGTCAACGGCCGCACCATTTTGCCGATGGCTCCGGCCGTGGGAATTTTACTGGCGCGTCGGCTGCCTCCGGTATCCGGCGGGCGGGTAGGAGCGGCACTGGGCTTGAGCGCGGTGCTGGCGTTGCTGGTCGCCCGCGCCGATTATTGCTATGCCGCCACCGCGCGGACAGGGGCGTTGCAAGTGTTGTCGCGCCAGGCCGGGCAAGCAAAGCCGCTATGGTTTCAAGGGCACTGGGGATTTCAGGCATACCTGGAAGCGGGCGGCGCGCGGCCGATGAACTTGAAAGATCCAACGTTGAAAACGAGTGACCCGCTGGCGATTCATCTGCAAAACACCAGCGTCATGCCGCCCGCCACCAATCAAGCCACGGTGATTGATCGGTTTGATTTGCCATCGCCACGCTGGTTGGCCAACTGGAATCGCGCCGCCGGGGCCGGCTTTTATGCGGCAACTCTGGGCCCGCTGCCGTTCAGTTTCGGGCATGTGCCGCCCGAGGAGTTTGTCATCTTCCGCTGGCTGGCGCGGTGATCATGGCTTCGGTACATAATCGCTGTAATGCCGGGTCGCGCAATCAGGGCAGAGGCCGTGGGTGAAAACCGCCTGGGAATGGCCGGAGATATAATTTTCCAGCGGCACCCATTCGCTCTTTTCGTTCCGGATGCATTTGCAGAAAGAGCAGATGGGCAACATGCCTTCCAGCGCCTGAACCCGCTTGCGCAACTGGCGCGACTGGCGCCCAAGCTGATGAGTCAGTGCGGCCAGCAGCATCAGCACGAAAAATTGAATCAGCGCGTCGGCGACGTCGGTGGCGGGAATCGGCCTCCAATCGAAGACAACACCGTGAGCCAAGCGCGACAGCGACAGCCCGCCCGCACATACCAGCGAAAACCAGACATTGCGATTCCATGCCACCAGCATCACCGGAAATACAAACACAAACGGAAACACCAGTAGCGGCACCAACTCCCAGTCCAGCGCCGCAAAGACCAAGCATAGGATCAACATGAACCACGCCCGATTCCAAAGTCCACGCTCGAAAGGCAGAATGCCGTTTTGGTTGAAAGTTGGCTCCCTCATGCTTATTGTTTCGCCACAGATACGGTAGCCGTATCAGGGCTATAGACAATTTTGTAGCCGCGGGGCGGCTCCGGGATTTTCGCAAGGTAATTCGGCACCAGCTCTTGCAAGGTTTTGGGCAGATGACCTTCCTGCACGTTGAACATCTGAATCGCCTGATTAATGGAGGAAACATCAACCACCTTTACCGCCAGTTTTTGCGACTGCACCACGCCGCCCACATAATTCGCCGGAGCGGAAGCCACCTCATCCGCCGCCTTGACCACCTGCGAAGTTTTTGAATTGTCGCCGCAACCCGCCAGACCCACCGCGGACGCCATCAGGATTAAGACAGGCATTCTCATGGCTTTAACTTACCTTTGTCCGCCGGAAATCCAAATGTAATTTCGCCAAATCGCGCGCCTGCCGGATCAGGTTCAAATCCTCGACCAGATTGCCAAACCGCAGCTTCATCGCGCCGCTCTGCTGCTGGCCGAGCATTTCCCCCGGGCCGCGCAACTTCAAATCCGCCTCCGCGATTTTGAAGCCATCGCCGGTCTGCTCCAGGATTTCAAGACGCGACTGCGCCTCCTCGTTTTGCTTGTCTGAAATCAAAATGCAAAAACTCTCATGCGCCCCGCGCCCGATGCGTCCGCGCAACTGGTGCAACTGCGCCAAACCGAAATACTCCGCGTTCTCGATCAGCATCACCGTGGCGTTGGGCACGTCCACACCGACCTCGATGAGCGAGGTGGCGACCAGCGCCTGAATCTGGTTGGCGCAAAACTCCGCCATGATCGCCTCTTTCCCGGCCGGCTTGATGCGCCCGTGCAGCAAGCCGACTTTGAAAGGGGACAGCGCCTTTTGCACGCTGGCAAATTCCTTCGTCACCGCCTTGATGTCCTTGTCCGTGTCGGCGACATCGACGCGGGGATAAACAATGTAAGCCTGTCGGCCGGCAGCAATTTTTTCGCGGATAAAATCAAACACCTTCGGCAACTTGTCCGTCGCCCGGACGAAAGTCTTGATCGCGCCGCGGCCGCCGGGCATTTCATCAATCACCGAAACATCGAGGTCGCCATACAGGGTCAGCCCCAGCGTGCGCGGGATCGGGGTCGCCGTCATCACCAGCAGATGCGGGTAATGGCCTTTGCGCACGAGGGTTTCGCGCTGCGACACGCCGAACTTGTGCTGCTCGTCAATGATCACGAGGCCGAGCTTCGGCAAGTCAAAACCCGCGGTGAAAAGTGCGTGCGTGCCGATGAAAAGCGATGCGGGAGGCGGGAGGCGGGAGGCTGCCTTAGGTGAGCCTTCGGGGTTGGAAGTTGAAGATTGAACGGCGAAGGTTTTCTTGCTCCCAGTCTGCAGTTCCACTTTCACGCCCAGCGGGTCAAACCATTTTGTGAAATTCCGATAGTGCTGCTCCGCCAGGATTTCCGTAGGGGCCATGAGCGCGACGCTAAAACCGCTTTCCAGCGCCATTAAAGCGCTGCAGGCCGCCACCGCCGTCTTGCCGGAGCCGACATCGCCTTGCAACAGCCGCCGCATCGGATGTGCGCCGCCCAAGTCGCCGCGGATTTCCCGCAGCACATGGGTCTGCGCGGCGGTCAGCTTGAAACCCAGCGCCGCGAGAAAAGGTTTCATTAAACGATTGTCGCCGCTGCACGGCAGCGCCTTTGCGCTGGCCTCGAATTTTCTCCGGCGCGACTGGATCCGGGTTTGCAACGCCACGAATTCATCCAGGGCCAATCTTTGCCGCGCGATTTCCACGTCGGTCAATTCCTCGGGAAAATGGATCATCCGCACGGCGTTGGCGCGCGCGGGCAAAAGAGTTGAAGGTTGAAGGTTGAAGGTTGAAGGTTTTTCTGCGCGCGGGGCCTGGCCAATTTCAACCGGCAACCGGCAACCGGCAACTGGCAACTTCGACCACGTCGGATCCTCAATTTGCGTCTCATATTTTTCCAGCGCCCGCCAGACCAGCGCACGCATCACCCGCGCCGTGAGTCCGTCCGTGAGCGGATGCACCGGCGCAATGCGGTTGACGTGGATAAATTCGTCGTCGCCCGGCTCGACCAGTTCCGTTTCCGGATGGTCGATGTTGCGCGGGCGCAGCGAATCCGGTTTGCCAAAGACGAGGAATTCGCGGCCCACGGTGAACCAGTCTTCCATCCACGGCTGGGCCTGCCACCAGCGGCAATGCAGCAGGGCCGTGCCGTCGTCGAACACGCATTCAAACATGGCCCGCACGCCCTTGCGAAAACGCTTCACGCCGGCAGCGACAATTTTCCCGCGCACCGTCGCCGCTTCCTTAAGTTTCAAATCACGGATGGGGAGAAATTTCCGGCGATCCTCATAACGGCGCGGCTTGTGCAGCAGCAAATCTTCGACGGTGAAAATATCCAGCCGCGCCAGCAACCGGGCGCGTTCCTCGCCCACGCCCCAAAGCGAGGTGATGGGCGCGGCGAGCGGGGAAATCGGGTTTTCCGGCGCGGACATTGCCCGCACGATACAAACCGGCGAATCAAATCTCAATCACGGTGATTTCAGGGCGACAATTAAAGCGAAAATCATAACCGTAAATGTAACCAATGCCGGAATTGACATAGAGCGGTCCAGCCCGGGTCTGAAACAGGCCGAGATCGTATTCATCCACGCCAAAAGGCACCATCAGCGATCCATAAAACGGAACCCGCACCTGCCCGCCATGAGAATGCCCGGCCAGCATCAAGTCAAATTTCTGATTGCCAAGTTTTTTTACCCAGGCCGGATAATGCATGAGTAGAATGTTGGTCGCAGCTGAATCAAGCGGTATTTGAGCCTGGTTGTCATGGCTGCAGGTGATGCCGGTGAGATTAATTTTCCCATCAGCGATGGTGCGCTGTTCGTCCAGCAACCACGCGCCGCCGCTGGCGTTGAAACATTTATGAATCGGCTTAAACGCAACCTTGCTCCAATAATCGTGATTGCCCGGCACCCCAAACATTGGCGATTTAATGCCGGATAAAATCTCCAATGCCTCGCCCAAATACTTTTCCTCCTCGATGATGTCTCCGGTAAAACAAACAAAATCCGGAGCCAAAGAATTTATTTTTCCGACCACTGACTTTAGATAAACAAGGTCGCCCTTGTGGTGTAAATCAGTGAAGTGAACCAGCCGGTGCGTCGGAAGATTGTTGCCAATCCGCAGTTTTCGAACTTTCAACCAGGTCGGCTCGATTAACCTGGCATCGGCAATGAGCGCACCCGGTGCCGCCAAAAGGGCGGCGGTGATAAATCGGCGACGGCTGACGCGCGAAAACGTCACAACCGCTTTTATCTGACAAACCCCTGAACCTTCAGCCAAAAAAGGCAGTCGCCTGCCCACGGATGCGGATTGGCAAAGGGCGGCTTGGCTTTGAGCCCAATGCCGTGGCGGCCTTGTTGGTAAATGTGCAAATCAAAAGGAACGCGATTTTTTCTCAGTGCTTCGGCGAACAAAAGGGTGTTTTCCAGCGGCACGGCCTGGTCTTCAAAGGTGGACCACAAAAAACATGGCGGCGTGTTGGTGGTCACTTGCAGTTCGTTGGAAAGCAGTTTCACCAGTTCCGGCGCCGGGGTTTTCCCCAGCAGATTATTCTTCGAGCCTTGGTGGGTGAATTCCCCCAGCGAAATCACGGCGTAGCAAAGAATCCCCAAATCCGGACGCGAGCTTTGTCGTTCAACCGGGTCTTTGGCCGAGGCGTTGCCCGAATCGAAATGGGTCACCAAGGTGGAAGCCAGATGTCCGCCGGCCGAGGAGCCCATGATGCCGACGCGGCGCGCATCGACCTTGAATTCATCCGCATGCGCCCGCACCCAGCGCACGGCGCGGGCGGCATCATTGAGCATGGCGGGATGCCGATAGCCATTGGAACCGAGACGATATTTCAAAACGAAACAAGTGACGCCATGCTGGTTCAACCAGAGCGCATAGTCATTGCCTTCGTGGGGTGCGAGCGCGCCATAACCGCCGCCCGGGCAGATCACCATCGCAGCGCCGGAGCTATTGGTGCCGTCCGGTAAATAGGGGGTGAGCGTGGGGATGTCGCTGGCGGAGCTGCCCAGCGCGCCGGGCGCGCCATCGGGCCAGAGTGGAACGGGTTTTTGCATTTCAGCGCGGGAAAAAGTAAGTGACAACAACAAGAGGGTCGAGGCCGCAGTCAGATAAACAGGGCGGATATTAAGTTTCATATTAATTTTTGTTTTTCATTTAAAAACCAACTCTCCTGCATCCTCGACTTTCCAATTTTGGGCGAAGGTGCCGGTCCAGATCAGCGATGTATTCGCGGCGACCTGCCGAGTGGCGATATTAAACTGCAGTTTCTTGTCCTTCACCGGCACGATGCCAACCGCTTTCAGCGGAATGCGGAATTCCGCCGTCCAATAATTGTCGCCGACGGAAGTTGCTAGTTTGAGACCGGAATCCTCAAGTCTTTTTTTCGGTTCCACACTGAAACCCGCCACGGTGGAAGCTTCGGGATTTCCGGAAACAAAACCGTGGATGACGTGGACCGGTCCCTTGCCGGCTGGATCCTTGAAACTAATCTCGACCCCATCGTCCCTGCCCCATTCCTTGCCCCGGGTCAGGGCTTTCACATCGCGCACACGATTCACGAGCAGCACGTAAAGAAATTCATCGTCATATGCAGCCCGCGCATAGCTTCTCGGCGTGGTTTCAGCCACTTTCGTCCGATCCGGCGCCTGCTCGATGACGGCGGGCTTTCCGTTGCCCGTTTTCGGCCATTCGCCCTCGCCTTCCTTGCCGTCGAGGGCGATGGGCCGCTCAAGCCGATACGCGGGAATCGGCCCCGGCTTTCCCCACAGCACCTTGGCCGGATAAATGATTTTATCGGCGAGCATCGGCTCCTGGCGCGCCTCGTCCGCCCCTGCGATGGGCCAGGTCGCACGGAGTTCGTCCTGATACAACCCGATTTGATCAAACGGGATTTTCTGAAACCCGGGTATCTTCCGATATACCGGGGAGTCGTCACGGAGGTTGAAATTGAGATTTTTGGCATCCACAAATCCGGGATCGCCGTCGATCCAGTTGTCTTTGATCTTAATCAACTGGTCCAATGGCGGCTTCGTCTCATCCTTGCGGCGGATCAACCAGGTCCACGTCCCGCCGACGCGAACATTGCGCGTCACGACATTATATTTTGGTTCGCCCGGTTCATCCCCAAGAATGTTGACGAGGTAGGGATAATGCGTGCTCCACGGCGGCTGTTGGTATGGGATCTGCGCAAGGGTGAGATTGAGCGTTCCCTTCTCACCCATATGGACGTAGGCCCGGTCGTCCACATTCACGGCCGGTTCGCAGTCGATAAAGATGTTGTTTTCCACCGTGGTATTGCGGCTGCCGCCGAGCACGGTCGCCCACGTTCCATTGAAAAACACGTTGCCAAAGATGGTGTTCCCGGCATTTCCATCGTCGAGATAGACCCCGGACGATCCGATGCCGAATGCGCCGCGATGATGGATAAAGTTGTAACGGATCATGTTTCCCGTGCAAGTCCAGTTGCGCCCCATGTAAACCGCGCCGGCGTCGTGCGTCTCCAACATCAGGTGGTGCATTTCATTAAACTCGATGACATGGTCATTGCCCTTGAAGAACACAGCCGAGTGCGGGGCGTGATGGAGCAGGTTGTGGGCGACCAGATGGCCGACACCTTCCACATTGATTGCCCCGGCGTAGGTCCGCATCAAACGGCCGAAATGGTGGATATGGTTGTTGACCGCAAAATGCTTGGCCGGCGTCAGTGTGTTCCGGTCGCCACCATTGAGCATGATGCCCTCGCGCCCCACTTCGGAGATATCGCAGCCCGTCACGCCGTTATGCCGTCCACCCCCCAATGCTCCCGGCGAATCCTTGATAATAACCGCGGTCCCACCGAGATTGCGCAACGTGCAGCCGGCAATAAGATTCTCCTGCCCGCCTTCAATGATCACCCCGTCGCCTTGCGAGAATTCGACCGTCAGACCACGCAGCGTTACATGCGAAGCGTCTTTTATGGAGACAACTGGTTTAGCCAGCGTCGAGACCCACACCTGGGATCCCGCCAGCGGCGCCGGCGGCCAGAAATATAAATTGCCTGCCTTGCGATCCAAATACCATTCGCCGGGCATATCAATTTCTTCCAGCAGATTCAGGGCATAGTAACGCCGCAGCCCGCTGCCCAAGCCATAAGCGGCGGGCGCGGCGAATTTGATTGTCTGCGCCACGGTGTCAATCGTCCTAACCTTCAGGCTTTCGTCAAACCAGTCCTGGCACCAATACCCGTGAAGCATCACGTCGTCCGCCTTCGTCCAACGTTGCGGTCGATCGCCGTGATACAGGAACGTGCCGGGGGTGCCCTTGGGGTTCGCGGGCGACGGTTTTGCTCCGGACGCTATCGTCCGGGCGACGGTCATCCAAGCATCGTTCGGCCAGCGCGCCAGTTGCATTGGTTGGCCGTTGAAGAAAAATTCTAAAAGGGGAGCGCTCCCCCGATAAACGTCCGGGAACCTGCCATAATTCGTGATTCCCAGAGCCTTGAGGTCGACTTGAAGAATCTTGTTTCGCGCCGATTCATTGATGCGGCTGAGAATTTGAGGGTCCGTGACGGGTTTGAAGTCGCTCGCTGAAATCGGGCGTCCGCCCGCCAACCGAACCGTCTCGTCCGGAAATGCGCGATAAGTGACCGGCCGGTTTTCAGCCCCGCCATCCGCCTGGTTCAATTCAAACGACTGCTCAAGACAATAGCTGCCTCCGCGCAACCACACCGTCACTCCCTGTTCCTTGAACTTACGGGCTTCCGTGCGTGCCCGATTCAAGGTGGCAAAGGGTTTTGCCTTGGTGCCGGGATTGGCGTCAGCACCGTTGGTGGCGACGAAAAAATCGGCAGATGTAGCCGTGTGGGCGAGGAATAACGCAGCAATCAAAATGAGGTATCGAATTTTCATGGAAAAAAAGTGGATTGATCCGAGTTTGGGTTTTTGCTTGCGCCTAGTCAATTACTTGCGTTAAGAAGCTGGATTTTTCATGAGCTAATGTGCTTACCAACAGCTCTTGGGCCGCAACTTTATGGTTTGATGATCGCCAGCATTTTTCATCCGGCTTTACGCGAACCCGGCCCGCAGGATCTATTCGCCCGCCGGCGGCGGGGAACAGGTTCAGCGCCAGCTTCAACAAGAAACTGCGCGATGAATATTTGAATACGAAGTCATTTTTTCCCTTGCAGATACGGGGAAAAAGCTGGAGAAGTGGCGGTGGTATGACAACCGTTCACCGCCACGTTTAGTGAAATCAGTGGGTAGAAATAACACCTCAACAACTCGAGATTCGCGAATGAAACTCAAAAGAGCCGGTCTAAAAATTTCGAGGAGAGTTGTTTTCGTTCTGAAGGCT
This sequence comes from uncultured Verrucomicrobia subdivision 3 bacterium, assembly GCA_903922735.1. Lineage (GTDB taxonomy): Bacteria > Verrucomicrobiota > Verrucomicrobiia > Limisphaerales > UBA11358 > UBA11358. Next base: position 55,419 of record CAIXUZ010000076.1, read on the forward strand.
GGCTGGCGAGGCGCGACGATGAAGAATACCCTTCATGGATCTTCGACCGGGGAGCCACGAAGCCAGACGGCCGGCAGCACGAAAATCCTTTGGCCGGCGGGTCTTTTGTCCGTGGGCGGCGTTGGCTCGGCCTTTACAGCCCGCTGCGGGGATGCTCAGGCCTCGCCGCCTTGCCCACCGCCAAAATTCCTCGCCGCCGCACCCCTCGCAATTTTCAGACCGGCTCTAATGCCTTGGCGAATCCTTTTTTTATGTGCCGTCCTGTGGATGGCTTGGTCAACGGCAGTTCAGGCGACGGACGTTGTCGGCATCAGTATGACGGCGGGGTCTGGAAGCCCGAATTTAATGTCGGCGGCAGATTTGGCGGGCGCACCGGGCGTGCGAAACGGTAATTGGAATAATGCGACCGCCGCCGGCACGCTGTCGGCGGGAACAATTACCAACCAATCCGGCGCGGTGGTCGCCGGGTTGGCGGTGTCCATCACCACTTCTAATAATATTAGCCAGCGGGCCACGGGAACCGCCAATGACACCAAGATGTTCGGTGATGACATCGACCATGTTCCCAATAACAGCCCGACCATCATCCGCGTAACCGGAATTCCCTACACCAACTACAATGTCTATTTCTATGAATACGACACCGAAGTCGGCAGCGGTTCCGCCAACACGCGGGGCGGATATTTTGCGATGACCAACAGTGTCAACCCGGTTCCGGTTCTGCGCTACATGAGGAATCAGGACAGCAGCTACAATCAGTTATCGCCGGTGGACAGCAGCGGCAGCGGCTATGTGCAGTCCACCACGGCCGCCATTGCGACCACCGACACTTGGGCCAGCGTTCAAGGCGGCAATTATGTCCGGTTCACCAGCCTGACGAACCCGGATTTTACGGCCATCATCGGCACGATCGGCGCCAGCGCCGCTTACAAGGACATATTAGGGCGTTGCATCACAAACGGGAACGCGGTGGCGCGGTTGAAGTTTGCCGGTTTTCAAATCCAGCAGGCAGGAAGCCCGGGATGGAACACGAACCCGGTGGTGATGCCGGCGGCGACGCAGAACCAGCCCTACACGAACACGCTGGCCGATTGGGCCACGCCACCGCTGGGAGGTTCGCTGACATTCAGCAAGGCCGGCGGGCCCGCGTGGCTATCGGTCGCGGCCAGTGGCGACTTGAGCGGCACGCCCGGCGCCGGCGACGTTGGCACGAACAGTTTCACCGTGCGGGTAACTGATTCCAGCACGCTGACCAACGACGCGACGGTGCTGATCAATGTTCTGCCCGTCGGGGTAAACGGCACGCCGGTTCAACTGGCGTCGCCCGACGGCCGACTGATACTGACCTTCGCCGTCAGTAATTTCAACGGCTCGGCGGGCTGTCCCGTTTACAGTATCACTAAAACAGGGCAGACGCTCATCGCTGTTTCCAAGCTGGGCCTGACTTTTGGAACCGGTTTACTCGGCACTTACCTGACCAACCTGAGCCAGGTTTTCACCTCCAGCAACAGTGTCTGGCAGCCGGTTTATGGTGAGCGCAGCACAGTCACGAACAATTACAATCAACTCATGGTCAACCTGCAGGAAGCGGTGTGGCCCAACCGGTGGTTGCAACTCACCTTCCGCGCCTATAACGAAGGGGTGGCTTTTTGCTACACGATTCCCGCGCAAACCGGTCTGTCCGGGGCCAGCAACCTTACGGAGCAGACTGAGTTCCGGTTTGATGGAAATTATCCCGCCTGGACAACGACCTCCGCCCAGGGAATTTACAGTTCCAACACCATCAGCGGCGTTCCTTCTGGCTGCGAACGCCCGCTGCCGGTGCAATTGGCCACCAATATGTTTGTGGCCCTGGGTGAGGCGCGGCTGGTGGATTATGCGCGGATGAAATTTGCCCCGCTCGCGGGCGCAACCAACAGTCTGGTCAGCCTGCTGGATGGACCGGTGAACAGTTCGTTGCCGCTGACCACGCCGTGGCGCTTTATCCTGGCCGGCGACAGTCCGGGACAATTATTGGAGAATAACTTTCTCGTGCTGAACCTGAACGATCCGTGCGCCCTGACGAACACCGCCTGGATCAAACCGGGCAAGGTGATCCGCGAAACGACGGTCACCACCAACGGCGGCTACGCCTGCGTGAACTTCGCCGTGAAACACCGGCTGCAATATTTCGAGTATGACGCCGGCTGGTATGGGCCGGAAAACACGACCCCGGACGCGACGCAGCCGAAGGCCGGACTGGATTTGCAGAACGTGATCAACTACGCCAACTCCAATGGAGTCGGGGTCATTCTCTACGTCAATTGGCTGGCCATGACCAATCAACTGAACCTGCTGCCGCCGCTTTACCAGAGCTGGGGCGTCAAGGGCATCAAATATGGCTTCGTCGGCCCCAACAGCGCCATCGGCCAACAGACGCCCAATGCCATCGTGAACCAAGCCGTACGCATTTGCGCCACCAACCAGATCCTGTGCGACGCGCACGACGAATTCCGTCCGTCCGGATACACGCGGACTTATCCCAACCTGATGACCGTCGAAGGCCTTCTGGGCGATGAAGGCACGCCAACCACGACACAGGACACCACCGAACTGTTTTCGCGAATGCTCGCCGGCGGGGCGGATCACACGGTCTGCTACTTTGACGCCCGCGTGACAAACAACTGGAGTTACGTCTATCAACTGGCCAAGGCCGTCTGCTTCTACAGCCCGTGGCAGTTCCTTTATTGGTATGACATTCCGACGAACTCCCCGGGCTATGTCAGCGGCGGCAATGACAAGATCAACGATGTGCCGGAGCTGGAATTTTACGACTATCTGCCCACGGTCTGGGATGAAACGCGGGTGTTGCAGAGTTGCATCGGCCAATATGCCATCATCGCGCGGCGCACGGGCAACGACTGGTTCATCGGCGCGATGAACGCCAATTCCAGCCGCACCTTTGCCGTGCCACTGGACTTTTTGACACCCGGCCAGAAATACATCGAGAACGTCTATACGCAAGACCCGAACATTCCGACGCGCACCCAGGTCCGGATTGACCGGTTGGTGGTGGATTCCACAGCGACGAATTTTCTGACGCTGGCCGCCTCCAGCGGCGCAGCGGTCCGCCTGACGCCGGCCATACCGCCGGCCGCTCAAAGCCTGTCGCTGTCGGCCAAAAACGGTTTCAGTCTGATTTCTTCGGGACATCTGGGCACGGCCTATTCGCTTTACGCCACCACCAACCTCACCCTGCCCGCCGCCCAATGGACACTGCTGGCGGGGACAAACCTGGTTGCGACCAGTCCTTTCACGAACAATGACGCCACGGCCACGAACCAGCGACAACGGTTTTACCGTTACTCTGCTCCATAAGTGGGAAACTGATTTTAAATGAATTTCTAACCCGCCGCAAATCGCAGGATTTTTCCCAGGAAGCATCGACGAGATTCTTTCCGCAGCTCCAGTTTATCGACCGGCGCGAACAACGACCTCAATTCACTGGTCGAGTTCATCGGATTTGCCCCGGCGCTTCAGCGCGAGGCTGGGCAGCGTTGGCACTGTGCTTTCGGGTGTAGAGCTGAGCTATTGGGTTTCCTTGAGCCGGATGGACTCAATGGCCACGCTGACGCCATCGAGGCTGCCGGGATCAAACCGCAAACCAGTGATCAGGCCGCGCCAGCGCGGGTGACCGGCCAGGCGCACGGTCATATCGTGAAACTGACCATCGCCGCGGATGGCAAAATGCAGGCTGCTGGCTTCATTCACCGGCGCGGTCTTGGTGATCCAGAATAATTGCCCATCAATGTCACGACTGGCCTTGAGGCGAATCACAAAATCGGAGTATTTTGCGGCCCGGAGCGTGAGCGGCGGGCTGCTGAGAATGGGATCGCGTCCGCGCGTGGCGAAACACAAAGCGCCGTTTTCAATACGCAAATTGCTCATGTTGCCGCCTTGCCAGCCGAGCGGGCTGGAGGCGCTGGTGAAGTCCCATTTGGTCGTGGGCGGCTCAACCGGAACGTCATAAGGTCCGCGGCCGACATCCGCGGGGACGATTTCCGCCGGCTTGGGCGATGATGGCGAAAAAACCTGGCGAATCGCGTCGAGATAGCCAAAGCCGAATTCGCGGTGGGGTTCGATATAGCTGCCTTCGCCCAATTCATTCCAGGCTTCGACGAAAAGCATTTTCAATTTGGGATCCGATTCGCGGGTGTCCAAAAACTTTTTGGCATCCTCCAAATGGCGTTTGAACAATTCCGGGGTGCGGCCAAAGCGCTCGACGGCGCGGGCGCCGGCCCAGGGGCGGTCATCCCAGCCAGCCGCCACCGGCGGAATCAGCTTCAGAACATTGGCGGCGGCGAGTTTTTCCCAGGCGGCTTTGTAGCCCTCAATGTTCTTTTCGTAGGAAGCCCGGCGGGCAACCAACTCTTCGGGATTCATGTTCAAACGGGGCCAGTTGTAGCAGGAAATGGCGTCATAACCCATTTCCTTCAACTGCGGCAGGTAATTCGTGCTGTCGTTGTTGCAGGCCACCAGGTAGAGGCCTTTCAGGCCAGCCTCACGGCACAGGGCGCGCATTTTCTCAAACGATGCTTTCACCGCCTCAAGGCCCATGTCTTTGGCGGGATTTCTAGGAGCAAACATGACCACCACCGGTTTGCCTTCCACTTTCAGATAATTGGAGCGCTTGAAATAATTATTGATCCAGAACGCGGTCATATTCTCAAAATCCCTGGCGGAGTGCGAACCGGGCTGGTTGTGATTGGCATAAAGCAGACAGAAGTTGAGCATGTTTCCGTAGCGCGACTTGAACAGCGCGTCCAAGCCCTGTTCGTTGTGCTGGTGGCCCCGGTCCCAATACCAGTCGTAGAGGAAAAAGTTGATGCCCGATTCCACGGCCCATTTGATCTGCCAGTCGGCCACTTCCGGGTCGCCTTCGTGATACCAGCCCAGCAGCGGTTTGCGCTCGGGGAAGGGCTGAATCCGCGACCAGCGCACCGCCGTGTCCCAGCCGGGATAATAATATGCGCCGATCAGATAATCGCTCTTCACCGGATGGGGCACCGGCACATAGTCGGCCTTGGGCAGGTTCAATGGCGCGCGAAAATCCAGCCTGGCGGCAATGGGCGACGCCCCAGCCAGCGTCAGCATGGCTTCGGCGGTGCCGGGTTGATCCGCCTGCACCGTCCATGAAATTTTTTCGGGAGAATTAAATTCAAGCTGGGCCGGCACGGCACCGGAATTTATCAGGCGCGCCCCCTTCAGTTGCAATTGCGGTGTCAAATTGTGCGCCGGCTCGCCGCCGTGGTTGACCACCATCGCTTCAAGCTGCACCGGCTTGCCGGAGCGGACAATGGCATCGGACAAACCGAAACTGGTGACTTCCAGATCGGCGGGCCCTTGCGGATCTTCCCCCAAGGCCAGCAGTTCAATTTGCCTGGCTCCCTCCGCTGTCACGCGCAGATTCACAATCTGGCCGCGCCAGGACCCCTTGTCATTGAGGTCGATGTTATAGGTATGAGCCAAACCATCGCCGCGCAGAGGAAAAGTCATCGGCTGAAGTCCGTTGGTGGCGTTGCTGGCAAAACCGATCTGGCATTGACTGTTCGCTCCAATGGCGGTCGTCAGGCGCAGGGACAGGATTGAACCCTGGCTTGCCGGCCAGTTCAAGCGACCACGCCAGGCGCCATTCTCCAATTTCACATTATGCAGGGGCAAAGCCACCGCTTCACCCGGTGTGGCCTCGACAATTCGCAGCGCCTTGATCAGGTAATGTCCGCCTTGTTGTTCGGGAAAATCGAGGCGCAGGCGGATGATCTTTTTTTCCCCCTGCCAGAACGGCTCAATCCGATAGGTCTGCATTCCCGTGGCAATGGCAAACGGAGTGAGCTTGCCGGAGGCAAAACCACCGTGAGGCGAATTGGTGGTTCCGGTCCAAAAAAACATGCCGCTGCCGGCAACATCGCTTTGCATTTCCAATTCGATATATTGCGAAGATGTGGCTGCAAAGGCGTCAAAGACCGCGCTGATCAGCATCGAATCGCCTTTCACGGTTTCCACGGACAGCCCGCCGTTCTCAACGTGCTTGTCTTTCACCGCCCCCCCCTGCCATTTGACTATTTCGTCCACTTTGAACTCGCGGACCACGGTGGCAGAATAAGATTGGGCCGCGACGAACAGGAGCAGGATAAGGAGGGTGCGCATGATTGAAGGTAAGGATGTTTTATAGATGGGCGCAAGGTTGTATTCGACTTAGAGCCGGCCTGAAAATTCCGAGGCGGGCTGTTTTCGTTATGAAGCCAGAGGTGAATGCACAAAAGTATCGGAAGTCGTTACAAAAGGCGGTGCACTCCGACCCCAAGGCTTGTATGGTCATTCAACGCCTCGTATATTTAATCACCAAACCACCACTGACTGTTTACCGAACCATCCCCCGATGATCACCTCCATTCAAAAATCGTCCCATGGCTTGCTCCTGCTGATCTCCCTGTTCGCCGCCGGCAGCATCACCGCCCGCGCCGCCGACCTGCGGCTGGGCATCATCGGTACGGACACCTCGCATGCGGTTGAGTTCACCAAGGTGTTGAACGACCCCGCAAACACCAACCATGTCGCGGGCGCCCGGGTGGTGACGGCCTTCAAAGGCGGCAGCCCGGACATTCCCGCCAGCTTCAAAAAAGTGGAAACCAACGCCGCCGTGATGCGCGACAAATACGGCGTGAAAATCTGCGACACCATCGAGCAAGCCTGCGCCGAGGCGGATGCCGTGCTCATCGAAAGCGTGGATGGCCGCACGCATCTGGCCCAGGTCAAGCTGGCCATCGCCGCCAAGAAACCGTTCTTCATCGACAAACCCCTGGCGGCGAATCTGCGCGACGCCCTCGAAATCATCCGCCTGACCAAAGCCGCCGGCCTCCCGCTGTTCACCGCTTCCTCGCTGAGGTACGGCAAAAACACCCAAGCCGTGCGGCAAGGCAGCCTGGGCCGGGTGTTGAGCGCGGAAACGTTCAGCCCCGCCCACCTCGAACCGACCAATCCCAATCTCTATTGGTATGGCATTCACGGGTGCGAATCGCTTTTCACCGTCATGGGCACCGGCTGCGAGAGCGTCAGTCAACGCACCACGCCCGACGGACGGATTGAAGTCACCGGCACCTGGAAAGGCGGACGCACCGGCATCTTCCGCGAAGCTGAACCCAAGGCCAAGGTGCAATACGGCGGCATGGCCAAGGGCGAAAAAGGCGAGGCCCCGGTCGGCGCGTATGACGGCTACGCACCGCTAGTGGCCGAGATCGTGAAATTTTTCCAAACCGGTAAATCGCCCGTGCCCACGGAAGAAACCATTGAACTTTTCACCTTCATGTCGGCAGCCGAGGAAAGCATGCATCAGGGCGGCAAGCCCGTGACGACGGCGGAATTGCTGGCTAAAGCCCAGGCGACAACACCCGCCAAACCATGATGTTTGATATCGCCGTGAAACACATTCGACTCCTTACATTCACCGCCCTCCTACTGGTGCCGCTGGCCGCACTACAAGCCGGCGAGGCAGTTGTGGCCGAGAAAAAAACGCCGGTGGTGACGCCGCAGTTAAGCGGCGGCGGATTAGAAGTGCGCCACAAGCTTGAAGGTAAAAAATTACAGGAAGTGTCGCTATTGCCGACGGGGATGACGAACTTGTTGGACAAAGCCAAGTCGGATATCAAAACGGGCGTGGAGGTGGAATTGCAGGTCTCCGGCTATAACTGGGCGTCACACCACGCCAAGAAACTCACCGGCGGCAATCCTGGCAACGAGTTGATTTACCTCGGCCAGCAGACGTTGGAATCAAAGCTTGGCCAGCATCAGGTTTTATTGCAACAGGCACCGGAACTGGGGCTGCGCGTGGAATCACACTACGAATTCTTTCAGGATATTCCCGTCATGCGCCGCTGGTCCCGGCTGGTGAACGAGGGCCATTCGCCGGTGGGCATTGAGCATGTCAGCTCCGCGATGGTTTACAATTTCGCAAATTTTGGGCCGAGCCCACTGGAACAGAAGTTGCAGGTTAGCTATGCCAACAATAGTTGGACAAGCGAAGCGCAGTGGCAGTCGGCGCCGCCGTCGCGCTGGGGGTTTTTGGAGAATGGACATTTCAGCCTCACCGCCATCGCCTTCAACAACATCGGCAGCTGGTCCACGATGTCGCAGCTGCCCATCGGCATGGCTGAGAACCGCGACCTGGGCGTCACCTGGTTCTGGCAGATCGAGCAAAATGGTTCATGGCACTGGGAGATTTCCGAAACCGGCAACCGCACGAGCTATCTTTATCTCGGCGGCCCAGATGAACTTTTTAATTCGGCGTGGAAAAATTTGCAGCCCGGTCAAAGCTACGATTCCGTGCCGGTGGCCGTGGGCTGCGTCAAGGGCGGTTTCAATGAAGCGGTGGCGGCCATGACGGCTTACCGGCGCAAGGCTTGCCTGATGCCTCATCCGGACAACGTGAAGTGCCCCGTGATTTTCAACGACTACATGAATTGCCTGAACGCCAACCCGACCACGGAGAAGGAGTTGCCGGTCATTGATGCGGCGGCGGCGGCGGGTTGCGAATATTATGTGATTGACGCCGGCTGGTATGCGGAACTCAAGGAGACATGGTGGGCGACCGTGGGCCTGTGGCAGCCTTCAAAAACCCGCTTTGGCACCAATGGTTTGACGGGGCTGTTGGATTATATCCGCGCCAAGGGTATGATTCCAGGATTGTGGCTGGAGATCGAGGTTGCCGGCATCAATTCGCCGCTGAAAGACAAGCCCGATTCATGGTTCTTCATGCGGCATGGTCATCGGGTCATTGACAACGGTCGTTTCCTGCTGGATTTCCGCAATCCCGACGTGCGCGCACATGCCGATGAGGTGGTTAACCGACTGGTGCGCGAATATCGCGTGGGCTACCTCAAAATGGATTATAACGTGGATGCGTTGCTGGGCACCGAAACCGGGGCTGACAGTTTTGGCCAAGGCCTACTCGAACATCAGCGAGCCTACCTCAGGTGGATCGATGCCGTGCATCAGCGGTTTCCGGAACTGGTCATCGAGAATTGCGGCAGCGGCGGCGGACGCATGGATTACGGGATGCTTTCCCATCATCAGCTTCAGTCCTCCAGCGACCAGACGGATTACCGAAAATATCCTTCCATCGTGGCCGGCGGGCTGGCGGCGGTGCTGCCGGAACAATTCGCCGTGTGGTCTTATCCCAAGGCGGAGGATGACGCCGATGCCGCGAGTTTCAATCTGGTCAACGCCATGCTCGCCCGCATCCATCAGAGCGGCGGCATTGCCAATCTGAAAGACGAAAGCCGAAAGCAGGTTCACGCCGGTTTGCGCATTTACAAAGAACACATCCGCCAGCATATCCCGCACATGACGCCGTTTTATCCGCTAGGCATGCCCCCTTCGATGGCAGATACGAAATCGCCCGTGGCCGTCGGCTTGCAGGATTCCGAGCGCGCCTTTGTGGCGGTCTGGCGGTTGGCGGGTGATAAAAAAATCACGCTGCCAAATACTTTTGGGGGCCGCGTGACCTTGCTTTATCCCACTGATTTGGGAATCAAGGTGGAATATTCTTCCAAGACTTTGGAAATTAGATTCCCGCGCCCTTATATGGCGGCGATTCTCGAAGTAACCAAAAAGCCATAGTAAACTCCTATGAAAAAACTGATTCTTACGGCCCTGCTCCTGGCTTCGCTGGCCACACTGCAGGCAGCCGACCGGAACTTTGAGGTGACGGTTTATGGCGCGAAAGGCGATGGCTTGACCAAAAACACGGTCGCCTTGCAAACAGCCATTGACGCCTGCGCCGCCGCCGGTGGAGGCAAGGTGGTATTCCCGAAAGGCAAATATCTCACCGGATCCCTCACGTTACGATCCAATGTGGAACTGCATCTGGACGAAGACGCGACCCTGCTGGGATCAACGCACATGGAGGATTACCCGCCCCATCCGTTCCCCAAGTTCCGCTCGCTGCGCGACAAGGGCGGGTTTCCGGCGCTGATCTATGCCGAAGAAGCCGAACATGTGGCGATCACCGGACCCGGAACCATCGACGGACAGGGCGCGGCGTTTCAGCCGGCGAAAGTGTTGAACAACGAAGACATCCGCCCGCGGATTCAGGCACATCCGCATCAGCAATATCTCGGTCGTGCCGTCCGTGGCGGGGAAACTCGTCTACGGCTCACGCCGGGGGAATGCGGGCATCGGCTTGATGATTGCGGACGGCGGCACGCTGGATGACGTGACGATTTCGAACGTGACCATCCGGGGGCCGCGCGCCCCGTTTTATATCCGGCTGGGAAATCGCAGCCGCAAGCATATGGATGGCGCGGCCGAGCCGCCGGTGGGAGTGGTCCGGAATATCACGCTCTCCGACATCACGATCAGCGATGTGCAGTCGAAATGTTCCTGGATCTGCGGACTGCCCGATCATCCGGTGGAGAATGTGACGCTGCGGAATATCAGCATTGTCGCCCCGGGCTTTTCCGGCAAAGTCCCGCCCCTGGCCACCGATGAAAAAGCGACCAATTATCCGGGTGAGAATTTGTTTTATTCCCAGCCGGCCTCATGCATTTTCATCCGGCACGCCCGCAACATCACGCTGGATCACCTGACTTTTGCGACCACATCCCCTGAGACCCGGCCGCCGCTGCTGGCCGTGGATGTGGATGGCCTGACCGTTCGCAAAGCCGCGGCCACCGTGCCGGGCGAACGTCCGGTTTTCCTGCGGGGCATGGGAGTGAAGAGACTGAAATTCACCGCGCCCAAGAACTGGGGCGGCCAGGGACAGGAAATCACGCCCTGAAACGGGTCGCTCCGTTTTCTAAATCTCGGAAAGAACCCAGGCGGAGAACAGGCTCCACTGGCCGTTGAGTTGATACCGGCAGGCCGTGAACGGACCGGAAGAACAGCCGTCAGGCATTCATAACGTCGCGTCAGGCATTCATAACGTCGCGTCAGGCATTCATAACGTCGCGTCAGACAATCATAACGTCGCGTTCGGGTCTCATAACATCACGTTCGGACATCATATCGTGACGTTATGAGTGGCGAAAAACGCCAAAAAGGGCAAAAAATAGCAAAAATGAAGGTCCAAAGGGTGGTTTTGTCCAAAAACGGGTCAAAAACGGGGTTTTAGCCTTCCCGCCAATACCCATCTGCTAGAGGCACCGATCCAGCGGACTTTTGACCCGCAACTGCTCCCGCAGCCGCAGCGTGGGATTGGGGATAAACCGCTCCCAAGCCGGTTTGGCCTTTGGGGGTGGGCAGCAAACCTTCCGGTGGCACTTTTGCCGCCTTTGCTGAAAACAAATCATCCGATGCCATGCTCAAACAAATATGCTGGACAAGCTTTTACGTCCAGCGCAACCTCGCCTTCATGAAAAAGGATAGGCTGCACAGGGCGTCATCCATTAACTGTTAGGCGGCTTCGAGCGTATGACAAATTGGAGATTTGCAGGAGTTAGCGTCGAAGGCGACAAGCTGGAGATTTCCGGCGTCAGAGTTTGGGAGCACAAGTGGATTTGCCGAGCCGGGGAGCGAGCCGATGTCAAAGACCCAAACTACGGCCAGAGTTACAGCTTTCATGTTTATGAGATTGATGCCGGTGGTCGGCAGATTACATTTGCAGCAGGCGAGTTTTCAGCCAGCGTTTATGGATTTTACATACCAGCCGCCTAATATGAGGATAGGCTGCAAGACCGAGCCGTTTCCTGGCGCTGATGTCCGCCCCTTCACCCCGCCGTTTTTTTAGCCTGCCCTTTCTTGCGCCTTGGCCCAGCTTTCTACGTTTGACTGCGAAGGCGGACCACGTCCCGGCAGCGGCGGTTTTTTTCTCGTTGGCGGGGCGGTTCTTTTATATGGTTTCGGGCGATTCCCCAAACCTATTGCCCGAACCATCATGAAACACCTCCTTGTCCTCGCCGCCCTATTGTTGACCCCGCTGGCCACGTTACGCGCCGCCGACCGGCAATTTGATGTGACGGCGTATGGCGCCAAGGGGGACGGCGTGACCAAAGACACCGCCGCCTTGCAAAAGGCCATCGACGCCTGCGCCGCCGCCGGCGGCGGCGCGGTGGTATTGCCCCGGGGCATCTACCTTTCCGGCTCCATCATGCTCCAGAGCGGAGTGCGGCTGGTGGTCCGGCCCGAGGCAAAACTGCTCGGCAGCACCAACCTGGCGGATTTTCCCGATGGCGCCCTGATCGGTGCCAAAGGCGCGCACGATATCGCCATCGAAGGCGGCGGCGTCATTGACGGCCAGGGCGAAGCTTACTGGGTGAAGAAAAATCCGCCGCCGACGATGCGCACGCCGTGGCGGGGGACATCCCAATTCAATTACAATGTCCTGAAACGGCCTTCGTTCATCCACCTCCAGCGGTGCACCAACGTGGTTGTGCGGACGCTGCTGCTCACCAATTCGCCTTCCTGGACGCTGCATCTGCAGCGCTGTGTCAACGTGCGCGCCACCGACCTGACGCTGCGCTCCGCGCTCTACGGGCCGAACACGGACGGCATCGACATCAATTCCTGCATCAACGTGCGGATCGAGCATTGCGACATCATCACCGGCGACGACGGCGTGGTGCTGAAAAGCACCGAGCCCGGCCACAATCATCCCTCCCGCGACATCACCGTGGCCAATTGCCGCATCTGGAGTTCCTGCAACGGGCTGAAGCTCGGCACGGAAACCCACGATGTTTTTGAAAACATCACGTTCCGGGATTGCCATGTCTATTCCATCACCAACCACCCGATGGATCGCACGCTTGCCGGCGTAGCCATCGAATCGGTGGACGGCTCGCACCTCTCCAACATCATCGTGTCCAACATCACGATGGACGGCGTCAAAGCGCCGCTGTTTGTCCGGCTGGGACACCGGGGCGGCAATAGCGCAAAGACACAACAGGTGGAACCGCGCGTGCCGGGCACGATCAAGAATGTCGTCATCCAGAATATCACGGCGAAAAACTGCATGTTCGAATCGTCCATCACCGGCATTCCCGGACATCCGGTGCAAAACGTCACCTTGGAAAACATCACCTTGGAATACGAGGGCGGCGGCGGCGGCGAACTGGTGGATGCCGATGTGCCCGAAGAAACGGTCATCAAGCATTATCCCGAGGCGCAGATGTTCGGGCGGCTGCCGGCTTACGGGCTTTATTGCCGGCACGTGGAAGGCCTCCACGTCAATGGCCTGCGCTGCACCTACGCCCAGCCGGACGCGCGCCCCATGCTGGTGCTCGACGATGTCCGAAAGGCGGAGTTTAGCTTCATCGGTGCCGCTGCCACCACGGGCGAATTTCCGGTGATGTGGTTTATGCGTTCCAAGGATATCACGGTGAGCAATCCCTTCATTCCGGCCGGCACCCTGACGTTCATTGCAGCGGAAGGAAATGAAGCGGACTTCAAAACCATCACGCTCAAAAATAGCGCCACCCAGAATGCCCAAGTGCCGCTGGCCCAGGTCAAGCCGGGCGGACTGACTTCGGCGCTATTGCCGCTTTTCAAGGAAACCCAGCCGGGCGTGGTGAACCTCGAGGTGGCCACCATGCGCCTGAGCCAGCCCATGGCCGTGGTGCAGGACGCGCAAGCGCCTTCCGGCAAATACATCGCCGTGCCCGCCGGCAACGCTCGCGATATCGGAAGCGCACGCTGCCGGTTTGAGATTTCATCCGCCGGTGCGTATGTGATTTGGGTGCAGACCTTCGCGGCTTCCGGGGAAGAAGACACCTTCTACGCCTCCATTGACGGCGGCGCCATTTCGCTCTCGGACATCCTGAAGAAAGGGCAATGGTCATGGGACCACGTCCGCAATCGGGTCGGGGAGAAAACGGTGGCCGATGCCTGGACCGTCAGCCAATTGTCTCCGGGCGAACACACCTTGCTCATCCGGAACCGCGAGAGCGGCGCCCGCATCGCCCGCATCATCATTGCCCGCCAAGACTCGGGCCTGGTTCCCAAATAACCGTTTATCTTAACCGTAAGATAAACACCAACCGAACGAGTTGCATGAATCTTTTCGCATCAAAAAACGAACCGCTTGCGAATGGATCACAAAGAAGCGATCACGTTTTGAGAAAAGGCAAACACCACCGCCCGGCGCTGGCCTCCGTTCTGGCGGCCTGTGTGGCCGCAATGCTGAGCGCGCAGCTGGAGGCCCAAGAAGCCGGACACACCTATTATGTGGCCACCCATGGCAATGACAAAGCTGCGGGGACGATTACTGCGCCCTGGCTGACCATCGGCAAGGCGGCGAAAACCGTGGCGGCGGGAGACACGGTCTTTGTGCGGGGAGGGACATATTGCGAGTTTGTCCGATTTTCTGCCGGTGGGACAGCAAACCAGCCGATTAAAATATCAGCCTATTCCAATGAGGTTCCGATCATAGACGGCACGCGCCTGGGCGGGTATTTAGGCCTAGGCACCAACAAGACCACCGGGTTCAAGCCGTTTCTGGAAATCGCCCCCTCGGCCCATCATGTCACGCTGTCCGGCTTCACTCTGCGCAATGGCTCGGTGGGGGTTTCCAGTTATGCCTCCAATGTCGTCATCAGAGAGATGACAATTTCGAATTTTTGGCAACATGGAATACTGGCGGGCGGCGACCATAGTCTAATTGAAAACAACACGGTGGCATGGGCGGATTTGGCCAACATGCTTGCCGTGGGCATTGATGCCCTGAATCAGAATTATGCGCCGGAACATCCTCTGGCCCGCCACATTGTCATTCGCGGGAATACCGTGTCTTATATTGGAAAAGGAGAAGGCATTCTGACCTGGATGACAGACGGAACCCTCATCGAGAGTAATGTGGTCTATGACTGCGGGGCGGAGAACATCTATATCTCCGATGCGAGAAACACCATTTGCAGGAATAATTTGTCCTACCGAACAACAAACGATATTGCCCGCAAGGACTTTCATCGGCAAATGCTGCGTCTTTCCGATGAAGAGGTGACCTGGCCCCGGTCATCCGGAAATATTGTGATTAACAATATGTTCTTGAATAGCAGCACCAACAACGCGTTCTTGGATGCGTTTGCTTGGACAAGGAATGGCACCGAGGGGACCGCAATGTTCGGGAATTTGATTGCCAACAACACCTTCGTCAATGTGGAACTGGACACCGGTCCATGGCGTAACAAAGGGCAACACGTCGCCTCGGTAATCCAAAATAATATTTTCCATCGGACCGACGGACGGCCGCTCGCCAAAATCCCCAACAAAGCGGGCCTGACGTTCTGCCACAATTTATGGTCCAGCACCCCGCCGGAAAACGCCAGCGGCATAGGTGACATCGTTGGTGATCCCAAACTGACTGGTACCGGACAGACCGGCCCCGGCCAACTCACGCGCGACTATTTCGCCCTCCGGCCCGATTCCCCGGCCCTCGGCAAAGGTGCCGCACTTTACGGCGTCACCGCTCATTACTGGGTGACCAATCAGCTTGCGGCGCTGAACGTGGGTGCCTGCCTGTCGGGCAATCCTTTCCGGTATTCCACCAACGCCGTAACCTATCCGTTGACAATCCTCGGTAAACCGGCGGACGCGACCACTGGCGCGGGCGGCGGGAATTACGTTGCGGGAGAAACAGTCGCCATCAACGCGGTTCCTTATCCTGTAAAAATAGCGTTCTCGAGAGCCGCAAGGAATGCCATATATTACGATATAAATCCTGTGACACATCCCAAATTACCCACAAACGATCTAGTGTTCCAAAACTGGGTGATCAACTCGGGTGCGCCCATCATTGCGAACACCAACGCCGCCATCACTGCCCTGACGATGCCTGCGGGGCCGGTGAGTGTAACGGCGAACTTTACTCAAAAGCAGCAGCGCAACAAGTCCGTGACGGATGGACGTTAACCAAGGAGAAAGCCTGTGAATAGCGGCGCCCGCATCGCCCGCCAAGATTCGGGCTTTGTTCCGAAATAGCGGTTGAACCTAAATGCACCGTGGTCGAGGTTTTTGGACGTCAATCTACCAAGAAAAACTGAGTGATTGCATGCCATGAAGTTAATTAAGCCAATTTGTTCATCGCTCGGGATTTTGATCGTCGCGTGTCTGGCTTTGATTGTTCCTGCCGCCAAAGCTGATTATACCAACGGGCTGCTGGCGCGATGGAGTTTCTACACGGGCGGCCTTGCCGACAGCGTCAACGGCTTTGTCCTCAAAACCAATGGAACCGGGACGGGGCAAACCATGGTCTTCAACACGAACAATGGTTCAGTCGTGCTGGGTCCGGGCATGGAACTCATGGCCACCAACATCAACAGCACCACGTATCCCGCCCTGAAAAACGGCGTGACGGTCTGGGTGAACATGGAAGTCACCAACACCCCGGATAACCTCTCCTACCTTTTGGGATTGGTGAACGCCAACAATGCGACGGCAGCATCGGGCGATATGACAATCGGCCTGATGGAGAACGTCATCGTCAGCACGGGCTATTGGGGGGTGTCTTTCAAAAACACAATTGTTGGTTCTCAAAGCGGCACCAGCTTGCACCCCCTGAATCAATTCGCCGCCGTCGCCATTGTTTTCACCAATGCCACTACGCAAACCGCAACCTTCTACCT
Organism: uncultured Verrucomicrobia subdivision 3 bacterium; assembly: GCA_903922735.1. Classification (GTDB taxonomy): domain Bacteria; phylum Verrucomicrobiota; class Verrucomicrobiia; order Limisphaerales; family UBA11358; genus UBA11358. The sequence continues at coordinate 72,008 of CAIXUZ010000076.1, forward strand.
GAACGGAACAGCGGTGGGCTCGGCCACATACCCTGGCAATACTTTCCCGCTGCAGGACTTTAAAGGTTTGGCACTCGGAAGATTGCTGAATTCATTCGGCAATAGCGGCGGTAACACCCTCTTCCAAGAGGCGCGCGTGTATAATGCGGCGCTGACGCAGGCACAGGTCGCGGGTATTGTCCCCGTGACCAACAATGTCAGCCCGGCCACCAATGTCATCGCCTATCCTGATGCTGCAACGACCGCATGGAACGCACCGGTGACGGTGAATCCCTTGGTCAATGATTATGAGCCGAACGGCTTGCCGTTGACCGTGGTGAGCGTGCGTCCCACCAACGGAACGGCGAACATCGTCAGCGGGACGAATGTGATGATCACCCCGACCTTGGGGACGAATGGAACGGTCACCGTCGGCTACACCATAACGAATGGCAACGGCGGCTCGGCCAGTTCGCTGATCACGGTGACAGCGACCAATCCCTTAACGCCGGCCACCAATGTCATCGCCTATCCTGATGCTGCGTCGACCCCGTGGAATGCGTCCGTGACGGTGAGCCCGGCGGCCAACGATTCCGAGCCGGACGGGTTGACGCTGACGGTGGTGAGTGTGAGCCCGACCAACGCAACGGCCGGCATTGTCAATGGCACGAATGTGTTGATCACCCCGACCTTGGGGACGACGGGCACAGCCTATGTGGGCTACACGGTTACCAATGGCAACGGCAAATCAGCCAGATCCCTCATCACGGTGACCTTGACGGCTCCCGCAACGCCCGGATCGGTAGCGCCGGCGGATCAATTTGTTGATTCGATCGGCGTGAACGTGCACCTGTGGTTTCCCGGGACGCCTTATGTGACGAGTTACAGCGCGGTGAAGACGAAAATGGTGGCGTCCAGGCTCCGCCACATCCGTGACATGATGGCCATTGACCGCGGCCCCGTGCCGCCATGGAAGGAACTGGCCACCAACGGCATCAAGACCGGATATGTTTTTACTCCGGAGTGGGCGCCCTCCATGTCGGCCTACACGAATTATATCATCACCAATAATCTGCTGGGCACCGTGGACTATTTCGAGGGGCCGAACGAATACGATGCGAACGCCTCCTCCAACCCCAACTGGGTGTCGGTATTGACAAATTTTCAGGCGGGTCTTTACGCCACCTTGAAAGGCAGCCCCGCCACGGCAGTGTTTCCGGTGCTGGCCGCATCATTCCTCATCAATCATGCCGCCGACCGCACGGAGGTCGGCAATCTTGCCGCCTGGTGTGATTACGGCAACTGCCATCCTTATCCCGGCGGCCATCTGCCTTCCGCCGCCCAGACCACGAACGAAATCGCCGCCTGCTCCATCAACACGGGTTCCATGCCCATCTACATCACCGAAACCGGTTATCATAATGCGACCAACGGCCCTTACGACGGCAACAACCCCGCCTCGGAAACCGCCACGGCGATTTATCTGCCGCGGCTGTATTTCGATTCCTTCGCCCGCGGGATCGGTCGCACTTACTGGTATGAGTTCATCGAGAGCCAAACGGACAGCGGAGCCATGACCAGCGCCGAAGCCCACTTTGGCTTGATCCGCTATGACTTGAGCGAAAAGCCGGCCTACACCGCGTTGACCAACTTGATAACGATCATGCAGGATCCCGGCCCCGGTTTTGCCACGGGCAATCTCAATTGCAGTTTGAGCGGAGCGGCGGTCAAAAGCGTCTTGTTTCAAAAGCGCGACGGCAGTTTTTATCTGGCGCTTTGGCAGGAAGTATCCGTCTGGGATGTGACCACGAGAACCAATATCGCGCTTGCCTCCTCCAATGTGACCGTCAGCCTGCCGTGGGGCGGTTTTAATGTCCAATCCTACAGCCCTACCGTTTCGGCTGCCGTCCAACAAACCTGGGCAGGCGTATCCAGCGCGACCGTCAGCCTGCAGGGCGAAGTGAAGATACTCAAAATCAGCGGGGGCGTGCCGCCACCGGTTGCCAACCCCGACACAATCAGCACGGCTTGGAACGTGCCGGTGACGGTGGCACCGTTAAGTAACGACAGCGACCCGAACGGCTTTGCGCTGGCGGTGCTGGCGGTAAATCCCACCAATGCGACTGCAGGCATCATCGGCGGAACCAATGTGCTGGTGACGCCAGTGGCGGGCGCGGCGGGAACGGTTTTTGTAGGCTACACCATCACGAACGGAAATGGCGGCGCGGCCAGTTCATTGATCACCATCACGGTGACAAATCCGCCGACACCGGTCATCACCGCGACATTGAAAGCGGCGACGAATCTGCTGTTCACCGGCAGCAACGGGGCGGCCAACGGAGTTTATCGCGTCCTGTTCACGACGAACCTGGTCTTGCCGGTGACACAGTGGACGCCGGTATGGACCAACACATTCAATGCAAACGGCAGCTTTCAAGTGACCAACACCATGAATCCGGGCAAGCCGGCCGGCTTTTATCAAATCAAACAGTAGCCAAAAGCTCCGGCCAAAGAACCTTCAGTCTCAAACCACCTAGATCCCGTTTCTGGCGGAGTTTGACCGATTGCTCAGCGAGCTCCGGTCGTGAAAGTGAGGTTCGATACGGGGCCGGAGGTCTTGATTTTGGAGGCGTTCAGGCTGGCAACCGGCTTGCCCGCGAGCTTCAGATTGCTGAATTTTATTCCCTCCACCGACCCGCCGTCGGAGGCGGTTATCAGGCCTTCCTCCTCGATGGTCGTCTCGGTGCTGACATTTTCGATCAGCACATTTTTCACATTCATGTTCTTCGCGGTGATACTGAACAACCGGCAAATCCGGGGACTCTCCACCCGGACATTCCTAATCACAAAGCCGTCAATTGAGGCGGTGCCTTGGTTTCTGAAGTTCCTCAGCAATACTGCGGGTTCCCTCCCATCAAAACCGATGATGTCGATATTTTCCCAGAGGTAGTTTGCTACGGTTTTTGATACGAGAGAGACAATCGGCCGGCCGTAATTGCCTTTCCAGATGACACAGTTGCGCCAGGTGTTGTTGTTGCCACTGTTGCCAATCAGACAATCGTCGTTTTGAAAGAACAGGCAGTCTTCCATCAGAGAATTCCCGCCCAAGTGCAGGCCGTCCGTATTGCCGTTCCAGGCAATGAATTTGATATTCTTCACCGTGGAATCCACCAATTGCCCCCGGTGATACCAACCCGGACTATTCAACAGAAACAGACCTTCGAACTCATTTTTGGTGACGGATTTAAATTTCGGATAAGTGAACATGCATACGCTGGAGTCGGCATTCCAGGCATCCCAGGAAATATAGCCGGAAGAAAAAATGCCGCGGCCACGGAATTTGTTATTGTTGCCCGTGCACAGGAAAGTCCCCTCGACCACCGCGCCGCCGGCGATGTAGACACTCTCGCCTTCCTTGATTTCCTTCTTGGTGCCAACCTTATGGACGCCCGGTCCATAATAATGAGTCGCCAACTTGTCGGGAACATCGGGCGCCTCGGCCACGATCAGCAAGGGCCTTTTCTGGTCATTCACTTCGACGCTGAGTTTTTGCGGAGATTTTAGGGTGAAGGTGATCGTATTGCCGTTTTGGGTGTAAGTCATCCCGGCACTCTTGGGGCGGATCGTGCAGGTATTGACGGCGTCATTGCAGGTCACGGCCACCGTGACGGGCTCTCCGCTGAAGGCAAACGAGGTGAAGGAAACCGTGGTCTGCGGGCGATTCCCCCACCCTTTGGGATGCTTGAAATACTTGGCCGACTCATAAACAAAACATGGCCGGCCGTTCACCTTGACCGTGAAGTCGCCGCTTTGTTTCAGGTTGGCAATCGTCGAGAGATCACCCGGCGGCGGATAAATCTCCAGTGCCGCCAAAACCTTGCCGGGCAGGGCGGACACCAAGAAAAGCACGGCCCAGACAATGACACATGCCGAGGTGGTTTGAATGTAGTTTTTCATAGGTCCGATTATTTTTTCGGGCTGATCGATTGGTTTTCCTCCCAGTTTTTGCTGAGCGTATAAATGGCGCCGTTGGGCATCGTATATCCGTGCGTGCGGCCCTGTTGAAAATCCAATTTCTTCGGCACCGTGAGGTTGTTATAAAGAACGGCGATGGTGGATGGCGGACAGACATAATCGCCCAAGCCGGCGAAAATGGCGGTGTTGCATTTTATCCGCCGGGCGTGGTTGGCCGCGTCGTAGTAGCCCAGCGGCTCGAACCAAGTCATGCTGAATTCGGATTTTAGCCGGCCCAAATTGCGCCCGCCGAGATCGCAGCACCAGGGAATATTGGCGTCGCAGCGGGTCACATCATGATCCAGCCCGGCGGCGGCAAGCGCCTGCAATCCGCCCTGGCTGCCGCCGCTGACGATGAGGGTTTTGCCGTCCCATTCCGGCTGGGCTTTGAGAAATTCGAGCGCCCGCATCACCCGGAGAAACATTCCGTTGAAATAGGCGGTTTCAGGACTCTTGTTCTCCTCATCAATAAAGGCATATCGCTTTAGCGTGGTTTGCGCCAAGTTTTGATAATACTCAGCAGGTTGACCGTTGAGGAAGCCGTGGGCGTTGATATTTAAGGACAGGGAGGCCGCCCCGTCCCAGGGCTTGACCGCGCCGGTGACGCCGTAGCCATTGAAACCCAAATGCGCGGGGAGTGATTTGGGTTTGGCGTTGGCCGGTTTGCAGAAATATCCGGACACGGGCATTTTGCCGGCGCAATCCACCTTCACGTCGAAGAGCAGCACGCCGGGCTTGTCCCAAGCCACCGGCACCAAGTCAGCCCGCATCGGCACCGCCGCCAGCTTCGCCTTTTGCTTCGCCCAGAATGCATCGAAGTCGGCCGGCTCTGGCCAGGCTTTTATCTGGTCGAGGGACACGCCAGCGCTGCCGTCAAACAATGGCATCAGCTTGCCATCATTCAGGAGACGCTTGCCATACTCGTCGCTCGCCTCAACGATGATATGCACGAAGCCGGGCTGTTTCAGTGACGTGGTAATGGTCAGTGGTTTATCGGCAGCCGAAATCGCCGTGTCTTGGTTGGTTTTCCCGTCATCGCCGAGCCGGGTCCAGGCGAGATTTTTACCGGCCACCGGCTGACCATCTTCCAGCAACCGCACGGTAAACACCATTTTCTCGCCGGGGGCATAGGTCAGCGGATTCTTATCCGTGGCGCCCATGAAAGTGAACGTGCCGGCGCACGCCAGCGATGCCTGGAGAAAAACGAGGCCATAAAACGAAACGGGTTTGGATTTAAAAACAGTTCTCATAAAAATAAGGACGGCATTGGCAGCAAAGCCTGGCGCAGTTTATTGATTTTTTGCGGGAATTCCTGGAAACTTCGCCAGATTCTCTTTCTTCTGGAAAGGTTTGCAAGTTTGTTTTGAAATCCAACCACGCCTCCCCCAATTTTTCCCACCCCGGCGATCCAGCTTTAGGAACTGTCTTTTTAATTATCCAATCGTGCAATTTACTCGAGTTTTTTCCGGCTGATTTTTAGACTTTTAGCATGAAACCGGCGCTCCTCTATCTCTTGACGTTATTTTCTTTTGGCATCGCCGGAATGGCCGGCACCACTTCGCAAAACCTGATTGTTTACGGCCCGGTGCCGGGGCTGGCGCCGTCCGACCATTACTCGGTGCGGTTGCGTCCCGCCGGGATTGATGCGCCTTGGCAAAGCACTTTCGTCTTCAAGACGGCGTGCAAGGATTTCGGGCGCTTCAATCCGAAGAATTTAGGCAAGCTGGACACGGAAGGTTACTGCCCGAGCTTGAGCGGCTGGAGCCATTCCTATGTGAACTTCGAAACCGCCGGACCGGTGGAAATGGAAATCACCAAGGTGGATGGCGGGCCGATCCGGAAAGCCACGGTCCACCCCGTTCGCCACGGCAAAAATATCTATATCAAGGATGGCAAAGCTTACCTGACCCTCGATCAACCCTGCCTGGTGGCGGTGGATATCAACGGGGATATGTGCGACCAGGACACCACCCGGACCCGTGACGGCGGATGGTATACCGGACCACCCCTCCACGGTCTTTCCATCTTCGCCAATCCAATTTTCACCAACAAGCCGCAGCTGGAAGATCCATCGGTTTATGCCGTCAAACCCGGGCAACAGCCGCCCACGAATGGCAATTGGAAGACGCTCTACTTTCTTCCCGGAGTGCATGACATCGGCCTCGCCTATCCCCTTCAAGCCAATAAAAATTATTACATCCCCGGCGATGCACTCGTCTATGGCAGTCTCCTCAAAGAGCAGGGCGGCCATGACATTCGCATTTTCGGCTGCGGCACGATCTCGGGCGACCGCCTGCCACATCCGGAGCGCATTCTCAAGCTGCACTACAAGCAATCCTATCCCTACTCGCCGATCACCATCCGTTCCCCCTTCAACAGCGAGGTCGAGGGGGTCACACTGGCAAATCCGGCCTATTGGTCCTGCGTCCTTGGAATCAGTCCGCAATACTTCGACGCAACGCGGCCGGCGCGCGTGCACTGGGTGAAGGTGCTCGGCTGGCGCTACAACAGCGACGGCTTCACCACCCAAGCCAACTCGGTGATCGAAGATTGTTTCCTCCGCACCGAGGACGACACCATTTATCCGGCGGGCCTCGGCATCCGCCGCCTCGTCATCTGGCACGACGCCAACGGCTCGGCTTTTCTGCTCACCAGCCTCGCCCAGCAAAACAGCCGGCCCCTGGTGGTGGAAGATTGCGATGTGATCTTCGCGCGGCAATCGCAATACCGGTTCAGCGGCGGCAGCCGGATCTTCAACATGCGCGGGGAAGGCAAAGGAGAAGGCGGGCGCAACGTCATCTTCCGCAATATCCGCGTGGAAGACCCCCGGCCCACCCAGCAGGCTTTCCTGATCCAAATGGCCACCGAAAAACCTTACGTCTGGCCGAAGCCGGTGAGCCGCGGCCCGGGCGACCTGGTCGGCGTTGTTTTCCAAAATATCGAGATTGCGGCTCCAAGCATCCTGGGGGAACCCAATATTCTTTATGGGGGACCTGATTGCAAAATCCGCGATCTGACCTTCGACAACGTCACCATCGGGGGCAAGAAACTCACCTCGCTCAGCGATTTCATCACCAACAAATACGTTGAGAATATTTATTTTAAATGAGGCGCTAGCGCTAACAACTAATCTTCACGGAAATGCACCGGCAGTGAAAAATCTATCTGTGAAGCAAAAGCGAATCCGGTCATCAACTGCCGGGTTGTGCGGGACGAGTAAAAAGAGTAAATGGAAACATGATCGCTCCAGCCAACGGATTTACCCGACGCCACTTCCTCTGCACCGCCGCCCTCGGGGCGGTTTCCGGGGCGCAACTCGCTTGGAGTGCGGATGAGAAGCCGGCCCTATCTCCCGAAGGAAAGCATTTCAACGAGCCGTCGTTAAAACTGCCCATTAAAAACGATGCCGATGTCATCGTCTGCGGGGCCGGGCCGGCGGGAATTGCCGCCGCCATCACCGCAGCGCGCGCAGGTGCGCGCACGCGTTTGTTCGAGGTGCACGGATGCCTGGGTGGCGTGTGGACCGCGGGATTGCTCACTTACATTTTTGATTTCGACAAACCCGGACTTACGCGCGAATTGGTGAAAAAACTCGATGAGCGCGACGCGCGGCGCAACCGGAATCCGAGCCGGTTCACTTACGAACCGGAGGCCATGAAGCTGCTGATCGAGGAGATGTGTTTGGAGGCCGGGGTAAAAATCCAGCTGCACACCCGCGTCGCGGCCGCCTACCGCCAAGGGCAGCGGCTCACCACCATCATCACAGAATCCAAATCCGGTCGCGAAGCGTGGGCGGCTCCGGTGTTCATTGACGCGACCGGCGATGGCGACCTCGGCGCGCAAGCCGGGTGCGCGTGGGAGACCGGCCAGGCAAAGGACTGTCCGTGCCAGCCCATGACGATGAACGCCCTGACCGTGGTGAAAGATGCCAAAGCCCTGGGCAAATTCATTTCATTCAACGGCACCGACGAATTCACCGGCCCGGGCGGACATCTCACGTGCGTCGAAGCCTTCAAGGGTGAACTGCAGCGCGCCGGCGTGGGAACCTCGTATGGTCATCCGACCATTTTCCATGTGCGCGACAATCTCGTCATGCTCATGCTGAATCACGAGTATGGCATCATGGCCTACGACAGCGCCAAAATCTCGGAAGCCACCCTGCGCTCGCGGGCTGAAATTCATCGTGTCGTGAAGGCGCTCCGCTCGCTGGGTGGCGGGTGGGAAAGCTTACAAGTTGCCACCACGGCGGAGCAGATCGGCGTGCGTGATGGCCGCCGGATTCGCGGACGCTACACCGTCACGAAGGAAGATTTGATTCAAGGGACAAAACATCCCGATGCCGTGTGTCGAGCAACCTTCGGCGTGGATATCCATGCAGAAAGCCGGGAGAAAAACACCACCGAAACCATTTCGCACGGCGGCTTCAAAGCGAAGCCCTACGACATCCCCTTGCGTGCGCTCATCGCCAAAGATATTGACGGCCTGATGATGGCGGGGCGTTGCATCAGCGGCGATTTCACCGCCCACGCCAGCTATCGTGTCACCGGCAATGCGGTGGCCATGGGCGAAGCCGCCGGCGTGGTGGCGGCGATGGCCGCCAAGAGCGGGCGTCTGCCGCAGGCAGTGGAATGGCGAGAAGGCGCCGAGCAATTAGCCAAGCTAGGGCAACGAATCTGAAAGACGGCCAAACCGGGAACCAAGAGACAGCTGAATCCTCGCAGAAGGCATCCGCGCCTATGGCTGCCGGATTAAGACCATGTTAGCCGGGTTTTCAATTTTGACGGTGTAACCGGGCGGCAATTGAACCCGGTAATGCAGCGCAGCTCCCTGGCGCCACCAGCGCAAAGAAAAGTTTCCGAAATCAAAAGGAATCTCGCCCTCACACCATTCCAGTGGAAGATCAGAAAACCGCAGGGTGATCACGTGCTGCTGCCGGTCAATGGATTGCAGGCCTAGAAAGTCGCGGACGAAAAGATGGGCGGCGTGCGACGCAAAACCATGATTACAGCTCTTGCGGGTGTCGTCATACTCCCACAGCGTGCCGGTCAGCTCCGCCATGGGCAGATAGTATGCGCGGGCCTCGGCGAACGCCTTTGCCGTCAGGCCGTAGCGAGGCAGCAAATCCATGCGGAGATAATTTCCAATGATCGCATTGGCCTTGTGAATCTCCGGCCAGACCCGGCGGGCATCGCGCCGGGGGCCAAACTCATTGCACAACCGGTCCCACAACTGCGGGTGGGTCTGCGGCGTGGCGAGGCCGAAATAAAACGCCATGTACTGGCACACTTCAGTCCGGTTGGTGGTGACGCACAGTTCGCCGTTTTTGCGCACCGCGTTGTCCACAAAAAATTCGCCGCGGCCCGACTGCGCCAGAATCGCCTGCTTCACCTTGCGCGCCTCCTCGAGCAGCGTCGGCAACTGGTAAAGCCGTCCCGCCGCTTCGAGCGCACCGGCATATTCCATGTTGGAAGGATAATTCACATCCTGCACGAAGGTATTGGCGGCGGACCACTCGACGAACACCCAGCTATCGAGTTTTTCCAGCAAGCCATCAGAATTACGAAACTTCTTAAAATAATCGAATAGCGCGAGCACTTTTGGCCGCAGCGCATCCACCAGCCCGCGGTCGCCGCTGCGCGCGTAATATTCCTCCAGCTGCAACACGAACCAAAGCGCGCAATTCGGGATAAAGCGGCCGTCCAAGTGGTCGGAGGGATAGCACATCGGCAACATGCCATCAGGCAGGTGCGCGAATTTTTCCGGCAGCATGAAATCCTCGAAATAGACCTGCTCAACCTTCGTGTTGCCGCACAGGTCAAATCCCGCGCGCGCCGTCCAGTAGGCGTCGTTGGCCCACCCCGCCCGCTCGCGGGTGGGACAATCCATGAAAACATCCACCGCGTTTTGGCGGAAGGTCTCGCGCGCGGCTTCGAAAATCGCATTCAACCCGCGGTCGCTCGAAGCAAAACGCGCCGCACTGGCATCGGGATTTGCATATTCGCGCAGATGAATGCGCTCGGCGCGGCAGGCGCCATCGAGGACGGTGATTTTCAGATAACGGAGACCATACGGCTCGATGCTTTCCAAGTCATAAACACCGGGTTCCAAGTCATAGCTCACCAGGTTCACGCACTGGAACCGCTTGAAATCCACGTCGCCCCCGGAAAGAATTTCATCAAAGGTCAAAAAGACCCGCGTCTTCCGGTCGCAGGTGATCCGCGCGCCGATAAACCCGGCCAGATTGGTGCCGAAGTCGAAAATTCGAAACGAGCCGGCTTCAAACGGTATCACCCGCCCCGGCACGCAGGCGCGGGCTGCATCCTGCCGGGTTGCGACCTTGAGCCGTTGCAGATCAAAGCTGGGAATTACGGTCAGTTCTTTCTCCAAGAACCCGTGGACCTTTGGTCCCACCTCGGTCATGGAATATGGCTTCCAAAATTTCTTTGGGTCCGGGTCGGGCGCGACGGAACCACCAGCCACCTCCGCCACCGGAGGGCGCAACGCAAATACCGGATAGGGAACACGTCGCGGCAGGTATTTTTTCTCCGCCGCAGTCGTGCAGGCATCGCCCCAAAACGGCTCCCCGGCCTGGGTGCGCCAGTCATCCGCGCCGGAACGCATGCGATAGACCTCGGAAAATGTGCGCTGCGAGGTGTAGCGCTGCACCTTTTGCACCCGTTGATCGAGAATCTTCGCCTGGAATCCCCTGCCCGGTTCGCCCGTCGCCGCGAGCACCTGTCCATCGATTATCACTTCGGCCTGCAGAAACGAAGGCTGGTCGAGCAGATAAAATCCGTTGCAGTTGTAGCCGGCGACTTCAACGGCAATCACATTTTTGCCCGTCCGCAGTTTTCCGCGCAAATCCCATTCATCAATGCGGAACCAGCCGTGCGGCCCGCGCGCCGGGCCATAGCCCAGAAATTCGCCGTTGATCCAGGCGCGATACAGGCACGATGCCGTGACCCGCAGCATCGCCGGCTGATCCGGCTGCGCCGTGACAACGGCACGAAAGCCGGCGAGCAAGTTCATTTCAGATTCCCGGCCGGCCGGCCAGATCGGTTTGGCGGCGCGGAAGGCGACCTCGTCAGCCAGCGCCGTGGTCGCCGACCAAACGAGAAAAACCGCCACCACACATCCCAATGATTTTATGCTCAGCTGAGTTGACCGTTTCATACAAATAAAAATCTGACGCAAGCAGCGCACGGTGACAACAGCGCCACTGCCGAGCCACGCGCAAACCCCTCCGCCAGGCGGGCACAGGTAGCACCAGTCACTGTCAGCAACGGTTTACGGCCGGAGTTCGATTTCGACGGTAAGGGTGCCGGACGCCGGAACCGTCGTGTTCACCGCGAGGATTTGCGAGTTGAGGTTGGGCTGGTTGACGCCGTCTTGCGGCGGCTGGGCGCTGGCGATTTCAAAACGAGCTCCAGACGGCGAAATGATTTTTGCCGTCAGCGTCCGGCCACCCTGCTGGAGGGTGGCTTGGTTGTTGTTCACGGTGATCTTGGTTTGCGTGAGCATTTGCCAGCGCACGGACAGGCCGGGACTGGCGGCGGCGATGTCATCGCGGATGGAGACGGTCTTGTTTCCGATCATGGAAAACTTTCGCTTCACGCTGCCGGCCTGGCCGGCGAAAATCTCCGAGAGGTTGACCGTGGCGGAAGTGTCGCTGAATTCGGTGATGCGCGCATCGCCGGCCACGGTGTGCAGCTTGCCGCCGAGGGTGAGCGTGTTGTGGCTGAAATTATTCAGGCGATAAACCCGCCAGCGGTCGCTGTTTTGAGATGAATCAAACAATTTCCAGCCCTTGGACTCGATGGAATAATAATTCTGCATGCCGAGGTCACCCGCCCAGCGCACGCCGTTGGCATCAAACACGAACGAGCCGGCGTCCATGTGCGCGTGATTATTGCGGGCCGAACCGCCCTTGAACGCGAAAAAGAGGGCGTTGGAATCGGTCCACGAGCTGCGGAAAACGCCGACGGGGTTGACCCCGTCACCATGCCACGCGAGCGGCAGCCGCGTCGGCTGCGGAATTTGCGGCGGCAAATCGTTGACCCACAGCGCGAGGAGCGGGAAAAACCGGTCGGCTCCCTTGTCCTTGCGCGGGTCGGCCAGATTTTGGAGCAGCAACTGGTTTTGAAAATACACCAGCGACGGATAGTGCAGCCGTTGCGCGAACCAGAACAGAGTCGGATCAAAGGCGACGCCATCGCCGCAATCGGAAAAATTAAATTGCCGGCCGGTGGGTCCGGTTTGCTCCACCAGCGCCGTCGCACTGGCCATAAAACCCGGGGAAGCGGACATATTCCAGTCCGTGCCCAGCGCGGTTTGCAGCGCGGAAATCATCAGCACCTGATACGTCGTGCCGTAGCCCCAATAGCCCGGGCCTTCGGGGTAAATGCCGCTGGGCACATAGGATTTGAGGCCGTAGGAAATATTTTTCTGGGCGCGGGCCAGGATTTCGCGGGCGAGGTCGGGATTTTCATCCCCGATGGCCAGCGCGCCGAGGGTGAGGCCGCCGAAGCAAACCTGATTCCAGTTGTTGACAGTAATCGCCCAGCCTTTCTGGACGGCCAGGCCGGGCTTGATGCCTTTTTCAATGATTGCCTGCTTGAGCGTGGCACGGGTGGTCGCGGGCAGCGCGTCGAACAGCCAGTCGTAGCCCAGCGCGACGGCGGTGGTCATTTCGGCGACGTCGAGGAAATGCGAGGGGTTCCAGTCCTTGAACGCGGCGAGGTTGAGCAGTTCGCTTTGGGCGCGGTCGAGAAAAACCTTTTCGCCGGTGATCCGGTAGGCAAAAGCATAAAGCTGAATCCGCCGCACGGCTTCCCGCGAAACCGCCAGCAGCCGGATTCCCTCTTTTTTGTAAACCAGGAGCGGCACCTTCAACGCCTTGCGCGCATCGCTCACGATTTTGGTGAGCAGCGCATCCAGTTCGGGATTGCCCGCGCGGCGGGCGCGCAAATTGTTCCAATCAGCGGTGGTGATGATCAGTCGCGGATGTCCCGGGCGAAGGCCGGTGAGGAGGTCGGACGTTTGGGCGCTCGCGGTTACGAGGGAGCTTTTTATCAGGCCGCAAATTAGAATCAGCAGAGAAAAATATTTCATCGGGAATAGATATTTTTTGGACGCTTTAGAAGCACCAAAGGTTTCATGCAAAATCCATAAATGCAATCTATTGCCGTTCCGGGTGCGTTCTTAATTCCGGAGCGCGGCGAGGCGAGCCGCAGTCCGTTTCGCTTGCCATTGGCACACTTTGATATCAGCCGATGACGGAGGGCGGAGGGCGGAGGACAGGCCAAAAAGCTAAAACGCTGAAACGCTAACATGCTGAAAATGGGACCAAAACAGAAAGCTCAAATCCAACCTTACTTTTCTTTACCAGGGCCAAGGTCAATGGTTGTAAGTGGTTGATAGAGCATCCAAAACTGGACCGTTTCTGGACCGTGGAGAGGCATATTTTCCGGGGTCGCTTTCCGGATGCTGGAGGCCAGGTGGCCCTTTTTGGCACCTGTTGGCACTTTTTGGCACCCTGTTTTCTGGCGCGCACGGGGTCGGCGGGGACCGAAGATGGAAGATGGCAGTGGGCGGAAAACATCCATTTCCGGTTTTCAGATTCGTTTGCGTTGGCATGGCGACGAAGCTTAGCACGGGTTTTAGAAGAAATTTGCAAGCCGGCAAGCGGCTTGCGAACCGGCACGAATAGAGAACCCCGGATCACGAACCGGAGCGAAAAAAATAGTTGGAAAAAATATTTGACGGGTTTTTGGAAAAGCGGGAAGCGGACCAAAGCAGAAAGTTGATAGCAAAAATGGCATCCTGCGCAACCTGCGCAATTGCCGGAGTTTGTCGTTTCGCTCGATTTCCCGCTGATGAAGGTCGCCAACGATTTGAACCCGGATGCGCTCCGCCGGCCCCAATCCAAAAACAAGGTGTGTTCGGACAAGGAGTTTCTGGACCTTGCGGTCGGCCACTGGGGGCAAACTTTCACCAAGATTGTGACCGATGCTGAAAATGCTTTGAAAATGAGTCGTCGGACCACAGCGGTTTATCTCAAGCGCTTAACTGAGAAGGGTTTAATCACAACGGCTGGCGGCCTGTATTGGGCGGCCAGCGTGTGAAGTGCAGGAGTGCAGCATCCCTTAAATGAATATGCAGCATGAAACAAAACAGGCAGTGAGGAAGGGACAACCCTCCTTGGGGTCGGGTTGCCCTTCCCTGCCTGCCAAGAGCATGGCCCGGGATATTTCAACCGGCACGGCTACGCGCAGATGCCGCGGGTGAGACAAACCATGGCGATGAGGGCGAGCAAAGGGATGAGCGTCATCCACCAGCGGTGTAAACGGCTCGTGGAAACGATTCCAACACTGCAACACGACCCGATGGCGGCGGAGATGGTGTCGAAGGCGGAGCGGGCATCGGAGCGGACGGCGTGCTCGTCGGGGGTCATGGTGGAATCGTCGGCCAAATGGCACGCGGGGATGCTGCCGGGGACGGGCTCGGCGTGGTCGTGATCTTCCTCGCGGATGGTCAGGTCCGTCAGGTGGCGCTGCTGCTCCTTCTTGGACATGAAAGTGTAAACGGCGTTGGTGACTTGGCGGCGGTTGAAAATGGCGCGGCCGGTGCGGTTGAAATACTGGGCGGCGGCTCCGAGGTCTTTGTGAATGAGAAAATCAACGGCGGCATCAACCATCAGGGAAATTGCTTTTCAGGCGGGCTCATTTATCTGGCGCGGCGCGGGTGCGCCTGGTTTTACGGCTTGGTGACGCGGTCGATCGCCCAGTCCATCACGCCCGCATCGCGGGCACGGACCCGCTGTTCCAACTGGTCCGCCTGCGGCGAGTGGCCGCGCCGCCGTTCCACGATGGCACGCACCGCCAGCGCCGCTGGCGACGGGTTTGGCTGCAGCGCCGCGAGCCGGTCGAGCGTGGCGGTCGCCGCGTCCAGCTGGCCGGCGCGGATCTGGATGAACGCCATGCCCAGAAACGCCAGCGGGTTCGGCGGCCGGCATTCGGTCGCGCGCTGAAACGCCGCCAGCGCATCGTTCGTCGCGCCGAGCCTTTCCTCCGTCACGCCAAGATTGTTCCAGACACCGGAGTTTCCGGGGATCAGATTCAAAGTCCGCACGAAGGCATCGCGCGCTTCCGGCAGCCGGTTCAGGGCGAACAAAATGTTGCCGCGATGCTCCACCGCGCTGGCGTTGAGCGCGTCCAGGGTCAAACTCCGGTCCACGTCCCGCAACGCCTCGGCGAAATGTCCCCGGGCGTACGAGGCGCTGGAGCGGAAAAAATAATCCTGCGCGAAATTCGGGAGCTGCACGCCGAACCAGTTGGGCAGCGAGAGCGCCGCCATCAACGCCATGCCCGCCGCCAGGCCGGCGACGCCCCGCCAGCGGCGGCGGCGAAGCATTTCGATGCCAGCGAGCAAACCGCCGCCCGCGAGGATTGCCAGCGCCGGCCAGACGGGGTAGCGGTAGCGGTCGCAAATGAAAAAGGCGACGTTGCCGGCGGAGTAAAGGCCGGCATAGGCCAGCACGATAAAAAGTCCATCGCGAGGGCGGAAGCGGGTCGCCGCCCAGATTCCGGCCGGAGCGAGCAAGAGCAGGACAATCCAGCGCACCGGCAGCACGCGCAGCCAGAAATATTCGCCCAGCACAAAGGCGAAGTCCTTGTTGTTCGGCACCTCGCGATGCCAGACCATCAGCCAGGATTTTTTGGCCAGCAACCGCAGCCAGGTCGCCGGGTCCGCCTGGATCTCCGCCAGCGTGCGGTGGGTCCAGTATTGCGAGATGGCCTTGGGATCGGTTTCCGGCGCGCGGCCCTGCGCGCGCAGGTCCGCTGAATAAACCGCGCGGGCCCACACTTCCACCAGGTCTTCGTAGCGCCCGGTGGAGGCGCTGACGGCGGCGGATTGATTGCTCAACGACAGATCGGACAGAGCGGTGACAACGTCCTGCCCGAACATGCCGTCGGCCGTGTGACGGTTGCCGAGATAAAAATTCACGCCGCCGGCGTTCGTCACGAGGTGGAATTCATCGGCTTGTTTCAGATTGATGATCCCCCACGGAATCATCATGCCCAGCGCACCGGCCAGTCCGAGCAACGGCAGACCGGCCGAAAGTTTCCGCGCCGGCCACCAGCGCCACGCCGCGAACAGCGGATAGACCGCCAGAAACACGAGGATGTTCGCCCGCGCCTGTGAAGCCAGCACCGTCAGGCCGCCGCACAGCAGCCAGAGCGCGGCGCTTTTCCAGCCGGTGGTTTCAGCCGTGCGCAGGTGGAGCCACAGCCCGAGAAAAATCAGGAAGACATAGCCCGGCTCGATCAGCAATTCGCCCTCGAAGAACAGCGGCAGCGGCGCGAGCATAAACAAGGCCCCGCCGATCACGCCGCTCAACCGGTGGCGAAACAACCGCGCGCCCATCAACGCCACGATCACGCCGGTCGCGATGCCCATGAGGTGCTGAACAAACAGCGCCAAGTCCACGCCCCAGGCCCCGCCGAGCTGATACATCGCGGCGAGAAACATCGGATACAGCAACGGCCGGAAGCCGTGCAACTCATGCAGATCCTCGCCCGCCAGAAGCATCTTCGCCACCGTGTCGTAATATTTCTGGTCCAACGTCGGCACGCCGAACGACGGCGAGTGCGCGTGTTCGACGAAAAAGGCAAGCCGCAGCCCCAACCCCAGCAGCACGAGCAACACGAGCGCCTTTTGAAAACCAGCGGCGGACAGGTCCCGGCCGAAAATGGCGCAGGCGGGCGGGTCCGGCGGATCGGACGGCGCGGCGCTTTTGTCTGCCGGTTTTGAATTCATTTGTTACGAGCGAATCAGCTTAAATCACGACGACGACCGGGCGCGATCAGTTTCTGTGGCTGCCCGCGTCCGCCGCCGGAACAACTCCACCAGATGTTCGCCCGCACCACAAACCAAAACCACGCCATGACCAGCACCCCGGCGACCAGCCGCCAAAGCGTGATGACGCGCACCGTCAATTCCGCGAGCGCCAGGACACGCTCGCCGCCGGAACGGAGCACGCGGTGGACGGCGGGGATGCCCGGCTACACTTCTAAAGCGGGTTGCGGCGCGGCGCGAGTTCGTGAGCCGGAAAATGGCCGCGCCTCCAAGCGACCGCGGCGCGGTCAGGTCCAGTCGCACCGCGACTTGACCCACCCAACCTCCCGCCAAGCGAGAAATTATTTCCAGCGGTATTCCCGCGCGCCATTCAGCTTCAACCGCCACCAGTCACCCCGCACCGGCGGGGTCACCGCCGGTGCCGAACCCTCCACACAGCGCACACTGGCCGGGTGGCCAAAGCGGGCCGCGCTCAATTCAATCAGGAAATCGCCGGCGCGCGGCAACGCCCGCAACACCCATTCGCCAGCTTCGCGCCGCACCAACAGACTGCCGTCCGTGCGCACGTCCCCGAAGTCGAGCACCTGACCGGCCAGATTCAACCGGTGCTGATACAGGTCGTCATCCCCATTGGACGCCGCCTCGGCTTCGAAGGTGATTTTTTGCCCACCATCGCGGACATGGAGGGTGCCCAAGCGAATGGCATTCTGACCATCGTTATGTCCCTGCAAAGCCAGCCGCCCACCCTCCTTTGAAAACAATCCAATGCGCACCCCGTAGTCGCCATCGGACAAACCCTCGGGCAGGCGGACGGCATGGGGACCGTCAGCCAATGTCTCCCCGGTTTTCCAGGTTGAACTGGGACGAGGCAGGCGGTGATCGTTCTGAAAAGAGATGTTTTCACCGTTGACGAAATGGACGAAGCAGTGGTAGTCGCGCGACAGGGTTTCGCCGACACGCCATTGGTAGGCGAGCGTGAAGGACCGGCTGCCGGTTTGCCGGAACCCGGCAACGGTTGGGAGAATGTGATGGATTCCGCTCCGGTCCCAAACCGACGCGGCCCGCGCGTTGGCAAAGGTGCTGTCGGGAGTCTGCGCGTAATCGGCGATGACCCCCTGAAGCTGCGCCGTCCAGGCGGTGACCCCGGCCCCCTTTGCCAGCCAGCCAGATTGCGGCAAGTCGAAGGCGTTTTCGCGCAAGGTATTCGTATCGCTGTTGGCCGTCACCACCAGGCCGTTGTCATAACTGACGCGGGCGCGATTCCAGATGCCAGCCCTGGCCGCCGTCGTGCCGTCAACCCAGCGGCCAGCCACTTGATATTCAATTTTCACGGGCTGCGCAGACGCGTAGCGGGCTGTGACCGGCGAAAGCAGATGATGTTCCAGCCAGGCCAGCGGCACATTCGCATAGGTGGCGCTGCCCAGAAAACCGGCATGGCCATAGATGACTTCCTGCATCCGATATTGATCGAGCACGGCCAGCGGCGGCAAGGCACCCCAGGTTGCCTCGCCCCACCAACGATCATAGTAACCCATGCCGTGGTTGAATTGCAGCGGATGAATTTTCAGGAGGTCGAAGTCCACCATCAACGGAGCGGTTTGGCCCATTTTTTGAGGCCAGCCGAAACCGAACTGCGCCTCAACCCCGTCGAGCAATCCGCTCCAGAACCAATGCCGGCAGCCTTCGCCAAAAACGGGGCCGCCATGATTTTTGCGTTCAAAAGCCCACAATAGCCGGTGCGTTTCCCACACGGGCTTGAACGTCGCCGCCCCCTCGGCACCCGCCCGATAATCCACATGAAACCAGGGCATCACGGAAGAATGCACATCCAGAAAATTCGCGTTGGGCTGATACCGCTCATGAATTTTTGCGCTCTCGCTGTGCGCCAAAGGCAGAATCGCGTGGGGTTGGATGGCAAAGGATTGGATCTTCGTGCCCTTATTAAACCAAGCCTTGATCAGGTTGCCTTTGGAATCCAACGCCACATCGTTGGTGCGAAATCCTTCGTAGTTCGGATAATAATCCACGTAGTTCTCGTGCAACGCGATGTCGTAGCCCAGCCGTTTGGCGGTCGTCACCAACGTTTTCATCCCGTCATCACCGCCGAGTTTGGCATTGGCCGGCACATGAGCAGGGAGCGCGTTGTCGTATCCGCTGCGCTGCCAGTTATGGATGATCACGGCGCAGTTATTCAGCCCGTAGTCATGCAGCAGAGTCAGATTGCTGGCGATATTCACAAACTGCCCGCCCCAAATGTCCAAAACGATCTTGTCCGCCAGATGTTCCCGATACGGCGAGGGCGGATTCGGGAGGTTGGGGAGGGTTTCCGCGAGGTTCCAGCCGGCGGCAAACACCACGCGCTCATGCAAAGACACCCGGGTTCCGTCCGTGCGGGCGCCATAGGTGGCAATGGTGTTTTGGTGAGTGGAGGCCGATGATTTTGTCCAATCGAGAAACGCGCTGACGAACAGGTTTTCCGCTTTGAAATAATACACCTGGCCCGTGTAGTAAGGCACCGGCACCGACCGCCGGTGCAGCACCGGCCCCCAGCCGCCCGCGTTGATCGCAGTTATTTGCGGCGCGTCGCAGTTCAACTCCAGCACCAGACTTTTCCCGCTCAATTTTGCCGTGCAGCGGAGCGTCGCCGGATGCCCGTCCACCTCATAGGTCGAAATACAGGTGACCCCGTCCGGCGCTGACTCCAAACGGCTGGCCTTGAATTTCGACGCCGTGCGCCATTCCAACCGCGCGTCATTTGCCAAGGGGACGATTTGGGGAACAAATTCTCCATGCGGGATTGCCCGCAACTGCCAGCGGCCGAGCGGCGGGTCATCAGCAGTAATAGGTCGGGTCAATTCGTATTGCAGCATTCCATCGGCACCGCTGTAGGTCAGCGTTGCCTTATCGCCTCTGACTTCGGTCGTCAGCTTGCCGGCGTATCCGGAGGGCGGCGCGACTTCTCCATTTTGCATCGGATAGAGACGTTGGAGATCCATAGGTGGCGGCAGGGTGGCGGGTGGCGGTGGTTTGGGGGTGTAACCTTCCAGCAACAGCTCGCGCCCGCCCCACAGGGCAAAATCAAATGAAGCACTATTGCGCGGTCCGGGGTCGGTTTCAAACCGCAGCGTGACGGTTTGACCCGCCAGAGCGGTGAGATCAAAGGCAAACGACTTCCATTTCGCATCAGCGCGGTTTTCATCCAGCAACGTCCGGCCATTTGCCAGGATGCGAAAGGTGGCACCATCGGATTTAGGTTTCTCGCCCGGGCCGGCCAGAGCGTCGCTACGCATCGCCGTCAGGCCAACGAGTCGGATGCGCTTGACGATGTCGGCGGCCGGCAAACGGAAACAAAACTCCTGAAACGCCACGCCGGTTCCGCCACGCCAGGGCGGATGCATCAGAAACGCCGCCTGCCCGTTTTGCTCACCGGCCGGCTGCAGAGCCACTCCCGTGCGGTCCTCGAAGCCACCGCTCCAACCACTGGGAAATCGTTGCTCGGCCTGACCGCGATACTGATATCCCGCCGCATACAGCCCGATGCCGTCGAGTTGCAGCCGGTCGGCATCCGGCACAATGAGCGGTGCGGGCGACTGACCGTCCGCCGGCGCGGCAAAGGGTGCGATCTGCAACAGCGTGAGGGCGATGAAAAGAAGTTTCATAATGATTACGCTTCGGTTCTGCATAAGACAAATTTTGGCGCCCGGTTTGGTGGCGCTGACACCCTGTCCCGTGAACACCATGTCTTGGGCGGGTATTTTTTATTGGCGGGTGTTTGCAAGCTGGAGATTTTGATTGGCCCGGGGAAAAAGTGCAAGAATCGCTTCACATATATCTTTGCAGACAGTTCGTCGTTCGGAGCCTTGGGTCATTTTATCCGCGTTCGCCAAGAGGATTGGCGTGCCGGCTTGAGTTGGTTACACTTGGCGGCTCCGAAATGAAGGATACCCGCGTTGAAGAAATCCGACGACTTCTGCCCCAAGCCATGCTGCCCGACTGGGTGCGGCTCGGGGGCCGGATGGTCCGGCTTTTGCGCGACCAGCTTCATCCGCAGCGGCACGATGCGGTTTTGGACCGGCTGCTAATGCAGGTGCGCGCATCGGTGGCATTATGCGAAGAGCGGCGGCGGCGGGTGCCCTCGATCAGCTATCCACCCGAATTGCCGATCACGGCGCGGAAAGACGATATCGTCGCCGCCATCCGCGCGCATCAAGTCGTCGTCATTGCGGGCGAAACCGGTTCCGGCAAAACCACGCAGATTCCCAAGATGTGCCTGGAAGCCGGCCTGGGCATCGAGGCGAAGATCGGTTGCACCCAGCCGCGTCGCGTCGCCGCAGTTTCCATTTCGCGACGCATCGCGGAAGAGCTCAATGTGAACTGGGGTCGGGAAGTCGGCTGCACCATCCGCTTCGACGACCGCAGCGGCGCGCAGACGCACATCAAGCTGATGACCGACGGCATCCTGCTCGCGGAAACGCAGGGCGACCCGCTGCTCTCGGAATACAACTGCATCATCATTGATGAAGCGCATGAACGCAGCCTGAACATTGATTTTCTGCTGGGCTACCTGAAGACGCTGCTCGCCAAGCGCAGCGATCTCAAGCTCATCATCACCTCGGCAACGATTGATACACAGACGTTTTCCAAAGCCTTCAACGACGCCCCGATCATCGAAGTTTCCGGCCGGGTCTATCCGGTGGAAGTGATTTACACGCCGTTCGACGCGGACTCCGAAGAGCGCGGCGACATCACCTACGTGGACGCCGCCGTGCGCGCCGCCGAAACCGCGCTCTGCGAACCGGGCAACGGCGACATTCTGATTTTCATGCCCGGCGAACGCGACATCCGCGAGACGTGCGATTTGCTGGAAGGCCGGTTCGGGCGCGAGGCGGAAATCATTCCGCTTTTCGGTTTGTTGAGTGCGGCCGATCAGCAAAGGGTTTTTGCCGAATCGCCACGCCGGAAAATTGTGGTCGCCACGAACATCGCGGAAACCTCGCTCACGATTCCCGGCATCCGCTACGTCATAGACTCCGGTCTCGCCCGCATCAGCCGCTACAATCCACGCACGCGCACCAAACGTTTGCCCGTGGAACCGATCTCCCAGAGCAGCGCCAACCAGCGCAAAGGCCGCAGCGGTCGCGTGCAGGACGGCGTGTGCATCCGGCTGTATTCCGAGGAGGATTTCGCGGAGCGCCCGCAATACACGCAGCCGGAAATCCAGCGTGCGAACCTCGCCGAAGTCATCCTGCGCATGAAGGCGTATCGGCTCGGCGACATCGAGACGTTTCCCTTCGTGAATCCGCCACCGCCCTCGGCGATTGATGGCGGCTACAAGCTGCTGCAGGAACTCGGCGCGCTCGACGAGCAGCGCGAACTCACGCAGCTCGGCCACGATCTTTCGCGGCTGCCGATTGACCCGACGCTCGGCCGGATGCTGCTGCAATCGCAGCATGAACACGCCACGCGCGAACTGCTCATCATCGCCGCCGGCCTGAGCATCCAAGATCCGCGCGAGCGGCCACTCGACAAGAAAGATGCCGCGGCCGCCGCGCACAAACGTTTCACCGATCCGCAGTCGGATTTTCTCGCGCTGCTGAAAATCTGGGACGCCGTGCACGACCAGTGGGAGCGCCTCCGCACGCAAGGCCAGCGCCGGAAATTCTGCAAAGCGAATTTTCTCTCCTACCTGCGCATGCGCGAATGGCAGGACTTGCACGCGCAACTACACGGCGCACTGGAGGACCTGGGGCGTTTCAAGCTGAACGAGAGCAATGCCGATTACGCCGCGATTCACCGCTCGATTCTGACGGGCTTGCTCGGCCACGTGGCGCAGCGCAAGGAGCGCAACCAATATCAAGGCACCGGCAATCGTCAGCTGGCCCTGTTCCCCGGCTCGGCGCTTTACGATCGCAACGAGCGGCAGCCCAAACCCGCCGCCCGCAAAGTGCATGGACCGCCGCCGAAGCCGGCGGCCACACCACAACCGCCGTGGATTGTGGCGGGTGAAATCGTCGAGACCTCGCAGCTGTTTGCACGCACGGTGGCAGGCATTGATCCGTTGTGGATCGTCCAACTCGCGCCGCATCTCTGCAAAACGACGCATCAGAATCCGCACTGGAGCGTGGCGGCGGGCAATGTGCTGGTCGAGGAACGCACCACGCTTTACGGCATGGAAGTGCGAAAGGTCAAAGTCTCGCACGGCAACATCAATCCCGCCGAAGCCACGGAGATTTTCCTTCGCGCCGCGCTCGTTGAAGACGACTTGCTGCCGACCCGGCGAAAGCAAACCAACGATGAAGGCGACGATGACGACACGCGGATTTTGCGTTCGGCGGACAAACCGCAGCCATTGCCACCGCAGTATTCGTTCCTCGAACACAACCGGAAGATCCGGGAGAAGATCGAGAACTGGCAGACGCGCGTCCGCAACCACCGCCTCGGCAATCTGGATGAAAAGCTGTTCGAGTTTTATGCGCAGCGTATTCAGAACGTCTCATCGGTTCACGAGTTGAACCGGCTCATTCGCGATAGCGGCGGGCCGGACTTTCTCTGCGCGACGGAAGCCGATTTGACCGGCGGCACCGCGTTGGATTTTGACAGCGAAGCATTTCCCGATGCCGTGCCGCTGGGCGGCCAGCCGGTGGCCGTGGCTTACGCTTATTCACCGGGGGAAGAAAACGACGGGGCGACGGTGAAGCTCGGCTTTGGGCTCGCTCAAACCGTTTCGCAGTCGGGCGTGGAATGGGCCGTGCCCGGCTTGCGCGAAGGCCTGGTAAATGAACTCTTGCGCGCCTTGCCCAAAAGCATCCGGCGCGAGTTGCAACCATTCCCACCCAAGGTCGCGGAGATTGTCAGCGAACTCCAAGCGACCGGCGAATCGTTGCAGGCAGACCTGGCGCGGTTCATCCGCCGGCGCTACGGCATCGAAATTCCGCTGAATGCGTGGCCGACCGATGCCATACCGGCACACTTACGCCCGCGGATTGAAGTGGTTGGCAACGACCAGAAGACCATCGGCACGAGCCGCGATCTTGCCGCACTCCGGCAAAAGTTGGAGCAAGTGAAAGCCAGGCCCGCGCCCGACGACTCCGCGTGGATACGCATGGCGCAGCAATGGGAACGCACCGGCATCACGACGTGGAATTTCGGGACGCTGCCTGCGCGCATCACCGTCAGCGAAACCGGCCCGGTGCCAACTTATGCGTGGCCGGGGCTGGCGCTTGAGAAAAACGGTTTACCTGGAACGCTGGCTTCCAGCCGGCGAATCGAAACTACCGCAACCCGCCGGCAGGATGCCGGCGCTCCCGGCGAA
The DNA here is from genome assembly GCA_903922735.1 of uncultured Verrucomicrobia subdivision 3 bacterium. Classification (GTDB taxonomy): domain Bacteria; phylum Verrucomicrobiota; class Verrucomicrobiia; order Limisphaerales; family UBA11358; genus UBA11358. The sequence goes on from CAIXUZ010000076.1 coordinate 96,171, forward strand.
TTTTGCGGCGGTGACAGCGTAAGCCTCCGGCTCTTTCGCAGCGAAGAACTGGCGCGGCGCGCCAGTCTTAGCGGCATCCATAAGCTCATCGAGCTGGCGCTGGCCAAGGATTTCGCGTGGATGCACCGGGATCTAAGGGCGTTGACCGGCTTCGATGCCCTCGCGGCGAATCTCTGTCCGCTGGACGAACTGCAGGAAACGGCGTTTGAAAACCTGAAGCGCCATATTTTACCGGGCGAGGTTTTTCCAGCGTTGAATGAAGAGAATTTCCAAGCCGCCGTGCAGCAGACGCGGCTGCAAATCCCCGGCCTCGCGCCCAGACTGGTCGACCAGATCGGCGTGATTCTCCGCGCCCGCAAAGAAATCCAGCAGCGCTGCGGGCCAGCGCCCGTATTGCCGACCCTGAAGCCCAAAACGCTTTCCGATTTGAGCCAGTTGAACCTCGCCACGAAAGATGCCCGCAAGCCGGCGAATATTTGGGCGGAGGAACTGGAAGCGCTGTTGCCGCGAAACTTTCTGACGGTGATTCCCTTTGAGCAGCTCACGCACATTCCCCGTTATCTGAAGGCGCTCGCCACGCGCATGGAACGGGCGAAGTTGAATCCGGCAAAGGATAAGGAACGCGCCCAACAGCTCGCGCCCTATCTGGCCGTGCGGCAAAAGCTGGAGGCCAACCCTCCCAAAGAACCCGCGGCGCAGCGGCAACTGGAAGAATTTCATTGGCTGGTTGAAGAATTCAAAGTCTCCCTGTTCGCGCAGGAACTGGGCACGGCAGTTCCCGTATCGCCCAAACGCCTTGACCAACTGCTGCAAAACTGCGGTCGCTAGAAGTTGGGAGCTGAACTGGATTCCGGCCAGCCCGATGCTGACGGAATGGTTGAAGACGCAGTAGGCCAGCGCATGGCAAAATTCTTTGGAAAACCGCATAAAACCCCTTAAGCCGACCGCAAACGCCCGCCAAAGTTGTCGTGCATCCTTTATCTACATGACAACCTGCCGAATAGGTTGTCGTGCGTTCTTTAGTCGCACAACATACATCCTACTATTTTGTCGTGCGTTATTTAGCTGTTTTCAAACTTCCCGCTAAAGTTGTCGTGCGCATTAATGACGACGCTGAGATAGCCGCCTAAGTTGTCGTGCGTTTCCCTTGCGTGCCGCATCGGATTGAGCCATTTATTGGGTGTATGAACGAATTCAAAGACCTTGGCTTGGATCCCGTCACCGTGCTCGCGGCGCTGGCCAACGACATCCGCTGGGAGGCGGTGCGGATGATGGCCGGCGGCGCTAGCATCCACGCCACGCAACTCGCCGCGAAATTCGGGCGCGACGTGGACGGCATCGGCAAACATCTGCGCGTGCTGGCCGAGAGCGGGGCCGCCGCCGCCCGCGCGGGGGCGGATGCGCGCCACACGCTCTACACCATCCCCGAACGGTTTCTGCCGCAGGAAGGCATCGTGGACTACGGCTTCGCCCGCTTCCTCTTCCCCGACGCGCCCCTCGCGGGGAAGGATTGAAGCGGCTTGATGCCCATGCCTTTGGCTTGATAAACGGTTTGGACGGGAGCAAAGTCGAGGACGTGAACAAGCAATTTCGCTCCGCAACTTTCCGGTACTCTATTATCACACTGGTCACTCTGGCCTGGAGTTGCCTCGCCTTCTCCGGCGAGATTCATGATGCAGCCAAGGCTGGTGACGTAACAAAAATAACGATTCTGCTAAAAGAAAACCCAAGTCTCGTTTCCAGTAAAGACGCCAAAGAAGCGACGCCGTTGCATTACGCTGCTTACAAAGGCAACAAAGATGTGGTGGCATTGTTAATCGCCAACAAGGCCGATGTTAATGCCAAGGCGGACGGAGAAATAACACCACTTCATTTTGCAGCTTTAAAAAATGCCAAGGAGGTCGTGTTGATGCTCCTAGACAACAACGCCGAAATTAATGCCAAAGACAACAACGGCAGGACTCCGTTGTTTAATGCATCGTCCCGAGGAAATAAAGAAACCGTAGAATTACTCCTTGCCCATAACGCGGACATCAACGTTAGAGACAACGAAGGGCGTTCGGCCATGCATTTTGCCGTTTTGGGGGACACAAAAGACGCCGTGGTGGCGCTGCTGGCTCACAAGCTCGATGTCAACATTAAGGCCAGCGATGGCATGACACCTTTGCACTTGGCAGCTTCGTCAGGAAATTACGCCGCTGCTGAATTGCTTCTTGCCAACAAAGCTAATGTTAATGAAACGGATAAAAACGGAGTGTCCGCATTATTCCTGGCTGCGGTTTCGGGAAACGATAAAATTTTGAAATTACTCATCGCCAACAAAGCCGATGTTAATGCAAAGGGTAATAATGGGATGACGCCATTAAGTGGTGCGATGCTAAAGAAGCAAACGGCAGTTGTGGAATTATTGCGACAGAATGGCGGCCACGAATAATTTCTTTTGAATAATTGGCAGAGGCGGCACGCCTCACCAATCCGTCTCACGGTAATCCTTCAGAAATTTTCCCCAGAGGTGCGTGCCGGTGTTGATGCCGGCAATGATCGGGTCCACGATGCGCGCCGCGCCGTCCACGATGTCCAGCGGCGGATGGAAGCGATGCTCCGCCACCTTGCGCTCGGCGATGTGCGCGGGGTCCTCGTCCGTCACCCAGCCGGTGTCCACGGCGTTCATGTGGATGCCGTCGGCGTGATAATCGGCGGCGGCGGTGCGCGTCATCATGTTGAGCGCGGCCTTGGCCATGTTCGTGTGCGGATGCCGCGTGGTCTTGAACTTCCGGTAAAACTGCCCCTCCACCGCCGAGACATTGACGATGTGTTTGTCGCGCTCCGGCGCGCGGAGCATGAGCGGCTTGAGCCGCGCGTTGAGGATGAACGGCGCGATGGCGTTGACGAGCTGCACCTCGAGCAGTTCCACGGCGGGAACCTCGTGCATGAGCATGCGCCAGGAATTGTGTTCGCGCAGGTCCACCTGCTGCAAATCCTGGTCGAGCTGGCCGGTCGGGAATAAGGCCTGCTGCGCCGCAAGTTCATCCGGCAACAGTGGCACCTGCGACAGTTCCGCCGCGTGCGTGAGGCCGGCCAGTTTTGATATATCCTGCACCTGACCTGCGCGGCTCGCGGGGACGCTCGCCCCACCAATCGAAGACGCTGCGCCGGTGGGGCGAGCGTCCTCGCGAGCCGTTCCGCCTTCCGGCAGCAGATGATAACCACGCAAGCCTTCGTAAGCGCCGACCAATTTTGCAACTTCCGGCGGCAAGTCGTGCAACGATCCGTTCTCGCGCTCCATCATGTGCTGATAAAAATCCGGCGGACGCCGCACGGTTTGGCAGGCGTTGTTGATGATGAAGTCCAGCCGCGAACGCGTCGAAAGCAGATGTTTGCAAAACGCCTCCACGCTTGGCGTATGCCGCAGATCGAGTCCGAAAATCTCCAGCCGATGGCCCCAGTCCTTGAAATCCGGTTCCGCCGCGTAACGCATTGCCGAGTCGCGCGGGAAACGGGTGCAGACGATCAGCTGCGCGCCGGCGCGGAGCAGCTTGATGCCGGCCTGATAACCGATCTTCACGCGTCCGCCGGTGAGCAGCGCCACGCGCCCGCGCAAATCGGCGGATTCAGTGCGCTTCAAAAAATTCAGCTCCGCGCACTTGGGACAAAGCTGGTCGTAGAAGTGATGGATCTGCGAGTAATCCTGTTTGCAAATGTAGCAGTTTTGCGGCTCGACGACTTCGCGGAAATCGGGATTTTCCTTCACTTCCTCCTGGATGAAATTTTGCGGCGGGAAAACATTCGGCGTGGTGAAAACTTTTTCGCGGCGCAGCTTGCGGATGCCGGTCTGATGGAGCTTGGCATCGTCCTTTTGCTGCTTCTCAACCTTGCGCTGCTTGATGCCGGCTTTCACGAGGCGACGCCGCTGGGCCACGTCCGGGCAATAGATGTCGCCGGCAGCCTTGAGCAGGCGCGTGCGCTCCTCGACCGACAATTCGGCGAGCAACGCGCGGTTCGCCGCCGCCTGCTCGAGAATCCCGGCGGCGGCTTTCAGTTGCGCGGACAGTTTTTTTGGATCGGCGGACATTTAATTCGGCCGGGCAGCATAGCAGCCGGACAAACGGCGGGCGATGGAAAAGCACGGCGGCAGTGTCCTAATTTGAAAACGGAGCGCGGGTCTGTAACCCGCAGCGGGTTCGCCCGTCAGAACGATTTCGGATAAAATGGAAGCGTCTTGAAAGGTTGGGACATTGCTGCGGGTCACAGACCCGCGCTCCGAAATCAGGACATCACCGCATGGCCGGCAGGGCGCCGGCCAAATTCCAGCAATTACTGCTCAATTGGTTTTGACGCTGTTCAGCAGATTCTGCTTCTGGTTTTCCGGCAGGGCGGTGCCGTTCAACCATTTGGTGGCGGCGGTCGGGTCGGTGCGAAGCCAGCTGCGCCCGACGTTTTGGATGGCACTGTTGCGCTGGTTGGCGTCGGTCAAGGAATTGGCAAACGGGGCGGCATATTCCGGATACTGCCACGAGAGATTGTTGACGTAACTTTGCACGGCGCTTTGTTTGGCGGTGTCTTCGGGCAGCGCGGCGAGCCATTGGCCGGCGGCGGCGGGATCGTTCTGCGCCCAGTTTTGGATCACGGAATTGAGGGCCTGACTGCGCGTGCTGCCGGAAAAACCTGAGGCCCAATCCGCCGCCGCCTGCGGATCGTTTTGTGTCCACTGGCTGATCACCGTGATGGCCGCCTTATTCTGCGCGTCACCGGCGGGCAAGCCGGCCACCAGCGTGGCGGCGGACTGCGGGTCATTTTGGGCCAGGCCGGAAATCATGCCCTGCATGAAGGAGTTTTTTCCTTCGCCTTCGGACAGTGATTGAAACCAGGTGCCGGCGGCCGCGGGGTCGCTTTGCGCCCATTGCTGCGCGGCGTTTTGCAGGAAGGTGTTTTGCTGGCTGCCGGCGGGCATGGTCTGGGCGTATTTCACCGCGGCTTGCGGGTCATTCTGCGCCCATTGCTGACAGATCGTGTTCAGCGCATTCTGTCTGGCTTCGCCATCCGGCAAGCCCTGCGCCCACGCCAATGCGGCGGGCGAATCCGACTGCGCCCATTGATTCGCGAGGTTGCTGATGAAACTTTCCCGCGCCTGGCCGGCGGGCAGCGAGGCGGCCAGGTCGGCGGCGGATTGCGGGTCGTTTTGCGCGAGCTGCCAGCTCATGCTTTGGAGCGCATTCCGCTTGGCGTTGCCTTCGGGCAGCGTCTTGATCCAGTCCATCGCCGCCACCGGGTCATTTTGGGCAAGACCGCTGGCGATTGAACTGATGACATTGTTCTGCGCCTGACCTGACGGCAGCAGGGCGGCCAGTTTCACGGCCGCCGACGGATCCTGCCACGCCAGCGAATTGACGGTGTTCTGCACGATCTTGTTGCGCTCCGCGCCGGGCGGCAAATCCTGCGCAAATTTGATCGCCGCCTCGGCATCGGTTTGAACCCAGCCATTGATGACATTGCCGAGCAGTTCCGTCCGCTTCTTGCCGGCCGGCAACGTGTTCGCATAATCCATCGCGGCCTTCGGGTCCTGCTGCGCCCATTGCTGGGTGACCGTGCTCAATGCCTGCTGTCTGGCCTGGCCTTCCGGCAGTTGTTTCGCGTAGGCCAGCGCGCCTTGCACGTCATTCTGCACCCATTGAGAAATGATGTTGTTGAGGGCATTGCGCTTGTCGTTTCCGTTCGCCAGGGAATTGGCCCAAGTCGCCGCCGCCGTCGGGTCAGTTTGCGCCCAGGAAGAGGCGATGGCTTGATACGCCTGCGAACGCTGCTGGGCCGAAGTCAGCTCGCCCGCCTTCGCCGCCGCCGCCTGCGGATCCCGAGCCGCCCACGGCTGGAAAATCTGCCAGGCAAAACCCATGCCGAACCGGCGCGAACTGTTCAGGCCCAAACTTTTTGCCAGCTCCAGCGCCGCCGCCGGATCCGTCGCCGCCATCGCGCTCACGACACTGTTCATGACCTGATCGCGGAGCTGGCCTTTCGGAAGCTGTTTGGCCCATTCAGCGGCGGCCTTGGCATCCTTGCCGGCCCACGCGCCCACCACAATGCCGATGGCCTGCTCCCGCTCCTGCCGGCTCGTCATCGCATTGGCATAGGCCATCGCCGCCGAGACATCCGCCTCCGCCCAGCGGGCGAGCAGCGAATAGCGCACCACCCAGCGCATCTGCTGCGGCAGGTTCTTGTCCGTAAACCGGAGCAATTCGGGGATGTCCGCCACCTCCACGTCCATCAGTTGCTTGAAAAACTCCTGCTGTTCCTTTTGCAAACCGAAGCCAAAGCTCATGCGTCCGCTCTTGCTCAACTCCAGAATCTTCGCCTCCAAGTCAGCCAGCGACAGCTTGGCGGACGGCTTTTCGGTCTTTTCTGCCGAAGCGGCGGGCTTGACGCGCACCGGCGGTAGTTTGGTCGAACCCGCCTTGCCGGACACATCCGAGGCAACGGCGCTTTCGGCGGTGGCAGTTTTGGCTGGCGCGAGCTGCCGGCCAAACCAGTAGCCGCCGCCCGCCGCACACACCGCCAGCAGGAGCGAAAAGATGAAACCGTTTTTCATAGGCAGATTAGTAATGGGCTGGGTCGAGTTTCCATGGGTTCAATAAAAAGTCCAGCCAACAAAGCCAGGCGGATTCCTTGACCCCAACTTTCTCAAAGCTGCCATCACAATGCGTTGGCAGCCTTTGTTACCGCCTTTGCTGGAAAGAAGCCGTTCTTTGGTCATATTCCCGTGGAAAACATGCTGGACAAGCGGTTGCGTCCAGCACAGCTTGAATTCCATGAAACCAGATCGGCCAGAAAATCGCAGGCCTAGAGCGATTTAATTAAAACTGTGACCGCATCGGGCTGGTGATGTGTTCTCGATCCCTTGCTCCCGCCGGGAGAGGGAGTTGCGTTTCCCGTTTCCCGGCTTGACGAAAGCGGCAAACCGCCCGATTAACCAACGAATTATTAAGGTGGCGGCCGTCGTCAGTTTCCCAGCAGGGCCGGGGTGAGAATTCTCCCAACCAAAGTTCGCGCTTTGAACCCCTGCAACCTCAAGCTGCGCAAGCCGCTGGTAATCAAAGAGGCGATCTTGAGGTTCCTGGGGAGGGAGAACACGCCGCCAACCCAACACCGCTACAGTTTTTCTGAAAACCACGGAATACGCCCAACCCGCGAACGGAAAATGTTTTGGGTCAGGTATTTTTCGCGGTTCGCGGTGGGGAAATTATTTTTTGCCGCCCCAAAAGGCTTTATTTTCCGCCGAGAGTTGTTTGACCTTCAATTGGCCGAGGATGGCGTGCCAGCTGATGTATATCTTGTGCCACTGGGTTTCCAGGCCGCGCAGGGCACCTTCGCCGGCCTCGCTCAAGAGCCGCAGCGACGGGGCATTGCCGATGAGGTTGTGGACTTCCTCGCGCGTGGGCGAGCCGACCTCGATGACGGCGTAAATCAGCTCCAGCTCCTGCACAATGATGCTTTTGATCTCGAGGAAATGATTTTCGTCCGCCGCAGTGAATTTTTTAGCGCGGGCGATGGAGATGAAATGGTTGAACTGCTTCCAGCACTCGATGTGGGTCTCGATTTGCGTGACGAGCTGGTTGATGTCTTTGGACGTCATAAGTGTGGAATGGTTGGAGTGGGGAGCAACGCGGTTTGCGGGAACAGGAAAACGATCGCCCCGCCGCGCAGCTCGCGGGCCGTGATGCGCAGGCTGCCGAAATGCAGGCTGACTTCCGCGAGCGGCATCTCCGCCGCGCGGGCTTCGCGGAACAGTTCCAGCACATCGCGCCCGATGGCTTGCAGCAAGCTGTTCGGATAAGCCGAGGACACGGTCGAGGTGACGATATGGCCCTGGCGATCCACCGTGACGGTGCCGGTGGGCAACTGCTGCACCTCGGCGCGGCGGCGGCGGAACAGGCCGGATATTTTTTTCAGGAATCCCATGAGGCAACGAGTTTGCGGCTTTTTTCGGTCAGGTTCCCGGTGGCTTCCGTGGGCCAGCCGACGAGAAATGCCTTGTCGCCGTGCGGAATCATCAGCACTTGACGTTCCAAATCCTGGCCGGCGACGTGGGAGAGCGGTCCGGCCCCCAGGCGCTCGCCGAGGCGGCGGGCAATTTCTTCAGCGCGCCGCGTCCAGCGGGCGATGGCCTCCACGCTCTGCGTGCCAATGGATTCGGGTTCACCCTGGCCGGCGGGCGGCACGGCGAGAACAAAATCCGCGCCTTCACGCGTGAGTTGCGACAGCAGCCGGATGTGCTTGCGGTGGCTGGCGCTCTCAATGGAATCAGGCTCCACCGGATTGGTTGCCTCATCGAGCGACTGGGCGGATTCGAGCAGCAGGGCGTTGACGGGTTTTTGAATGGTGCGCTCGCGGTCCGGTTCGGCGGGCAGATTTTCAAACGTGCCGGATTTCCAGGCGACAATGCGCAGAAAGGCCGCTTCCCCGCGCGCGCCTTCCGCTTCGGCATCAATCAATTCGCCGTCTTGAATCCATAATTTCGCGATCAGCGGGCCGCGGGTGATGCGCAGCACGGTGCTGCTACGGGAAAGGCATTCCATCTGGATGATGTCCATCAGGCTTTTGCTCTGGATGCCGCGGAAGCCGGGTTCGCTTTGGCGACCGAGCAGAGACTCGAGACATTCCGAAAACAATTTGGAATTGCGCTGCATCTCCGTTTTGAGCCAGAACAGATCCACGCCAAGCGCGTAGGCGCGGGAACGGTATTCTTCATCCTCCAGTCCGCTCAAGACAACGGTGCGAAGCTCGGGAAAACGGCGGCGAACGATGGCCAGCATCTGCAAACCATCAATCCGGGGCATCTTCAAATCACAGATCAATAAGCGCACCGGCTCGGTCTCGATGAGTGCCAGCGCCCGCTTGGCGTTATTAGCGGTAAGGATTTCCGGGCTGGTGGGCAATTCCTCCAACAGCTCGCGGCAAAGCGTCAACCAGTCTGCATCATCGTCCAGAATTAGAATTTTTTGACGTTTGTCCATTGGCGTTGCCAGTTAATCGCTAACCGCAATAGCACTTAAATTCAAGCGGAAACATTGCATATCAGATCCTCATAGCAATCCGCGTTCCCGCTAAACCGAAGGTTTCTTTGACGCAAATGAGACAAATCCGCCTTTTGCCGTCCCACGGCGGGACAGTTCCGGCATTTTTTATGCCAGAATGAAGGTGGCGCGATTTTTGCTAAAATTCCTTTGCGTCGCCAACGGGGCACGCCAGAATCAACTCACAACATGGCCAACCCGGTAAGAACCAAATTTGCCAGCCTGCTACGCGGGCTGTTGCATCGGCTTGACGATCGTGAAGAGCTGCCGCCGCCGCGCCCGGTTACAGCGCCAGCGTCCGCAGGGCCTTCCGTTCCCGCCCCCGCTCCGGTTCAGGTTGCCACGCCATCCCGGGCGGCCAATCCCGACGAAATCGAACTGCCGCTCGCACCCATCATCGCCGGACTGCCGATCGATCTGCGGGCAAAGCTGATGGCCGTGCCCGCAGCGGGAATGACCATTTGCCTGCCCATTGAAATCATGATGAGCCAGCTTTCGTTCGGGGCCGTAAAGATTTCCTTCGGCGAACTGCGCCAGCTGGCGCCCAACATTTTCGCCAATTCCGGCGGCGAGCATGACAACCGCCCTGTCAGCCTGCCGCTAAACGAAATTCTTCCACGCCTGAATCCCGCCCTGCTTTCGCGACATCCGGCTCAAAAAATCGAAGTGGCCGAAGAAATTGCCGGGCCGTTTGGCCAGCATGGTCGTGGCGTGACCTTCACCACCCAGCCGCTCAAGCCCGCCACCCCGCCACCGCCGCCGGGCCCACGCGTGGACCGGCCGGCTGTATCCGTCGAAATGCCGGCGCCAAAAGCGCCGATTGCGTTCGCCCCGCCGCCCAGTTTGCAACGCCCCGTCACGCCGCCCCCGCCGGCGCAGCCGGTTCGTCCGGTGCCGCCCGTGGCTCCACCGCAACCGGTGCCGCCAAAGCCGGTGGTTTCCGCTGCGCCCGTTCCCGCACCTGCGCCCGTGGCAGCAACACCGGAACCTGCGCTGCCCACGATTTTTGCTGCGCTCTGGGATTTGGCGGAGAACTGGCCGGAGGAATTGAAGGATGAAATTTCCCGTTCCGCGCTGGCCAATGTCAGCGTGCCACTGGCGGGTGCGCTGGTGGAAGCGGGTTTGAAACGTGGCCGCGTAACGATGTCGTGGAAACAACTGCGCATTCTGGCCAAGCCGAGTTCCACAATGTCCGCCAACGACGGGTTGGAGCTGGATTTGCCGCTGAAGGTGATTGCACCGATGTTTTTTGCCGCGCAAAAAAACCGGATGTCGGCCAGAAAGACGGTGAAGGTCTCGGCGGACATCCCCACGTTGTTCTTCGGGTTTCCGCAAGCCGCGCCGGAACCGCCGGCGAGCGCCCCCCGGCCAGTCGAAAGAAAACCGGCGGAGACGAATTTTTACGTTTGGGGCGACGAGGGCGAGACGCCGAAAACCGAATCCAATGAGGTTTCACGGCCAGCCACGCCGCAAACGGACTTCACCCATCGCAAGGCTGCGCCAGCGGAGGTGGTGCAGCGGGCGATGGCTTTGCCGGGCATTGCGGGCGTGCTCGTCACGTTGCCGGACGGGCTGCGCGTGGCGAGCCAGGTGCCGGTGGAATTCACTGCGGACACGCTGGCGGCGTTCATCCCGCAGATCTTTGAGCGGCTGAACCAGGCGACGCGCGAACTGCGGATGGGCGCGCTGAACAATGTGAATTTCACGGTCGGCAACGTGCCGTGGAAAATTTTCCGGGTGAACGCGGTTTATTTTGCGGCGTTCGGGCGGGCGGGTGAAGGCTTGCCCACCGCCCAGCTGGCGGCGCTGGCGGCGGAATTGAACCGGAAAAAATAACCAATAAATTATGGCCATCATCAATCAAGCGACCAAGGAGTTGCAGGTCAAAATCGTGTATTACGGCCCGGCGATGGGCGGCAAGACAACCAACCTCGTGCAAGTTCACGATCACGTCCAGACGGCGGCAGGCAACAAGGGCAAGCTCGTCTCGCTGGCGACGAGCTCGGACCGCACGCTGTTTTTTGATTTCCTGCCCATCGAGGCGATGACGATCAAGGGATTCAAAACGAAGTTCCAGCTCTACACGGTGCCGGGCCAGGTGATTTACAACACCACGCGGCAACTGGTGTTGCGCGGCGTGGACGGCATTGTGTTTGTCGCCGATTCGCAATACGAAAAGATGCCGGAGAACGTGGAAAGCTTTCAGAACCTCGTGGATAATTTGAATTCCCTGAAGATGAATCTGGCGGATATTCCGTATGTGCTCCAATACAACAAGCGCGATTTGCCGAACGCCGCGCCGGTGGAATATCTGGATTACCTCCTCAATAACCGCGAGGTGCAGGTGCCTTCGTTCCAGTCCACGGCGCACAAGTGTGAGGGCGTGTTCGAGACCTTGAACATGATCACCCGTCTGCTGCTTCAGAAATACATCAATCAAACCGTCCCGCCCGCCGCATGACATGGCCACCTTGCCGCAACTCATCGAGGAAGACGTCCGACAACTCGACGCCGTGCTGGCCACGTTTGTGGCTCAGTCCGACGCCATTGCCGTTCTGGTGATTGACAAAGGCGGCTTTCTGCTAGCCCACCACGGTGATGCGGAGAACCTTGATTTCACCACCATCGGCGCGCTGGCATCCGGGGCGTTCATGGCCAACCAAACCATCGCCGGACTGGTGAATGAAAAGAATTTCGACTCCATCTACCAGCAGGGCGAGAAGTTCAGCCTGTTCGTCATTAATGTAGATGAACATTGCCTGCTCGTCGTCATCTTCAAATCCCAATCCGGCGTGGGCGTGGTGAAATATTACGCCACCGGTGCCGTCAAACAGATTGCCCAGCAACTCGCCGTTGCCCGCGACCGCAACCCGTCCGCAGGGCTTGACCTATCAGCCATGAATGTCATTGACCCGCAGGAGTTGTTTCGCAAAAAAAGCGCTTGATAATCCAGGATTAAGCGGTAGAAGGAATGGACCATGGACAACTTTCATCCCGATCAACTGAATTCTTTGCTGGCGATCATGGTTCAAAGTCATGAGGATATTTCGGATTTGCTGTTCGTTCCCGGCAAGCCGCCGCAGGTGGAAGTGCACGGCGAACTGGAAACGCCGAAAGTTGAGTGGCCGGCCCCGCCCCGCGATGCTGAGCAGATTGAAGCCATTGCCCGCATCATCATTGACGGCAGCCCCAAGCTGCTAAAGGACTTGGAGCAACTCGGTTCCTGTGATTGCAGTTATACCCTGCCGGATAAATGCCGGTTCCGCGTCAACATTTACCGCCAGAGGAAAAAATACGCACTTGTTTTGCGGCTGCTCAAGCCTTTAGTTCCCTCGATTGAGGCGCTCGGTCTCGATCCGGTTTTCCGCGAAGTCGTAAAGGAAAAAAACGGCATCACCTTTGTCACCGGCGCTTCAGGCAATGGCAAATCAACCACCCTGGCCGCCCTTCTGAACGAAATCAACCGCGACAATAAAATTCACATTGTCACGCTGGAGGATCCCATTGAATTCTTGTATCCGGATCTCAAGGCCACCTTCAGCCAGCGTGAACTAGGCAATGACTTCTTTACTTTTTCTGAAGGGCTGCGCTCCGCGATGCGCCAGGCGCCCAAGGTCATCATGGTGGGGGAAATCCGTGACCGCGAAACCATGGAAATCGCCCTGACCGCCAGTGAAACCGGCCACATGATTTACAGCACGCTGCACACCATCAGCGCCAGCCAGAGCATCAACCGCATCCTCGGCATGTTTAGCAAGGAGGAGGAGAGCCAGATTCGCGAACGTCTGGCGGGTTCCCTGCGCTTCACCATCGGCCAGCGTTTGATTCCCAAAAAGGCCGGCGGACGAATGCTCGTTACGGAAGTCATGGGACACAGCCTCCGGACGCGTGAAACCATCGCGCTGGGAGAAAACGAAAGCCGACGGCTTTCCGAAATCATCGAGGGCGGCAGACACGCCGGCTGGCATAGCTTTGAACAATCCCTGCAAAAAGCCTATGAGGCGGATTTGATCACGGAAGAAACGGCGATGCTCTACTCCACCAACAAGCCAGCCATGCGGCAGATGATTGATCTTTCCCATAGCTCCGGGCGCGTCAGCAAGAAAAATCAAGCGTCCCCCATGTTCTTTATACCGCCTCGCCCTCAGTCCCAAGCCCCCAAGCCCTTGTTATAATCAAGGACAAGAAAACTCCCGATGGCGACGGGTTGAGTCCGGCTTGCCCCAGACAGGTTGTCACGCAGCCGCTCGTCGCAGCCGGTCCGCGATGCCTGACCATTCCGGCAGGTCCGGCGGCGCTTCCACCACAATCAACGTCGCACCTGCCGCATCACATCGATGCAGTTCCGCGTAAAGCGCGCGCGCAAAAGCCACCGCATCGCGTGGAATCACGCTCACGTTTCCGGCCTCGAAACCGGCGGGGATTTTCGTGTGAGCGATGACATGAACATGGCCGATTGCCGACTGCCGATTGCCGATTTGTGACTGCAAATCCGGTTCGTCGTGCCAGCTTAAAACAATCAGTTTCGCCTTCGGGGCATAATGCTTGTTCAACAAGCCGGGACTCCGCAGCGTTGTCTGGTCTCCCGGATTCAATCCGCAATCCGCAGTCCGCAATCCGCAATTCCGGGCACCAAGCACAGCGGAGATGGATTCAGTGTGAATCATCCCCGGGCGCAAAATCTTTGGCGGCGAAACCGACAAATCCATCACGGTGGATTCGATTCCCACCTGCGACTGCCCGCCATCCACGATGAGAGAAATTTTTCCGGCGAGCTGCGTGCGGACGTGCTCCGCATTCGTCGGCGAAATCTGGTTGGACAGGTTCGCGCTGGGCGCGGCCAGCGGGAAGCCGCACTCGCGAATCACGGCTTGCATGAACGGATGGCTGGGCCAGCGCACGCCGACCGTCGGGCCACCGGCGGTCACGTTGCCGGGGATTTTTTCCGCGCGTGGCAGCACCAGTGAGAGCGGTCCGGGCCAGAACGACTTTGATAATTTCTCCGCCGCCTCCGGCCATTGGGCCACGCAATCCCGCGCCATTTCCCAGCTGGCTACATGGACGATGATGGGGTTGTGCGCCGGGCGTCCTTTGATTTGGAAAATCCTGGCGACGGCTTTTTCATTCAGCGCGTTCGCGGCGAGACCGTAAACCGTTTCCGTTGGCAGCGCCACGACTTCACCCGCCCGCAACCGTTCGGCGGCAATGCGGATGGCTTTCTGGAAAAGCGCCGGCGTGTGTGTTGAAAGAATTTCAGTGGCCACGGCTTATTCGTAGCGCAACGCTTCAATCGGGTCGAGCCGCGAAGCTTTCCACGCGGGATAAAATCCGGAGATGATGCCGATGCCCGCGCTGGAAA
>CAIXUZ010000077.1 GCA_903922735.1 uncultured Verrucomicrobia subdivision 3 bacterium
AGGCATTGATTTCGAGGCCGGCAAGGAAGCAGCGCTCAAGGTGATTAAATTTCTCACGGCGAACTTCCCAAAGGATTTCAAAAAAATCCGGTTCGGCGAAACCCCGGAGACAGTCGGCATCGGCATCAAGCCCGTGTCCAAGACCGGCACGCAGCGCCTCGTGCGCGCGGCCATCGAATACGCCATCGAACAAAAGAAGAAATCCGTGACGTTCGTCCACAAGGGCAACATCATGAAATACACCGAGGGCGCATTCATGCAGTGGGGCTACCAGCTCGCCCGCGAAGAATACGGCGCGGAACTGGTGGACGGCGGCCCGTGGTGCAAAATCCCCGAAGGCAAGCGCGGCGCCGGCCTGATGTTCAAGGACTCCATCGCCGACATCACGCTCCAGCAAGTGCTCACGCGCCCGAACGAATTCGAGGTCATCGCCACGCTCAACCTGAACGGCGATTATCTCTCCGACGCGCTCGCCGCGCAGGTCGGCGGCATCGGCATCGCGCCCGGCGGCAACATCAACAACGTCACGGGCCATGCGATTTTCGAAGCCACGCACGGGACCGCGCCGAAATACGCGAACAAAGACGTGGTGAACCCCGGCTCGGTGATTCTCTCCGGCGAAATGATGTTCCGCTACCTGGGCTGGAACGAAGCGGCGGACCTGATTCTTAAAGGACTCAACGGAGCCATCGGTTCGAAGAAGGTCACCTACGATTTCGCCCGTCAGATGACCGGCGCGACGGAAATCAAGTGCAGCGAGTTCGGCGACAACATCATCGCGCACATGTAATCGATTCCGGGGTAGCGTCGAGGCTGTGCCTCGACCCATTGAGCCACAGGCTCAACGCTACATAATTCGAAGCGGCGGTGGTCGTGATGACCACCGCCGTTTTGCTTTGCGGAGTGCGCCCGTCCTCGGGCGCAGCAACCTACATTATTCAAGTCGCCTGACTTTTCACCTTGCTGCGGCCGGGGACGGCCGCGCTCCGTCAGCGGGCACGCTGGGTCAAAGCCATCTTGCCGATGCCCATTAACACGTCCCACGCCGGGCCGGGGAACTTGTGCATCTGCACCATCACGTCCTCGAACGCGGTCAGGAAGTATTTTACGTCGCCTTCATTGATGACGAGCGGCGGCAGCAACTTCACCACGTCCACCGCGTGACCGGCGACCTGCGTGATGATGTGATGCTTGTCCAGCAGCGGAATCACCGCCGCCTGCGGGAACAAACTCTTGTCCAGCGTATGGCAGGTGGTCCACGCGATCTTCAGCGAGATGGATTTCGGCGAGCCGAATTCGATGCCGGTCATCAGACCGCGCCAGCGAACTTCCTTCATGAATTCATATTTCGGAATCATCGCCGTCAATCCTTGACCGATGAGGTCGCCCATCTTCGCGGCGTTGGCGATGAGGTTTTCGCGATCCAGCACGTCGAGCGCGGCGAGGCCGGCGGCCATCGCAAAGCTGCCCTGGCTGAAGGTGGAACTGTGCACCACGGAACGCGACATGGAGGAAAAAACTTTTTCGTGAATCCACTTCTTGCACAGCACCGCGCCCACCGGCACGAAACCGCCGGAAAGGGTTTTGGCCAGAATCACGATGTCCGGATCCACCGCGCCTTCATGTTCGATGGCGAGGAATTTTCCGGTGCGGCCCATGCCGGTCTGCACCTCGTCGTCAATGAAGAGGGTGCCGTGCTTGCGGCAGAGCTGCTGCGCGGCGAGCAGATAGCCGGGCGATGGAATGTTCACGCCCTTGCCCTGGATCGGCTCAACGATGAAACCGGCGACGTCGCCTTTTTTTAATTCCATTTCCAGCGCCTCCAAATCATTGAATGGGATCGCGCGGCAATCCGGCAGAAACGGCGCAAAACCGGAGCGAAAACTGTCGTCGCCGTTCAGCGAGAGCGCGCCGGAACTGAGACCGTGAAAAGATTTTTTGCAGTGAATCAGCGCGGGCTTGCCGGTAGCGCACTTGGCGTATTTGATAGCCGTCTCCACGCCTTCCGCGCCGGAGTTGGTGAAAAACACCATGTCCAATTGATTCGGCATGCGCTTCTTCAACTCGGCGGCAAGCAGACCGGAGAGCAACGGCGC
Source organism: uncultured Verrucomicrobia subdivision 3 bacterium (assembly GCA_903922735.1). Lineage (GTDB taxonomy): Bacteria > Verrucomicrobiota > Verrucomicrobiia > Limisphaerales > UBA11358 > UBA11358. The sequence goes on from CAIXUZ010000077.1 coordinate 2,097, forward strand.
CTCCATCTTCACGAGGCTGGGATAATCGGCGTCGAGAAACTCCTTGAGGATGCGGCGGATTTCGGGATGGTTGCGTCCCAGGCCGAACACGCCGTAGCCGGAGAGCAGGTCGAGATACTTCTCGCCCTTCACATCCCATAGATATGGCCCCTCGGCACGCGTATAACAGCGGTCAAAGCCGATGGTCTTGAGCGTTTTGACGTTGGCGGGATTGATGTGCTCCGCCTGCAGCTCGTAATTTTTCCCCTCGTTTTCCTTTACGAGCGCGGCAAGGTTTAGCGGCGGCCGCGCGGCAGATGGCAAATTATTTTCAGACGACATGATGCAGCATTTTACCGCAACGACGGCAGAATCAAGCAACTTTCTTTCGGCTAAAACCTCAACAGCGCCGCACCGCCGCCGCGCCCTGACCATCATTCCCCGCGATAAACCGCCCGCGCCGTGCAGGTCTCGGCCACAACAACTTCCGTAAGCAACGGTAATTTCGGCTTGAGCTTCTTCCAAATCCACATCGCAACAACTTCGCTGGTGGGGTTTTCGAGGCCGGGGATTTCATTCAGGTAATAGTGATCGAGCTTTTCCCAGATCGGCTTGAACGCCGCCGTGATGTCCGCGTAATCCATCAGCCAGCCCAGTTTCGGGTCACACTCACCCGCCACGGTGATTTCCACGCTGAAGCTATGGCCGTGCAGCCGACGACACTTATGAGCTTTCGGCAACAACGGCAACAGATGCGCCGCCTCAAACTGAAATGTTTTTCGTAGTTCCATTTTCATAATTCAAAATCGGTCCAAGTGATTAAATCTCCGAGCGCCGGACGCCCGTCATGCCGCCACATCAGCGGCGGGTTTTGCATCTGGCCGAGCGGACAAACCCGCGTGACGCCCCAGCGCGCCAATTGCAACGCCAGCGCCCCGGCCTTCTCCGGCGGCGCGGCAATGCCGACGGTCGAAACTTTTCCAATAATCTCATCCATACCGGGCAACACGGCAGCCACGTCCGACACCGGCTTGACGAAAACAAACCGGTTCAGCGGCGAAAAACGGAAATGCACATCATGTTCAAATACAACCGTCCACGCCGTAGAATTCTGACTCGACCAAAGCTTGACGTCGCCGCGATGCGTGGCGAGGGTTTCATACATCGAGCGGCGCGTGGCGATGTCCGCAGATTCCTGGACGGAAACTTTCCCGCGCGGTTCGACGGACTCGCGCCGCATCAACTCAGCGGCGAGCAGCGCGGCAAACCGGTCTGATTCGACCTCGCCGTGTTCCTCCGCGTAAATGACGTGCGGCGAGAGGCAGCCGTTCTGATCCCAAGCGATCACGTCATCCGCCGCCCGGGCAACAACTTTGGAGATTTCTTCTTCGCGCAACACCTCGCGCGCCACGAAACCAAAACTGACGCGCTGGCCGTAGCCAAGGAACCGGGTTTGCGCCGACAATCGCGAACGGATGTTCAACAGCGTCTCATCGCTGCCGGTGGCCGTGACGCAATCCGCCGCCGCAAACAACGCCGTTTCCAAAGTCTCATTGCCGCCGCGCCATTCAGCCAGTTCCAGACACGCGCCGAGTTTGTGGTCCAGATCGTAAATCGAATGCGCATACATCCGGGGCAGGAATGCCGCGCCGCTCGCGCACTTCACGAATTGCGCCGAGCGCGTTAGCAGGCCGAGCGTCAGACTCATCCAAGCCGGATTCGGAAGATTACCCGCCGCGATGTGAACCAACAACTCCGGCCCGCGCCAAAAATGACGGCCAACATCCACGCCAAGGTCCTGGGCCAGCAAGGCTTCGAAGTTCTCCGGCGTAAACCGGCGAAAAAAATCATCCAGCCCACGAGACAGGGTGGCGGGAGAAAACCCAGTCTCCTCCGGTCCAAGCTCGAGCGCGAACCGGCGGAACTTGTTTTCCGGCCGCAGCCATTCCGCCGCGACTTCGCAAAGAATTTTTACGAGGTCGTCCGTGGTGCGCGTCAGGAGATACTGCTCGCGGTTGCGCTTAAGCGTATCGCACGCCGCCGCAATCATCGTGGGCGACAACGTCGCTTCCGGCGGCAGGTCGGCGAGAAAGTAGTTGGGCAGGTTCACAAAATTTACGATTTACAATTTCGGATATACAGTTTCATGCTGCCATCAGCGAACAACCGCGAGGTTCAGCCAACTGCGCGCGACCAATGAGTTCAAAGCCGTCGCCCCGGCGGACTCCCAAATCCTCCGTTTGAATGGCGGCCACCGAAAACACATTCGCCAAGTCGAAAATACGGATGAGTCCGGCTTCCCCCTCGGCCACTTCGCGGCCGCTCTCCGGTGAAATGATCTGCACGCGCGACCACGGCGGGAAGCGGAAGACCCGAGGATGAAGGATGGACGATGGAGGATAAATCTCAGCGTCGTAAGCCTGTGAGCTCAATTCGCTCATGCCGTATTCGCAGATGATGTTTTCGCGCGGCACGCCGAGGCGTTCAGTGATGAGCGCGTGCAGCTCGGCTTTAGGCAATGAGCGGGAACGGTTTTTGTAGCCACCGGTCTCCATCACCCGCGAACCGGCGGGCAGTTCAAACCGCAAATTACGCTCCGCCAAATAATCCAGCAGGTGCACGAAAGAAAAGGCGGTGCCGAGCATAAGCGATGGTCCAGCTTCTGGCGTCTGGCTTCCGGGGAAAAGCGAGCCCTTTACTGCACCATAATCCAGCGTCCACGCACCATCGGCCGCCAGTTTGCCGAGAAATTCAGAACGGCTCGCGGGGACGCTCGCCCCACCGAATTTTTGCCGCACCGCTTCAAACATGTAGACGAGCGAGGAATGCGGCGCCTGTTCCGGCGATGGCGCGAGGCAAATAAATTGTAAATTTTTAGTTTTGAGTTTTAAGTTGGAAATCAAGTTAGATTCGAACCAGGTCCACAACGACGTCTCATAAACCGACAGCGACTCCGGACAATGGAAATGGCGGCTAGGCTTCTGCTCCGTCGTGCCGCTGGAATGGAAGACGGCGGCGCGTTCGGCTGTGGGAATACTCGATATTTCCAGTTCCTTGAATGCACTAGTCGGCATGGCGGGAATTTGCGCCCAATATTCAACCGCTTGCGGCGTGAGCTGGCGCACCTCGCAGCTTTTCCGATAGGCGGCGTTGTGTTTGAACTGGAGAGAAAACAGTTCCAACGCGAGTTCGGAGAATTGGCGATTGCCGATTGTCGATTGTCGATTGGCAATCAGGCCGCGCATGTGCGCGGCGAAGGAATAAAGTTCTGGATTCATGCGGTGTTTGTTCGTGGCTGGTTTTCCGCGACAGCCGAAAAACATGATAACACGAAGCCCCGGCGCTGCAAGTGAGATTGCCTTTGCCCCATTTGTCAGCCAGACTATCTGTTCAATAATGAGCAAACGGTTTTACATCACCACGGCGATTGATTACGTAAACGGCCAGCCGCATCTGGGCCACGCCTACGAGAAAATCATCGCCGACGTCATCGCCCGCGCCCGGCGCAGTCTCGGCCAGGAAGTGTTTTTTCTCACCGGCCTCGACGAACACGGCCAGAAGGTGCAGCAGGCGGCCCAGGCGGAGAAAAAAAATCCGCAGGCATATTGTGACACACTCGCAGCGGACTGGCAGGCGTTCGCCAAGAAGCTGGAGCTGACCAATGATGATTTTGTCCGCACCACACAGCCGCGCCATAAGGAATATGTGCAGGCGCAGCTCGCCAAGCTCCACGCTGCCGGACATTTCTACAAGGCCAGCTACACCGGCTTTTATTCCACAAAGGAAGAGACGTTTCTCACGGAGAAAGACCGTTTACCGGATGGCAAATTCGACGCGAGCTACGGCGAAGTATTGGAGCTGAAGGAGAACAATTATTACTTCAAGCTCGGGGTGCATCAGCAATGGCTGATCGACACCATCGAGGCGAATCCGGATTTCATCTCACCATCGTATCGGCGCAACGAAGTCCTCGGCTTCCTCAAGAACAACACGCTGGAAGATTTGTGCATCTCACGGCCGCTGACGCGGCTGAACTGGGGCATTCCCCTGCCCTTCGATCCCGAGTTCGTCACGTACGTCTGGTTCGACGCGCTGGTGAATTACGCCAGCATCGCCCATGCGCATCCCGAACTCGGATTGTGGCCGGCGGATATCCACGTCATCGGCAAGGACATCGTGAAGTTCCATGCGGTCTATTGGCCGATCATGCTCAAGGCGATGGGTCTGCCGCTGCCGAAACAGATTCTCGTTCACGGCTGGTGGCAGAAGGACGGCGCGAAGATCAGCAAGAGCACCGGCAACGTCGTTGACCCGATGGCGGTCATCAATGAATGGGGGCTGGACGCCTTTCGCTTTTACGTTTTGCGCGAATTGGACATCGGCCCGGACGGCAACTGGACGGACGCCAGTTTCCGCTCCCGCTATCAGGCCGAACTGGGCAATGGCCTAGGCAACCTGGTGAATCGCTCGCTCTCGATGCTCAAGCGCTATCGCAACGGCATCGTGCCCGCGCGCTCGAACGAACTCGCCGCGGATGCGGCCAAGGCGGCAGATGAGACGCGCGCACTGTTCAAGCAAAGCCAGCTCCAAGCCGCACTGCAAAGCATCTGGGGCCTGGTGAACCGCGCGAACAAATATGTGGATGAAACCGCGCCATTCAAGCTGGCGAAGGACCCCGCGCAGGCGCAGCGGCTCGACGAAGTGCTCTACAATCTGGCGGAATCCTGCCGCGTGCTGGCGGTGTTGCTGAATCCATTTCTGCCGGGAACCTCGGCCAAGATCTACGTGCAACTTGGCTTGCCCGGCTCGCCGGACAAACTAGCCGACGCGACGTGGGGCGGGCTGCTAGCCGGCCACGCAATTGGCGAGCCCGCGCCGCTGTTCCCACGCAAGGATGTCTGACAGGTAGCGGCGGCCTATGTCCGCACTCTCTCTTCGCTCAAAAAATGAAACGGCGCCCAATAAGCGCCGTTTCATTTTTTGGTATTGATTACAACTTCTCCGGCTGTTTCATCAGCTCGGCGATGCGTTGCAACAAGCGTCCCGCCGCGCCGCCGTCGAGCACGCGATGATCAAAACTCAAGGTGAGGTACGCTTCCATGACCGGCACGAACTGGCCTTTCACCTCGTCCCAATGCGGCATTTTGCGACCGGCACCAAGACCGAGCACCAATGTCTGTTCCGGCAGCGGAATCGGCGTGGCCCAGATCAGGCCGAACGTACCGAAGTTCGTCACGGTGGCCACCGAACCACCGGTGGCGTCCGCCGGTAATTTTCTTTGCCGGGCAAGTTCCACCAGTTCGTTGTAGCGCACGGTCAGTTCTTTCAGCGGCTTTTTATCCGTGCCGCGCAGAACCGGGACGAGCACGCCATCATCGGCCTCCACGGCGAAACCCACATCAATCGAAGACGGATGCACGATGTTCATGCCAACGAGCCGACCGGCCACCGCGCTGTTTTCCGCCAGCGCCACGGCCAGCGCCCGCAAGGCGTAGAGCGCCGGGCCGGGTTTGGGATCGCAGGTTTTACGGTGGGCGAGCAAGGCATCAATCACCACCGGCAGACCCACGGTGGCGATGGGACGCGTCCAACTCCGGCGCATGGCATCCGCCACCGCCACGCGCATGGACGACGCCTTGGTCAGCTTTTGCTGCTCCAGATTCAGCATGAACTTTTCGAAATCCTCAACGGTCACGCGGCCCGCCGCCCCACTACCGGCGATGCCCGCAAGGTCGGCGGCGCTCAAGCCTAGCTCGTGCATCCGCGCCTTGAGTCGCGGCGAAATGTAACTCGCACCGGTGGCGTTGGCGGGCACCGGCAAACCGCGAACCGTCGGCTGCACCGCCGAGCCGCCGGACACACTGGCGCGGGAAAGCTGCTCGGTGTCGGAATTTTTCGGCGGCGGCGCCACGTCCACGCCGAAGCGTTCAGCTTCTTCCTTGGACGTTTCAATCTCCCCCAACACCGAGCCGACGACATAACTTTCGTTGAGCTGGGCGGAAAAGTTTTTGATGCTGCCGCCGCAGGGCGCGGTGACCGTCATGCTGGCCTTGTTGGTTTCCACCTCGATCAAATCCTGCCCGGCCTCAACGCGGTCGCCCGGCTGCACAAGAAAGTTGATGATGGCGGCCTCGGCGATGGATTCGCCAAGCTGCGGCATGATAATGGGAATGGCAGGCATAGAAATTTTTTGATTTAAGATTTCTGATTTGCGATTTTTCCGTTCATGTGCGCAACAGGTTCCGGGCGGCGGCGGCGACACTGCGGGACGTGGGACGATGGGCGGCCCACAAATTGGGATGATACGGCACGGGCGTGTCTTTGGCGTTGAGCCGCTGCGGAGGAGCGTCGAGCAGGCCGTAGCCTTCGGCGGTCACACGGGCGATGACTTCCGCCGTCACACCGCCCCACGGCCACGCTTCGCCAACACACAGCAAACGGCCGGTGCGCGCGACGCTGGCAATGATCGTGTCGGTATCGAGTGGTTTCACGGAACGCAAATCAACGACTTCAATCTCCCAGCCTTCGGTGGCCAGCTCGGCGGCGGCGGCCAGCGCCTCGTGAACCATGGCGCTGTAGGTCACGATGGTCAGGTCGCGGCCTTCGCGGGCGATGCGCGCCTTGCCGATGGGCAGCGCCTCGCTTGGTAATTTTTCGGCCTTGAGATGGTAATAGAGAAATTTGTGTTCGCAGAAAATCACCGGATCATTCGTAGCCACGGCAGCGAGCAGCATGGAGTAGGCGTCTTCCACCGTCGCCGGGGTCACCACGATGACGCCGGGGTAATGCGCGTAAATCGCCTCGATGCACTGGCTGTGAAACGGCCCGCTGCCGGAGGTGCCGCCGAACGGCAGCCGCACCGTGATGGGACAAGCCACCTGCGTGCGCCAGAACAGGGTGGCGGCTTGATTGACGATTTGATTGAAACCGACCGTGGAAAAATCGGCAAACTGCATTTCAATAATCGGACGCAGGCCTTCAATCGCCGCGCCAACGGCGAGGCCGACGATGGCATCTTCGCTGATGGGGGCGTCAAGTACGCGGCCGGGAAATTCCCTGGCCAGATTTTTGGTGGCCTTGAACGCGCCACCGAACGCACCGACGTCCTGACCATAAACGAAGACCCGCGGGTCGTCGCGCAAGGCGTGAGCCTGCGCTTCGCGGATGGCTTCGAGATAGGTGATGCTCATGTCGGAAGTATATTATTCGCGCCCCTCAGCCAGATTTTCTGTTGAAAGCGCGGTCCAATTTTCCGCAAACGGATCCGGCAACGGCTCGCGCTGGACTTGCGCAACGGCATCCTCGATTTCACGGATGGCTTCGCTACGCCAGACGGCAAGTTGGGCGCGATCGGTGATTTTTTCCTGAATTAAGAATTCTTCCGCCAGTTTCAAGCAATCGCGGCCCAGCGGAGAATTTTTCAGTTCGGGCACAATGTAGCCGGCGTCATCGTGTTCCCCGTGGCCGCAGAGGCGGAGCAGATTGGCCACGATGAGCTGCGGGCCGTGGCCGGCACGGGCGCGGGTGACCGCGTGGCCGACGACATCGAGACACGCGGACAAATCATTGCCAACCACGGAATGCGCCTCGACGCCGTAGCCCACGGCTTTATCCGCGAGGTCGGCACAGACAAATTGGCGGTCATTCGGCGTGGAATAAGCGTATTGGTTGTTGGCAACGACCAGAACGAGCGGAAGTTTTTCCACGGCCGCTTGATTAAGCGCTTCGTGAAACGAGCCAGTGGAGGTCGCACCTTCGCCAATACACGCCACGCCGACGAGTCCAGTGACACCTTTCATGCGCCGCGCAAACAAAACCCCGTTGACGACGGAAATCATCGCACCAAGGTGGCTGATCATCGGTAAATAGCCATCCTGAGGCCGACCGCGATGGACGTTGCCGTCACGCCCGCGCATAGGACCGAGCGCGGAGCCGAGGTAAGTGCGGACAGCATCGAGAATGGTTTCACCAAACGCGAGGCGGCCAGCGGCATCGCGGATAAGCGGGGCGAAAACATCGGTTTTTTGCAGAGAAACGCCAATGGCGGCGCTCAAGGCTTCCTGCCCGCGCCCAAGAAAGACGCCGCCATGGATTTTTCCGGCGCGATAAAGCGCGGCAAATTTGTCGTCCAACAGCCGCGCCCGCAACATGAAGCGGTAGGCGGCCAATTGCGCCGCGCCGATGGTACGAGGTTCGGAGACGATTTGCAGCATGGAGAAAGTTTATCGCCGAGGAAGCGGAGCGGCAACGATTCTTTCGGAAATCGCAGAAAAAAACGTCTGGCGGCGCACAGAATAAAACGCTATTTACTTCCTACACGGAAGGTTAATTTTTTAGAAAACGCCATGAGCCAACTGAAGTTTCAAGTCCTGCTGCTGAGTGTTGATGCCAAGCTAGCGGAGACTTTGTCATTACTTATCCGGCTGGATGGCGGTACCGCCAGTTTGGTCACCACCTGCGCTGAAGCGCTACAGTTCGCCCGGAACCATCCGCCGGACTTAATCCTTCTGGACGTGAAAACGGCTGAGGCGGAAAGTCTCAATCTGCTCCGCCATCTCAAAAGCAGTCCGCCGCCGCTTCCGGTTTACACCATCATGATGGCTCCGGCCGGTGATAATTCGGGGGTGCTGCGGGCGTTCGACATGGGTTTGAACGAATTCATCCAGACGCCGTTTGAAAGCTCTTTTTTCCGGGCGCGCCTCCGCGGGGCGGTGCAACTCAAACACCGGCTGGAAGAGTTGGTTCGCCGGCAGCAGGAACTGATTGAGGCCTGCCGCGCTGCCGAGGCAAATTCACGCGCCAAATCGGATTTCCTCGCGACGATGAGCCACGAAATCCGCACGCCGATGAACGGAGTCGTCGCCATGACGGGACTGATGATGGAGACATCAGTAACGCCGGAGCAGCGCGGTTATCTGGAAACCATCTATAACAGCAGCGAGTCGCTGTTAAAAATCATCAACGACATACTCGACTTTTCCAAAATCGAAGCGGGCAAAATGGAGCTGGAAAAGCGCGAATTCAACCTAGGCACCAACATTGAGGAAGCGCTCGATCTCATGGCCGCACGGGCAGTTGAAAAAAAACTGGACATAGGTTACGACCTGGACCCGGCCATTCCAGCCATGATGGAAGGCGACGCCCAGCGACTCCGGCAAGTGCTGGTCAATCTCCTCAGCAATGCGCTGAAATTCACCGAACAGGGCGATGTTTTCATCAAAGTCGAAAAGCTGGACCGGCCAGCCGGCGAACCAGAAAACCCCGCCAGCCTGTGGTTGCATTTCATCGTGCGGGATACCGGCATCGGCATCGAAGCCGACCGACTGGTAAGATTGTTCCGGGCGTTTATGCAAGCGGACGCCTCCACGTCGCGCCAATATGGCGGCACCGGCCTTGGTCTGGCGATCAGCCGCCGATTGGTGGAGTTAATGGGCGGACGAATGTGGGCGGAAAGCCTGCCGGGCACCGGCTCAACGTTTCATTTCACCGTGAACATGACGGCGTCACCACTCGCCCCGCCACCGCCACACGCGAAACGCATACCCCGACTGGCGGATTTAAAGATCTTGATTTTGGACGACAACGCGACCTGCCGGAACACGCTATTCGAACAATGCCATCGCTGGGGCATGCAACCCAAGGCGGTGGAGAATTCGGCGCAAGCGCTGGAACTGCTCCGCAAAGGTGCGACCTTTGATCTGGCGCTGGTGGATTCGGATTTGCCCGGCAAAGATGGTTTCACGGTGGCCCTGGAGATACAAAAAATCCCCGCCGGGGCGATGCTGCCCATCATATTGCTGATGCCACTTGGCAAAAATCACAATGGCAACGCAGCCCCAGTGATGTTCGCCCATACGGTCAACAAGCCGGTTAAACCCGCGCAACTGTGCACCGTGCTAGAACGCGCCCTGCTAAGTCCGCGCATCCCCACCCAATTGCCGGAGGCACCCAAAACCGATTCGACGCTGGCGACGCAACTACCCTTGCGGATCCTGGTGGCGGATGACAACGCCATCAACCTGAAAGTGGCCGTCCGCATATTGCAACAGATCGGCTACGAACCCGACACAACCACCAACGGACGGGAGGCCCTAGAGGCGCTTGATCGCAAACCCTACGACCTGATTTTCATGGATGTGATGATGCCGGAAATGGACGGCCTGGAGGCAACCCGGCTTTTGCGCAAACGCCAGATGACCGGAGGACAACAACATTATTCGTCCCGCATCATCGTCGTGGCCATGACGGCCCACGCCATGCAGGGCGACCGCGAGAAATGCATCGCCGCCGGAATGGATGATTACCTGGCCAAGCCGGTCCGCCCCAAAGAAGTCCGGGACATTATTGAACGTTGGGGCGGAAAAATTATGCAGAATGTCAAACCATTAACTTCAGCCACACCCGACCCGAACGCCGAAGAACCGCCCGTGGACATGGACCGGATGAATGATTTGACCGACGGAAATAAAGATAGTTTGCGCGAGCTGGTGGAAATGTTCTTGAAACAGACCCACAAACAATTCGGCCAAATCGAAACCGCCATCCGCGAAGGCAATGCCGATACAGTGCGGCGGGTAGCCCACAGCTGCGCCGGTGCCAGCGCCACGCTGGGCATGACCCGGCTGGTGCCCAAGCTCCGAGAGCTGGAGAAACTCGGCGCAGCCGGCACCTTGACGGACACCGGACGGATTTGTGAGGATGCCGTGGGAGAATTCGGCCGCATCCGGGAATTTCTGAAAGCGCAACCAGAATTAACCGCCTGCGTAACCAGCCTCGCTCTAGCATGAAAAAAATCCTGATCATCGAGGACGACCAGATTGTAGCCAATGTTTACCGCAACAAATTTGCGGTCGAAGGCTATCAGGCCGAAGTATCGCCCGATGGCGAGACCGGCCTGAAACTCATGCGCACATTCCATCCGGATATCATCATCCTCGACCTCATGCTGCCCGGAATTTCCGGCGTGGACGTCATCCGAGAAATCCGCAGCGAGGCGGATTTTTCAAAAATTCCCATCATCGTTTTTTCCAACACCTATCTGACAAACCTGATCCAAGAAGCGTGGCGGGCGGGCGCAAACAAATGCCTGTCTAAATCCAATTGCACGCCCAAGGACGTCATTGAAGTAGTGCGGCACAGCGTCGGCGATAGCGGCGCCATGCAAACACCGCCAGCCGCCAGCAAGAAGTCAGAATCAGCCGCCGTCGAGCTATCCACCACCAATGACGAGGAATTTCAGGCCGATTTACGGAAGACTTTCATTGAAAATCTGCCGGTCACCCTCTACACGCTACGGGCCAGCCTGCAAACGCTCATCAAGGCCGAAAACGAAATGACCCGCCTCAAGCAGGTTCATGAGATTTACCGCCAGATTCATGCGCTCAACGGAAACGCCGGCATCGCCGGCATGATTCAGATCGCCCACATGGCCTCGGCCTTTGAAGCGCTGCTAAAAGAAATCTACGAAAAGCCAAAGAACATCAATGCCTCCACCCTTCGCACCATCGCGGCGGCGGTGGATTTTCTGGGCATCCTGTTTGATAAAGGCATTCTGCTGGATCAGCAGGAAGCTCCGACCTCAAAGATTCTCGTCGTGGATGACGAGGCCATTTCCCGCCGCGCCATTGTTTACGCCCTCGAAAAAGCCCGCCTCAAATCAGTAAATGTCGAAGACCCGGAACAAGCCTTACAGCTGCTGTCGGAAAACGATTTCGACCTTATCTTCCTTGATGTGGACATGCCCAAAATGACCGGTTATGAACTCTGCGCCAAACTTCGCGCCATGGCCCATCACAAAAAAACCCCCGTCGTATTTGTCACCAGCCTCAACGATTTTGAAGCCCGCACCAATTCCACCATGGCCGGTGGCAACGACTTCATTGGCAAACCCTTTCTCTTCATCGAGCTGACCGTCAAAGCACTCATTCACGTCCTCCGCACCAAACTCCAACGTTCCCAACGGCATGGCAATTGATCCCTTGTGAAAAAGTGGAAGTTAATTTTTCTGGCTGCGCTCATAATTTTCGCCGCCCTTCAGTTGTTCAACCCGGCGCGCACGAATCCGCCGGTAAAAAATGATATTATTACGGCCACAAAACCACCGAAGTCCATCAGCGCCAGCCTCCGCGCCGCCTGCTACGACTGTCACTCGCATGAAACCTTCTGGCCGTTTTACGCCCGCATCGCCCCCGTTTCCTGGCTCATCGCCAGCGACGTAAATGAAGGCCGCGAGCACTTGAATTTTTCAGATTGGCCGACGGAAGCCGACCGGGCGGCAATAAAAATGGATCGCATCAATGAAGTCCTCGATTACCGCGAAATGCCGCCAATAAAATACACGCTCATCCATGCCGATGCCCGCCTCACCGAGGCGCAACGCAAGGAAATCATGGATTGGACGGCCGTCATCGCCCAAAAATTTCGCTCCGGCACGCCCAGTCAATAACCCATGCTCAACAGCGAATTCATCCCTGCCGCGGACAAAAACTCGCGCCGCCTGTTCGTCGTCCTGCACGGCCTGGGCGACACGATTGAAGGCTGGCGCTGGCTGCCCGGCGCGCTGGATTTGCCGTGCCTAAACTATCTCCTCGTCAACGCGCCCGACGAATACTACGGCGGCTATTCTTGGTTTGACTATCCCGGGGACATCACCCCCGGCATCCACCGCAGCCGCAAGCTGTTGTTTGATCTGCTCGATGATTTGCGGACAAAAAACTTTCCAGCCGACCAGATCACGCTCGGCGGTTTCTCGCAGGGCTGCCTGATGTCGCTGGAAACCGGCCTGCGCTATCCGCATCGGCTCGCTGGCATCGTCGGCATTAGCGGCTGGGTGTTTGAAATCGAGAAACTGGTGCGCGACTTCACGCCCGTCGCCAAATCGCAACGGCTCCTTATTACCCACGGCCAATACGATCCGCTGCTTCCTTTCGACGAAGCTCGCAGTCAGGCGCACCAACTCAAAGCCGCCGGCCTAAATGTCACCTGGCGCGAGTATCCCAAGGAACACACCATCCACGGCACCGAAGAAATCACCGACATACGCGACTTCGTGAAAGCCGGTTATCCGGTTGCGGGCGGATAACCAGCCTGAACAGGCCGTGCCACCGCGCGGGCTTGGGAAGTTCAAACGCTCATTTCGCGATGCGCACCGGGCATCCAGCCTTGTTCCGCGCGCGCCGAGGCCGGTTCAACCCACGCGTTTTCCACGGCCTCACGCATCCGGGCGAACCACCATTGAGCCCGCGCCACGCGCTGTTCGCGCCGCCGCCCGTAAATGCGCGTCTGCATTCCGTTGAAACCGAGTTCGAGTTGTTCATTGGTCGTCATAATTTGCCTTTCTTTCGACGACATCCTCGCATGGGGGGTAGGACAATGGCTGTCCAAGCCAGACTATTTTAGAAAAATTTTTGGGAGGGAAAATCAAGGGAGAAAACCGGCCTGAACCGCCAACCCGGAATCAAGTCAGTGGATTTCCACCACATCGCCAGCTTCCAGCGGAATCACGGCTCCGTTGAGTAAAACCGCCGGGTTCAGCTTCGCGCTTTCGCCCTGACGCGTGAGGATGATTTCCTGCGGATCATTTAGATCCAGATATTTCGCGGTGGCAATCGCCTGCGTCAGCGTCAGCCCGGCCACCCACGGCACGGAAGCCTTCTCCACCGGTCCGATGACTGAAACTGCGGGGAAAACTGATGCCGACTGCGCTTGTTGTCGCAAGGCGGCATTTTGTCCAGCAAGGAAGGCATTTTGCTCCCTGAGTCGCGCCGCAGAATTGGTCGTGCAGCCGGAAACAGCAAGTATCATCACCAATATGACCAAAGCTGTTCTCATCGCACACTCATATCTTTTTTCCAGATCAGCACGGCCGATCTGATTTCCGCCGCGCAATTCACCTTGGGTTTCACAAAGCGCGGCGTGAACCACGGAAATGCACCGATCAAATCATGCGTGACCAAAATCTGCCCGTCACAATCCAGCCCGCTGCCAATGCCGATGGTCGGAATCGAAAGGCACTGTGAAATCTCTTTCGCCACCGGCGGCGTCACAAGTTCCAGCACGATGGCGAACGCGCCCGCATCCGCCAACGCCTTGGCATCCGCCAGCAACCGCTGATGTTCCTCGTCTTTCTTACCTTTGATATGATAGCCGCCCTCTTCCAAAACATTCTGCGGCAGCATCCCAAGATGCCCCATAAACGGAATTCCGACACCGACAATGGCTTTGACCTGCTGCAAGATTTCCCGTCCACCTTCGGCTTTCACAAATTCCGCACCGGCAGCAATCAGGCGTCTGGCATTGGCGACCGCATCAGAAACCGTCTCATAACTTTTGAACGGCAAATCCGCTCCCAGCAGCGCATTCGGCCTGGCGCGGGCGGCGGCGCGAGTGTGATGTTCCATTTCCGCCATCGTGACGTGCGTGGTGTCAGGATACCCCAGAACCACCATGCCCACAGAATCGCCGACCAGCAGCAATGGCACACCGGCTTCATCGAGCAGTTTCGCCATCGGAAAATCATACGCCGTGAGTGCGGCAATCTTTTCGCCGCGGGCTTTCATCGCGCGTATGGTTTCCACCTTGATTTTTTGCGAATTCATATGCCTGGATTGGTAGGACGGTGCGCTGCGACGTCCAGACAGCGCGGCGCTTTGTCACTATCTGTTAAAACTGTTGAGCAATTCATCCGGCGTAGTCACCGCCGTGCCGACTTTACCGACGACAATGCCGGCGGCATGGTTCGACATGATTGCCGCTTCAATCGGCGAGGCACCGGCCGCAATGGCCAGCGTAAATGTGGCAATTACCGTGTCGCCGGCGCCGGAAACATCGAAGACTTCCTGGGCTACCGTGGGAATGTGAAATGGCTTCTGTCCGCGCTGGCAAAGCAGCATACCCAGCTCACCCAGCGTGATGAGCAGCAGGGCCGGGTTCAATTCTTGCAGCAGCCGCTCGGCAACCAGCATCAAGTTTTTATCCGCAAAGGGATTCACATTTTTCGAATCGTCCGGCAAATCCGCCAACTCAAACGCCTCCTTGCGGTTCGGCGTGATGAGGGAGAGATTGCCCAAATTCAGGTGATGCACCGGCTTCGGATCGAGGCTCAACCACACGCCGCGCTCATGACAGAGCGTTTTGATTTCATTCAGCAATAACTGCGTCACCACGCCCTTGCCATAATCGCCAACGATAACCGCATCCGCTTTCGCCAATTTTGATTTAAATCCCGCCAGTAACGTTGCTGTCGTTTCAGTTTCCAGAGCGCCGCGGGTTTCGCGGTCGATGCGCACAACCTGTTGCTGGTGGGCCACGATGCGCGTCTTGATGCTCGTATGCCGCGCGGAACTTTTGACCAGCCCGGAGCAGCCGATGTGCTGCTCCCCCAAAATTTTCAGCAATTTGCGAGCAGCGTCATCGTTGCCAATGGCGCCAAAAAGCTCCGTCGGCGTGGCCAGTGAAACGAGATTCCGCGCGACGTTTGCCGCACCGCCGGGCATGAAACTCTCGCGCGAAAAATCCACCACCGGCACCGGCGCTTCCGGCGAAATGCGCGAAACGCCGCCCCAGATGAACTGATCGAGCATCACGTCGCCGACGACGAGGACGCGAGACTTTTGCGCAGCGGATAAAATCTGACGCGCACGTGAAGCGGATATTTTTTTTGCACTCATATTTTTAACCACGGATTGACACGAATGGACACCGATACCGGATGCCGGCAGGGCGAGGTTCCCGGCGAGCCGCCCTTAGCAAACAGCCGAAACAGCTTGCGAGGACGTTCGCCCCACCAGCCAAAGTTTTCATCCCCATTCCGTATCCGTGTTTTGCCGTGTCCATCCGTGGTTCAAATTCAGTTTAGAAACGCCGTCAGCGGACTCGTGGCGCTGGCCGTTTCGCTTGGCGCACCCAGGCCGATTTCAAACGCGGCACGCCCGGCTTCCACGGCCTGCTTGAACGCGATGCCCATGCGGTTCGGGTCATTCGCCACGGCAACGGCAGTGTTCACCAGCACGGCATCCGCGCCGAGTTCCATTGCCTCAGCGGCATGACTAGGGGCACCGATGCCTGCATCTACGACCACCGGAACTGTAGCTTGTTCAATAATGATGCGGATTTGATCACGCGTCTGGATACCGCGATTCGAGCCGATGGGCGAACCCAGCGGCATCACGGTTGCACAGCCGACTTCCTGCAAACGTTTCGCCAGCACCGGATCAGCGTTGATATAGGGCAGCACAGTGAACCCTTCCTTTACGAGAATCTCCGCCGCCTTGAACGTCTCAATCGGATCAGGCAGCAGATAACGCGGGTCGGGGTGGATTTCGAGCTTTACCCATTTCGGCAGACCGGCGGCGACGGCGAGACGCGCGAGGCGGACGGCTTCCTCGGCGTTCATCGCTCCGCTGGTATTGGGAAGCAGCAGGTATTTTTTCGGGTCAATGAATTCCAGGATGTTCGCGAACGGGTCTTTTTTGCCGCTCAAATCCGCGCGCCGTAGGGCGACGGTGACCATTTCCGTGCCGCTGGCAGCAAGCGCATCGCGCATGGCTTCGGGCGACGGAAATTTTCCCGTGCCGAGAATCAGGCGGGAGCCAAACTCGCGCCCGGCAATGACCAGCTTTTTAAACGACAAAGACATTTCAACCAATTTAGAAAATTGCGGCGGATTGTCGAGCCGCGTTCGATTTGCGTTTCCGCTTTCCGCCTTCCGCTTTCCGCTTTAGTCTTGGCCGATGTTTCGACCGTGCATCGACCTGCATGAAGGCAAAGTGAAGCAAATCGTCGGCGGCACGCTCAGCGATGCCGGCGCGCGCACCAATTTTGTCTCCGCCCAATCCGCCGCGTGGTTCGCCGAACTCTATCGGCGCGACGGCCTGACCGGCGGACACATCATCCAGCTTGGCTCCGGCAACGAAGCCCAAGCCCGCACCGCACTGGCGGCGTATCCCGGCGGATTACACCTGGGCGGGGGCGTGAACGCCTCAAATGCGCACGACTGGCTGGATGCCGGCGCATCGCACGTCATCGTCACGAGCTGGGTTTTTCGCGAAGGCCGCGTGGACTGGTCCCGGCTGGACGAACTCGTCAAAACCATCGGCAAAGGAAAGCTCGTGCTGGATTTAAGCTGCCGAAAAAAAATCCAAAGTCCAAAGCCCAAAGTCCAAAGTTATTTTGTGGTCACTGATCGCTGGCAGAAGTTTACCGAACTGGAAGTGAATGAGGAAACGCTTCAGAAGCTTTCCGGCTACTGCGCGGAGTTTTTGATCCACGCCGTGGATGTGGAAGGTTTATGCCGGGGCATTGACTGCGAACTGGTGACGAAGCTGGGCCAATGGACGCCGATTCCAACAACCTATGCCGGCGGCGCGAGCGCGCTGGCCGATCTTGAAACGGTCACACAGCTTGGCGGCGGAAAAATCGACCTGACCATCGGTTCGGCCCTGGACATCTTCGGCGGCAGCGGCGTGAAATACGCGGATTGCGTGAAGTTCAACCGAGCGCAGACAAAATAAAACCGCCGCCGGAAAGATTCCAGCGACGGGTGCGTATCAAATAAACAAGCGGTTACTTCACTTCTTCAATTTTGGAGGCGGCGAGCATCTGCTTGCCCTCTTTTTCATTCACCGTGCCGGTCACCGTGATCTTTTGAGCCGAACCGCCGCAAATTTTCCCATGAAATGCCTTGGCTTCCTTGCCGGTCAGGTAATAGCTGACTTCCTTGCCGTCCACAGTCGCTTTCACGACCGTCTGGCATTTGTCGGCTTGATGCAGGGCGCACTTGGCGCAACTGGCGTCACCGGTGATGGTGACTTCCTTATCGGCGGCGAAGGCCGCGGGGGTGAGGCTGGTGACGGCAATTCCGGCCAGCAAGGCAATGGTTAGTTTCAATTTATTCATGTTTTTTTTGGTTTGGTTTTCAGGCTGCGGGGATTTGACAACGGCATTTTGCCGGCGTTCAACGAAAAATCAAACCAGAAAAAGCTCGCTCACGCTCACGCGGAATTGCGGCACCAGTTTTTCCTGCAAAATCTCGCTGCCCGCCAGAATACCCTTCAACTGCAGGCCGAATTCGAAGCTGTGATAGATCTCCACGTTGTCATAACGCGGATCCACCATCCACAACCTCGGCACGCGATGCTGCTCGTAAACCTCCTTTTTGGTGACCGTATCAGCACGATGGTCATCCCGACTGATAATTTCAGCTGCCAGAAAAAGTTTTCCGGTCGCCGCCATGACCAGGGCGAGGTCGGGGCAAAAGGTCGTGGCATGGGAAAGCGCCACCTGCGTGCGCGGCGCGAGCAATTGCACCGCCGCCAGACCCGCGACGCTGGCGGCCATTTCCCGATGCAGGCGCGAACAGATGGCCTCGTGGCGGAGGCTAGGGGCGGAACGCGGCAGCGTCCCGCCATTCAGAATCTCCTCGTAAGGCTGGCTCATGCGGAAAGTGTCGAAAGGTCAGCGGCCGGTGGCAAGTTTGGAATTACCGCTTCCGCCACTCCGTCTTCGGCGGCTCCGGCAAGCCTTGCGCCCGCAGCGCCGTGCGGAAATGGAGCTTGGAAACTTTTTGCAACTCGCCAACGCCGCGCTGCTCCACAAAGAGCTTCGCCGCCGCGTCCACCGCCGCGCTCGCGCCCTTCGGAAATTTCATCTGAAACTGATGCTCCAGCTTCGCGATGCCTTTCACAAATTCATCGCGCGCCAGAATAGACGCAGCGGCCACGGCGATGTCTTCTTCCGCCTTGTGCCGCTGCACGAGCTGGATTTCCTTGCCCTGCTTCATCAGCGCCTTTTCAATCACCGCTTTGCTGGCGGCGAACTGGTCGCTGATGGCCTTCACCGGCGGCGGATTCATCTGGTAACGCTTGCCCATCAGGTTCTCGATCACGCGAGCGTGGCCCCATGCGAGCAGCGTGTTGACGCTTTTCATCTTCTCGTAAAGCCGGTTGTAAGCCTCGTTGCCGACGACAACGGAATCCACCACGCAGCCGGGCGTCTGGCGGATGAGTTCGGCAAGGTCGGAAATTTTCTTATCGCTGGAGATGTTCTTGGAATCGCGGATGCCGGCGTCCTTCCAAGAGTTGATGACCGCCTCGTTCACGTAAACACCGGCTATACACAGCGGCCCGAAGAAATCGCCCTTGCCGCTTTCGTCCACGCCGAAGCGCGGCAAGAGCAGGTCGGGATTCAAAATAGTTTCGTAGCCGACTTTGGCTTGTTTCAAGATTTCGGGCTCCAAAACAAATTCCACAAACTCGCCCGTCCCCTTCCCCTGCACCACGAGTTTGCCGCTCTCGTAAAAGACGATGTTCGTCTTGTCGGACTCGAATGCGAACCGCGCATACGGAACCACGCGCGGCTTCCAGTTCCGCGCTTCCAAAGCGGCGAGCAAGGCCGAGGCTTGGTCGTCGGTGAGCTTGCAAGTATGAATGACGGGCGGTTTCACGGAAAAATCTTAACCACAAAGACACCGAGGCACAAAGGTTTTGGCAAAATGCTGAGCCGGTAGATTACCTTTGCCCCAAAGGCGGCTCGTCGGTAGCCTCGCCCCACCAAATTGCTGTGCCAGACAAATCAAAACTAAAAACTAAAAACACCAAACTGGTTGCAACTCTGCTGGATTGGTTCGCCGCTAACGCCCGCGACCTTCCGTGGCGCCGCACGCGAAATCCCTACGCAATTTGGATTTCGGAGATCATGCTGCAACAGACGCAGGTGAAAACGGTGATCCCGTTTTGGGACCGCTGGATGGAGGAATTGCCAACCATCGAAGCCGCCGCCCAAGCGCCTTCAGCCAAAATCCACAAGCTCTGGGAGGGCCTCGGCTACTACACCCGTGTCCGAAATTTGCAGAAGTCCGCGCAAGTCATCGTGGAATGGCACAGCGGCAAGTTTCCGAAAAGGTTTGAAGATATTCTCGCGCTGCCGGGTATCGGGCGGTACACCGCCGGGGCGATTAGTAGTATCGCTTTCAATCAGCCGACACCGATTCTCGACGGCAACGTCATCCGTGTGCTGACGCGCCTCTTCGGCATCGCGAAAAACCCAAAGGAGAAGGAAACAAACGCTCTGCTGTGGCAACTGGCGGAAGAATTGGTGGTTCGCGCGAAGAACGCGAAGGAAACTCAAACTTCAAAAGCGGAAAGCGGAAAGCGGAAAGTGGAAATGAGTCAGAGCCTACTCACGTCGGCTGGCTCGTGCTCCGCACTCAACCAATCGCTGATGGAACTGGGTGCGCTGATTTGCACGCCGCGCAACGCGCAATGTTTAATTTGTCCGGTGAAAAAACTCTGTGCGGCGTTCAAGGAGAACCGGGTGGTGGAGTTGCCGAATCTCGGCAAACGCGAAACCGCCACGGCGCGGCATTTCATCGCCTTTGCGGTGGAGCATGGCGGAAAGTTTCTCGTCCGGCAAAGGCCGGCGGGCGTAGTGAACGCACAGCTGTGGGAGTTTCCCAACGTGGAAGTGGGAGGGCGGCTCTGTGAGCCGCGGGAACTATTTACTGAATGCAATGCGCTGCGGGTCACAGACCCGCGCTCCGTGAAGATTAAGCCGCTTTGCACGGTGAAACATTCCATCACGCGCTACCGCATCACGCTGGAAGCCTTCCTGATTCACGCTAAAACGATTTCATCACCCACCGACGACGTCTGGAAAACTCCCGCGCAAATGCAAACGCTGGCTTTTACCGCTGCCCATAAAAAACTCGCCAGCGCCGCCGCCAAAAGTATCCTGTCAGGCCGATGATTTACTTCGATTACAACGCCACCGCGCCCGTCATGCGCGAGGCGCGCGAAGCGTGGCTGCACGTCACCGAGAAACTTGGCGGCAACCCGTCATCCATGCACCAAGCCGGGGCGAAGGCCTCCAACGCGCTCGCCGACGCGCGCGAAAAGCTCGCGGAACACCTCGGCTGCCATCCGCTCGACCTAGTCTGGACCAGCGGCGCGACCGAGGCGAACAACATGGTGATGCACCATTTTGCGAAGAAGCTTGGCACGCCGGGCGAGGTGTGGATTTCGGCAATTGAACATCCCTGCGTGGTTGACTCGGCGCAGTATTACTTTGGCAAGCGGGCCAGGCTCATTCCGGTCACGCACGAAGGCGTGATCGACATGGACTGGCTAACGACGGAGCTGGCGGATACCCGTCCCGCACTCGTCGCGGTGATGGCGGCCAACAACGAAACCGGCATCATCCAGCCGTGGCGCGAAGCGCACGCGATCTGCCACCAATACAAGGTCCCCTTTTTCACCGACGCCGTGCAGTTCATCGGCAAGATGCCCCTAGCCGGGCTGGGCGAATGCGACTACGTCAGCGGCGCAGCGCACAAGTTTGGCGGACCGCGCGGCGTGGGCTTTCTAAAAATCCCGCATCGGAGCGCCATCACGCCATTGCTGCACGGCGGCAAGCAGGAAGGCGGACGGCGCGCCGGCACGGAAAACGTCGCCATCATCGCTGCGATGATGGCCGCGCTCGAAGTGCGCGCGAGACAGATCCTCCGCAGCGAACACCTGCTACGCAAAATCTGGCGCGATAATTTCGAGGCACAGTTTCTGCGGGCGCTACCCGGCGCGAGCATCATCGGCCAGAACCAGCCGCGCCTGTGGAACACGGTTTCCGCCCTGATGCCCGACGGCGACCGCAAATTGCAATGGGTCATCCGGCTGGACAAGGCGGGCTTCGCGGTCAGCACCGGCTCAGCCTGTACGACGGGCAAGGAAGAGCCGTCGCACGTTTTGTCCGCGATGGGCTACAAGTCAGCACAAGCCCATCGCGCGGTGCGGATGAGCGCCGGCTGGGAAACGACCGAGGCGGATTGGGACGCGCTGCTGAAGGCCGTGGTGAAAGTCCACAGCGAGATGCAGCATGGAAAAAGTTAGTTGAACCCTTGCATAGTGATGGGGGTCAGAGTTAGAGTTGCAACAACCAAGGCAAAACCAGATTCCTAAAGTTATGATAAACCGACGTCAAGCCATTAAAACCACCGTTCTGGCCAGCGCAGCACTGGCCACCCTGCCCAACATGATGGCGCAGACCAATCCAGCGGCATCGAGCGAGCCGTTCACCCTGCCGCCATTGCCCTATGGCTACGATGCGCTGGAACCCTTCATTGATGCGCAGACGATGCAGATTCACCATGACAAGCATCACGCGGCTTACGTCGCTAATCTGAACAAGGCCTGGAAGCAGATGGCGTGGAAAGGCCTGCCGCCGAATTTTGCCTATCTGGAAAACGTCTGGTTGAAAGATTCAAAGTTCCTTCTGGAAAAGGAAAATGCCGCCGTCCGCAACAACGGCGGCGGACATTACAATCACACCCTATTCTGGCAAATGATGAAGAAAGACGGCGGCGGCGAACCGCAGGGCGAGCTGGGCAAGGCGATCAATGCCACCTTCGGCAGCTTCAGCGCGTTCAAGGAACAATTCGCAAAGGCGGCGCTCGGACAATTCGGCAGCGGCTGGGCCTGGCTGGTCTGGGACGGCGGCAACCTGAAGATTGAAGGCACGCCGAATCAAGACAACCCGTTGAGCGGGGGCAAATTGCCGCTGCTCGGCCTGGATGTCTGGGAACATGCCTATTATCTCAAATACCAGAACAAACGCGCCGATTACATCACGGCGTGGTGGAACGTCGTGAACTGGGATTTCGTGGCTGGGCGTTACACCAAAGTCTGACCCGTTCTCGCGACAATCTTTCAATCCCCACCAATTGGCGGGAATTTTTACTTACCGCAGCACTGCTTGTATTTTTTGCCGCTGCCGCAGGGACACGGGTCGTTGCGTCCGACTTTCGGACCGGTGCGAACGGGCTTGGCTTTCGCCGCAGCTTCCGCCGCGTTGGCGGCTTCGCTGACCACGTCGCTGGCCTTGCCCGGCCCGGTGCCGGTGCTTGTGCCGCCGAAGGCGCTGGTGTTCTGATGCAGGGTTTGCTGAGGCGCGTTGCGGAGAAAATTTTCGAACGCGAGCAGGCTGGAGGCGCTGCGGAAGACGTTGTGACAGATCTCCGTTTTGACGTTGACCATCAACTCGTCAAAAATCTTGAACGCCTCAGCCTTGTATTCAAGCAGCGGATCGCGCTGGCCGTGGGCACGGAGGCCGATGCTATGGCGCAGGCTGTCCATCTCGTAAAGATGTTCCTGCCACAATTTATCGATCGCCTGCAAAATCGTGTAGCGCTCCACGGTCGTCAGCTTGTCGGGTTCCTCGAAGCTGACCTTGAGTTCGTAAGCCTTGCGGATGGCATCGCTGATAAACGTGCAAATCGCGAACTGGGCCTCGTTTAAACTGCCGAATACGGAATCCGCCACCGGCTTTTCCGTGCCGGATTGGGCGGCCTTAAGAATTTCGCCTTCGGGCAGGCCGAGCGGGAAATTCAGGTTCACCCAGTCGGCGAGCGAGCGCACGCGCCATTCGTTCATGTCCGTCTCGGCGGAGGTAAATTCCTCGACCTTGAGGATCACGACTTCCTCGATGATGTCCATTAATCGGTCGCGGACGTCGTCGCTGTTGATGATCTCGTTGCGGAAGCCGTAAATGACTTCGCGCTGCTTGTTCATCACGTCGTCGTATTCGAGCGTGCGTTTGCGCTGCTGGAAATTGTGGCCCTCGACACGCTTCTGCGCCTGCTGAATGGAACGGTTGAGCAGTCCATGCTTGAGCTCCTCGCCTTCTTCGAGGCCCATGCGCTCCATCAATTTCACGATGCGGTCGGAACCAAAGAGACGCATCAAATCGTCCTCCAGCGAAATGAAAAAGTGCGACGAACCGGGGTCGCCCTGGCGCGAGCAACGACCGCGCAACTGGCGGTCAATGCGGCGCGACTCGTGACGCTCGGTGCCGAGCACGTGCAGGCCGCCGGCGGCGGGCACGCCATCGCCAAGCTTGATGTCCGTGCCGCGCCCCGCCATGTTCGTGGCAATGGTGATGGCGCCCCGCTGGCCGGCGCGCGAAACAATTTCCGCCTCCTGCTGGTGATATTTGGCGTTAAGGACGGAGTGAATCAGCCCCTCCTTCTTGAGCATCCGCGAAAGCATTTCGCTGGTCTCGACAGAAATGGTGCCGACGAGCACCGGACGACCCTGCAAGTGCAATTCCTTGATTTCCTTAACGACGGCGTTGAATTTTTCGCGGCGCGTTTTATAGACAGAATCGTCGGCGTCCTTACGGATATTCGGCTTATTCGTCGGAATGGTCATCACCCCGAGCTTGTAAATGTCGAAAAATTCCGCTGCCTCGGTTTCCGCCGTGCCCGTCATGCCGGCGAGCTTGGTGTAGAGGCGGAAATAATTTTGGATCGTGATGGTCGCGAGCGTCTGCGTTTCGCGCTCGATGGCCACGCCTTCTTTTGCTTCGACCGCCTGATGCAAACCATCGCTCCAGCGGCGGCCGGGCATGAGGCGGCCCGTGTGCTGGTCCACGATGACGACTTTGTTGTCCTGCACGACATATTCCACGTCGAGCTGGTAAAGGCTGTAAGCCTTCAGCAATTGCGAGATGGCGTGAATCTTCTGCGCTTTGGCCTCGAAATCCGCCTGCAACTTCGCCTTGGCCTCCAGCCGTTTGCGCGCATCGGGTTCCGGGCCGGCATCCACATCGTGCAACAGCGTGGTCAAATCCGGCAGCACAAACGCGTCGGGGTCCTGCGGGCTGACCAAAGTGCGGCCTTTTTCCGTAAGATCGGCCTCGTGACTTTTTTCGTCCATTGCGAAGATCAATTCTTCCTTCTCGCGATAGAGATCCACTTTCTTCTGGTCCTTGTGGAGTTCCAGTTCCGCGCGGTTCATCAGGCCGGCGTTCTCGGGGTTCTCCAGAATTTTCATCAAGCCTTCGGAACGCGGCTGGCCGGTCTTCACGCGGAAGAGCAACAGGCCGATTTGTTTTTCCAAAGCCTCGGCATCCTTGACGTTCGAACCGTCGGCCGGATGCAATTTCCTGATGAGTTCCTCGGCTTCCTTGAGAAAACGATTGCAAAGCTGCTGCTGGGCGCGGACCAAACCTTCGACGGTTGGTTTCCATTGCGCATATTGCTCGTCAAACGTGTGCACCGCCGGCCCGCTAATGATGAGCGGCGTGCGGGCTTCATCAATAAGAATCGAGTCCACCTCGTCCACAATGGCGAAGTAATGTCCGCGCTGCACCTGCTCCTCCTTGCGAAGCGCCATGCCGTTGTCGCGCAGGTAATCGAAGCCGAATTCCGAATTCGTGCCGTAGGTGATATCGCAGTAATACTGCTCGCGGCGAACCGGCGGCGCCTGATCGTGTAAAATCACGCCGACAGTCAGGCCGAGAAATTTATAGACCGCGCCCATCCACTCCGCATCGCGCGCCGCCAGATAATCGTTCACGGTTACGACGTGGACGCCGCGGCCGGTGAGCGCATTCAGATACACCGGCATGGTGCTGACGAGCGTCTTGCCTTCGCCGGTGGCCATTTCCGCAATGTGCCCGTGATGCAGCGAATAGCCGCCGATGAGTTGCACGTCGAACGGGACCATTTCCCAAGGAATCGGGTGCTCGCGAACAATCACGTTGGTCCCGCATAGACGACGGCAGGCATTTTTCACGACGGCAAAGGCTTCGGGCAGGATTTCCTCGAGCTTGGCCGCGAGTTCGGCATGGTCCTCGATCGGGGTGAGCTCCTGCTTCCAAGCCGCGGTTTTGGCGCGCAGTTCGTCGTCGGAAAGCTTTTGCAGGCCGGCCTCAAGCTCATTGATGCGGGCGACCATCGGCCGGATTTTTTTGACGTCGCGGTCGTTCTTGGAACCGAAAATCGCTTTGAATAAATTCACAATTATCTTTCAGTATTCAGGTTAAAATGAACGAATACGCTACGCGACGAATCGCATAGCGTCAAAGCGAAACGGGAGCAGTTATTAGCCGCCTAAGCGATCAAAACATCGGTAACAGTGCGTCGGGGAGTGGCCTGGCGGACAACGGAAATGGCGCGACTGGTGTTTTCAACGATCATTTGTAGTTCTGCACGCAAGGCAGGATTTTCTCCATGCTTATGCAGCATCCGGTCGGCATAGCCACGAATGATGGTCAGGATGTTGTTCAAATCATGGGCGACCTCGCGACCGATTTGTTTCTGCGAACCGGCATCGGGCTGATGGGGGCGCACATGGGCGAGGTTCGCCGGCTCGAAAGCCGGGGCCAATTTCATATAGATGGGTTCCAGGGATGCCATTTGAGCAACTTCAAGCAAATGGCTTGCCAACCTTATTTTCTCAATAATATCTACGAAATCACTTTCCCCAAGCCATCAAATAGACATGCTGGCTTGGATTTGGACAACAATTCCCCGCTGGATTCTCATGACTAAATTGTTAGACTGCGTCTTCAGAATCGAATGAATCTTGCGCCCGAATCCATCGGCCTCATTGCCGGCAGCCGCACGCTGCCGCTGGAATTTACACGCCTCGCCCGGGCCGCCGGCGTCAAGCGCATCGTCTGCACTGCGGTGGAAGGCGAAACCGACCCTGCCCTCGCGGCGCTGGTGGATGATATCGTCTGGCTCAACGTCGGACAGCTCAATAAAATGATTTCAACGTTCACCAGCCGGGGCGTAAAGCAATGCGTCATGGCCGGTCAGGTGGCGCCAAAAAACCTTTTCGACCTCCGACCCGACCTCCGCGCGATGGGCATGCTGCTGCGACTGAAGGAAAAAAACGCCCACACGATTTTCGGCGCGATCGCCGATGAACTCAAAAAAGACGGCGTGGAACTCATTGACGCCTCGCCGTGGCTCGCGCCACTGATGCCGCAGACGGGTTTTCACCTCGGCCCGAAACTTTCCGCCGAACAACAGGCGGACGTGGAATTTGGCTTCAAAACAGCCAAGGAAGTTTCGCGGCTGGAAATCGGCCAACTCGTCGTCGTGAAAAACGGCACCGTGCTGGCCGTCGAAGGATTTGAAGGCACGGACAAATGCCTCGCGCGCGGCGGCGAACTCGCCGGGAAGAACGGCGGCGCCGTCGCCGTGAAAGTCGCGAAGTTCAATCACGACATGCGTTTCGACATTCCCTGCATCGGCGCGAGAACGTTTGAGATGTGCGCGGCGGCAAAGATTTCCGTCCTCGCGCTGGAGTCCGGCAAGTCGCTCCTGCTCGAGCGCGACGCCTGCGCAGAACTTGCGCAGAAAAATAAGGTTTCGGTAACAACTGTTTCTTGAGCCACAGATGCACACAGATGAAACACAGATTTTGAAAAGGCTAAATCAAGCGGGGGTTTTATCTGTGTAAATCTGTGTCCAACTGCGGCTAAAATTTTATGCTAAAATCACACGAACTCCTCGGTTTCATGTCGCCGGCGCTGGCGAACGACATCCTCTCCTTCATCTTCGAATCCGACAAGCCGGCCTACCGCGCCACGCTCGCCGCCGTGGCGGAAGCCAAGCACGTCCGCCCGATTTTTCTCGAACGCCAGCCGCGCGCCGAGCGCCACACCGCCATGCTGTCTGCGCTCACCAAGCCCAATCTCGACCCCGCCGCCGCCGCATTCATCCGCGCGTGGCTGGTAAAAAAGCACGCCGCGATGCTCATCGATTTCCTCAATGCCCTGGAAATCAAAAACGACAACGGCGTCGTGGAAGATCTGCCGGGCGCAGTGGACGACGCCAAGCTGAAAGCCGCCGTGGAGCGGCTGCTGGGCAAATATCCGCACGAAACCGTCGCCGTCTATCTGAACGCATTCAACGACATGAACACCGCCGGCTGGACAAATTTGAAGGCCTTGCTGGAATCCGATCCACGCCTGCAGCTCGGCAACCACGCCTGACCGTGGCCGAACCCCGCGCATTCCCCGGCTTCGCCCCATGGAAAACCGCCGCGTGCGAACCGCTCACCGGCGACGCCTCGGCGCGAAAATATTTCCGCCTGCGCGGGGAGCAGCAGACGGCCATTTTGATGGACGCCGCGCAGGTGCCTGACTCGGTGGCGCCATTCATCCGCATCGCCAGCCAGCTTCGGAAAATCGGCTTCAGCGCCCCGAAACTTTATTTGCAAGACCAGGCCAACAGCCTGCTCCTATTGGAAGATTTCGGCGATGACACTTTCGCCAAACTGCTGGATCAATCCGGCAGGAACCGAGGTGACGAGGCTCAGGTTAAAAGCGGAAAGCGGAAAGCGGAAAGCGGAAATTATTCAGAGACTCCTCACCTCATCGCCTACGATTCGGAGACACTTTTCACGCTGGCGACCGATGTTTTGATTGCGCTGCACCGGCAGCCGCAGGCGGCTCCCGAAAAACTGCGCGAGTATCATCCGGAGAAGATGCTGGAAGACATCGAGCTATTTGTGCAGTGGCGCACGCCCCAGGTCACCGCGCTGGAAAAAGAAGATTTCCGCGCAGTCTGGCGAGCGGTGCTACCGCTGGCACACCGCGTTCCCTCATCGCTGCTGCTGCGGGACTACCATGTCGCCAACCTCATGCTGCTGCCGGACCGAGACGGCATCCGGCAAGTCGGGCTATTAGATTTTCAGGACGCCTATCGCGGCCCGGTGACCTATGACCTGGTTTCCCTGCTCGAAGACGCGCGACGCGACGTGCCGGAAGCCTTGCAGCAAAAATTGCGGGCACGCTACCTTGCGGCTTTTCCCGCGCTCAATCATGAGATTTTTGAGACGTCGCTGGCCATTCTCGCGGCGCAACGGCACACCCGCGTGCTGGGCATCTTCGAACGGCTGGCGCGGCATGAGGGCAAGCTGGATTACCGCCGGCTGCATTCGCCGCGCGTGGAGCGATTGTTGCAAAAGGCACTGCGCCACCCCATGCTGGCCGACGTGAAAAACTGGATAGACCGCCATGCCATCACGGACTGAAATGGAATCACGCTTTCTCCCTCATCCCTGCCCTCTCCCGCTGGGAGAGGGAGAAGTTGTTTCCGCTTCATGGCGAAACCACGACGGCCTTCCGCTCGGTGCCTTCAAGACTTTACGCAATCATCCAACGACTGTTCCCTCTCCTTGGGGAGAGGGTCAGGGTGAGGGAGAGCTTTGACCATGCAGCCAAAAAAAATTAAAACCGCCATGCTGCTTGCCGCCGGCTACGGCACGCGGCTCAAGCCGCTGACCGACCATACGCCCAAGCCGCTGGTGCCGGTCGCAGGCCGGCCGATGATTGAATACGCCCTCGACAAACTGCGCAACTACGGCATCGAAGAGATCGTCATCAACGTCTCGCATCTCAAAGATCAACTGACCGCACATCTGGCCGCGCACAACAATCTCCGAGTCACGATTTCCGAGGAAGCTGAACCGCTGGAAACCGGCGGCGGACTCAAAAAAGCCGCTCCCTTTCTCGGCGACGAACCGGTCTTCGTTATCAACAGCGACATTCTCTGGACCGACGAAGGCGAAACGGCGCTGAACCGGCTCACGCAAGCTTGGGACAACGCCAAAATAGATTTTCTGCTGCTTGCCCAACCGAAGTCGCACGCCATCGGCTACGACAAGGGCGAAGATCATTTGTTCATCAAACCGGAGAATACGTTCGGTTGGAGCGCGGCGGACGCGCCCTACATCATTTCCGGCATCGGGATTTTTCATCCGCGCGTGCTGCGCGAAGCGCCGGACGGGAAGTTTTCCGTAAAAGTCCTCTGGCTCCGCGCCCTCGCCCAAAACCGCCTCTTCTGCCTGCCGCATCACGGCCGCTGGTTCCAGACCGGCACGCTGGCCGACATCCGCAAAACAGAGGAAGAAATCGGTCGGTTTTAATCAGCCTTTTCGCCACCCATCGGCATCACGGATTCCGGTTATTCTGCCAGAAGGAGAAAACCCCCTGCCACCACGCCGCCGGCTGGCCGGCGATATCGTTATGATGTGCGCCGGGGAAAATCTGCAACTCTTTCGGTCCGGCGTATTCCGCGAACAGTTTTTTGCCCGTCTCCGCGCCGAGAATCTCATCCGCACCCGCCACGATGAATTTCACCGGGCCGCGATAGGCCTTGAGGCAATCCGCCGGGTGAAAACGGTCGCGCAACAAAAAATAAGCGGGTAAAAACCACATCTGCCGCTGCGCCACCGAGGCGAGTTCATGATACGGCACGAACAGCGCGAGGCCCGCGACCGCCTGCGGATGCGCTTTCGCCAACGCACACGCCACCCCCGCGCCGATGGATTCGCTAACGACATAGCGAGGAAGATTCTCCGGCAATAATTGGAACGCGGCTTCAGCCGACGCAACCATGCTTTCCTTCCCCGGAGAACCACCGCGAGCGCCGTAGCCGGGATATTCCAAAACGAAAACATTCACGTCCGCCGCGTCGTGGATCGGCTGGGCCAGATAATCCCGGCTCAAGGCGCAGCCCGCGTTGCCGTGAACAATCAGCACGCTGGCGGTGGCATTGGTTTTTGCCGGCATTTTCCAGCCTATGAGTTCGCCCGCCGAATTTTTCCACGGTGCGAAGCCGTGTCCGACGGCAACCGATTCGATGACGTCGGCTGGAATCTTCGTGGGCAAATAAATCAGGCGGCGCTGAAAAATCAGCACCGCCAGAACAACCAGCAGATAAGGAATGGCGAGCAGTTGCAACACGCGGATGAAAGACCGTCTTGTTTTCCTCCAGCCCGTCATGGTCAACCCAGCGTTATTGGGGCTTGGCCGGGGCCGCTGAGGCTTCCGGCTTTTTACCCTTCACCTCAATGTAAAGGTCGCGCAGTTGCTTGGGCGAAACTTGTGACGGCGAATCCGTCATCAAGCAAGTGCCTTTCGCGGTCTTCGGGAAGGCGATGACGTCGCGGATGCTGGACGTGCCGCAGAGAATCGCGATCAAGCGGTCAAAGCCCAGCGCGATACCGCCATGCGGCGGCGCGCCGTATTTGAAAGCGTCAAGCATGTAGCCGAAGCGCAGCTTCGTTTCCTCCGGCGGAATGGCGAGCAGTTCCTCGAAAATGGTTTTCTGGACGTCCGGTTGGTGGATACGAATGGAACCGCCGCCGAGTTCGACGCCGTTCACGACAACATCGTAATGCTGGCCACGGACTTTCTTGGGGTCGGTCTTAAGCAACGGGATGTCTTCCGTGACCGGCGCGGTGAAGGGATGATGGCTGGAATACCAGCGGTTCTGTTCGCGGTCGAATCCGAGCAACGGAAATTCAATGACCCAGAGGAAATTGAACTGGTCGGCTGGAATGGTGAGTTTGCCCTGAGACTTCAGCACGTCGGCGCAGTAAAGACGAATCTTGCCGAGAATTTCGCAAGCATTCAGCCATTGATCGGCGGCGAAGAGAATCAAGTCGCCCTCCTGAATCGAAAGCTTCGTGGTAAGCGCCGCCTTCTCGGCTTCGCTGAAGAATTTCACGATGGGCGATTTCCACTCGCCGTTCTCAACCTTGATGAAGGCGAGTCCTTTCGCGCCAAAGCTCTTGGCGTATTCGGTCATCGTCTCAATCTGGCCTTGGGTCGCGCCCGCCATGCCTTTGGCATTGAGTGCCTTCACCACGCCGCCATTGGCGATGGTGCCGCTAAACACCTTGAACGTGCTGGCGCGAAAATCCTCCGTCATGTCCACCAGCTCCATGGCGAAGCGCGTGTCCGGTTTGTCAATGCCGTAGCGGTTCAGCGCTTCCTCGAAGCTGATGCGCTTGAACGGCGTGGGAATTTCAATGTTCAGCGCGGTTTTCCAGACGCGCTTGAGCAAACCTTCGATGAGCGCGTAAATATCTTCGCGGTCAATAAAACTCATCTCGATATCCACCTGGGTGAATTCCGGCTGGCGGTCGGCGCGCAAATCCTCATCGCGATAGCAACGGGCGAGCTGGAAATATTTTTCCACGCCGGCGACCATCAAAATTTGTTTGAACTGCTGGGGCGATTGCGGGAGCGCGTAGAACGTGCCGGCCTCGCGGCGGTTCGGCACGAGAAATTCGCGCGCGCCTTCGGGCGTGGACTTGAAGAGCGTGGGCGTTTCCACTTCGAGGAATCCCTGTTCGTCCATGTAGCTGCGTGTGGCGATGGCAACCTTGCTACGAACCTTCAGGTTGCGCGCCATTTCGGGACGGCGCAGGTCAAGATAGCGATATTGCAGGCGCAGTTCCTCATTCACCTTGTTGGCGACTTCGGGGTCGTCCACCGGGAACGGCAGGACTTCTGCCATGTTCAAGACTTCAAGCGCGGTCATGCCGACTTCGACTTCGCCGGTGGGAATCTTGGCGTTGTTCGTGCCGGCGGGACGATGGCGGACTTTGCCCGTGAGGCTCACGACACATTCGCTGCGGAGCGACGCGGCCTGCGCGAATAGTTCCGGCGTCAGATCCGACGGGTCGAACACCGTTTGCGTGCGGCCTTCGCGGTCGCGGATGTCGATGAAGATGAGGCCGCCGAGGTCGCGGCGGGAATGAACCCAGCCGGAAAGCGTGACGGTCTGCCCGATGTGTGACGGGCGCAGTTCGTTGCAATGATGCGTGCGTTTCATGAAATTATTCGCCAAAGCGAATGTAGATTGTGGCTGCGAAACCGGCGGATTTCAAAGAGAAATTTCGCCGACTACGGTCAATGCGCTTTGGCGACCACGCCGCGTTTCTTTTCCTTTTCCGGATCGAACCGGTCGATCTGCACCGGGATGACAAACGGATTGGACAACGTCTTGATGCGGGCGAAGCCGACGTCCTGGGCGCGGATCAGTGAATGGGTGAAGTCGCCGAAGTCGTAGTATCTGGCGAGTTCGCCGATCTCGTGGTGGTTGTTGAGGTGCGAGACGATGATGTTTTCCGTATTCGCCAGAATGTTGGGATGAATGGAGGAAACTTCCTGCGTGGCGTAAACAATGGCGAGCCGCGCCTTAGCACCTTCCTTGGCGATGGTCGGCCAGATCTCCGTGAGCGCCTCGTGACGGCCAATGATGTTATGCGCCTCCTCGACATAGATGACGATGTGCGGCGCATGCTGGCCGGCGTTGAACGTGGCCATCGAGCAGCGCAAAATGTGGCGGGCGATGCGCTTGCCCAAACGCTCGCGCTGCACCGGGTCGCCAACGGATAAATCGAGGATGACGATCTTGCCATTCGCCAGGTGCTGGTAAATCTCGTCACAGACATCGGTGCTGCGGTTGGGCGCATGGTAATCCTTGAACGGCTGGAGCAGCCGGTAGCCGGGGATGTAGCCGCCTTGATCGTTTTTCTGGAGCAGCAGGTTGATCAGGACGTTGGTATCCGGCTCGACCCAGGAACCACCGGTGCTGGTGATGAGCTCGTCCTGAATCTGCCGCACGAGCTGAAACCACTCGAACATCTGCGGCGCGGTCAGGCCATTGGCGGGATCCACCGAGGGATTGACCTTGTTGCGGATGCCGGGGTTGACCTCAAAGACAAATTTGAAACCGGCCGGCAATTCATAGCCCGCCCGGGCCAGCACCGCCCGATAGGCGGCGAGCTTGAGGTCGTGCAGCGCCGAGCGGCGCTGAAATTCGTAGTCGCTGCTGCAATCCTCCCGGTTCGGCCCGTCAAAATCCATGCTCAAGAACGCCTCAAGATCGGCCGTGCGGGGAATTTTGCTGGCCTCAATCAATCCCCGCAGCGTGCTATGGCCTTCGGAAACCTGGTGGAAAAAATTATTCAGAATCAACTCAAACCCCGGAGTCGGAATCATCCGGTAGCGGATGGTGGCGCCGGGAAAAACCTCGGCCAGCGAACCTTTGTCCTGCTGGTTGGCGTTGGCGTATTCGCCATTCAAGTCATAGATAATCTGACCGATCTTAAGCTTGAAATCGCTGCTCGTGTGCTTCACGACGGAAACCAGCTGCTTGACCGTGTTAGATTTGCCCGTGCGCGTCATGCCGAACACCGCCGTGCGGCGGGCAAGAAAATCCACGGCGTTCAGATGAAACACCGCCCGGCTCGCCGCCTCGCCGCGATGCAACCGGTCGGTGGAAGAAAAGCGGACCGTGCCGATGGGAAACCGCGGCAAATCACCCTCCAGACCGAGCCGCCGGGCTTCTTCGCGCGACGACGCGAGCCGTTCGGGGCTGATGTAGTTGACAATCAGTTCCAACGCCGCACCTTCGGGGCGATACACCGCCAGCCCCGCCGCGCAGGAATAGGATTCGACATCGCAGCCCAGCCGCAACTGGCCGTGGGCCAAATAAAACTGCCCCAGCACGCGGCATTGCAGACCGCCCAATTGAAATTGCTCCGCAGCCAGATCGCTGAACGCGTCGCCCGCGGCGGACTCCGCCGGGCGCTGTTTAAGTTTTTCCACCTTCAGACCCGCCACGACATCGTTCGCCGGCAGCGGCGCCGCGCCGGTGACGCGGAGCAGGAGGATTTCGCCCGTCACTTTATGAGAATCCACCGGAGCCGCGATCAGAAAACAGTTTTGCGGCACTCCGCGCGCGCTGGCCTTCCAATCGTCCCGCGTCAGCACCAGCGCCTGCTCGTAATCGACGTTGCAGAGCCAGCCGACGAATTGTTTTTTCTGGATCAGTTGCGCCAGCGGATCCGGCGATGGAGCTTCAGCGGGTTTGGACATGAAATTAGCCTGGTTGATTTGTGCGTCAGCTTGGCGGCAACCGCAGTGGTAATCAAAGTTTTTTTGCGAGTAATTCCCCGCTCGCCATGCGCGACAGGCTGAACTAACTTGGCGGCCATGTTAACTTTGCCCAAGCCGGAAGTGATCCTCACGCACGAAAGCGACCTCGACGGTTTTGTCGCCGGCTTGCTGCTGCAACGGCTGGCAAAACATCTCCACGGCGAAACCATTCCGCTGCAGGCCTACCACTACAATTACTGGAAGCTGCGCGATCTGCGCGAGCGCGCCGCGTGGGTGACGGACTTCACATTTGAACCGCGCCTCGACAAGCCCGGCTGGCTGGTGGTGGATCATCACGTCACCGAAACGCCCGCCAAAAACGCCCGGCTCCAACACGACGTGAACAAATCCGCCGGGCTGCTCTGCTACGAACTCTGCCAGCAGCACGGCCTCGGCTCGCCCGCGCTGGACCGCATCGTCCACCTGAACAACGTGGCGGACCTGTTTCTGGAAAACGACGCGGATTTCGAAGTGGCGGGAGATTACGCCGGGCTGGTGAAGGTTTACCAATTCTGGAATCTCTACACGCTGCTTGAAGGGGAGCTGGAAAAACTGACCGACCATCCGTTGCTGGAAGTGATGGCGGCGAAGCGCCGGGTGGAAGACCCCATCGGCCTGGAATGGAGCAAAAAACACATCACGGAAATCTCGCCCGCGCTCGGCTATGTGGACACCATCATCGGCAACACCAACCAGATTGTTCACCAGATGCTCGAACGCGGCGTGACGAAATATCCGGCGCTCGTGACCCTGTTCCGCCGGTCGAACGCGATTTTTGCCAGCTTCCGCAGCCGCAATGGCGACGCGCTCAAGCTCGCCGCGAAATTTCAGGGCGGCGGCCATGCGAACGCAGCGGGGGCCATTCTGCCGAAGTCCGTGCGGACGGTGGAGGACGGCGTGGAATTTCTCCGGCAGATGCTCAACCCGAAACCCCAGTCGAGCCTGAACAATCTTGAAAGTTTGTTTGCCGGGCTGGATGTCGGGAAGAAGTAATGAAGCAAAATCAATTGGAGCCTTCCCGACGCGTATTCATTGCTCATTTCTCGACAGATTTATGATGGACAGAATTTTGCGACCAGAATAGAGTCGCATCATGAAACCAGATAGACCACAAACCTGCAGGTTTACCTAGATGTTAGACATCGTATGAGCATCAAACTACGCTACTCGCTCCTGTTCGTAGGCTGTATTGCTCATGCTGGTTTTTTGGCACTGACTTTGGCTCACGACTTTTGGAGCGAAGCGTTGTCACGTATTCTTTGGCCCGGTGTGTTCTATCCGGTTTGGTGGGCTTTGATACTTATTTGGCCGGCTTGGTGTGGTGTGCTTTGGAAGTTTGGCGCAAAAGAAAACCGAGCTTTGGGCGTTTTTGTTCCCATTGTCTTTGGCTTGATTATTATGTTGCGCGTGCTTGGCTACCTTTGGTTTTGGTTGGCCGTAAACACCGGAGGATTTCATTGACCAGCCGCTAATATGGAGATAAGCCCCAAACGCTATTTTCATTTTCCCTCGTTGCCATGAAAACCCTCCTGCTGCTCCCTTTGATTCTGCTCCCGCTGGTGGCAAACGCCGCCGAACCAGCCAACCACGCCGAGCTGCTTAAAAAGATTCCGGATGAATTTATCACCCGCGTCGGCGGCGCATTGCCCGATAAGAACGGGTTCGTCGGGCACAACCATTCCGGTTTCAAGGGCAGCGCCTTTCAGCGCGGCGCAACGCTGACGCTGGCCATCGCGGTGGCGCGCGGGGACCGGAAGCGCGCCGAGGATTGCTGGCGGGCCGTCGAGGCGACTTTCGCCCGGCAGAAGGAAGCGGGACACTTTGGCGATCCGCCCACCAGCGTGGCCTTCTGGCTTTGCGAACTATGCCGGTCGCTTTTGGTCGTGCAGCAAAGTCCGCTGGCCAAGGATTACCAGGACCGGATTGCCAACCTCCTGCCCAAGCTTCGCAAGGCTGCCGACTGGCTGGCAACCCAACAGGCAACGCTGATCAAGGCCGATGGCGACACGCCCAACCGCCTGCTCTTCTCGGCCGAGGCCTTTGGCTTTGCGGGAATCCTCCTGCAAGACGAAAAACTGGTCGCCGTCGGCAAGGATTTCCTGAACCGCAGCCTGAAACTTTATCGGGATGAGGACGGCGTGTTTCTGGAACACGGCGGGGGCGACTCCAGCTATCAGGCGGTGAATCTTCTCCGACTGCAGGAAATCGTGATTCATTTTCCTGATCCCAAGCTGGAAGCTGTGATCCACAAAGGCATGAAGTGGGAACTCACCCGCATCGCGGCGGATGGAACGGTCAGCACCGAAGGCAACACCCGCGTCCGTCCCGGCGGCGAGAAGTTCATGGGGACCGAGAAACAGGTCAACATTGGCGAAATCACGCTGGCGCTCCTCTATTTCCACCTCCGCACCGGCGATGCCGAGGCCCTGGCGGCGGCTCAACGGGTTCGGAGCCATTACACCAAATAGCCGGGGCAGCCTTAATCGGACAACGTCCGGTCAAATGGAAACTTCGTCGACAAGTAATCGGACCCCTTCTGATGAAAGGTTTTCGGCCAAAACCGCCAAATTTGGATTATTTTCGGGTTTGGACAGTCTTTCTCCCAGCATTGGGCGCAAACTGGCTGGGTGTGAGTCGGCTCCACCCTAACCCCCCTACACCTTTGGCAGAGATTTCTTTCAGGATTATGCCAACTGTCACTTTTTGACCACTTCCAGGGTTGAAAAGGGCAAAAACGGCATTTTTTAGCAGTTTTTTGCGTTTTTAAGCACTTATAACGTCATTTTAGACACTTCGATTGTCGTAATCGAAGTGTCTGGCGTCGCAAACGAGGTGTCTGATGTGAAGGCAGACAACTCGATTTTCACGTCAGACGACTCTATTTCGAGGTTAGACACGTCTAACGTGAGGTTAGACGACTCTTTTATCACGTCAGACAACTCGATTTTAGGGATAGACACCTCGATTTTGAGGTTAGACAACTCGAAGATGGCGGCAGAGGTGTCTGTCCCAAGGTCAGAGTGCGGTGCCCTGGGTGAATAATCTTGAATGAAATCCGCCCGTCCGCTTTCATCAGCCCATGATCCAAGCCGCAGATAAAAAATCCAGCCGTGCACCGGGTCGGGCAGGCTCTGCGGGCTAACAACCGTATTAGGCCGCTTCCAACGCCAATGAGTGATTCCGTGCTCCAGAAGTTTTTGGCAGAGATGCCGGACTTGCCAGATTTCATCGGCATTCCGACGGTTGGAGTGCATACTCGCGGTGGCTGGCAGTCCACGCCGCTGCATGTTGCCGCAGTGCGCGGAGACGTTGCTGCTATCGCTGCGTTGCTTGATGCAGGAGCAGACATTCAGAGTCGAGGTGAACACGGCTATAGCCCATTGCATGAGGCTGTCGAGCAGGGGCACATTGAGGCAGTCAGACTTTTGCTTGAGCGTGGCGCGTCAGTCATCGCCACCAATGACGACGGATACACGCCGGTTCAGACGGCACAAATCCTGAAGGAGGATGAAATTGAGAGAGTATTACAAAGTCACGCGGCCTAACAACCTGACCGACTGCAAACGCTAGTTCCCTTTCCCGCCATTGACCGGTGGCGCTTATCTGGTGTCATTCCCGATTTGCGATTTTTAAATTTTTCCCTAACATCCCGCCATGTCTGAATTCACCCGCGCCGACGGGCGCGCCGCCAACCAGCTCCGCCCGCTCCGCTTTCAAAACCACATCGCGCCGCACGCCGCCGGTTCCACACTCATCGAATGGGGCAACACCCGCGTCATCTGCGCCGTGACCATCGAGGAATCCGTCCCGCGCTGGATGAAGGAGCAAAAAGTCGAGGGCGGCTGGCTCACCGCTGAATATTCGATGCTCCCCTACTCCACCCTGACCCGCAAACCGCGCGACATCTCCAAGGGCCGGCTGGACGGACGCTCGTCGGAAATCCAGCGGCTCATCGGCCGCTCCGTCCGCGCCGCCGTGGACCTGATAAAATTCGGCCCGCGCACCGTCTGCATTGACTGCGATGTCCTGCAAGCCGATGGCGGCACCCGCACCGCCGCCATCACCGGCGCTTTTGTGGCGCTTTCACTTGCGGTCAACAAATTGATCGCGGAAAAGAAAATTTCCGAAAACCCGATCCTATCCGGCGTCGCCGCCGTCAGCGTCGGCATTGTGAACGGCGCGGCGCTGCTGGATTTGTGCTACACGGAGGACGTGGCGGCGGCCGTGGACATGAACCTCGTCATGAATGCCGGCGGCGAATTCATCGAGCTGCAAGGCTCCGGCGAGGAGGCGACGTTCACCGACACGCAGCTCGCGCAATTGCTCGCGCTCGGCAAATCCGGCATCCGCGAATTGCTCGCGGCGCAGCAACTGGCCATTTCCAAAATCTAAAATCATATTGACCATGGCAAAAAAAGTTCGTCGCAAAACTCACCCCGTGCCGCCCGCGACCCGGCTGCTGCTCATCCGCCACGGCGAAGTGGAGGCGCGTTACCAGGGCATTTTCGGCGGGCGCATTGACATGAACCTTTCCCCGCGCGGCAAACGGCAGGCGAAAATCCTCGCGGACTATCTGCGCGCGAAAACCATTGATGCGATTTATGCCAGCCCGATGAAGCGCGTCCAGCAGACGCTGGCGCCAACCTTAAAACGGAGCCGACACCAGCAGAAGATTTTCGACGGCCTGCGCGAGGTGGATTTCGGCGACTGGACCGGCCACGGCTGGGCGGCGGTGCGGGAGAAATTCGGCTTTCCCGAACACGAATGGCTGGAGCAGATTGAAAATCCCGGCGCCCCAAACGGCGAAAACAGCCGGACGTTCCGCGCCCGCGTGGAGCCATGCCTGCGCGAAATCCTCCGCAAGCATGCCGGCGAAAACGTGGCCATCTTCTGTCATGGAGGCGTCGTCCGCGTCGCGCTTTCCATCCTGCTGAACCTGCCGCTTCCGCAGATGAGATCGTTCGATGTTGAATACGCCAGCATCACCCAGGTCGCCCTGCATCCGCACATGGCGGAAGTAGAGCTGCTGAATTTCACGCCGTGGCGCGACCTCGTGGCCTGAAATGAAAACCAGCAAACCTCTCTGGCGGCTCTCCGTGACCACCGCGCTGGAAGCCGAGGACGCGGTGGCGGAGTTGCTCGGCTCGCTTTTCGGAGTGGCGGCGGCAGCCTATTTTAATCTGGAAACCGGCATCAGCACCGTCAGCATCTTTCGCGACCGGAAGTTTGATGCCCCCCAAGCCCGCAGTGAGGTGACGGCGGGAATAAAACGCATTGGGGATTGCGGTTTGCATATCGGGAGCGGCCGGATTGAAATCACCAAGGTAAAGCGCGAGGACTGGAAAGAATCCTGGAAACGGCATTTTCATCCGCTGGAAATCGGGAAAACGCTGCTCATCAAACCGAGTTGGAGCAAGAAACGGCCGCGCAAAGGACAGGCAGTGGTCATTCTCGATCCGGGCTTGAGCTTTGGCACCGGACAGCATCCGACCACTTCATTTTGCCTGGGCGAAATCGCCCGCGGCCGGAATTCCGCCGCCCAACAGTCGTTTTTGGATATCGGCACCGGTTCCGGCATTCTGGCGATCGCGGCGGTGAAGCTGGGCTACGCGCCGGCCCATGCCTTTGATTTCGATCCCGAGTCCGTCCGGGTCGCCCGCGAAAACGCCCGCAAAAACCGGGTTGACACCAAACTTAAGCTGACGCGCGGCGACGTGACGAAGTTGCCGCTGAAACCGGCGCGGCAATATGATCTGGTCTGCGCAAATATAATTTCTAATTTGCTAATTGCCGAGAGGCGAAGAATAGTGAACCGGTTGCGCCCGGGCGGGGTTTTGGTTCTGGCGGGGATTCTGGCGGTGGAATTTGGCGAGGTGGAACGGGCCTTTGCCGGATTGAAACTGAAATTAGTGGCGAAACGGGTGGAAAAGGAATGGTGTTCTGGCGCTTTTTGTTTCGCCTGAATATTTTTGAACACTTTCATGGCGGCTGACGTCAGAGAAAGTGAAGATTATCAGCAGTTTTTGGAATGATGGCGGTTGGCATTGTTTACGCTGTCATTCCAGCGAAAGGAAAAGCAAATGCTATGATGAAAACACTAGAAGAGATGGGCGAAGTGATTCGCAGCCAAAAACATCCGTTCCGTAAAGCCGAACATCATACCAAAAAGTCGAACAAAAACCGCCACGAACGGCGTAAAATCAGGGAGTATCTCCAGCTCGGCGACTGGTTGTCCGAGGAAACCGCTTGAAGTGACGGCGGCAGGCCATGGCCGCTGTTCATTGCTGGCAATCGGGACACACGCCAAAAAATTCAAGCCGGTGGGTCACGGCTTGGAAGCGGTTTTTACTCGCAATCCGGCGCTCAATTTCCGCCGGGAAACATTCTTCAATTTTCACAACCCCCGCACAGCGGGTGCAAACCAGATGGTGGTGGTGTCCGTCAGACCCTTCGGCTACCAATTCAAAGCGTGCCGCCCCGTCACCGAAATCAAAACGTTTCACCATGCCCAGCTTTTCCAGCAGCTGGGTGGCGCGATAAATCGTGGCCAGATCGCATTCGCCCATGGGCAACTCGGCAAATACCTCTTTTATGGTCAGCGGATGCGGATGATGGCGAAGAATATCCAGAATTGCCGCCCGCGGTCCGGTGATCTTGCGGGATTCACGGCGGAGCCGGCCGGTCAGGGCGGATAACTCCGGTTGCTGGTGCGCGGGGTGCTGACAAGGTTTTTTCACGCTTCAAAAATCACGCTGACAATGCCCAGCAGCAAACCGACGATAACCGCGAACATTTTCCCGACGGGAAAACGATGGTGATC
The DNA here is from genome assembly GCA_903922735.1 of uncultured Verrucomicrobia subdivision 3 bacterium. Classification (GTDB taxonomy): domain Bacteria; phylum Verrucomicrobiota; class Verrucomicrobiia; order Limisphaerales; family UBA11358; genus UBA11358. Next base: position 43,417 of record CAIXUZ010000077.1, read on the forward strand.
TTCGCTCTCGAATAAAATCGTTGTCGAAATATGCATGAAAATGCCAATGACAACGGCCATCAAGTAACGCGAATAAACCGCTAGACCGGTGCAACTGCTGACGAACATCCCGACCGGGGCCATGATCGCGAAGAGTCCGATACACAGGAGCGCGGAGGATTTCTTCATGCCGCTTTGCAACAACATTCCGAGCAGGGCAATGGAGATGGGATAATTATGCACCACCACGCTAACGAGCAGAAAATGATGCGCTGAGAGATCATGCGCGGTCTGGTGCGCCGGCGATTTGCCAAGCGCAAGCGCTTCAACAAAAGCATGAAGGCAAAGCCCGGCCAGGATGCCGAAAGCCATGCGCCCTTGAATTTCATGGGCATGCCCGTGCTCAATGCCCATGGAGATGGAATCCATGGCGATTTGGAGAAAAAAACCGAACAGGATGAAGCCGCCAATCAGCAGCGGCTTGAGCGCAACGCCGGCCTCCGGCTCATATAAATCCGGCAACAAGTGCAGCATCACGAGCGCGATGAGATAGGCTCCAGTGAAAGCATTCAGCACTTTGACCCGCCGGGCATCAGTCAAGCGCAGCCCGAAAACCGTCGCCACCCCCAAGGCGATGCTGGAAAGCAGAATGAAATAATCCATAAAATGCGCCGAATTAAAACCGACAATTGCAAATCGTTTGCAACTAAACCATATAAAAAAGCCGCCTTGCCGAGCTTGCGTCCGGTAAGGCGGCAGAAAACTTACTTCATCAGCAACATCTGACGCGCGCGCTTGATGGCGGCGGTCATCCGACGCTGGTAAGGCGCAGGCAAGCCGGTGTATTTACGCGGCAGGATGCGGCCCTGATCGGTCACGAACGTGCGGAGCAGGTTCGTGTTTTTGTAGTCGAGCGCGTCAATGGTGAAGTCAATCTTCGGCTTCGGACGCGGGGTGCGGTTTTCGCGGGTGCCTTTGCCCCGCTTGTCAGATTTCTCGGTGTTGGTCTTGCGCGGCATAAATTATTTAATTTCTTTGTGCACCGTGTGACGGCGGAGGGCCGGATTGTATTTTTTAACTTCCAGCTTCTCCAACTGCAGTTTTTTGTTGCGGCTGGTGGTATAACGCGAAGGAGATTTGCCCTCCTTGCGGGCTTCGGTGCATTCAATGGTGATGGTTTCTCGGGCCATAAATTATTCTTTCTCTTTATTTACTTTCGGTGATTCATCGGAATGTTCTTCGTCTTCGCCGTCCACGTCCGTGGTCGCGCCAACCGAATCAATCGTTCCCAGCGCGCCCAAACGACGGGATTTCAAAGCGCCGTCGCGCTCCAACTGCGCTTGCGCATCCACCGTGAAGCGGGTCCAGGGAATCGCCTCCAGACGCGCCTTCGGTATTGACTTGCCGGTCAACTCGCAAACGCCATAAGTTTTCCGCTCGATGCGCTTGAGGGCTTCCTCGATTTCGTAAACCGCATCCTGGTCGGACGACAACAGGCTCAACGCAAAATCACGGTCAAAATTATCCGTGCCGGAATCCGCCATATGCAGGCTGTAACCGGCCATTTCCTGGGCTGACTCCTGAGCCAGGCCGCTCATCTGCTTTACGAGCTGATCACGCAATTCGAGCAGATTGAGACAAAACTTCTGCCATTCCGGCTTGACCTTTTTCAGGTCCGGACCGGCGGTCTTTTTGGCCACAGGCCGGCCCAAAATCGCCGCCGAGGTGGCAATGGTTTTGGACTTGCCGCGCGGAGCGGCTTTCTTAATTACTTTTTTCTTGGCAGTCACAAACAAAATATTGGTTCAGGCCAAACTCATTGGCCGATGCTTCAAAGGGGCGGGAATGTAGCAAAGTGCGCCAAATAATCCACTATTATTTTTAGAGATTTTGCGAGGGGGCAAAAATCAGCGGTGAAATCCATTCATTTGGCCAGATGGATCCGGATTTCCGGGCGTTTTTCGATGCATGCATAGGCGTTGTGATTATGAATGCTTTCGAAATTTTCCGCCTCGACTTTATACCAGGTCACCAACGGATGCGCGTTGAGCCGCAACGCCACGTTGCGCACCAGGTCCTCGACGAACACCGGATTTTCATAGGCGCGCTCGGTCACCGCCTTTTCATCCTGCCGCTTGAGCAAGGCATAAAGCTCGGAACTCGCCGACGCCTCGATCATCTCAATGACTTCCTCGATCCAGATGATCTGCTTGAACCGCAACGCCACCGTCACCTCCCCACGCTGGTTGTGCGCGCCATGTCTGGAAATCGCCTTGGAGCACGGGCACAGCGTCGTCACGTTCACTTTTACCGTCAGGACAAAATCGGTTTCCTGACCACACGCCGCCGCGTCAAATCGTGCGATATAATCCATCAAGCTTTCCTTGCGCGACACCGGTGATTTCTTGGACATGAAATATGGAAACTCCACTTCAATGTGCGACGTGGCGGAATGCAGCTTCTGCTGAAGCGACTGAAGGATACCCACGATGTTCTCCACATGAATCACATCGCCATGCGCATTGAGCACCTCGACAAAACGGCTCATGTGTGTGCCCTTGAATTCCTTGGGCAAATCCACAAACATTCCGAGCGTCGCCACCGTGTTTTGCACCCGGCGAGTCCGGTCACGAACTTGAATCGGAAAACGCAACCCGCGCACGCCGACCTTGTCAATCCGCAGTTCCCGATGGTCGCGCTCGCTTTGTTTATCATCCAAATTCACCGCTGCCGTCGCTGTCGTCTTAGTTTTGCCGGTTCGAGCCATGGGAAGAAAATAACAGCTTTGCCGCATTTGGCAAAAATGTTCGCTTGAAAATAAACCCGTTTTTGTCAGCCTGCGTCATCATCATGAATTCCAAATTCATCGCCCAGCTGGGAATTCTCATCCTGCTCCAGATAAATATTTTCGCCGGCACCATCCGGATTGCCACTTACAATGTCGAAACTTACCTCGACCAGCCGACTGAATCCCGCCACTTCGCCAAATCCGAAGCGGCCAAGGCAAAAATCTGCGAGTTGATTCACAACCTCAATCCTGACGTTATCGCCTTCGAAGAAATGGGCACCACCAACGCCCTGCTCGAATTACAGGGCCGGCTCAAAAGCAAAGGCCTTGATTTTCCTTTTTGGGAGCACGTTCAGGGCTATGACACCAATATCCACATCGCCATTTTGAGCCAGCTACCCATCATCGCCCGCCAGCCGCACACCAATGAAAATTTTCTCCTGGATGGACGGCGCTTCCGCGTCAGCCGCGGATTTGCCGAGGTGGAAATTCGCGCCGCCACCAATTTCACCTTCACCCTCATTGCCGCGCATTTAAAATCCCGCCGACCGATTGCCCAAGCCGACGAAAGCGAACTTCGTTTACAGGAAGCCAAAATTTTGCGCGGCATCGTGGACGAGAAATTTGCACGCAATCCAGACGCAAAGCTGGTCGTCCTGGGTGATTTCAACGATGTGAAAAATTCCGCATCCACCAAGGCAGTCATCGGACGCGGAAAATTCAAACTCACCGACACGCGGCCCTCCGAGCGCAATGGAGACAATAGTCCCAGTGAAAATCCTCAACACGAACCGCGAGCCGTAACGTGGACGCATTATTACGGACTAGAAGACACTTACTCGCGAATCGATTACATTTTTTTGAGCCCCGCGCTGACCCGCCACTGGGTAAAAGATGAAACTTATATCCCCACAATTTCCAACTGGGGCTCCGGCTCCGACCATCGCCTGATCACGGCCGCATTTTCAACCGATTAACACTGAAACTTTAATTCAACGGCACACCGCGCCGCAGAAAAGTCGGAATGTCCAAATCCTCGCCGTTGTGCTTGGTCGGCTCACTTTTGTCGAAACGCCCCTTGGAAATGATGTTCAAGGGCAATTGCGTCTGAATCAGCTTGTTGCCCGCCCGCCGCGTCCGTGAAACCAGGCGTGGCTGAGTAACTTCACGATGCGCGGCGACGGACGGATGCGCCGGGCGTGTTTCGGTTCGAGAGATGGCACCAGACGCCGCAGCATTTTGTTTCGCAGCGATGACAGTGACGCAAAGTTTTTCCTTCAACACCGCGTCCACCCCGGCACCCATGATAATCTGCGCGTGACTGCACTGGCGTCTCACCTGTTCCATCACCCGGTTGACCTCAGCCATGCTCAAATCTTTTCCCGCCGTCAGGCTCACCAACACGGCGTCGGATTCCGACAGGGCGCGGCCTTCGTCCAACAACGGATGGGCAAGGATTTTTTCCACCACTTCGCGGGCGCGACCCGGGCCGGCTCCCTCGACAAACGCAAAAACATTCTCCGCATGGCGGTCGCGAATGAGCGCACAGAGGTCAGAAAAATGAACTTGAATGAGCCCAGGTCGGGTGAGCAAATGCCACACACCGCGCACGCCTTCAACCAGAAACCCACCCGTAAACTTGAAGGTTTCGACGAGACTGGTATTCTCATCAATCAGCTTGAATATTTTCTGGCTCGGCAGGCAAATCACACCATCGGCGGTGGATTTAAGCTGTTCCAGAGCGACCTGCGCCTGCGTTTCACGACGGTTGCCTTCACATTCAAACGGCAGCGTTACAAACGCCAATACCAATGCGCCCGCCTCGTGCGCCGCCTTAGCGAGCACCGGGCTGATGCCACTGCCCGCGCCGCCGCCAAGCCCAGCCAGGATAAAAACAACGTTTGCGCCTTCGCACGCGGTTTTGAGCGTGGAAAATTGCTCCTCGGCCAGCGCGCGGCCGCGGTCGGGGTCACCGCCAGAGCCAAGACCACGCATCAGGTGGTTTTCGAGATTGATTTTAACAGTGGCGGGCGAGGCGGCGAGGGCGGCGGCATCGGTATTGACGGCAGCGAATTGCGCGCCGGTGAATTCTGTCGCTGACAACGCGACGAGCAAGGCGTTACCCGCATTGCCCACGGCAAAGATTTTCACGGCCGGGGCGGACGATGTTTCCAAAAAAGAATTTTGTTCAATAGTTTCCATAGCCAATCTTTCAGGTTCGTTGAAGGAAGCGGCCAATAAAGCCCTTGAAGAAAGGTCGCTCGCCGCGTTTTCGATTTTTAAGCGAGCCAAATTTCACCAGGCCGATGGCGGTGGCAAATTCCGGCTGGTCCAGCGCGGTGGTGAGGCCGCTGATGGCGCTGGCGTGGCCGGGGGCGACGTTCATCTGGAAAATATTTTCCGCCAGCGGCACGATGCCCGGCACACGCGAACAGCCGCCACAAAGAACAACGCCGGCGCGCAAGTAATTGGTGAGGCCAACCGTCTCGAGTTCCTGCGCGATGAGCCGGAAAATCTCTTCAAGACGCAACGACATGATGCGTTGCAGATGCTCGACATTGATGCGCTTGAGTTCGAGCCCCAGCTCGTTCGTAATGCTGATGGTCTGGCCTTTGGCCGCATCAGTGACCTGCGCGGAACCGTATTCAAGCTTCAGTTTTTCCGCGCGGCTCAACGGAACTTTCAAACCATAGGCAAGGTCATTGGAAACATGATCACCGCCGACCGCCAGCACGCCGGAATGCCGGATGACCCCATCGAAATAAACCACGTATTCCGTTGTGCCACCCCCGATGTCTATGACCAGCGCGCCCATTTCCTTCTGCTCGTTGCCCAGCAGAGCGAGCGAGGTGGCAATGCCGTTGAAAACTATTTCGTCCACTTCCAGCGACGTGCCACGGACCAGCCGGATAATATTTTGCAGGCGGTTGGCGTGCCCGTGAATCACATGCATGTCCACTTCCAGCCGCGCGCCGAGCATCCCGACGGGATTCGTCACCCCTTCCTGGCCATCCACAAAAAAATGCTGGCGCACCGCGTGGATGACCGTGTTTTCGGCGGGCAGATTGATGGCCTTGGCGTTCTTAAGCACGTCGTCCACGTCGTCCGTGGAAATCTCACGATCAGCGGAAACCACCGGATGCACGCCACGATTATTAAAGCCGCGGATGTGGCCACCACTCACGCCGAGATAAACGCTGCGAATCTCCACATCCGCCATCTGCTCAGCCTCGAACACCGCCGCGCGTAAATCCTCCTCGACCTGTTCAGGGTTGATAATCTCGCCCTTGCGCACGCCGCGCGAGCGCGACTGACCCAAGCCGATAATGTTCAGTCCGCCTTCGGCAAGCTGCTCGCCAACGACCACGCAGATTTTCGAGGTGCCGATTTCGAGACCGGCAATGATGTTGGAATCGTCAAACATTTTTTCTCCGGGGTTTCAAGGGTTTCACCGCTTTAGGCATAACACTTACCGGCGCGGCGCTGGCCATCATCCAGCGCACCGGCACATTGTTCACCACGGCCAGATCCGCCGAGGCGATGTCGCCTTTGTTCGTTTGTTTTCCGTAATCATAAATCTCACGCCAGCGGCGCAACTGCTGCTCCATTTTGTCGAGGCCAAAGGTGATCTGGCTGCCCGACCCCGTCGTCGCCACCACCACACCGGGCGCGGAAACATCCAAACGCCGCAAATCCACCAACCCCGCCATCGGTGATTTGCTGAAGGCGACGATCAACTTGAGCGCCGCCTGCACCGGCGGCAATTCCACCCGCCGCCCCGGCTGCAATTGAAACGCATTCAACCCCGCGATCACAGGCAATTGTGAATTCACCTGCGCCAACGGCACCGTGCAAAGCCGCGAATCCAACGGCTGCATCACCATGCCATCGGCGTCGAGCTGAAAAATAGAAACGGCAATCCCAGCCGCGCCATCGGCGCGCGGCACGTTGACTTGCGCAATCGCCTCACGCTCGGTCACGCGGATCTTCAAGGTGCGCGGCAGGACGCGCTCCACGGAAACAGAATCAATCACCGAGACCAATTCCAGATTGCGCTTTACCGCCGCGAGGTCGAGCCCGATAAGATTCGCGCCCGGTTTCACCCCCGTCCAGCGACGCAACTGGTCCGGTGCAATCACGCCATCCGTCTTCACATCAATTTGCTGGATGGCAAAATCGGCGTTCTGATAAACAAACGCATTGAGCACAACTTCGCCAGCGCGCCAGAGCAGATACAAGCCAAAGAAAGGCCCAGCCACCACGAGAAATAAAAACAACCCTAACCTCAACCGCGAAGCACGCACCTGATCGGAACGCAGCTTAACGTCCAGCACGTTGTGACGGTGCAGACGGCGGTTCTTGTTTTGTTCGCGCTTAAACCACATTGATTTCAAGCGGCGATTGCCGCGTTCCGTTTCAACGCCAACTCCACCATTCGCTGGCAGAGTTCGGCAAAATTTATTCCCGCCGCCGCGGCGGCTTTCGGGAACAGGCTTGTTTCCGTCATGCCCGGCAGCGTGTTCACCTCCAGCACCATCGGCAAGCCATCCATGCGCACCATCACGTCCACCCGCGCATAATCGCGTCCACCCACCGCCTGAAACGCGGCGAGCGCAGCCTCCTGAATCCGCTTCGTCGTCCCGGCATCGAACTCGGCCGGACAAAAATATTTCGTCGCGCCCGGGGTATACTTGCTATGCGCGTCATAGACACCGTTGTCCGGGCGAACTTCGACCACCGGCATCGGTTTACCGTCAAGAATCCCCACCGTCGTCTCGCGCCCAAAGATCTTTTCCTCAACCAGAACTTCCGAGTCATATTTCAGGGACACCGCCAGCGCCGCCGACCAGTCCTCGAAGCGCTCAACAAATTGCAGTCCAACACTTGAACCCTGCCGCGACGGCTTCACGACCAACGGCACGCAAAAATTCTCCGGAAACGGCTCCGCCGCCGAATGCACCGTCAAAAATTTCGGCGTCGGCACGCCGGCTTGAATGCAACTTTGCTTTGTCAGCACCTTGTCGAACGCGACCCGGCTCGCCTCCGCGTCACAGCCGGTGTAAGGCACGCCCAGTTCGTCCAAACGCCTCTGAATCGTGCCGTCTTCGCCGTAAGTTCCATGCAGCGAGAGAAACACCACGTCGGTTGCCGCCGGCAAAATCCAGTCCGGTGGGCGCGGATCAAGCTCATGCACCGCATGGCCGAGCGAACGCAGCGCCTTTGCCACCGCCGCGCCGGAGCGCAACGAGATTTCGCGCTCCGCACTCGGACCGCCCAGCATCACGGTAAGGTTCAACTTCCGGCTCATTCTTCGCCTATGATTTCAACTTCTGTGCGTAAATCAATCCCGCGTTCAGCTTTAGCCTTGGCGACCAAGAAACCAATCAATTCCAACACATTTTGAGCGGTGGCGTCGCCATCATTCACCAGAAAATTGCCGTGCTCCAGCGAAACCCGTGCACCACCAATTTTCGTGCCTTTCAGTCCGAGTTCGTCAATCAGTTTGCCCGCTGGAATCGCCACCGGATTCTTGAACATACAACCGGCGCTGGGTGCAGCCGGCTGCGAACTCCAGCGAACCTCGCTGTAGGTTTTCATCCGCGCCTCGATGATCGCGCGCGCCTGCGGCGTGCAAATAAATACCGCACCCAGAGCGATGCGATTTTTCAAAGCATCGCAGCAACGGTAACCGGTGGACATTTCGGACGCCTTCAGTTCATGGACATCACCGGAAAAATCCATCACGCGGACGGATTCCACAGCGTTAAAAGTCTCGCCGCCCATGGCCCCGGCGTTCATCCGCAGCGCCCCGCCGATGCTGCCGGGAATGCCTTCCAAAAACTCCACCCCGCTCAAGCCGGCGCGCTTCGCCTCAACCGCGACGTTTTTCTGCTTGGCACCCGCGCCGGCACGGATGCGCGGACCATCAATCTCAATTCGTGAGAATTCCGGCGACGACAAACAAATCACCACCCCGTGAAAGCCGCCATCGCGCACGATCAGATTCGAGCCGCGACCGAGAACAAAAAACTTCACGGCCCGTTCGCTGCAAAACTTCAGAACCGCCCCCACATCCGCTTCATTTGCCGGCTCGACAAAAGCATCCGCCGGCCCGCCAACGCGCAGGGTCGTATGCTTCGACATCGGCTCCTCGCGCTTGATGACCGTTCCGGGCGAAACGCGCGGGGCCAATTCTTCAGCAATGGACGGAGTGACAAGCATCGTCAGGTCACAATCTTCAATTTCATTTCATCGCCAACCGGCGGTTTGGCTTCAAGGCGATGGCTCTGTGTGATTGCGGCCAAAATATGTCCGGCGATTTCCGCCGCCGCGTTTGGCGCGTGCCATTGCCCCAGAGCGTTTTGAATTCTGGTGCGCGACGCCTCGCTTGTCATCAGCTCGGTCAAAACCGCGGCAACCTTTTCCGGCGGTGAATTTTTCTGGTCGAGCAATACCGCCGCGCCGGTCCGCGCGAAAGCGGCCGCGTTGAAAGACTGGTGGTTGTCCGCCGCCGTGGGCAGCGGCACGAGCGCGGAGGGCAGACGCAGCGCAGCGATTTCGGCAAGCGATGACGCACCGGCGCGGCTAACGCAGATAGTAGCCGCGCCCAGCGCCAAATCCATTTCCGCAAGGAACGGCTTCACAACTGAGTTGAGGCCGAGCCTGGCGTAGGCGGAATGGACTAATTCAAAATCCTTCGCCCCGGTGAGATGCAGCCACTGCCAGTTCTTGCCCACAAATAACGGCAATGCTGATAAAATCAAAAGGTTCAATCCGTGCGCACCCTGACTGCCACCGACGACCAGAACCGTCGGTAGATTGGGATCAAGGCCAAGCGTTTTCCGGCAACTGGATTCTGGATTTTGAATTCTGAATCCTGACAAAAATTGCGCCCGGACAGGCGTTCCGGTCACGACTGTTTTTTTTGCTCGCAGCGTGGCGGCGGCCTCAGGAAAACCGATGAACGCCGTGTCCACAAAGCGCGAGAGAAACCGGTTTGACCGGCCGGGAATGGTGTTGGACTCGTGCAGAAAGGTTTTTACCGCCGAATCTTTCGCGGCAAAAACCGGCGGGGCGCTGGTAAATCCACCCATTGCCAGCACAGCATCTGGCCGGCGCCGATGAAATAATTTCCACGCGATGAACAGCGATCGACCAAAGCTGGCAATGAACGGAAGATAATTCCGGTTTTGCAAGCCGACGGCTGGCAACGTGTAAATCTTTACGCCGATCACGGTTTTCACGGCTTGCTGATCCACGTCTTTCGGCGAAATGAGCACGGCGACAGCGCAGCCGCGCCGCTTCAATTCGCCCGCGACGGCGAGACCGGGAAAGAGGTGGCCGCCCGTGCCGCCACACGCAATGGCAACATAGGGCGTTTTTAGGGCGGGGGAATTCATATTGCCTTGGCGGCAAAAGGATTGTCGTTGGACTTGGAAATGAAGTCCGACACGGGAATTTTAGACAGATTTGCCTGACGCGCGACGCTAAATAAAATGCCGACGCACGTCAGCATGGCGAGCAGGTTGGATCCACCATAGCTGATAAACGGCAGCGGCAAACCCTTATTCGGAAGCGCGCTGGTAACGACGCCGATGTTGATGGCGGCCTGCAAACTGATGAGCAACGTGATACCGGCAGCGAGCAACATGCCGAAGGTGTCCCTGGCGCGCAACGCGATGTAAAGTCCGCACAGCACGATAACCAAAAACGCCAAAATCACCGCCAAGGTGGCGATGAGGCCGAGTTCCTCGCCGATTATGGAAAAAATAAAATCCGTGTGATGCTCGGGCACGAAGCCCAGTTTTTGCCGGCCATTGCCAAGGCCGAGGCCGTCCCAGCCGCCGGACCCCAGCGCAATCATCGCTTGATAAGCCTGATAGCCGACGCCGTCCTTGCTTTGCTCCAAATTCCACCAGCTGAAAATCCGTTTCATGCGCATCGGGTCGCGCCAAATGGAGTATCCGAGAGCCGCCAAAGCCAGCGGCACGGGCAACAACATTTTTTTCCAATCCGTGCCGGCCAGCAGCAACATGCCCAGACTGACGGCCGCAAGTAGAATCGTTGTGCCACGGTCGGGTTCAATGAAAATCAGGCCGAGAATCGCTCCAATGATCGCCACGGGAAAAATAATTCCCCATTTGAAGGTGGGCATCCAGCGCTGGAAGCGGTCGCCATACCAGGCAAGCACGACGATAAGAGCGATTTTTCCGAGTTCGGAGGGCTGGAAACGCACGCCGTGAAGGTCGAACCAGCGACGGGCGCCGTTGATTTTGCGCCCAACATGCGGCACAAGCACCAGCGCAAGCAGCAAAAAGGCGACGATAAAAATCGGCCACGCGATTTTTTTCAGAAGCTGATAGTCCAACGAAGCGGCGGCGACACAGAAACCAAAACCAAACACGCACCAGATGAGCTGCATCATCAAATAATGCGTCCCAACCTGCGTCATGCTTGAGCTATAAAGCATCACCAGCCCCAACGCGAGGAGGCTGGTGACGCAAAATGCCAGAGTGGTGACGGCGACTTTCATCTCAACTTTTCAAAAATCCAGCCGCGCCACGGACAGCTTACTTGCCCGGCACGCGAACCGGAGCCGGAGCCGTTACCGGCGGCAAGGCCGGGACCGGCGCAGCTTCAACCACCGGGGCCGGAGCAGCCGCAGGAGCCGCTTCAGCTTTTGACGGAATTTTCAATTTCTGACCAACCTTGATTTTGGTCGTGCTTAAACCATTTGCCGTTTGGATAGCTTTGACGCTGGCACCGGTGGCCTTGGCAATCTTGGTGAGCGTATCACCGGATTTCACGGTGTAGCTTTGGCCTCCGTCCGCAACCGCGCCAACGGAATTATTAGGCGCAGCGTCCGTGCCTGAAACCGCCGATTTGCCACCGGCTGGAATCACAAGTTTCTGCCCGACTTTCAATTTCGTCGGAACCACACCAGGGTTGGCCGCTTGCAGCGCCTTGAGCGTCAACCCCTTTTGCTTGGCAATCTTGGCGAGCGAATCACCTTTCGCAACGACGTATTCAGAACCGCCAACTGGCGCAGCGTCAACCACCGGCGGCAACACCACCGGCGGATTCGTCGGCGGCGGAATCACCACGGGCGGGTTGGAAACGGAATTCAGCGGCGGATTGGTAGCGTCCATCGGCACATCATTGGTGGCGAGCGACGGCGGATTCAAATCAGTGTCCGGCTTCTCGCGCTTGCAGCCCTGAATGAGCATCGCAGTCAGGCCGGTGACGCTCACAGCGAGCACACAGAAGACCGCAAGTTTGAGGCGGGAACGGCGCTGGCTTTGTTGTTCGAGCAGCGAGCCTTTGGGGACGAACGGATTCGGATTGTTCATAATTTTGCGCAGGTGCGGGTTTGGTTCGAGGTATGTTTTATTTTTGAGTTTGGCGCGGCGGAACTTTCCCTCGAAAAATTTCGCAACGCTTTAAATTTATTTTATTTTGGGAGCCGGGCGCGAGTCTTCCGAGGAAAAAATTACCGGCAGAAAGATGAACTGATGAAACGCTCTTGCTGACCGGCACACGCCCTGCCGCTCTGCCACAAATTGTTAGCAACCGCGCCCCGCTCACGCAAGCAGCAAAGCGCGGATTTTCAATGTTTTTTTGTCGCTTCACGGTTTTCATTTCACCGTAATTTCAAGGTCGCCAGCGCCACCACCGCGCACAACACACATAAGATGTAAAACCGGATCACCACTTGCGATTCGTGCCAGCCCTTTTTTTGAAAATGATGGTGCAGCGGCGCCATTAAAAAGATTCTTTGCCCCGTGCCGGTGCGGATGCGGGTGTATTTGAACCAGCCTTTCTGCAACATCACTGACACCGCCTCCGCCACGAAGACTCCCCCCGCAATCACCAGCACAAACGGCTGATGAATCAGCACGGCAATCAGACCAAACGCCCCTCCCAGCGCCAGCGAGCCGGTATCCCCCATGAACACTTGCGCCGGATGGCAGTTGAACCATAAAAACCCCAGCCCCGCACCGATGAGCGCCGCACAAAAAACCGTCAATTCACCCGCGCCCAGCACATAGGGTATCTGCAGATACGCCGCCGCCTTAATGTTGCCCGCGAGATAGGTGAAAAATAAAAAAACAAAACCCACAATCAGCGTGCAGCCAATCGCCAGGCCGTCGAGGCCGTCCGTCAGGTTCACCGCGTTCGAACTGCCGACAATCGCCAGCGCCACAATGATCACACCCGCCACCGCGCCGATGTGCATCGGGTATTTGTAAAACGGCAGCATCAGCGTCGAGATAAGGCTGCTGTGCCAGACGTGTTTGATACCGAGCAAATGCAGTTCGCTTTTGGCCGGCAGGTTCCATAAATATATTCCCACAAAAGCCGCCAGTGCAAATTGCACGATTAATTTTACCCGCGGCGGAGTGCCGCCGCCGCTTTGCTTCACAATTTTAGCATAGTCATCGTAAAACCCCAGCCCAGCCAGCACCAGAACCGCAAGCATCATCAATTCCACCTGCGCGTTCCATTGCGCCCAGAGCATCGTGGAAAAAACCAGCGCCACCACAATCAGCAAACCGCCCATGGTCGGCGTGCCTTTTTTATCCACCACATGCCGGACGCCGGATTCCTCGGCCTTGTCCACATATTCCTGTCCAAATTTCTGCGCCTTCAGCCAGTGGATGATTTTCGGGCCAAACCACCAGCTCAGCGCCAGCGCCGTCACAGCTGCGCCGGCACAGCGCACGGTAATGTAGCGGAACAGACGCAGAAACGACAACCGCGATTCCCAGTCGCTGCCGTGCGCCCAATCCAAAATTTGCTGGCTCAAAAGATAAAGCATCTGATTTTCAAATCACCGAAATCCATCGTCCTCTTGTGTCTTGCCTGAAAAATCAACAGTCATCCACCTCCTCGGCATTGTTTTATTGGTCGAACAAAATGTAAACGACCACCGCGGATCACCAAAATCTGTGGTGATACTGGCACCAATACAATGAAATTGATTCGTCGCGGAACCCATTGCCGCAATCGCGAATTGATACGCGTCTGGCAATGAAAGTTTCGGCGGCAGTGAATTGTTGTAAGGCGGCATGAGGAGGCTTGCAAAAACCGTCACCGCCAGTGCGATTAGGCCAATTGAAATGTATTTAGACCTGATGTTCATTTTTACGCCTTCAATATTTCCGCAATCCGTTCGAGCCGCGACGCGCGAGATGCCTTCAACAGCACCACATCGCCCGGTTTCAAAAAGTTTTTTATCGCCCCCATCGCGCCTTCGACTTCCGCAAATTCAAACACCCGCATCAGACCGGCATCGCGAGCCGCCTGACCAACCACCGCCGCCATTTTGCCAACCGCAAACAACTGACCGACTTCCAATTCCGCCGCCCGCCGGCCGATTTCAGCGTGCGCCGCCTCGCTGTGCGCGCCCAGCTCCGCCATGTCGCCCAGCACCGCCACGCGCCGACCCTGCAACGGCAAACCACACAACGTCTCCAGCGCCGCGATGGTGGAATCCGCATTCGCGTTGTAACTATCGTCCAGCACGCGCACGCCGTTTACTTCCCAGAAATTCAACCGCATTTTCGCCGCCTGACATTCGGCCAGGCCGCGCTGGATTTCAGCGCGATTCAAGCCCAACTCTTCACCAACCGCGATCGTAAAAAGAGTATTCACCACCTGATGGCGACCCAGCAAGTTCACGCGATACTCGCCGTCAAAATCTTTCTTCGCCGATTCGACCTGAAACGTCACGCCGTTTTTATCCAGCCGGATTTTCTTTGCCCGCCAGTCGTTGTTTTTACCAATGCCGACGCGAACAATCTGCGCCCTCGTCCGCGCGAGAATTATTTCCATCCACTCACTGTCGCCATCCAAAAACAATTTTCCGTCCACCGGCAAAAGCTCCGCGAGCGCGCCTTCCTCCTTCGCCACCCCTGCGACATCGCCAAAAAATTCCAGATGCTCGCGACCGATATTCGTGATGACACCAAACTTCGGCTGCACCATTTTGACCAGCGGCGCCAGTTCGCCCGGATGGTTGGTGCCCACTTCCAACACGGCCGCCTGATGCATTTTCTCCAACCGCAGCAAGGTCATCGGCACGCCGATGTCGTTGTTGAAACTCGCTTCGCTCCACAGCGTCAAAAATTTCTGCTGCATGACCGAGGCGAGCAGTTCCTTCACCGTCGTCTTGCCGTTCGAGCCGGCGACTGCGATGACCGGCAAATCAAATTGTCGGCGATAAGCCGTCGCCAGTTGTCCCAGCGCCACGCGGACATCTTTCACAAGCAACAACGGACAATTCAGATTTAACGCTGGAACTTTATTCTTCTCAACGACGATGGCCGCGACATTTTTCGACGCCACTTCGCCAACAAAATCGTGGCCATCGAATTTTTCACCGCGAATAGCAAAGAACAAGTCGCCCACCTTCGCTTGCCGCGAGTCAATGCAGACATTTTCAACCAGCGTCGCCGTTGAACCGGATTTGAGTTCGGCCCCGCAGGCTTTGGCGACAAGTTTTAATGAGCGGGCTTCCACAAAATTATTTCAGCAAAAACGTTGCGGTGACCACCGCCGTGATGGTTTTCTTCCGGGAGGCGGTGTCATTCTCGCCACCCCAGCTAGCGCGAACCTCGTGTTTGGGCGTGATTTGGAAAATTCCCTGATCGGCGCTTTGCAACTGGGAAATGACGCGGCCGCCTTGACTGGCAATCTGCTCGGCACGGGCGCGGGCGTCTTTCGTGGCCTCGGCCAGCATTTCGATCTTGGTCTCCCCCGCCTTGGTGTAAATGAATTGCGGCGGAGCGACGGTGAAAATCACCCCCTGCTCCACCAACGCCGTGGTGTCAAGTTTGTCGAGCCGGTCCACATCCGCCGATTCCACCGACAGGCTCTGGCTTAAACGATAGCCGGTGGTGCGCTGCGAAACAAAACCGTCGGCAGACTTTTGCGTCGCTTTCAACTCTTCAATGCTGATCGGCGCAAAAGTAAATTTTGCCACACCAGCATCGCTTAGGAATTTTGCTACCAGCGCATGGTTGTCCTTAATTTTATGCTGGGCCTCGAGCAGAGTCACCGCCTCGACCTGAAAACTGCCGGACCAGATGGCGAGATCCGATTCGATGTTTTTTTGCACGGACCCTTTGACGGTGATGAATTGCGAGTTTTTTATTTTTACCCAAGCGGATGTGCCGAGCATGGCTGAACAGACCAGCCCGGCGGCCAAAAACAGACCGGCGAGCATGCCAAAAAGTTGCGGACGTGATTCGTTCATAAATTTATATTTTGCGCGGGAGGTTTTCGCCGCCCATGTTTGGGGTATTGGTCATCAATTTTGGATCCATCGGAATATTCAGGTAACTCGCACTGCGCTCGGCAATGTCGCGAAATACCGGGCCACAAACCTTGCCGCCGTAATAACCTTCCTTCGGCTCATCCATCACTACAGAAATGCAAAGTTCGGGATTATCCGCCGGAAAAAAACCGATGAACGATGAAATGTATTTGCCGTGGGCGTAAGTGCCATTTTCCACCTTTTGCGCCGTGCCAGTCTTGCCGGCAACGACATAATTTTTCATCGCCGCATCCGGCGCGGTGCCGCCTTTGGCGGGAACAGTTTTCAGCGCTTGAAGAATATCGAGATAAGCCTTCTCGCCAATGACCTGCCGGACGCGTTCCGGCGCATAACGCTGCACCACGCTACCGTCGCGAGCCTGCAAACGACTCACCAGCATCGGCCGCATCAGCCAGCCGTGATTCGCAATCGCCGCCATCGCGTAAAGCATTTGCAACCGCGTCACCGCCACCCCATGGCCCATTGGAATCTGCGCGATGGAAACTTTGCTCCACTGCTTTACCGGATACATGATTCCGCGTGCTTCGCCGGGTAATGGGATGCCGGTTTTTCGTCCGAAACCATAGCTCCATGAGTAATCATACAAACTTTGCTCGCCAAGTTTGATGCCGATTTTTGCCGCACCAATATTGGACGATTTCGTGATGATGTTTTCCGTCGACAACATCCCGTAAGCCTCGTGATCGTGCAGCACACGGCCCGCAAACGCGAAATGACCGTGCTCGCAATCAAACTGGTCAGTCAACTTCACCTTGCCGCTGTCCAATGCACCGGAAACGACGACAATTTTGAAAGTGGAACCCGGCTCAACCACGTCCGCGATGACCCGGTTGTGCGTCCCCGGCTTGATGGTGTTCGGGTCATTCGGATCGTAGTTTGGCAACGAAACCATCGCTAAAATCTCCCCCGTTCGCGGACGCATGACGATGCCAGTGATACTTTTCGGCGTGTGTTTTTGCAGCGCATCCGCCAGCGCCGTCTCAACGATATGCTGCACCGCCGAATCGATTGTCAGCACGATGCTCAACCCGTCGCGCGCATGAACATCCTCATCGCGCAGAGCCACCAACTCACGCTGCGCCCGATCCGTTTCAGTCGTTCGCCAACCGAACACACCATCCAACTGTTTATCCATGGAAAGTTCGATGCCGTCGCGCCCGGTGATTTGCGAAAGCAAGTGACCACTGACGTTTGTTTCCTCCACCGCGGTAAAACCAATCACCTGTGACGCCAGCGCGTCATTGGGATAAACGCGTTTCTGATCCGGCTCCGCAAAAATCGCCCGCTGCCGCAAATTGCGGAAAAAGGTGCGATTGGTTCGCGTCAGGAGTTTTTCGTCCACGCCAAAAGTAAGATTGGTCATCGTCGCTACCACGCGTTGCCAGATTTCCTCGGGAACCCGGGCGGCGAGCCGGACGTATTTCAATTCGTTCGTGACGGACTGCCCATTGCGATTCCTTTTAATGGTCACCCGCGGCGTCAGTTTCTGGGCCAAGTCAGCCTCGTTCAACTTCAATACCGGGGCAATGGCGCGGGCCACCAACGATGATTGATTTCCCACGAGCGACGGATCGGCGCAAATCCGCTTCACCGCCACACTCGTGGCCAAAACATTGCCATTCGCATCAAGAATATCGCCGCGCCGCGGTGCCTGCCAGAACTCGCGCTGCGTGTTATTTCCGGCTAGTTTGGCCAACTCGACATGACGCAAGACCTGCAAATCCACGAGCCGGTAAACCAATCCGGCGAAGGCCGCGCCGAGAAGTCCCAGCAATAGCAGCCCGCGGCGGAGTTGTTGTTTATTGGTCATCCAAAAAGCGGCCAGCCGCCCGTGGCGATCGGTTCCTCAACCAACGGCGTCACGAGCGGCGGCCAAAAAGATTATATTACGGCGTTTGTTGGGTCGCCAGCCGTTGGGCAAATTGCCGCGAACTGTATTTTCCCTGCGCCACCTCCACCTCCACAATTCGCACCACCTGCAGCGGCTGCGCCGGCGCGAGGCCGAGACTCAATTCTTTCGCCCGGCGATCAAGCATCACCGGTGAATGCAAAATGGCAATCTGGTCACCCAGTCGCTTATTATCACTCTGTGTTTGCATCAGACGTTTTTCGCGCTCTAAAATCTGCTGCCCCAGCCGGTTGATCTCATTCTTCTGCCAGACATAGCCGACCGCCGAACCGCCGATGAGCAGGCACAAAAGCGAAGCCTTCAGCGCCGGACCAAACCGGATCGCCGCCGCCTGATTTTTTCGATTCTTCGACATCTTAAATTTTCTCCAATACCCGCAACTGCGCGCTCCGGGCGCGCGGATTTTTCCCCAATTCATCCTCGCCCGGCAAAATCGCCTTGCGCGAAACCCATTTCAGTTCCGGACCGCACGGCGTCCGCAACTCCGGCACATCCACGTCACCGGTGAATGTGTAATCGCGTGCCTTTTCACGGCCAAACTCTTTCACCACGCGGTCTTCGAGCGAATGAAACGTGATCACCGCCAGCCGACCGCCGGGTTTCAATAGCTTCACCGCCGCGTCCAAACCACGCTTCAGTGAGCCAATTTCGTCATTCACCGCGATGCGCAGCGACTGAAACACTTTTGTAGCCGGATGCGCCTTTTTGCCGTGGCGCGGCGCAAGGCGCTCAATCAAATCGGCCAACTGCTTCGTCGTCTCAAATTTTCGCAACGCGCGGTCGTGGACAATCGCTTTCGCAAACCGTCGGGAATCGCGCTCGTCGCCGAATTCCCAAAAAATATTCGCCAGCGTCTCAGCATCCTCGCCATTCACCAGCTCTGCCGCCGTCACCGGCTGCCGGTCGTCCATCCGCATGTCCAGCGGGCCGTCCTGCATGAAACTGAAGCCGCGTTCCGCGACATCCAGTTGCGGCGAGCTAACGCCCAAATCCAACAGCACGCCGTCACAACTTTTTTCCGGCAACCAATCCGCCAGTTCCGCAAAATTTCCGCGCCGGATTTCAAACCGTCCGGCAAATTTTTCTGCCAGCCGCCCCTTGGCCGTTTCAACCGCGCCGCCATCGCGATCGCACCCAGACAGCCATCCAGTCGGCGAACTCGCGGCCAGAATTCGCGTCGCGTGACCAGCTCCACCGAGTGTCCCGTCGGCGTAACGACCGTTCGGATGCGGCTTCAGCGCGGCCAGCACCTCCGCCACCATCACTGGTTGGTGAATGAATTCTGACACTTTGCATTGCTAATCAGACTGGAGCAGGCGTTCTCCCATAAACTCCCAAGCGTGCCGCGCGGGCGGCAAAATCGGCGCTTCCGGCTTGGCAACCGTCCGCGACTTGATGGGGACAATTTCGATATCAGCGTCAGCCAGATCGTTATGAACGACTTTCACAGCCTCCAGCGAAAGCTCAACCTGCACCGCGCTGACCATTGACGGCGCAACCGGCTCTGGCGCACGAAACGGATTCAATTTGGTGGCCCAGCCAGCGGCGGCCTGGGTGGATCGGGCCACAGGCAGCGTCGAAATTTTTTGCGTCCTGGCAGCCACTTGCGCGGCAACCGGAGTTGAAGCTTTTTTTACTTCCGGCCCGGCAACCGGTGCCGGTGCCGCCGGCTTTAGAGTGAACGGATTTTTGCCGGCGTTGAATTTCGGCAAATGAAAATTTTTGTCCTCGTGGTAGGCAACCTTGCCGCCGCCGCCAAAAAAGCTTTTTCCCGCGCCGAGTAATTTTCCTAGATTCATAATCAATCCATTAGTTTGAAGGCTTCGTGTGCGAACGCCGCATCCGCCGCCTTTACATTTTCGTAACGATCCGGATTCCAAATCTCAAAATAGTCAATCAAGCCGACGGCAATCGCCTCGTCCTTGATGTCCGCCGCCCGAGCCATGTCTTCCGGCAGACAAACTCGGCCGGCCTTGTCCAGCGTAACCTGCACAGAGCCGCTGCCGATTAGCCTTTTTAGAACGCCCTTGCTCGCGTCTCCGCGCGGCATCGCGTCAATCGTGGTCTTTAATTTCGCCATCTCTTCCGGCGGCAAAACACGCAGGCAGGTTCCCGCCTGATGCTTCGGCCACAAAATTATTGTCAGCTCGACGCCATCCGCTTCCGGCCGCCACTTGGCTGGAATCTGCACACGCCGTTTCTCATCTACTCCGTGCCGATAGCACGAATTGTAGTAAGTCGGCGGAACTGTTTTGGCGTCGCTCATCTTATTCACAGTGATTCCCAAAATGGGAAAATTCACCCACAACACCCCATTATTACCCACAATACCCCACTTCTGTCAATGGTTTTTAGGCTCCGAAACCCTTATTTATTCAAAAGTTATTAACAATTTGCCACAACTGTGAATTGTCAGCCCCCAACTTGTTCGACTACGCTTCCGTCAGTGCGAACCGCTGACTTTCATTTTGACCTGCCGACGGAGCTGATTGCCCAGCAGCCCGCCGCCCGGCGCGACGGCTCACGACTGTTGGTTTTACATCGGAAATCAGGAATAACGGAACATCGCCGGTTTCCCGACTTGCTGGAATTCCTGAAACGCGGAGATGTATTGGTGCTGAATAACTCGCGCGTCATTCCCGCGCGAATCCACGGTGTGAACGGGAAAACCGCTGGCAAATTTGAAATCTTGCTGCTCGAAGAATGCGCCACCAACGACTGGTGGGCCATGATGCGACCCGGAAAACGCGCTAAAATCGGGACCCAAATCCAATTGCAAGAAAAAAATGGCACAGCAACGAATATTTTTGCGACCGTCATCGGCATAAATGACGAAGGCCATCGGCGTTTGCAGTTTTCGGGCACCGGAAATCTATTCCAGGAACTCAATATGCTCGGGGAATTACCGCTGCCGCCTTACATCGAACGCCACGCCGAAAAAGCCGAGGATCAGGACCGTTACCAGACTGTTTTCGCGCACCCTCCGGGTTCCGTCGCCGCACCGACGGCCGGCCTGCATTTCACGAGAGAAATTCTGGAACAAATCCGGGCGCTCAAGGTGAAGATTTGCTTTGTCACATTGCATGTCGGGGCGGGAACTTTTCTGCCGGTGAAAGTCGAAAATGTCGCCGAGCACAAGATGCACGCGGAATATTTTGAGGTCGGTGCCGAAACGGTTTCCGCCGTAAATGCCGCCAGGAAATCCGGCGGTCGCGTCATCGCGGCCGGCACCACCGCCGCGCGTGCGCTGGAAACAGTGGCGCGCCAGAATGCTGGGACAGTCAATGTTTACAAGGGTAAAACTGACATCTTCATTTTTCCACCGGCGAAGTTCCAAATCGTGGATGCATTGCTGACGAATTTTCACCTGCCCGCGTCCACGCTGCTGATGCTCATCAGCGCCTTTGCCGCACCGGCTGAAGAGACGGCCGGACGCGAGTTGATTTTTAAAACTTACGCCGAGGCGATCCGCGAGCGCTACCGCTTCTTCAGTTACGGCGACGCGATGCTAATATTATGAAGCCGAAGATCAAAATCCGCAGCGGAACCCTGCCCTTTATTTTCGTCAACATGGCGATGACGGCGGACGGAAAAATCGCGACGGCGAACCGTTCGATCCACTCGTTTGGCAGCCGACGTGACCTGAAGCATCTTTACGAGCTTCGCGCCACGGCGGATGCGGTGATGTGCGGGGCTCGCACAGTGGAAATATCAAACACCATTTTGGGCAATGGCGGCGAAAGATTCCGCAAACAACGCCTGAAAACCGGGTTGGCGGAATTTCCGATTCGCATCATCGTCAGCGGCAGCGGCTCAATCAATCCGGATGCGGATATTTTCAAAAAAAACTTATCGCCCGTCATCGTGCTGACCACCAAGCGTGCTCCGGCGATAAAACTGGCCCGGCTCCGGAAATTAGGGGCGGAGGTTAAAATTTGCGGCAATACCAAAATCAATTTCCTAGCGGCACTGCGTTGGCTGCGGACGACATGGGACGTGAAACGGCTTTTGTGCGAAGGCGGCGGCGAATTGAATGCCGGACTGTTTGGCGAAGGTTTGGTGGATGAAATCCATCTGACGATTTGCCCTAAAATCTTCGGTGGTCGCAACGCACCGACGCTGGCGGAAGGAATTGGATTTCAACGACTGACGAATGCAGAAAAATTTCAAATCCAAGCCATAAGGCGCTTTCAAGGCGAGTTATTCACCGTGTTTTCCCTACGAAAATAAGGGTTTTCGACAGGTTTTTCCGTTTTATCCGTTGAAAAACCTCAAAAGCCAAGGGTTTCCAGCCAAGTAACCTGGCAAAGTGATTACCAGAGGAATGATTTTTGCTCGCCAAGCTGGCAATCACCAGACCACAAAGTCACGCGCCAAGCGACAACCGAGCCGATTTTTTTATAATCTTCGCCCTCAAGTTTTAGATTAGTCCACTGGCTGAAAGTCCCAGCCGTCACCTCGGTTTCCAGCGACTTTAATTTGGGCACACCACCTTCGCCAACAGCACGGAGTTCGATGCGGAGTTTTAATTTTTCGGTGCCTGACGGGGCTGCTTTCCACTGAACAGCGTAGCGGATGGACGAAATTTGATTGGTGTGTTCGCGCAAATAAGCCTGGTAGGCGTCGCGCTCAAAAAGGCTGGGAACCGTGGCGTCTCTGCCCTGAGCGTCCAGAAACAGCGGCAGCACTTTGACGATGCGGCCAGTGACCGCATCAGCGGCCAAAGCGGTGAAGGAACCAAGAATTAAACAAGCGATAATCAACCGGCGCATGGCAAAACGATAACGGTCGGCGGCCTGATTTCAACTCATTTCCAATAGAAGCTAAAGACGTCCACGTTGGGATCGTTGCGGAACAGAATGGCGATGTATTCCCGACTGTAATCGCCGATTTTTGCAGTGACATGAACCTCGTAGGTTTTGCCACGCACGTCGCAGTAGTTCTTAAGTTGTGGGATTGCCCGCGAATCTACGCCTGCAACGGCCAAATTATCCACGCTCATAAAAGGCGCCGGTGGGCCGCCCATCGTGCTGTCAAATTCGGCGCGATATTTGAGCAAACTTTGCAAACTTAGAGTGTTCATGCCGGGCAGGACCGACAAAACATTTTCCTCAGCGGTATTCAAATTCACCTTTCCTGAAGAAAAAGGCGTAAATACATCACGCAGCCCAAATGGATAATCCGGTATTTGCCCCGGTGCAGATCCAAATCCAAGATGATGCCGCTGGAAGGCCGCGCCGGGGTCATTGGTCGCGCTGCCGCCTTTGAATATGGGCAGCGTCACGCCTTTGATGAGCAGTAGTTCCGAAATATCGTCAATCGGCGCATTCTTGGCATAATAGGGCGGATTTAGTCCCTGATAATAATCACTTTCAGCGCCAGCCATCCGGGTGGCATCATCGGCGTCAATCCAGTCCTGCACCGAATCCGCCACGACCGACATGAAACTGGCGTCCACCCCCATGGTCGTGAGCACCTGCTGGATGAGCGGCGTGTCGGCGGTGTTGATGTTGAGTTTACTTTCCAGCTCGATGAGCTTCAATGACACCGTCCCCTCGCCGACCTGGAAATCATTCAACGAAATACCCGCCAAGGGACCGTTCGTCTCCGGCCCCACGCCCGGGCCACCGGCCCAGATTTGATTTTTGGAACTGAACGGCAACTGCGCCTCCAGCGCCAGAATCCAGCGGGCGCGTTCCACCCCAGCGCGGCCAAGCCAAAGCATCTGCTCGTCATTGTTCGAATTGGATGCGAGTCGCGTCTCGATCTTCATCGAATACGCAAACGCCCCCGCCAGCAGGGACAATACCGTGACCGCAATCATCGCGACGATGATGGCAAAACCGCGATTGTTTTTGGAGCGGGAAAGTTTCATTAAGGTGCCTTCGATTGGCCGGGAGGACTGCCGGGCATCGTAAGATTGATACCGCCACCGCCAGGCTTGGTCCCACCCGCGCCAGCGCCCTGCACCTCGGTCGGCATCATGACCGACGGTATTGAATACGCCTGCGACACAGCGAAATCCGGTGCCGCCACACCACCGGCCAAATTGGCCCCCAGCACAAGCCCCACGCGCACCATTGCCGGGATGGAGTTGGTGGTTTCCCATTTTTCCGTCCATACACGCCGGTCTTTGTCCCAACACTCGATGAGAAAGGTTTTCACATTGTGCGCGAGTATGAGAGGGTATTTTTTTTCATCCTCGTCCTGATCCATCAGGATCGGGTTCTGACGCAGGACGAGATTATTTCCACCTTCCGTCGCGGCTTCGAGCGTGAAGGTGAGCCGGCGCAGGTTGAAATCGCCGAACTTGCCATTGCGGGGGAAAACTTCCGGCACCCGCGCTGCGATGCTCAGCATGGCTGACGAGCCGTTCTCCACGCCAAACCAGTAGTATTTCTGCGATGCCTGGAACGACTGGACACACATGAGCGCATCCTCGATGGTGTGCAGCGCAATCCGCTGCCGCTGCGCCTGAGAGGCGGCGGCCTGTCCGACTTTGGTCGCCTTCATAACCAGCATCCAAGTCGAATAAATTGCCGCGATGACCAGGCTGAAAAGAATCATGGCCACCATGATCTCCACCAGAGTGAACGCGCGCCGCAAATTGGATTTGGCGAATTTCATCGGCGTATCAGGCCACCGCCGTCAAGACTGCCAGCCGGCGATTGGGGGCGATAAAATAACGTGGTGGTGCGCGAAAGGATATCCTTGCCGCCGCGCGCGGACTGAATGATGAAATCGGCCTGATATAACCGGTTCGAGCTGACCTCAATTATTTCCCCCGTCCAGCGGTATTCTTGATACGCCTTGCCGAGCAAGTCGCCAAGGTTCCCGGAATAGGTGCCCTCAACCAGCTTATTGGTAAGCGACAATTGCGAGAGCAACGCACTGGCATCCACACACGGCCGCTGCAACCGGCGGGCGTTGCCGAGCGAAGTGGAAATCAGACCCAGAATTGCAAACGTGGCGAGAAAGAAAATGGCGGTGGCAATCATCACTTCCAGAAGTGAAAACGCCCGGGACACTTTAGTTGAAAAAATAATTTTCATCTGTCCACATCGGTGACCGACGGCAGGCCGGTAGAATATTCCAGCGTGATCTTGCGCCAGCGCTCCCGGTCATGCAGCACCAGCGTCAGCTCGTCACTCGTGCCGTTCCGAAAAAAACGCACCTTCGCCCATTCTGACGCGCCGAAATCCTGCAGATTGATGTCGAGCATCGCGATCTCCACCCCGTCCGGCAACTTGGATGCATGCACATAAGTTGAACCGCCGCCTGGACCGCCGCCTTCCACGGCAAAACTCCGCTCCGCCGGCTTAAAAACCACCCCCACGGTCTGACCGGATAAAATCGCCTTGGCCCGCGCTGCCAAACAGACATCCAACACGTCGCTCTCGGCTTTTCTCATGCCGTCCTTTTGGAGCGCCTTCATGATGGACGGCATGCCCATCGCTGCGACCAAACCGATGATGGCAACGACCACCATCACCTCGATGAGCGTGAAAGCGGGGGAGAGACACCTCGGTTGGTGGGGTGAGCGTCCCCGCGAGCCGTCGCTGCCGTTTTCAAAAACCGGCGCGCCGGCAGTCCCGCCCCACCGGTGGAAATGATTTCTTGCCGTCATCGTTTTCATCGGCGCACTCAGTGAATGGACGAGATGAGCCGGAACAGCGGCAGGAAAATGCTCAGCAGCAGGAAACCCACGACGACCGACATGACGATGATCAGCACCGGGCCGATCATGTCGCTCATCACCCGCAGCGCGATTTCCAGTTCTCCTTCATAGGTATCCGCTAGGTTGTTCAACGCGCCGGGCACATCGCCCGTTTCCTCGCCGATACGGACGAGATCCACCATCAACTGCGGAAACAATTTGCTCTGCGCCAGCGGTTGCGCCAGCGTCTTGCCATCCGTCACCGCCTCACGCGTTTTGGCGATGGCTTCCTTGATCAGTGAATTGGACATGACCTGCTCGGTGATTTTCAAGGCGGTCAGCACCGGCACGCCATTTTGCAGCAGCGTGCCCAGCGTCCGCGCGAACTGGCCGAACAGGTTTATCTTCACCACATTTCCAAAAATCGGCGCCTTCATCCGCCATTCGTCCAGTTTCCGTCCACCCGCAGGACTGGATTGAAAGCGTTTGAACAACACCACCACTGCCAGCGCCACACCGCCCATCAGCCACCAGTAATTCGTGAATATATAGCTGATGGCAACCAGCATCCGCGTCGGCAAGGGCAGCTCAATGTTAAAGCCGTTAAAAATCTCGATAAACTTCGGCATCATCACCGTCATGAAAAACGTGACGAGCAAAATGCCGACGGCAATGACCATCACCGGGTAAATCATCGCCGATTTGAACTTCGCCTGAACGGTCGCGAACTGCTGGAAATGCGTGGCCATGCGCCGCAGCACCGACACCAGCGAACCGCTCGTCTCGCCGGCCCGCACCATGTTCACATACAAATCCGAAAAAATCCGCGGCTGCCGCGTCATCGCGTCAGACAACGAGCGGCCTTCCGTGACTTCCTGCTTCAACTCGCGGCTGACCTCGGCGGGAATGCCTTTCGTCTGGAGATGCGCCATGCTGTTCAGCGCCACCGTGAGCGGCATGCCCGATTGCAGCAGGTTGGCGAGCTGCGTGGTGAACGTGGCCAGCTCCTGCAGATTCGGTTTCCGCTTCTGCGACATCTGCGCCTGCATCGCCGGCGGCAGGAACGAAATCAAATTGATTCCTTTGGCCGCAGGCTTGCCATCCGCCGCCGCGCCCGCCTTGGCATCGGTCACGGAAATGGGAAACAAACCGGAGCGCTGGATTTGCGCCAGCGCGGCGGAACGGTCGGGCACCTCCAGCACGCCCTCGACGAGTTCGCCGGAACGTTTGCGGGCCTTGTAAGAAAACTGCGGCATGACTACTTGTATCCAAAACCGACCCGCACCGAAAGTTTCAAAAAACCTTCCGCGAATCGTGCTTGACGCGGACGGCAAATCTGATTGGATTGACGCGATATGAAAACGATACTTTCCGCCGTTCTCGCCGCCGTGGTGGTCATCTCCACCGGCTGCGTCAAAACCGTCTCTGACTCGAATGCCTTTGCGACCACCTGGGGCAAGGACACCGTGGCCGGCCGCTACCAGCGTTCGCTGGATCAGGTTTATCAGGCTTCCCTGGCCGTCATTCAGCTCAACGGCGTGCTCATCAAGGAATACATCCCGCATGATAACACCAACGCGGTCCGCGCCCTTGAAGCCAAGGTCAACCAGCGCAATGTTTATATCAGTGTGGAATCAGTTGACCCCAAGACCACGCAGGTGAGCGTCCAAGCCCGCACCAAGTGGGGCACGCGCGATCTCGACCTCGTGCATGAGCTTGAGAAGCAGGTCGCGCTCCAACTGGTGCGCTGAGCGTTCCATTCAACAAAACCATTCTCTTGAAAGCGGGCTAACTGCCCGCTTTCATTTTTTTACAAGTCAAGCTGACCGTCATTTAAAAACCTGCTTCGGAAAGAAAATCGAATCAGGCCGCACTGTTTCAACGCTTCACCGGTTCGGCATTCCACACCTTGATTTCCTCGAACCAGCCGCTCTTGCCGGCGACGCCGAGCTCAATCTTGGACTTGGTGGGATGGGCAATGCCGGATGATCTCAGATAGGCGACGGGCTTTCCGTCAATGCTGACGCGCATTTCAGCACCGACGGTTTCCACGACAAGGGCATAGGACTTTCCCGTTTCAAATTTGGCCGGATAGGTGACGCTGCGACCCACGAGCAGCCTGGCAATTTCAGCCTTCTTGGTGGGATCCTGATTCATTTCGTGAATGTCGTTACGCATCCCGCCATCCTTTTCATCAATGATTGTAACGCCGTTGAGGCGCAATTGCGCACGGCAGATGTGGCCGTAGTGGCTGCCGGTGAATTTACGGTCATCAAACTCCACATCCATCATTGTGGCGCCATCAAATCGGACTTTGCATTCCACAACACTATCCTTGGTCGGAAGTTCCAGTCCATAGACCGCCGCGTGCGCTTTGATGACCGATTTGCCATCTTTCGACGGCGCATCCTTCTCCCGCGTCTGCATGCCCTTCAATGCGCCGCTCTCGAACGCAAACGTATCCACCACCCGATGCCACCGCTGGTCATGTTCAGCACCCTTAAAATCATCCGAGAAAAGGAGCTCCTGCTTCGCGGCAATCGGCTCCGACGGGACCGCAGGTAATCCAGCGGCCAAGGCGGATGCGGTAACAAGAGAGAACGCTATGAGAGATATTTGAATATTCATCGGGGTTGGGAGACAAGGTAACCAAGGTTCCGGTTACGGCAATTCTTTTAGCTTCAAATTCCTAAATTCAACGGCAAACCCTTCTGACTCGAGGCCGATGTAACCCGCCGGCATTTCGCAGTTGGCAAGTTCGCTCATCATAGCACCATTGAACCAAACTGTCAGGATGGTTCCACGAGCGGTGATTTCCACCGTATTCCATTCGCCCGCCGGTTTCATACAACGGTTCTCCGCCGGTGCCATGAACGATTGCGGCTGCCCGTTGACCGGCGTCTTACCAAAAAGATAGCCACCATCGGAGGTCAACTGGCATTGATGCCAGATGGTGCCGTCGGCCGAATTGCGGATGTAAATACCGCTGTTATATTTCGGCCGCTTCACCGTCAAAGGCACAAAGCGGAACTCCACGTGAAAAATACTATTGGTGAGTTTCCAGTCGAAGCGCAGCATTTCATGTCCGCCATCACCGTCGCAGATCAGCAACTGCCGTTCCGCATCCAGGTGCCATTGCGCACGACCCAGCGCATTCGTTCCGGGAATGGCCAGACGCGTCCAACCCTTCAAATCGGCTGGCGGCATCACATCCACCCAAGCCTTTGGATCAGACACCAACGCGGATGGCAACGCGGACGGCAAGTCAGCAGCCTGCAACATCCTAATCACCGACAGCAAGGTGGTAAACACCATGAAAGAACGTGGAAATAATTTCATATGTCCAAATTAGGCCCATGCCCATCCCTTGGGCAAGTCTGAACACCTCGGACCGCAGCGCCAGCTTGAATATCACGAAGGCGGGCGCTGGTCGCTGACGTTGCTCATACCCATCCGCAGTTGTTCGCCGGTGGTTTCTCCTTCCCAACGACTGATGACCACCGTCGCCACGCCGTTGCCGATGAGATTGGTGATCGCCCGGCATTCGCTCATAAAACGGTCGATGCCCACCAGCAAGGCGAGCGACGCCAGCGGAACCGTCGGTACCACGGCGAGCGTGGCGGCCAGCGTGACAAACCCCGCGCCCGTCACACCGCTCGCGCCTTTGGACGAAATCATCGCCACCACTAACAGGGCAATCTGGTCGTGGAGCCCCAACGCCGTATTCGTCGCCTGCGCCAGAAAAATCGCCGCCATCGCCATGTAAATGTTCGTTCCGTCGAGGTTGAAACTGTAGCCCGTCGGAATCACCAGCCCGACCGTTGATTCGTGACAACCAAGGCCACGCATTTTCCGAATCATGCCCGGCAAGGCGGTTTCGGATGAACTCGTGCCCAGCACCAGCAGAATTTCCTCCTTGATGTAAGCCAGAAACCGGAAGATCGAAAAACCCGTCGCCGCCGCGATCAGCCCCAGGACCACAAAAACAAACAGCGCCGAAGTCGTATAAAATCCGAGCATGAGTTCGCCCAGCCGGTTCAGCGAACCCAGCCCGTAGCTGCCAATCGTGAACGCCATCGCCCCCATCGCGCCAATGGGCGCCAGTTGGACGACGATTTGCAGGATGCCAAAAAACACCTCACCCAGCCGGTCAACCACCGCCAGCACCGGACGCCGATTATTTTCCGGCAACAGGGATATGGCACACGCGACCAGCGCCGAGACCAGCAGCACCTGCAGCAAATCGCCGGTGGCAAAAGCACCAAACAACGTGTCCGGAATGATGTTCAACACAAAGGCCGCAATCCCCAGCCCATGCGCCTTCTGCGCGTAAGTTTCGCCGACCGTGCGATCCAGCGTGGCCGGATCGATGTTAAACCCGACGCCGGGTTTGAGGACGTTGACCACCGTCAGTCCGATCACCAGCGCCAACGTCGAGACAATTTCAAAATAAAACAACGTCTTGATACCCACGCGGCCCAGTTTTTTCAGATCGCTCACCGAGGCCACGCCATGCACCACCGTGCAGAAAATGATCGGAGCAATCATCATTTTCACCAGCTTGATAAAACCATCCCCGAACGGCTTCAACGACTGGCCGAAAGCCGGGGAAAAATGACCGATTAAAATCCCCAGCAAAACCCCCAGCAAAACCTGCACGTAGAGCATCCGATACCAGGGCTTGCGGCCAGTCTTGATAACTGGAACGGGGTTATTCATGCGATAGGGAAATGATTGGGGGTAATGGTTTGTTGGACGCTAACAAAACACCTCTTTACTTACAATATCCCGATTCATCCGCCGTTTAGGCAACAAACAGTCCAAAACAAAAACGAGCAAGACGGCGCTACGGTGCCGCCCAAATTGCCCGCTGCCTGACGAATGACTCAGGGCCGGTCAAAGGTCAGATAGAGCGGACTTTCATCCACCGAAACCTTGGCCAGTCTGCGGCCAGTTTGCGTGATGGCAGGCCGGTCCGATGAATCTGCAGTGAGCGGCATTCGCTGCACGCCCACGAGTTGACCGGGAACATTCTCGAGCGTGACTGTAATATTTCTTTCAGCTCCAGTGGGCGACCACACGACCCAGATGATTTTCCTGGAGTCGTTCCGGTATTCCTGCACCCGCAGACCGAGTTCATTGGTCACGATGCTGTGGAAGCGATACTCGCCCAGCACCTGCTGCAAGTGAGCAAGCGCATGGAAAGAAGGCTTGGGTCGGAAATGGCGGGTGATGCCCGCGCTGGCATGAACACCCGGCTTGTCCTCGTCGTTGAAGAAAAAGACATAAGCCCGCTCGACCGGCATGGCCGAGAACACCAGCAGCGAACGCACCAGCCATTGCGCCTGCTGCGTGTCGTTCACACCAATCCATTTGGCAAAATTACCCTTCGGCTCCGGTTGCTTCGTGCTGCTGTCGTAACCGAATTCCGTGATCCACACCGGCTTGCCCGGCGCGTGCGCGTCGCGCCACTGGCAAAGCCCCGTCACGTCCTGAAGGTAACGCGGCAGCTTCGGGTCTTCGGGGAAGCTCCGCCGCCACGTCGGCCAGCCTTCCATTTGCGCGTAGGTATGAATATTCAGCACGTCGAATAATTCCGGGAACTTTGCCACGCACTGGACGCTTTTTTCGTACTTGCTGCTTTCGCCGGTCGTCAGATTGCACGTCGCGATCTTTAGTTTGGGATCACCGGCCCGGACGCCTTCCGCCATCGCTTGAAACATCCGCGCGTAATCCGCGTCGTTCCACTGGCCCGGTTCGTTGCCGATCTCCACCGAGTCCACGAGCTTCCGTTGCCCCGAGGGACCGAAAGCCTGCGCAAACGCCTTGCCATAGGCCTTGGCATCCGCCTCGATGTTATGCCAGTTCGTCTGCTTGAGTGATTCAAACATCAGACAGGCATCAATATTCCAGCCCTTCGCCCGCCATGAGCCATAGACCTTGCTCCAGTCCACGCCATTCTTGGCGGGCGGAAACCCAGGCAGTTTGGCTGAATCCTTGCCCAAGTCCCATTCCACCGGATGATAATCCCGAACCACACCGCACACGGGACGATATAGCTCCGGCTTGAATTGCACCGTATGCCCGTTGATGCCGATGAACTCGCGCATCAGCGGCCGCGTCTCCACCGCCATTGCAGAGATGATTCCCGAGAACAGAAAGGCGATTAACAGGCTGAAAAGAATTTCCAAGCGAAACGGGTTTTGCTTCAACATGGCCGGATTATAGCAAGCACTTGGAAAAGGAGAATTTGATTCCACTGAGCCGCAAGCGTCACCAAGTAAACGCACTCCGAATTTCCCACCAGGCTCTGCGATAAAAGGGCGGCAGCAGAAGTCTTCCGGCTTGATGCGTTGATTGAACATCCGACGATGCCCAAAATAAACGGCGTTAAACATTGCTATGCGTCCGGCGCGCACTGAAGCTAGAGCATGAGCCATAGCCTCCAACAACACGGATTTCGGGAAATCAACAAACAACTCCGTTTCCGGATGATTGCCAGCGGCCTGGACACCATCAAAGTCCTCGTGACCCGCCGGTCGGGGAAATTCAAATTCAACTTCACCGGTTCTGCCGAACAAGTTGTGAAGGCGGAGCATATTCTTGCGACTTGGGGCTGACCTCGTCCCGTCGCCGCCGTTTGAATCGGAGTTTCTGCTCACTCCTTCACGATGCGCTCGATGCGTCGGTTGGGGACTAGCCACACCAAAGCCACGCCCACATATAGGCTTTCCGCCATCCATGGCTGGAAAAACGACCGGGCGATGGCAAGGACGTAAAGCACCGGCGAAAGCTTTCCTTTCCAATCTTTGCCAACCGGTCAGGTTAGGTTTAGGATACCGCCGCACCGATGGCCTGCGCCTGCGGGTGCTTACGATTATGTCATTTCAACTATTCAACCTGGAGGCCGTCGCCGATTATCTGAACCTCACTCCGGCGGACGTTGAAGAACGCGTGAAAGATCGCGTGATCCCCTTCGAAAAGCGCGGCAACCGTCTGGTCTTTCGCAAGGAAGAAATCGACGCGTGGGCTTCGCAGCGCATCATGGGCTTCTCCGGCGAGCGGCTCGCCGCCTATCACGAAAAATCCACCCGCCACGCGCGCACTATCCTGCCGCATGAAACCATCCTGCCGGAAATGCTTGCCGCCGGAGCCATGGACTCCGCCATGACCTCCAAGACCAAGGCTTCCAGCTTGCGCGACCTGGTGGAACTCGCGGACAAAACCGGGCAGCTCAACGATCCCAAGACTCTCCTGAGCAGCCTGGAAGCCCGCGAAGAATTGTGCTCCACCGGCATGCCGGGCGGATTTGCCGTACCGCACCTGCGCGTCCGCGAGCCTTACTTGTTTGAAACTTCATTTCTCGTGGTCGGCCGGACAATTCAGCCAATCCACTTCGGCGCTTCCGACGGAGAACCCACACAGCTGTTCTTTTTATTTTGCTGCCAGGACGACCGCCTGCATCTGCACACGCTGGCCCGGCTGTGTCTGCTGGCAACGAAAACCAAGGTGCTCGATCAACTCCGCGATGCGCCCGATGCCGAAGCCATGCGCGCCGCGCTCATCGCCGCCGAACAGGAGATTTTGGCCGAAAGCCGGCTTCGTGAATAAGGCGTGAGGCGAGCGATCACGATTGGCGGAATTCAAAGCGCGCCTTGCTCAGGGCGTTGTCGCCGGATTGCGCGATTCTATCAGCGGCAACGCTAATGCCGTGAACTCAGCATCGTTGGGCAGCCGTCCATGACTTCGCTTGAAGTCGGCCACACGCAAACGCGCCGCACTGAGATAATCCTGAAATAAAACAAAGCACGGAGTGGGTTTGCCGTGGGCGTCAATCAGACAGTAGTAGTTGCCCTCTTCATTGTTGTAAACCTGCCAGAACAGCGAGAACGGAACCCCCCAGCGGAGCACGCGGGCCAGATACTTGCGGGTGGGTTCCAATTGCTGGTCCGGAGTGCGCTGGTTCCCACCAAAACCGTATTCGCCGATAAAGAGCCGGCGGCCGGGAATGACGGCGGCCTTGTGGGTGGACAAATTTGCAACAATGTAGTCGAGGGTGCGATGCAACTCCGGCTCTGCCAGATTTTGGGCGTCATAGGAGGAATAAGACACGTAGTCGAGATTGGTGACAAACGGCAGCACGGCATTGACGAGGCGGATATTGGCGCCGGGTTTGTTAAGCATGGCGTCGCGCACACGATTGACCTCGGCGTAGACGAAAACATCCACCTTCGTGTGGGGCGTGTCTTTTTTTGCATCATCCACCGCGCGCTGCCGCGCATTGAGCCATGACCGCATCCCCAGAACCGCTTCGGGCGCTGGATTGTTGGTGCCATGCTGGGCTGTGCCCAGCAGCAGCCAATCACCCTCCCAGTTGCCGAGGTAAAACTTCTTGCCCGTCCCGCTGTAGCGGGTGAGCAGGTAACGCGCGAATTCATGCATTTCCTCATACTCCAACAAATCCTGGTCCGGCTGCGGTCCCTTGCGCCAGTAATTATGGGAACTATGTGATGCGATGTCGGTCCAGAGGAAGTAATGATGAAACGGCATTTCGAACAAACGGGTGAAATGGGGATTCGCCTCCACCGAGGCCGTCAAAGTCTTCAATTCCTTCCGGCCTTTCCCGGCATTGAGAGTGAACTTGACGATGTCGCTCCCCATCCGCAGCAGTTGCTCCGCCTCCTCCACCACCACATCGTTGGTGGAAAACTGATAGCGGGTTCCAAACGCCTGCGACCCGAAACGCAGGTTGAAGCCGGCCACTTCCGGATCGATAGATTGTTCTTTGGCAAAAACAATCGGCGCGAACAGGACGAGAAAAAAACAAAATGATCGAGTGGCCAGCAGCTTCATGCCCTGATAATCAATCATGTTTCCATCCGGCTCAAGCCTGCCGTAAAAGCTGCGGGCCCAACGCTGGTTCGGCCAGGCGATTCAAGACGGACGGCGAAAGGTTAAACCGCAACGTCGTCCGATTGCTATCCCGCTTCGTCGGGTGACCATCGGACGATGAGTCGTGACCATAAAACTTCGCCTGATGGCAATTCCACGACGTCCCATGACCATGGAACTTCATCCGATGACTATTCCACGTCGTCCGATGACAATGGAATTGAGTTTCATTGCAATAGAATTAAGTTTCATTGCAATAGAATTAAGTTCCCGAGTCATATTTTTTGACAGAACAGACTGAAAACCAGCAGATTAGGCCAAAAATCGCAAAAAACTGCCAAAACCGCCCCGACTGGAACCTTTAGACCTTGAGCCAGCCCCGGAATCCCCGCCCGTTGTAGTAAGAATCCGCCCCGTTATGACCGATGAAGACGCGATTGTAACGGCGATCCCCATAGATCGCGCCGCCGAGTTCGCGGATCTCCGGCGGCGTCCGCAGCCAGCTCGATGATTTCGTGTCGAACTCGCCCAGCTGTTGCAGCGCGAAATATTCCTCCTCCGTCAACACCTCCACGCCCATGTCCGCCGCCGCATCCAGGACGCAGTTCTTGGGTTTGTGTTCCTTTCGCGCATCCAGCGACGCGCGGTCGTAGCAAAAACTGACGCGGCGCTTGGGACTTTGCGCGGCACAATCCATGAAGACGAACTTGCCCGATTTTTTATCCTGACCGACGACATCCGGTTCGCCGCCGGTGCGTTCCATTTCCGCGAGCGACCAAAGCTTGTCCGGCCGGACCTCCAACCGCGCCTGCACCTTGGCCCACACCAAACCTGGGTGACGACCCATACTCTTTTCAAACCGGGCTTTCAACGCGGCCAGCAACTCGTCGCGTTGTTTGGGGGATAATTCCTTTTTTTCGCTCTTCATGGTGGTGGTAGTTAGATGATTGATTCGGTCAAAATGAATCGGTCAAAATCGCAACCCATTTGTATCAACTTCGGACGATGAGGAAGATGAGGAACCGATTCTAACACTTTTTGTTTAAACTCGCGCGTCACTCTTGCACCAAATCGAATTTCAGAAATCGCTCCGTTTTCAATAGAAATGAGCCGAGGCATATTTCCGATACCGACAGGAATCCGATACTCTTGTTCGAACTTCCACTCCTCTGCTTTTCGAAGACTAGTATGCAAAGCAACCTCTGTCGGATCTAATTTTAAAGCAGCAACAGCTTCTAACGGCGCATCTGGGTTTTGATATTTTACCTCCATCGCCATATAGAAAGGTCGCTTTTTGGTGTTATAGCCTATGCAAATTCCTTCGTGAGCCTTTGCATAATAGGACCACATTCTTATCGAGTTTGGAATGGCAGACATACAAATGATGCCCGTTTGTTTAATCAACTCGGCTGTGCTACGAGGCAGTTCTTCGCTCCAATCACGATGGTGTGCATCAAATTGCTTTTCTGCTTCTATTCGGGAAAGCCCACACTTGGGGGCGTGTTCTTCAACAAACTTCTTTCTTAACAAATCAGCATCCCAAATAACACGCGCCGAGCATTCGAACGGGTCATTTAGTTCATCCGGCTTTGCGATGTAAATCTGTTGTTTGGAAATTTCCTCCAACGTCCATTTTGTCGGCTGCCGATAACGAAATAAGAGTGGCGGCGGATTAGCCCGAGCGCGAAACTTTTGAGCTATTTCCAACTCAGTCATTTTCTTTTTACGCCTTCGCGTAAACCTCCGCGCCTTTTTCCACGAACTCCTTCGACTTCTCTTCCATCCCTTTCTTCAGCGCCTCTTCCTCGGCGAGGCCTTGTTCGGCGGCGTATTTGCGGACGTCTTCGGTGATCTTCATCGAGCAGAAGTGCGGACCGCACATGGAGCAGAAGTGCGCGGTCTTGGCGCCGTCCTGGGGCAGCGTGGCATCGTGGAATTCGCGCGCGGTCACCGGGTCGAGACCGAGGTTGAACTGGTCTTCCCAGCGGAATTCAAAGCGCGCCTTGGAGATGGCGTTGTCGCGGTATTGCGCACCAGGATGGCCTTTGGCCAGGTCCGCCGCGTGCGCCGCGATCTTGTAGGTGATGACGCCGTCTTTCACGTCCTTCTTGTTCGGCAGGCCGAGGTGTTCCTTGGGCGTGACGTAGCAGAGCATCGCGCAGCCATACCAGCCGATCATCGCCGCGCCGATGCCGCTGGTGATGTGGTCGTAGCCGGGCGCGATGTCGGTGGTGAGCGGCCCGAGCGTGTAGAACGGCGCCTCGCCGCACCATTCGAGCTGCTTGTGCATGTTCTCCTCGATCATGTGCAGCGGCACATGGCCGGGGCCTTCGTTCATCACCTGCACGCCCTTGGCCCACGCACGTTTGGTGAGTTCGCCCTGCGTTTCAAGTTCACCGAATTGGGCGCGGTCGTTCGCGTCGGCGATTGACCCCGGACGCAGTCCGTCCCCGATGGAGAACGCCACGTCATACGCCGCCATGATGTCACAGATTTCGTCCCAATGCGTGTAGAGGAAATTCTCCTGGTGATGCGAGAGGCACCACTTGGCCATGATGCTCCCGCCGCGGGAAACGATGCCGGTCATGCGGCTCGCGGTCATGGGCACAAAGCGCAGGAGCACGCCGGCGTGGATGGTGAAGTAGTCCACCCCCTGCTCCGCCTGCTCGATGAGCGTGTCGCGGAACAGCTCCCATGTGAGGTCTTCGGCGCGGCCGTTGACTTTTTCGAGCGCCTGATAAATCGGCACGGTGCCGATGGGCACGGGCGAGTTGCGCAAAATCCATTCGCGCGTGGCGTGGATGTTCTTGCCGGTGGAAAGGTCCATGACGGTGTCCGCGCCCCACTTGATGGACCAGCGCATCTTCTCGACTTCCTCCTCGATGGACGAGGCCACGGCGCTGTTGCCGATGTTCGAGTTGATCTTCACGAGGAAATTGCGGCCGATGATCATCGGCTCGGATTCCGGATGGTTGATGTTGACCGGGATGATGGCGCGGCCGGCGGCGACTTCTTCGCGCACGAACTCGGGCGTGATCTCCTTCGGGATGCGCTGCGGGAACTTCTTGAAAACGGAGGGCGTGAATTCGCTGCTGGCGAGCTGCTGCGAACCGGCGTGCTGCTTGTCGAGCTGGTTGCGGACGATGTCGTTCGCCATGTCCGAGATGCGGGCGCGGCCCATATTCTCACGGATAGCGATGAATTCCATCTCCGGCGTGATGATGCCGGCACGGGCGTATTGCAATTGCGTGACGCATTTGCCAGCCTTGGCACGGAGGGGCTGGCGGCGCTGGCCAAGCAAGCCGGGAAATTCCACGAGGCGGTTCTTCTCCGCCGCGCTGGCGAACTCGGCGTGCTTGCCGGAAAGATAGCCATTGTCCATCGGCTTCACCTCGCGACCGGCGTATTCCTCCACATCGCCGCGCTTGAGAATCCATTCGCGGCGCAGCGCGGGCAGGCCTTCGTCGGACTTGCCGGTGAACGCGGGGTCGCCCCACGGGCCGCTGCAATCGTAAACGCGCACCGGCTGGTTCACCCGCACATCGCATTCATTCATCTTGGTGGGCGTGAGCTGAATCTGCCGCATCGGCACGCGCACGTCGGGATGGAGCTGGCCCGGGACATAGACGCGCTTGCTGTTGGGCAATTGCTCGCTGCTGTGCGGTTCGAACGATTCTTGGGTCGCGATCATAATTTATTGGAAGGAAAGCCGGAGAGAGTGGTAATTCCTGCGCCGGCATTATCCGGTTCAAGTTCACGGGTCATTGGCGCTCGCGCGTCAAACTCTCAGCGTCACCCACAGGTGATTTGGCTCCCCGAACGGCTTTACAGTAGCCGATTGCACCAAACCGTGCAAGCGCGCGGCGGGGGAAAGAAAAATTCTCCGCAGGCTTGCCCAAGATATCCAGCCGAAGCAAAATGGGCGCAGAATCGCCACAACCAGTTCAGCGGCGAGACCATAATTTTACACGCACCGTTTCAAGTCCATGACAACACCTGTGAATCCACCGCGCACCGGCGATGCCATCGGCGAGGCCGCCGCCCGCGAAATCGCCGAAGTCCTGCAATCGCTCGGCTCGTCGTCAAACGGCCTGACGGAAGCGGAAGCGGAGGAGCGGCTGGCCCAATACGGTCCGAACGAAGTCGGGCAGGAACAACACCATGAGTGGCTGCACCGCCTCTGGACCGCCGTCCGCAATCCGCTCGTCGTCCTGCTCACCGCGCTCGCGACCCTCTCCTACATCACCGGCGATCTGCGCGCCGGCACGGTAATGCTGATCATGGTGATCCTGGGCGTGACGCTGCGCTTCGTGCAGGAGACGAAAGCCGACAAGGCGGCGGCCAAGCTCAAGGCGATGATCAAGGTCACGGCCACCGTCGTGCGCGACGGGCAAGCGAAAGAAATCCCGCTCCAGCAGCTCGTTCCCGGTGACATCGTCAAGCTCTCGGCGGGCGACATGATTCCCGGCGACGTGCGCCTGCTGGCGGCCAAGGATCTGTTCATCATCCAGGCCACGCTCACCGGCGAGTCGCTGCCGGTCGAAAAATCCGACGTGCGCGATGCCCGCACCGGGGTTTCATCCATCGAACACACGAACATCTGTTTCCTCGGCACCAGCGTGGAAAGCGGCGCGGCCACGGCGGTCATTCTGGCGACCGGGATGCAGACTTATTTCGGCAAGATGGCCAGCAGCCTGGCCGGCCAGCAAGTCGAGACCGCCTTCGACAAGGGCGTCAAAAAATATGTCTGGCTGATGCTCTCGTTCATGCTGGTGATGGTGCCGATGGTGTTTTTCATCAACGGACTGATGAAGCACAATTGGAAGGACGCGTTTTTCTTCGCGATGGCGGTAGCCGTCGGCCTCACGCCGGAAATGCTGCCGATGATCGTTTCGGTCTGCCTTTCCAAGGGCGCGCTGGCGATGGCGAAGAAAAAAGTCATCGTCAAAAAACTCAATTCCATCCAGAACTTTGGCGCGATGGACGTGCTCTGCACCGACAAGACCGGCACGCTGACGATTGATCACGTCATCCTCGAACTGCACGTGGACGTGTTCAAAAACGAAAGCGAAGCCGTGCTGCGCGACGCCTATCTCATCAGCCATTTTCAGACCGGCCTGAAGAACGTCCTCGACCGCGCGGTGCTGAAATACAAGCAGCTGCACGGCGAACTCGGCATTGATAAATACAAGATGGTGGACGAAATCCC
The DNA here is from genome assembly GCA_903922735.1 of uncultured Verrucomicrobia subdivision 3 bacterium. Taxonomy (GTDB): domain Bacteria; phylum Verrucomicrobiota; class Verrucomicrobiia; order Limisphaerales; family UBA11358; genus UBA11358. The sequence continues at coordinate 83,190 of CAIXUZ010000077.1, forward strand.
GTTCGATTTTTCGCGCCGCATGATGTCCGTGGCCATCGAATCGCCCACCGGCGAGCGCGAGCTGCTCACCAAGGGCGCACCGGAAGCGGTGTTCGCCAAATGCACGCACTTTGAAAGCGACGGCGAAGTTTTCCCGATGGAACCGATTCTCGTCGGCGATCTCGTGCAGCAGGTGAACGATTTGAGCGAGGATGGCTTCCGGGTGCTCGCCGTGGCGACGAAAAAACTCGGTGCGCAGACGACCTTCACCAAGGCGGATGAAAGCGAGCTTGTTTTGACCGGCTATCTCGCGTTTCTCGATCCGCCGAAGGATTCCGCCGCCAAGGCCATCACCGCGCTGCGGCAAAACGGCGTCACGGTGAAAGTGCTCACCGGCGACAACGACCTGGTCACGCGCAAGGTGTGCAGCGAAGTCGGCATCCACGCGGAAAAGATTCTACTGGGCAGCCAGGTCGAAAAGTTGACGGAAGAGGAATTGGGCCGGGAAGTTGAGACGACGGACGTTTTTGCCCGACTGTCGCCGACGCACAAAAAGCGCGTCGTGCAGGCATTGCAACGCAACAAACACGTGGTCGGCTTCATGGGCGACGGCATCAACGACGCGCCCGCGCTCCGCGCCGCCGACGTCGGCATTTCGGTGGACACCGCCGTGGACATCGCCAAGGAATCCGCCGACATGATCCTGCTGGAAAAAGATCTGATGGTGCTGGAGGAAGGCGTGCTCGAAGGCCGCAAGGTGTTCGTAAATATTCTGAAATACATCCGCATGGGCGCGAGCTCCAACTTCGGCAACATGTTCAGCGTGCTCGGGGCGAGCGCCTGGCTGAAATTTCTGCCGATGCAGCCGATTCAGGTGCTGACGAACAACCTGCTCTATGATTTCTCGCAGGTGCCCATTCCCACCGACAACGTCGGCACGGCCGTCATTTCCAAGCCGCGGCCGTGGGCGATGGGCGAGATTGCGAAGTTCATCGTCTTCATCGGGCCCATCAGCTCGATCTTCGATTACACGACCTATGCGCTGATGTATTTCTATTTCAAGTGCAGCAACCTTGATCTCATCCCGGCGGTGCCGGAGCTAGCGAAGCGTTTTGCCAATCCGATTGATTCCGACCACACCTACGCCGCCGCGCTGTTCAGCACCGGCTGGTTTGTGGAATCGCTGATGACCCAGACGCTCATCGTCCACGTCATCCGCACCAACCAGATCCCGTTCATCCAATCGCGCGCGAGCTGGCAACTGACGATGACGACCGTGGCGATCATGGGCATCGGAGCGTTCCTGCCGTTCTCGCCGCTGGCGCAGTATCTGGGCTTCGTACCGCTGCCGTGGCAATTCTGGCCGCTGCTGGCCATCACTTTGATTTGCTACGTCGGCCTGACACAGCTCATCAAACAGTGGATGGTCAAGAAGAACTGGATTTGATCACTGCCAAATAAAACGCCGTTCTGCACCCGACAGAACGGCGTTTTGGCTCACAAAGTTTTCAGTTTTTCAAGGCCGCGCGCTTTTTCTCCAAGGCATCCCGCAACGAGGGCAACCAGCGCTCCAGCCGGTCAAAAAATTTATCCAGCGCTTCCGGATTCCGGTCGCCGGCGGCAGCCAGCAACGGCAACGCCTGCAAGCCCGCTTTTTTCTGCCAGAAAGCATCCGCCTCATCGTCGGTATAAATCAGGTTCAGATAACGATCGAGCGCCTGTTTGAGCAGCGCCGGCCGGCCGGCCGGCGGGAGCAGCGCGGCTTTTTTCTCCAGCACGAGCCCGATCCCAACCTGCACCCGGCCCCGCAGTCCGGCACCCGCCGCCGGCGAAATCAGGACCTGCGCATACGCATTGGTCGCCGCGTCAAAATCGCCCAGTTGCAAATAGCAGTCACCGGTTTCGCTCCACGCCAGCGCCCCCGCCTCGCTGGTTGGATACAGCCGGTAAATCTGGCTGAAGAGATTGAGCGCCAGCTGCACATTGGAATTGTTCGTGTCCAACGAAGTCATCTGCAACAACGCCGAGCCATAGGCGAACCTCGCCTGCACGCCCAGCTCCGGCGGACAGTTCGTGTTATTGATCAGTTTGGCAAAATGCCGACCGGCGTCAGAAAAACCCTGCCGCCCCATGGCCGACCGGCCAGCCATCAACTGCGCCGGGTAAACCAGCGCTGAGTTTTCCCACGCGGGATTCTGGAAGATGTTCTCGTAATTGGTTTCCGCCGCGAAAAAGTTTTCCACCCCGGCAAAATTGGTGGCCCGAAAATAATAATCCGCCACCCACCACTGCGCGAGCGGCGCCAGGTCATTTGTCGGATATCGCCCGACAAACGAGGTAAACAGCCGGAACGCGCCGGATTCATCCCCGGCGTGAAAGTCCGCCTGCGCCAGCGCGAACTTCACCTGCGGCAGCAAATCGTTGGTCGGATAATTTTTCAGCCAGTTTCCATAACTGGTGACGGCGGCGCGCCAGTTCTGTTCGCGCTCAAAAGTTCGCGCCACCGCGCACTCCACCTCCGGGTTCAACGGAGAGTCCGGAAACTGCTTTTCAAACTGGAGCAAAACTTCGCGGGCATTGGCCGGACGGCCAAAATCTGAAAGCCGATCGCCCACCAGCAACAGACTGTTGTCGGCCAGTTCACTCTTTGGAAATTTCTCCAGCAACTGACGCATCGCGACCGTCGCGCCATCTACATCGTGCAATTCCAAATTCGCCCGCAAGATCTGATAAAGCGCCCGATCACCCAGGGAAGACGCCACGGCGGGAAAACCGCCGAAATCGTTAAGCACGGCCTGATAACTATTCGTTGCGCCGGAAAAATCCCCCTGCAAAAACAACGCGTCGCCCACCTTGAATCTGGCGACCGCCAAATCCTCCGAAGCCGGCAATCGCAGCGCCGCCGACTGGAAATCCACCAGGCTGTTGGTGGCTCCGGCCAGCCAGCGGCACCAACCACGTCCCAGAAACGCGCGCCCCGCCAACGGACTGTTCGTGGACACGCCGAGCAGCTGCTCAAACCGCGATTGCGCCGAGGCCAGCAGATTGGTTGCCGCCGGACGGGTCGCATAATCCCGCAGACACAATTCACCCGCCGTCAGCAACGCCAGTTCCGCCGCCGGCGATTTGGGAAATTGCGCGACGAACCGGTCCAACGCCGCCGCGGCATCCGCCAGATTTTTCTGGTTCGCAGCGAGCAGGGCGATGCTCAAGACGGCCTCCTGCTGTTTTGCCACCGGCACGGCGTTGGTGAGATTTTCCATCCAAACAGCCATGGCTTCGGAAAATATTTTTCGATCACCAAGGACGCGCGCTTGCAACGCCACGGCATCCGCCTGCCACTCCACATTTTTTTGACGCCGGGCAACCGACCGCAACTCCTCCGCCACCAGTTGCGCGCCCGCGAGATCGTTCAGGGCAAGTTTAACCCGGCATAGCAGGTGCAAACGCTGGTAATCCTGATCCGGCAACAACGTCTGCGGATTCAACAAATTCAAGACCGCCGCCGCACCGGTAAAGTTTTTCGTGGAAAATCCGGATTGCGCCAGCAAAAGCCGGCCACTGGCAATCAGCTCATTATCCGGATCGAGCCGCGCGGTGCGGGCAAAAATGCCGTTGGTGACGCCCAGCAACGCATCCAGCCGCGACCATTCACCGAGCTTTTCCCAAGCCGCCGCCGCGGCGACCACCGCGCCCAGGCCCAACGGCGATTCGGGAAATTTACTGGCGAGACCGGCAAAAGTTTCCGCCGCAGCGGAAAAGTTTCCCTGGCCATACTGCGCTTCACCCAGCCAGCGGACATATTGATCCGCCAATTTTCCGGCGGCCGGCTGGCTGGCCAGGAGCAGGGCGGACGCCTCCGCAAACCGGCCCTGTTTAATTTTCGCCTGCGCCTGCAGCAGCAGCGCCATGGGCACATTCGTGGATTGCCGGTAATTTTTTACGAACTGGGCCAGCTGCGTTTCCGCGCGATCCCAGATTTTATCCTGAAACGCTGCGAACGCAGCGGCGTAAGCGCGCTCCTCGCGGGACGCGGCAAACAGCGGGCCGCCGCCCAAAACGAGCACGCAGAAAATCAAAAGCCAATGCCGGCGGAATACCATGGACAGAATCTAAACGACGCGGCGGAGGGACAAAAGCGGGAAATCGGGAAGATTCAGGCGCGGACATTGAAACTGTGGCGGCTTCCAAAACGGAAAAGATTCAACACCCAACATCCAGAGGGAGTTTTTAATTTTAAGTTGTTAGTTTTTAATTGGGATGGGTCGCGCGAAGATCGCGAAGGAGGCGAAGGCAAAGCGGAAAGGGGAAAGTTTCCGGGATGGTCCGCAGATGGCGCAGATTAGCGCAGAATAAAATATCAGCGTGAATCGGCGCAATCGGCGGATAACCGGATGCCGTCAGTAACAACCAACAGCCAACAACCAACATTCGGCACCAGTTCGGTCGAGGTTGAAGATTGGGCGTTGAATGTGGCTTGGCGATCGCCACCGATTGCATCGGTCTGGCGATGGGTTGCTACGCCAGCACGCTTTTCAAATAATGGCCCGTGTGGCTTTCGGGAACATGGACAATTTTTTCCGGCGGGCCTTCGGCCACGATTCTGCCCCCCCGCGAACCGCCTTCCGGCCCGAGATCAATGATCCAGTCGGCGGTTTTAATCACGTCCAAGTTGTGCTCGATGATGATGAGCGTGTTGCCGGTGTCACGCAGCCGAAACAGCACTTCGAGCAGCTTCGCAACGTCGTGAAAATGCAGGCCGGTGGTCGGCTCGTCCAAAATGTAAAGCGTGCGGCCCGTCGCGCGACGCGCAAGTTCCGTGGCCAGTTTCACGCGCTGGGCCTCGCCCCCGCTCAAGGTCGTCGCCTGCTGGCCCAGATGGATGTAGCCCAGGCCGACCTGCGCCAGCGTCTCCAGCGGCGCAGCGATTTTCGGCACCGCGCGAAAAAAATCCACACCTTCATCCACCGTCATATCGAGCACGTCGGCGATGTTCTTCCCCTTGTAGGAAATCTCCAGCGTCTCGCGATTGTAGCGCTGGCCATTGCACGCCTCGCACGTCACATAGACCGGCGGCAGAAAATTCATCTCGATCTTGAGAATGCCGTCGCCCTCACATTTCTCGCAGCGACCGCCCTTGACGTTGAAGCTGAACCGGCCCGGCGCGTAGCCGCGCACCTTGGCATTCGGCAGCTGGGCAAAGAGGTCGCGAATCTGATTGAACATCCCGGTGTAAGTCGCCGGATTGCTGCGCGGCGTCCGGCCGATGGGCGACTGGTCAATGACGATGACTTTATCGAGCGACTCAAAGCCGCGCAGCGTTTTATGTTCGCCGGGGCGTTCCTTGGAGCCGTAATACTTACGGAACAACGCCCGCTGCAGAATATCGCTGACCATCGTGCTCTTGCCGGAACCGCTCACGCCCGTCACGCAGGTCAACGTGCCGAGGGGGATACGCAGGTCGATGTTCTGCAGATTGTTCTCCCGGCAGCCGATCACTTCCAGCCAGCCTTTGTCCTCCGAAGGGGCGATGCGTTTTTTGGGAACAGCGATGCTCAATTCACCGCTCAGGTATTGGGCGGTCAAAGATTTTTTAACCGCCAGAATTTCCGGCAACGTTCCCGCCGCCACGAGTTCGCCGCCGTGGATACCGGCGCCCGGCCCGAGATCCAGGATATAATCCGCCGCGCGAATGGTGTCAGCATCGTGCTCCACGACGAGCACGGTATTGCCCAGATCGCGCAGCCCTTTCAGCGTGGCAAGCAGGCGGTCGTTGTCGCGCTGGTGCAGGCCGATGCTCGGCTCATCCAACACGTAAAGCACGCCGACGAGCGCGGCGCCAATCTGCGTCGCCAGCCGGATGCGCTGCGCTTCGCCGCCGCTTAGCGTGCCGCTTTCGCGATCGAGCGTGAGGTAGCCAAGGCCGACGTTTTTGAGAAAGCCGAGGCGCGCGCGGATTTCCTTGATGACTTCGCCCGCAACTTTCTGCTCAAACGCGGTGAGCTTGAGCGCGGTGAAAAAGTCGTCCGCCTTTTCCACGGACAAGCCGCAGACGTCCATGATGGAGAGGCCGGGGATTTTCAGTTTTGATTTTTTAGTTTTGAGCTGGGAGACAAATTGATCGATGCCCAGGGTCACCGCCAGGATTTCCGGCTTGAGACGCCGGCCGCCACACATGTCGCAGAGCTGCGGCGTCATATAGGCCTTGAGCCGGTTGCGCATGAACTCGCTTTCGCTTTCCGTGGCCAGCCGCTCAAGATTCACCAGCACGCCTTCAAACGGGCGGTCGATGCTGCTGACCTTGCCCGCGCGCCAGAATTTGAACTCCACATTGTCCTCGCCGGAGCCGTGGAGCAAAACGGTTTTGAAATTTTCCGGCAAATCCTTCCATGGCGTCTGCAGATCCACGTTGAAATGCGCGGCGACGCTGCGCAGCATCGCCTTGTAATAGATGTTCATCCGCTTGCCGGCGCGACGCCACGGCTGGATGGCGCTTTCGAGCGGCTCGTCCGGGTTGGGCGCGACGAGATGCTCGTCAAAAATCATTTTCTGGCCGAGGCCGTGGCAGACGGGACAGGCACCGGCGGGGGCGTTAAAGGAAAAATGTTTCGGCGTCGGCGGATCGTAGCTTTTGCCGGTCGCGGGCGAACACATCTTGTTGGAGTGGAGCGTTTCGAGCCAACCACTGCCACCTTGGGGACGGCTCGCGGGGACGCTCGCCCCACCGTCCGGCAACTGGTGCAGCGTGAACATCACGCCTTCGCCCCAGCGCAGGGCGGTCTCGACGGAATCGGACAGGCGGACGCGGATCTTATCGTCGATGACCAAACGGTCCACGACGACCTCGATGCTGTGAAATTTCTTTTTGTCGAGCTTGATGCGCTCAACCTCAGCGCCGAGTTCGAGCATTTCGCCATCCACGCGCACGCGGACGAAGCCCTCGCGGCCGAGCCGTTCAAAGACGTCGCGGAACTCGCCTTTCTGCCGACGCACCACGGGCGCAAGGAGCAGGATCTTGGTCTTGGGCGGCAGGGCGAGAATCTTGTCCACAATGTCGCTGGTCGATTGGGTGGAGATGGGCACGCCGGTCTCCGGGCAATGCGCCTGGCCGATGTGCGCGTAGAGCAGGCGCAGGTAATCGTAAACCTCGGTGGTGGTGGCGATGATGGAGCGCGGGCTGGAGCCGGAGCTGCGCTGCTCAATGGCGATGGCCGGCGAAAGGCCCTCGATGAAATCCACGTCCGGCTTCTGCATCTGGTCGAGGAACTGGCGGGCGTAGGCGGACAGGGATTCGACGTATTTGCGCTGGCCCTCGGCGTAAATCGTGTCGAAAGCGAGCGATGACTTGCCGCTGCCGCTGAGGCCGGTGACGACCACCAGCTTGTCGCGCGGAATGGAGAGCGTGAGGTTCTTGAGGTTGTGCTCACGCGCGCCGCCGATCTTGATAAACTCTTTACTCATAGTGCGAATTTCCCGTCGAAACGAAAAATCACACTACGACACGGGACAGAAAATGCAAAGGGCGGAGTTTGCGCAAAACGAAACCTGAGACCTGAAACTTGAAACTGGAAAGGCCGGCGGCTCGCAGATGGCGCAGAATAAAAAGTCCGGCGTAAATCGGCGAAAGCGGCGGACTCATGTCCGCGGGCACACTAGTCATGTCGCGATTTGTCGCGATTTGTCGCGTTTTGGCGTTTTTGTCGCGCCTTTTCTGGCGTGCGCGGGGGGACGGAGGCCAGAGATCAGAGGGCAAAGGTCAGAGGCCAGAAGCCGGAGCGGAGGGTCAATTGTTGTAAGTGCTTGATAGAGCATCCGAAATTGGACCGTTTCTGGACCGTGGAGAGGCATTTTTTCAGGGGTCACTTTCCGGATGCTGGAGGCCATATGGCCTTTTTTGGCACTTTTTGTCACCCGGTTTTGAAAACGGGATTTTTTGCTCATATGGGACAAAGAGGGGACGTTTTTATTTTTAAGTTTTTAGTTAGGGTTGGGTCGCGCGAAGGAGGCGAAGGCAAAGCGGAAACCATGGTTAACCACGAAATACACGAATTACACAAAAAACCTGAGACTTGAAACTGCAATAACTACCAATATGACCCACGTTGACCAGCATCATCGATGTCAAAGATCTGTTTGGCCGCAGGCAACCCAGGCTGAAAGGGCGCGGGAGCCGGTCGGGCAAACCTGAGAGAGAATACACCTAGAACCGTGGTCAGGCAAGTATAATATGTATATGTTTTTATTGTACAGTGCCGGCGGCAAAAGAGCAAAACAGAAAGTTGAAAGTAGAAATTCAAGCCGGAACCCAGACCAATGGGCAGTGGAGGTTACCAACGAGCCGAGACGATGCTCGGCGCTCCCGGCTCATGGGCCACTCAACAGCCAACATGCAGGGGAAGTTTTTAATTTTAAGTTGTTAGTTTTTAATTGGGATGGGTCGCGCGAAGATCGCGAAGCAAAGCGGAAAGCGGGATTTAACCGCCAAGGCGCCAATGTCAGCGAGCGGTCAAAACCAGCCAGTAAAGAGCGAATGAAAACCAGCCATTTTGAGGGACGCATTGCGTTAAGTGCGGCAGATGCTGCACAAAGACGCGATGAATCAACTCAACGTGAGCTTGCAACATTCGATAATG
>CAIXUZ010000078.1 GCA_903922735.1 uncultured Verrucomicrobia subdivision 3 bacterium
ATGTTCCCGCGTTTTATGTCGATGTTCCCGCGTTTTATGTCGATGTTCCCGCGTTTTATGTCGATGTTCCCGCGTTTTATGTCGATGTTCCCGCGTTTTATGTCGATGTTCCCGCGTTTTACCTTGAGGTAAAACGCGGGAGCCTCAAGGCTCCGGACGGGAACAACGTGGTTATTACCAAATCTGGCAGGGTCATTTACCCCGGCCAGCAGGCAATGGCTGGCGACGGTGGCATCTTCTTTCCTTGCCGCAACCTCTTCGCCGTCGGCCCGATGCCTTCACTTGCTTGCGCATTTGGCCGGGAGAAAACAAACCCGGATCCGGTTGTCCGCGCAAATTGGAACTTGCGGGATTTCCTCCGCCGCCCATCCTTGCCGGATATGCTTTTAACGCATCCCTTTTGTTTCCGGCGGTGGCTGCTGTTCGTCGCGCTTTGGCTGGTCATCAGCCCGGCCGCTTGGGCGGACGATGCCGCCCCCCCGGTTCCGTCCGCGCCGTATGATTACGCCGAACCCAAACTGATCACGGGCACGGTCTACGAAACCGGCTCCGAACAGAAGAAAATCCTCTACACCTTCCAGCGCACCGCCACGCGAACCAACGACACCGTCTATGCCGAGCGCCGATTCCTCCGGCCCGACGGCTTCGTCGCCGCCGTGGAAAACATCGTTTATAAATCCGGCCGCCTGACGTCCTTTCAAATGAAAGAATTTCAGGCCAACGTTTCCGGCACCATCGACATTGCCCCCGACCCCAAGAATCCGACTCAGCAAAATATCTGCATCGGCTACGACAAAGGCCTCACCCCGCAAAAAGGCGAACCCAAAAAACTCCCGCCCGACATCGTGATCGACGATACCGTGTATCCCTTCCTGCTCGCGCATTGGGACAAACTGATGAAAGGCGACAGCGTAAAATTCCGCTTCGTCGCGCTGGAATGGGAACGCACGTTTATGTTCCGCTTTGTGAAGACCGGCGAAACCACGATGCACGGGCACACCCACGTCCAGATCAAGATGGAGCCGACCAATCTGCTCGTGGCGCCCATGGTGAATCCGCTGTTCTTCATGATGGAAAAAGACGGCGACCACCATTTGGTTTCCTACATTGGCCGCACCACGCCCCGCGTCCAAAAAGGCAAAACCTGGAAATATCTCGACGCCGAAACTGTCTTTGATTGGAAGTAAAAAAACTGAGCGGCCCGATACAAATCAAATCGCCAATAACAGCCGCTTGATCTCTTTGAGCCGGGCCGGGACCTCTTTTTTGGTCAGGCGCGGAAATTTGCCGCCCAGCTGGATGAAATCTCCGTGCCGCGTGATTTTCAATTTGTCTTCTTCCACTTCGATGGCGGTCACCGCCTTCTCGCTGGCGAGGATTTTCAGTTCCCCCACCGCCAGCAACAGTTCCACCTCCGGCGGCAGCGGGCCGAAACGGTCGCGCACTTCTTTTCGCAACGCGTCCAGCAGCGGTTTTTCATTCGCCTGCGCCAGCTTGCGGTAAATCTCAATGCGATGATGGGCTTCGGTGACGTAGTTGTGGGGCAAACCGGCCGTGGTAGGGCGCGTCACTCCGTGCGCGCCGTCATTCGCGGTCGTGCGCTCGGCGGGCAGAGGACTGCCCGCCCTACCTGATTCAGCCGCATTCATCTCCAAAAAATCCAGCGCGATGCGGACGTCCATGCGCGGCTTCACTTTCTCGCCTTTCAACGCGCCGACGCTTTGCTTGAGCAACTGGCAGTAGAGCTCAAAGCCCACGGCGGTGATGTGGCCGCTTTGTTCCGATCCGAGCAGATTGCCCGCGCCGCGAATCTCCAGATCGCGCATGGCGATCTTGAACCCGCTGCCGAGCGAAGCGTATTGCTTCATCGCACTGATGCGTTTGCGCACATCGGTGAGCAGGCGCGCGTGCCGCGGCAGCAGCAGATACGCGTAAGCCTGATGCTTGTAGCGCCCGACCCGCCCGCGCAACTGGTATAGCTCGCTCAAGCCAAACCGATCGGCGCGGTCAATGATGATGGTGTTGGCGTTCGGGATATCGAGGCCGCTCTCGATAATCGTCGTGGAGAGCAGCACATCCGCCTCGCCGTTGACGAACTGCGTCATCACTTCCTCCAGATCATCCGCGTGCATCTGGCCGTGGCCGACAACGATGCGCGCGTCAGGAACCAGCGAGGCCAATTTCGCGCGCATGGTTTCAATCGTCAGCACGCGGTTGTGCAGGAAAAAAACCTGGCCGCCGCGCGCCAGTTCGCGTTTGATCGCGTCGCGGATGGTGCGCTCGTCGTAAGGCACGGCAATCGTCTCGACGGGCAAGCGGTCGTGCGGCGGCGATTGGATGGTGCTCATGTCGCGCGCGCCGGTGAGCGCGAGATAGAGCGTGCGGGGAATCGGCGTGGCGCTCAGCGTCAGCACATCCACCATCGTCCGCAGCCGTTTGAACTTTTCCTTGTGCAGCACGCCGAAGCGCTGTTCTTCATCAATCACCACGAGGCCGAGGTCCTTGAACGCAATATCCTCCTGCACGATGCGATGCGTGCCGATGACAATATCCACCGCGCCCGCCGCGAGATCCTTGATTACCCGGTCCTGCTCGCGGCGCGTGCGGAACCGCGAGAGCAATTCCACGCGGATCGGATAATCCGCCATGCGCTCGCGGAAATTATTAAAATGCTGCTGAGCCAAAACGGTCGTCGGCACCAGAATCGCGACCTGCTTGCCGTCCATCACACATTTGAACGCGGCGCGGATGGCGACTTCCGTTTTCCCGAAGCCGACGTCACCACAGATGAGGCGATCCATCGGCTTGGGACGCTCTTGATCCGCCTTCGTGTCCGCGATGGCAGTGATCTGGTCACGCGTTTCCTCGTAGAGGAAGGCGCTCTCAAACTCGCGCTGCCATTGCGTGTCCGGCTGGCAGGGATGGCCAGGCTGCGTTTCGCGCACGGCCTGAATACGAAGCATTTCCGCCGCGATGTCGCGCACGGCTTTTTCCGTCTGCTCCCGGGCCCGGGCCCAGCGCGTTCCGCCGAGTTGGTTCAAGGGTGGATTGGCCTTGCCGGCACCGACGTATTTGCTGACGAGGTGCGCCTCGCTGACGGGAACATAAAGTTTCGGCGGCTCAACGGCATCACCGCCGGGGGCGTATTCGATGACGAGGCATTCGGTTTCGGATTGGCGATTGCCGATTGCCGATTGCCGATTGCCCGAAGCCGCCGGCAGGTTTTTCAGCCCCAGAAATTTTCCGATGCCGTGCTGGAGATGCACCACCAAATCACCTTCTTCCAAATCCGTGAAATCAATGTCCAGCGCGGAACGGGCCGCCAGCGCGTGGGTGGATTTTTGGCGACGCGGTCGCTGAATTTTGTAGCGCCCAAATATTTCCGCGTCGGTCACCACCACCAGTTTGGCCTCGTCGCAGATAAACCCGCGGGCCAGCGAACCGAGCTGGATGACCAGCCGAGGTTCGGCAGCAAAACTGTGCTCTTTCCAAATCTCCTCAAATCGCTGCCGCTCGCCCGGATTATTGCAAAAGACGTGTATGGCGTAATCCTGCCGCAACCAGCGGTGAAGCTGCTGAAAAAATTCCCGCCGCTGCGCCTCGGCAATTTGCGGTTCCGGCGCCCGCTCCGCCAGCGGACGAAAGGCGTCAAGCGAAGCAAACAACGGAGCGCCGAACTCCGGGTCGGCGGAGTGATGCGAATCGCCCGCTTCTCCCTCACCCTGACCCTCTCCCGCTGGGAGAGGGAACAGCCGTTGCGCGCTATTACTTGCAGATAAATCTGTCGAGCAGGATTCAGCCGTGGATTCTTCAGAAAGCTGGGAACGTTTTTCCCTCTTCCCGGGAGAAAAGGCCGGGGTGAGGGGAAAAACGTCTTCTAGCAACTCAACGGAAGTGAAACCACGACGGTTCAGATCAACCAGAAAATCCGGCCAGGAGATGAAGAATAGATCGTCTTTGGGGACCTGTTGTTCATAGGCATCGGCATGAACGGCGAGCAACTCCGGTTCGCAGAGAAGGAAAATGGCTTCACCCGGCAGATAATCCAACAGCGTGGCCAGGGCGGGTTGATGCTTGATCCCGCCGGCTTCATTCGGCCGCTGCTTGAGAATTCCCAGTTCGCCGGCGGGCGGCAACGTGACGCCGGTGATTTCTTCACGCGAAATCTGCGTGAGCGGATCGAAGCAGCGGAGTGATTCAAGTTCGTCGCCAAAAAATTCCAGCCGCACCGGCCACGGATTGGTCGGCGGAAAAATGTCCACGATGCCGCCCCGCAGGGCGAGCTCCCCCTTTTGTGAAACCTGCGCCTCCGGCTCGTAGCCCTGCATCTCCAGAAATTCGATCAGATCCAGCGGAGCAATCTGGTCACCCCGTTCGAGCCGGCGGGTGCGCTGCTGGATTTCAGCGGGCGAAAACGTTTTTTGCAGCAACGCCTTCACGTCGGCGACGATCAGTTTGGAAATTTTGGTTTTTAGCTTTGCGTTGGCAGAAAGCTCAACGAGCGTTTGCAGCCGCTCGCTAATCACATCGGCGTGCGGCAGCCTGCCTTCATGCGGCAAGACTTCCCAGGCGGGATAAAACAGCGGTGGTGCGCCCAGCCATGTTTCCAAATCCTGTTGAAAACTTTCCTGGGTCTTCAGATTTTCCGTGACGATGACGACGGTTTTTTGCGGAAACATCTGCCGCACCAGCGCAGCGAAAAACGGTTGCGCCGACGCGGTAACACCGGAAAAAGACAGCACTCCGCCATGCTCCAGTCGCCGGGCGAGGGATGGCACAGCGGGAGTTTGCAAAAGGTCAGCAAACAGTTTGCCCACCGCTGACGAGGATTCGTTTTGCGCCAAGCACGGAGAAATTCGCAGCGAAGACCGGTGAAGTCAAGCGACGGCGGAGCTTCGTCACGGGCCGGCAGCGAAGGTTTCAGAGGTCAGCGGAGAGATAAAGGGGAACAAGAGAAAAGCGGAAAGCGGAAAGCGGAAAGCGGAAAAATCCAACATTCAACATCCAACATTCAACATTCAACGCTCAACAGACAGTGGGCATTGATAATTCGTAATTGGGATCGTAATTGGTAATTAGGCACTGGGCATTCTGCAGAAGGGGGTTGATGCTGGTGCAGGAGTCCGCGCTGAGGTGCGTTGGGCCAGCGCCAAGAACAAGCACGGTGTCGGGTATGGGAAAACAGGACGGGTGGCCGCAGGCCAAGCCCAGGTAGCAGAACTTCTTGTTTTTCCCCCGCCAAACTTTCATCTTAAACCATAAAAGAAAAAAACCATGTCGTTCAGCGATACCATCAAGCCTTCAATCTCGGTCGTCATTCCGGTCTATAACAGCGAACTGACGCTGCCCAGACTGGTCGAACGCCTGCTGCCAGTCCTGAGCGGGCTGGCACGCGATTATGAACTGGTGCTGGTCAATGATGGCAGCCGGGATCAAAGCTGGTCGGTGATCCAACGGCTCGCCGTTGAGCATCAATGGATCCGCGGAATCAACCTGATGCGAAATTACGGACAGCATAACGCGATTCTCTGCGGCATCCGGGCTGCCCGGTTCAACATCCTGGTGACGATGGATGACGACCTGCAGCATCCACCGGAGGAGTTGCCGAAACTTTTGGCGAAATTGGAGGAAGGCTTGGATGTCGTCTACGGCACGCCCGAGGAGGAGCAGCACGGACTGCTGCGCGATGTCGCCTCGATGATCACGAAAATCGCATTGCAGAGCGCGATGGGCACCGAGACGGCGCGGGGCGTGAGCGCGTGGCGTGTGTTCAGCACGCAGTTGCGCGACGCGTTTGCCGGTTATCACAGCCCCTTTGTGAGCATTGACGTGCTGCTGACCTGGGGCACGACGAAGTTCGGCTCCGTGCGCGTGCGCTATGATCCGCGCACCATTGGGAAGTCCAACTACAGTTTTCGCAAGCTGGTGCGCCATGCGATGAACATGATGACCGGATTTTCAGTGTTGCCGTTGCAACTGGCGAGCATCATCGGGTTCGTCTTCACCCTGTTTGGAATCGGGGTGCTGTTTTTTGTTTTGGGAAGATACCTCATCACCGGCACGAATGTCGCGGGTTTTCCGTTCCTCGCCTCGATCATCGCCATTTTTTCCGGCGCGCAACTTTTTGCGCTGGGCATCATCGGCGAATACCTAGCGCGGATGCACTTCCGCACGATGGACAAGCCGACGTATACGGTCAGGCAAATCACCAACACACTTTGACCGGATGAACGACAAGCTTCCACGCTCCCTGATCTCAGATTTGGATTCCGACCGGTTTGGAGTTCGTATTGGCAGGGCAAATATTTCCAACTTCGATGAATGGGCGCCGATGCTCGCCGCCTGTGAACAGGAGGCTGTCCGGATGCTGATCATCCGGTGCCGGACGGATGATTTCCAATCAATCCATCGCATGGAAGCGGCGGGAGCAAGGCTCATGGATACGCTGGTGTATTATCACCGCAACCTTCGAAAAGGCACATGGCCGGATGAATTGAAAAAAAACATCATCCGACCGATGCAAGATTCTGATGCCCCTGAAATCCAAAAAATAGCCGGCGAAATATTTCGCGGTTATCTTGGCCACTATCACGCGGATCCGAAGCTGGACCACGCAAAGTGTGATGAAGGATACGTTGAGTGGGCGACCCAAATGTGCATGAACCGAAATCCTTCGCGCGAGGTTCTGGTGGCGGAGAATGCTTCTGGCGTTCTGGCTGGCTTTGCCACCATGCGGCTCAATGACGCCGATGAAGGAGAAGGAGTCCTCTTTGGCGTGCATCCTGCGTTTGAAGGTCGTGGACTTTATTGGTCATTCATGGTTCATGCCATGAATTGGTGCCGCAATCGTGGCGCTGCAAGAATGGCAGTGTCCACCCAAATCACCAACACCACCGTGCAGAAAGTCTGGACACGTTTTGGCTTTGAGCTTACCCACAGCTATTACACCTTTCACCTCTGGTTTGATTGAGTGAACTTGCCTGCAACATGAATGATTATAGCATTCCTTTCAACCGATCCTCGATCCAAGGCCGGGAATTGGAACACATTTTCCGGACGATGACCATCGGCCAAATCGCCGGAAATCAGACCTATTCCCAAAAGTGCCATGCCTTCCTGGAGCAGTCGCTGCAAGTGCAAAAAGCCATGGTCACCACTTCCTGCACGCACGCCCTGGAAATGTCCGCCCTGCTGCTCGACATCCAGCCCGGCGATGAAGTGATTGTCCCCTCGTTTACCTTCGTTTCCACGGCGAATGCTTTTACCCTGCGCGGGGCAAAAATTATATTTTCCGACATTCGACCCGACACGCTCAATCTGGACGAGCGGCAACTGGAAGGCCTCGTTTCTTCCCGGACGAAAGCGATTGTCCCGGTGCATTATGCCGGAGTGGGCTGCGAGATGGGGGTGATTGGCGAGATCGCCGCCCGGCACGGTTTGCCGGTGGTGGAAGACAATGCCCACGGATTGTTTGGCAAATTCCGCGGCCGCTGGCTGGGCACCTTTGGTTGTCTGGCCGCCCAGAGCTTCCACGAAACAAAAAACATCACTTGCGGCGAAGGCGGCGCCCTGCTGATCAACGACCCGCGCCTGATTGAGCGGGCCGAGATCATTCGTGAAAAAGGGACAAACCGCAGCCGGTTCTTCCGGGGACAGGTGGATAAGTATTCCTGGGTGGACATCGGTTCGAGCTATGTCATGAGCGATGTTCTGGCGGCGTTTCTCTTCGCCCAGCTGGAAATGTGGCAAAACATACAGGCCCAACGGGAGCGCATCTGGAAATATTATGACCAGCACCTGCGCGATTGGGCGCGGGAACATGGGATTGGCCAGCCCGTGGTGCCCGCCCACTGCGAGCAGTCTTTCCACATGTATTACCTGATCATGCCGTCTTTGGAAAGGCGCCAGGCGCTCATTTCATTTCTCAAGTCGCGCGGCATCCTCAGTGTATTCCATTATGTGCCGCTCCATCTCTCGCCCATGGGCATGCGGATGGGCGGGCGCAAAGGGGCTTATCCAATCACTGAGGACCGAAGTGATCGTTTGGTGCGACTGCCTTTTTACAACAGCCTTAACACTGACAATCAAGACCGAGTCATTCGAGCCGTCCAAGAATTCGATGCGTGATTTGAACTCAGGCAGGACGCTGCAAAGTTTGGCCGCAACCACTTTCAACGCCGCATGGTTTGCAAGGTGTTCACGCTGGCTGGCCGGCCGGCGCGGAGGCTTTCAGGCGCTCCTTTGGGCAGCTGCGCTCAACCTCATCTTGTTTGGAGTATTTCTATCTTGGGCCACACCGGTTTATGAAACCAATGACGACCTGATGATGCAATCAATCGCGTCGGGTTTTTACACGGGGCACCCCGACGCACATCTCGTTTTTACCAATATTTTAATGGGGTGGACGCTCCAGTTTCTTTATGCAACCTGGGCGGGTTGCAACTGGTATTTTAGCTACCTCATAGCAGTGCATTATGCCGCGCTTACGGCCATTGCCTTCCTCGTTGTTTCCCGCCGGGGTGGCTGGTGGTTTGCGTTGCTCTACATCGGGTTTTTCCTGGTTGTTGAGATGCGCATTCTGTTGCATCTCCAATTCACCACCACCGCCTTTCTGGCTGGAACCGCAGGTTTATTGCTGCTGGTGGACGGACTTCGCCCGGGTCATCCGGCGCATTGGACTAAAGTGATTGCCGGAATCGCATTGGCAAGCCTCATGTGCCTGATTCGGGAGCCCATTGCGCTGTTATTCGGGGTGGTCGCCGGTCCATTTTTTTTGGAACGATTAGGCCCAGCCGAATGGCGCAGGCTATTGGGAACGGGTTTGGCCTTCGTGGGAATCTTCCTGCTCCTGCACGGAATCAATCGCTGGGCATATCAGCGGGATCGTGCATGGGCCGAATTTTCGGAGTATAACCGCATGCGCGGTGAAATTCACATCACCCCGCTGGCGAAATTCATTCCTCAGGCTGCTCCTGAAGTCGGCTGGAGCGAAAATGACGGATGGATGTTTTCCAAGTTCTATTTTTCCGAACAGGAGGTTTACGCCGGGGAGCTCAAGATGCATCTGCTATTGGACAAATTGAGGTTTTTGGCGCGAACCGAGCCGGCGCCTTCGTGGACGTTTTCGGCAAAGTTTCTATTTTTACCACTCATATTTATCCGTGACGCGAGCACCCTGATGATGCTCGCCATCTTGAATGCGTCGTGGTGCGTCCTCGCCGCAGGGGCTTTCCGCCGTCGCTGTCTGGTCGCCTTGCTGATTTCTTATGGTCTTTTTGCAATGCTTAGTTTTTATCTCCTGACGACGGCCCGCCTGCCCGAACGCGTCGCATACAACTATCCGCTATTGATTAACGCCATTTGCCTTTATTGGGCAACCGGCTTTCCCAACCTGAATGTCCATTCAATCCGAACCCGCTGCCTTAACGCTTTGTTCGCGCCAAGCTGTCGGGCCAAAGTTTTGCGGCTGGTGGCTCTCTCGCTTTTTTATGTTTGGGCCGCTCTGTATCTATTCAGTCTGTCCAAATTGGCACAAAGCTTGTGGTCGGCGAACGCATCGAATCGCAACTTGGAGCATATCAGCCACAAGATACTGGGGCCGGTTCGCACACTCATGCCAGATCGAAGATTACCGGTCCTGATTGCGATGCCCTTCGATTCGGTATTGGAACAAAGCATTTTTTTCTGGCCTTCAGCGGAGAAGCCTCCGTTTTACCTAGTGCCCTACGGCTGGATCACCCATTCACCACTTTTCAACCAGATCTTGGGACGACACCACCTTCAACCTTATTCCCTTTCACTGGTGGATCGACCGGATGTCTTTTTTATGATGGAAACAAGGTGGATCGGACCACTCAGGATTTTTTATCGCGAGCATTACGGGTTGGACATCCGGTTTGACATGGTGCTGAACACGAATGCGATGCCCCAGTTCGAAGACTGCAAGCTTCATCTCTACCAAGCCCATATCGTCGACTATAAGACACCGATTGGAAAGGCCCCATGATGACTTGCCGGATATTTCGACACGCTTCTACCGGCACAGAACTTCCATCTTTGACTGGGCAGCTGGACTTTGTAAGATGCTGTAAGATGCATTGTGATTGGTGGAGAAGCGCCCGCCTTTGGTGCCGGTTGCGAACGATTTTGTATGCGATGCTAATTCGATGCGACTGATATAATATGAACATCATCGGCAAGATTTCCTCGATTCTAAGTTTCCCTGCCGGTTACCGATTTTTCCAGCGGATGGTCGGCGCGGAGTCATCCCGGAAAACTTATCTGGTGGAGCATGTCAAACCGTGTCCCGGGGACAAGATACTCGATATCGGGTGCGGACCGGGGGATATTTTAAATCATCTTCCCAATGTCCGCTACACGGGACTCGATATTAGTCCGGAATACATTGCGGCGGCAAAGCAACGCTATGGATCCCGGGGGCGGTTCTTTTGCAGTGATGTTGGCCTGGCGGCGATTGAGGGAGAGCACGGCTCCTTTGACCTGGTGCTGTCGGTTGGAGTGATCCATCATTTAGACGATGCGCAGGCGGATAAATTATTTGCCCTGGCCCGCCGGGTTCTGAGTCCCACCGGACGGCTGGTCACTTATGACGGATGCTACGTGCCCCAACAATCACGCATCGCACGCTGGATGTTGTCAAAAGATCGTGGAAAATTTGTCCGCACCCGCGAGGAATACCTACGGCTCGCAGCGCCCCACTTCTCGACGGTGGAACCCCAGTTGAGACATGACCTGCTTCGCATACCCTATACGCACCTGATCCTGCGCTGCTCAGGCTAGTTTACCGGCGGCGACAAACGGTCAGCCGGCCCAGGCTTATAACCTGCGAAGCGGATCAGCGCCAGGTTCTCCAGGCAGCACACCGGCCCGGCCACGGGCATTTCCAAAACCTGCTCGCGCAACGCATGGCTCACTAGAACGGACGAAACTTGCGCGTTCCAGTAGTTGAAATACGTCCCAAACCATTTGACTGGCTGGGCCGATGGCGGCGGATCCGGGCGCAGGGCGGACATATTTCCCACCAGCCAGACATTATGACTATTTTGCAAGGTGCTGATGATCTCGCGCAATACCGGAAGCATTGGATCCGGTTCGTTCATTTTTTCAAACACCTGATCGTTGCGATGCACATTGTGTGAATCAACCGGCGGAATCGTCACCCAATGAGTCTGACCGTGATAATACCGGTTGAAGGTGATCCCCTCAAAGACACTGTTGACCACGATGATGTCCCCTGCGGAGGCATTCCGATCGAGAAAAGCGGCGATGAGATCCAAGTTGCTCCGCCGTGTATGCGCTTCTTCCCAAGCTGACTTTGCGCCCCAGGTCATCATCACCACCATGAATCCGATACGCAGCCAGCCCCAAGGGCGCAGCCTGGGCCAGTTTGCCCCCAGCAGTCCGTCCAGCGAAATCGCGCACAGACAAAGCAACTCGACATAATACCATGACTGCGTCCAATAGTGCAACTTGACCAGAAAGGCAAAATACCCCAACACCCCGAACAGCAGGCTCACGACACAGAACAAGGCCAGGTCGGCACGAATCTGGATGGTGACCGCGGCGGCAGCCTCCGGGTTGTGCGGCTGGCGTCCGAGCGCCAACTGCATCACAATTGCCGCCACGAATCCGCCCAATAGCAGCCCGATCCAAAGCCAGATTTCCGGGCCGCTGGCTCCAAGTTGAGCGCTGCTTCGTGCCGCCGTGGCTTCGCCGAACCGGTTCCACAAGGTTGCGTAGTTGAAGGATGGCAATTGCATCATCGACACATAAGCCGATCCCCGGCGGATGATGGGCAGGTAGATTGCCAGCGAGGCGGCGGATACCGTGCCGATCCCCGTCAGCGCCACCAGCGTTTTCCATTGTCGCCGGCGAATCGCCACCATGGCGCCACCCGCCAGCATCGCGCCGAGAAAGACCCCGTCATAATAGACGCAATGGGCGAACAGAAAGCAGATGAAACCGGCCAGAAGAACCCGCGACCGCGACGGAAACTCGAGCAGCCGCCAGATCGTTCCGAAACTGAGCACCAGCAGGCAGCTCGCCAGCCCATAAGCCCGGTTCGCTCCCACGATGAAGACAAACGCCGGGAGACAACCCAGCAGGGCAATGCTCAAGATCGGTGCGCGGCATCCCATCCAGCGTGAGCACACCCACAGCGAGACGAGAAATAAAAGGCCCACATACAATCCCAGAAGACGGATGCCCGGGTCACTGCCGGCCAGGCCGAGAAAGCCGCAGCCGCGCAGCAGCAGAGGCCACAGCGGGGGAAACGACTCGAAGGGCATGCTGTTCCATAACTCCTTCAGCGAGGACATCTGCGCCACGTTGAGGGTGTTGATCTCATCGCGCCACAGTGGTCCCGCGTAAATCGCCGTTAAAACCAGCAAGGCCGCCGCGAATATAGTGCCAACCAGTGCCGCCGCAATTTCCACCCCCGGCATGGATAGGCGCGGTGGTGGTGTCGTTTTAAGATTGGCCGGAAGAGCCATCACGCGTCAGTTGACTTTCCCTTGACCTGAAAGTTCAGGAGCCATTTTGCCGTCACGATCATTTTTGTCATAGAATCTTTTAATTACAAACAACCGTTCCGACAAAGGGCTGTAAACAGGTGTGCAAACCGCACGGCGCTCAGCATATCGCAAATAAATAACTGCCCGCTGGCGGCGTGAAAAGCAATGCTGAATTTCAGATCACTCACTTTGGCTGGCTGCACACACGGCGTTACCCGTTGGATTCAATTTCAAGGCGGAAATAACTCACCTTCACAGGATGGTAATCAAAGCAAAGGTGTGGCGTTCCGGCTGTCATGCGCGCGAGGGTTTCGGTAATCTCAAGTCTGAGGATCGGGTGCGTGGCAAAATCCAGATGACAACCAACCAAGGCCGCCGCAAACGTCGTTTTCCGGGCAGCACCCAGCTTGTGCTGAACGGCAAGGAGTTATTCGTCCCGACCGGCTGGTTGGTCACTCTGCATCCGGCTTATAGCCGGAGAACTGCGTGACCGTCTGATTCTCAAAGCGGCTCACCGGCCCGCCAGTCGGCAGTTCCAAATTCTGCTTTCGCATCGCATGATCCAACAGGATGACGGAAACTTGCGCGCTCCAGTAAAGGCTGTATGGCCCAATAAATTTAACCGCACGGTCCGATGGCGGCGGATTCGGGCGAATGTTTAACAGGTCTCCCACCAGCCAGACACAATGGCCGCGCTGCAAGGTATTGGTGACCTCGCGCAACACCGGAGCCATTGGGTCCGGCTGGTTCATCTTTTCGAACACCAGATCGTTGCGATGAACCTTGTGTGAATCAATCGGCGGCACGGTCAACCATTCGGCAGGGCCGTGATAATATCGGTTGAAGGTGATCCCCACCCAAGGGCTCTGCACGACTACCAGATCTCCGGCGATGGCCCGCTGATTGAAAGCGACGGCAATGAGATCCACATTGGTCCGCCGGGTATGCGCTTCAACCCATGCCGACTTCGCATACCAAGTCATAATCACCACCATAAAACCAATACGGAACATACCCCAGGGGCGCAGCGCAGGCCAGCTCGCCCCCATCAATCCGTCCAGGGCAACGGCACAAAGACAAAACATTTCGACGTAATACCACGTCTGTGTGGGATACTGTAATTTTAGCAGAAAAGCCATATACCCCTCGGTCCCGAGAAGCAGGCTCACGGTGCAAAACAATGCCAGGTCGGCGCGAGATTGGACAGGAATCGTTACCAGGGCGCTCCCCTGACGCACGCGGGCTCTTTGCATCACGAGCCCTAAAACTGATCCGCCAATGATCAGCACAATCCAAAGCCAAACGCCCATGCCGCCGAATCTGGCATTGCTCCGAGCCCATAGAGTATGACCCAGCGCATACCACAGCGTTGAGTAATCCATGTATTGAAGCTGATTCATCGGCACATAGTCCGATCCCCGGTGGATGACGGGCAAATATATGGCCAGGGAAGAAGCGGACACCGCACCAATCACGACCAGCGTCAGCAGCGTCTTCCATTGTCGCCGGCGAATCACCACCATGGCTCCGCCGGCCAGCATGGCGCACAGAAAAACCACGTCATAATAGACGCAATGCGCAAACAAAAAGCAAATGAGACCGGTCAAAAGCACCCATGACCGCGTAGGGCGCTCGATCATTCGCCAAATCATTCCAAAACTAAGAACCAAAAGAGCGCTTCCCAGCCCATAAGCCCGATTTGCTCCAACGATGAAAATAAAGGCCGGCAGGCTGCCCATCAGGGCAATGGTTATCATCGGCGCACGCGCCCCGATACAGCGGGAGCAGAACCAGACAGAAGCGAGGAAGAAAAATCCCGTGAACAGTCCTAAAATCCGGATGTCCGCATCGCTGTTGGCCAGGCCCAAAAAGTCCCACCCCCGCAATAGCAACGGCCAAAGCGGAGGAAACGACTCGAACGACATGTTATGCCACAACTCCGGCATCGAGGCCATTTTCGCCACATTAATGGTGTTGACCTCATCTCGCCAAAGCGGCCCCGCGTTCATTGCAGCGACAATCAGCAAAAGCGCTGAAAACGCAGTGCCAAGCAATGCCACCATCGTTTCCATCCCAAACTTCGGTGACCGGGGCGCGGATATTTCCCTGGCTTCGGTTTGATGAGTTATCACGGGTAAAATATTTTCCGTTATCTAAAATATCCAGGGCCGCTCAAGGTGGAATACTCAACCTTGCCAAATTTATCGTTAACAGCCGTTTAACAAGAACGCGCGTCAGACATGGTCGCGAACTTCTGCCAACCATCGCAAAATAGATGTCTGCCCGACGATGAGCCGGAAAGCAATGCTAGATTTCAAATCGCCAGCAGCAGCCGTTTGAATTCCTTGAGCCTAGCCCTGGCTTCCTGCTTGGTAAGGCGGAGGCGGGAATTTGCCGCCGAGCCGAATGTAATCGCCGCATTCGCAGGGCCGGTGGGGCTGACACCCACGCATAAACGGCACAAGCAGCCGCGATGACCAAAACGCAAAACGCGGGCCAGCGGGTGGATGCGCGGCAGAATCGCATCGCAACAAACGGCGGCAAAAACGAGCGCGGGAATATAATACCAAGGCTCGGTGGGCAAACCGGACAGATGAATAAGAAAACCGAATCCAGCCAACCCCAGAACCAGCGACAGACTGTCGAACCAAAGCAAATCAGTCTGCTCCGGCGGGTCATCGGATGCGGTCTGGATGCAGACACGACCGATTCCGAACAGCACCGCAAACAGAATCAAAACGACCCAGACATCAATCAACAGGCCCGTGGCTTCGCTGATCCGACTCAAAAAGCCATTGAAATTAATACCAGCCTTGCTCAACAACCACCAGCTTTGGGCGTGGCGCAAAGGCACCACATACGGCAGCATAGAAATGGCGGCCGCCAGGCCCAGACTCAAAAACCCAAACGCCCGGGGCCATTGCCGGCGGCGAACACAAACCGCCATGCCACCAAGGCAAATGGCCAGCAACAGGAACGCGTTCTGATAAAGAGTTTGCACGCTCAACACCGCAAACACGCCGGCCAGCAGCCAGCGCCGCCGATTGGGAGCTTCGAGGCAACCCACACCAACGACAGGGTGAGAAGGATTAGCGCGGTCGCCAAGCCGTAGGCAGGAATGGAATCACCATAACGAATGACGGTAAAGTTCAAGCCGGCGAGCGACAGCGAAATAAGCGGCAGCCCCTGGCCCAGCTTCCGACCGGCCAGCCAGAGCGCCACCAGCAGCACGAATCCGCAAACCAACCCCAGAACCCGCAGATTCACATCGGAGCTTCCCAATCCGACCGCCGGCCAGCCACGCACGAGCAAGAGAAACAGCATCGGGCAATGATCGTGCGGCATGGCTTCCCAGACCCGCCCAGAGTTGGCAACGTGGCGATGTTCACGACTCAGATTTCATCCCGCCACAGCGGCCCGACATGCTGCCAAAACACCCATTGCAAAACCATGGCAGCCACGGAAAATAAAATCGCCGCCGCCAATTCAACCGAAGACAGTCTGCGCCGGAGAAATGCGTTCATGGTTCAATGCGCGGGAATGGCGGCACGGCCAGTCCCGCTGCGTTTTAGCTGATAGACAAACAGCGGACACCCCAGGGTTTTGCCGGCGGGCGCGGGTTCACCGGCCGACAACACTTTGGTGTAATTGGTTTGGTAAGCATTCCACCAGTCAAAGATTTTAGGATTCGAACCGGCGCACCGCCCCCAAGAAGTGTCGCCCCGAACATAGATGATGAATTCCGGAGCGACTGCTTCAATTTCCCGGATCATCTCCGCCTGCATTGGCAAGGCGAATGGCTGCGGCTCCATCAGCGGATACGTGTAAATATAGCCGGTAGCCGAATGGCGGCGGGCGAGAAAATAAATTTCCGGCTCGGAACCGATCACCGCCACGCGGGCGGCGGCCAACGAATTGGTGCGGATAAAATTGGCGACGTTTTCCGCTTCCGCAAACAATGGCAGCCCGTAGATTTCCCGCGACGCTTGAACCGGAGATTTGACGAACCAAAGGTCGCGATTGACAAAAAACGTGGCGGCCAGAAAAACGGCATAGACGGCGAACAATGGATTTCGCACCGGTGACCTGCCGCCGGCTGGCTGCAGTCGGATGATGGCGGAAACAGCGCAACCAGCACATAACGCCGCCGCCGGCAAAGTCACAAGAAAATAGTGCGGACGAAAATAAAAGCCGGGAAACACAGTCAGCGCCGACGCCAGACTGAAACTCACCAGCCAAAGCCGCACGCCACGCAATCGTTCATCAAACCACATCAGCACCAAGCCCGCCGCCGCCAGCAGCCAGAGCAACACGGTGGTCGCGGCAACCTGCGGGAACACCAGCCAAAAGCGGCTGACCGCTTCAGAGTTGGATTTGATGACGGCGTATTGGCGCGCATAATCAATCGTCCAAAACCAGAATTTCCCAAAGACACCCGCATTCCACAACAGGCAGCAGCAGAGGATAAATGGCAACAGCATGCCCATGGCACAAGCCACAACCAGCCGCAGCCGGCGGTTCCATGGGATTCCTGCCAGGCGAAAGCAGGTCACGGCAAAGGCAATCCCGGCCCACGCCGCGATAATCACCGCATGCTGCTTCATCAAGATGGCCAGCCCCAGCAAAAAACCGGAAACGAACGCCGCCAGCCGGCTTTCCGCCGACCACGCCCGCCACAACCCACACAAACCCGCCGTCACAAAAAAAGCGCAGAAATGCGTCGCATGACCGGCCAGACCGAGCATGGAAGGACTCGCCGCCAGCAACGCATAGCTGGTGGCGGCAACGACGCCGGCAGTTTCATCGAGAATTTTTTTACCAAGCCAGAACAACATCAGCGCGGTTCCCGTAGTCATCAACAAAAGCCCCAGATGGATGCCCGCCGGCGTCTGTCCGAACACCGCCATAATGGCAGCGTAGGCCAGATAAGTGCCAGGGAATTTCATGTTGTAAGCCAGCTCGTAAGGCGGGAAACCTTGCAGCATGAGCTGGCCGGCGTAGGCGTATTCGCCTTCGTCGCGTTCGAGCGGAAAATTCAGCAACCGCAACCGCGCCACGGCCACGAGCGCCAGCACGGCCAACATGAACCACCACGTCCAGTGGCGTTTAAACCTTCGTGAAGCGTTTTCCGGCGGCGGCATGCGCGAGCATGAGACAAAAACAAACCGCTAAATTCAATTCAATTTGCCGGTTTCAGTTGACCCGCCCATCCGCGTCCGCGAAAATTTTCCCGATGCCGGCGCCCCACCCCATTTTAATTCTGCCCTTCGCGCTGCTGCTGGGCGCGATGGCTTTTGCCCCGGTGCTGGCTCCGCGCTGGTGGTTGCGGCATTACGCCAAAGTCGCGCTCAGCCTCGGCGCGGTCACCGCCGGTTATTATCTATTGGTGGCGCGGGACTGGCATGGTTTCGGCGAGACGGCCCGCGAATACATCAGCTTTATCGCGCTGGTCGGCTCGTTGTTCGTCGTGTCCGGCGGCATCCATATCGGCGTGAAAGGCGAGGCGACACCTGTCCGCAACGTGGTGTTTCTGCTCATTGGCGCGGTGGCGGCAAACGTCCTCGGCACCACTGGTGCCGCGATGCTGCTCATCCGCCCGTGGATCCGGATGAATAAATACCGGGTGACGACCCACCACATTGTTTTCTTTATTTTCATCGTTGCCAATATCGGCGGCTGCCTGACCCCGATTGGCGACCCGCCGCTGTTTCTCGGCTATCTGCAAGGCGTCCCATTCTGGTGGGTGGCCCAAAACTGCTGGCCCATGTGGGCGGTGGGCGTCGGCGCGCTGCTCGCGATTTTTTACAGCCTGGATAAAATCAATTTTCACCGCGCGCCGCGCATCGTTCGGGAAAAGGAAACCGCGCATGAGACCTGGAGCTTTGACGGCCGGCCCAATTTGTTTTTCCTCACGGTGATTCTCGGCGCCGTGTTTGTGGAAAAACCGCTTTTTATGCGTGCAGGCTTGATGCTGGCAGCGGCACTGGGCTCCTATTTCACGACCAAAAAAACCGTCCATGCGGCGAACGACTTCAATTTTCATCCGATCCAAGAGGTAGCCATTCTCTTTGCGGGCATCTTCAGCACGATGATGCCGGCATTGGCCTGGCTGAACCAGAGCAGCCGGTCGCTGCTGGGTGATCAGCCTTCGACCGGAATTTTTTATTGGGGCACGGGTGTGCTTTCCAGCACTTTAGACAACGCCCCCACCTATCTCGGTTTCCTGAGCGCGCTGCAAGGCGTGACCGGAGCGGAAAACCTCCATGGCTTGCTGGGAACCCATTCGGGACACATTCTAGCCATCAGCATCAGCGCGGTGTTTTTTGGCGCGGCCACCTACATCGGCAACGGCCCGAATTTCATGGTCAAAGCCATCGCCGAACAAAACAAGGTGCGGACGCCATCCTTCGTCGAATTCATCCTGAAATTCACGCTGCCTTTCCTGCTGCCGGTGCTGGCGGCTATCTGGCTGCTTTTTTTCCGGGATTGAAAATGCGCCGCAATTGTGAAACCTTACCACAATTCAGTCGTCTAAGTTTAAAAGCTCAAGACCGACAACGGGTTGGGAATTACTAGTGCGAACTCTTTACAACATCTTATTCCTGATATTTTTTGTGCTGTCAGCGCCATATTATTTCTGGCGGATGCGGCGGCGCGGCAACTGGCAGCACGGGTTCGGACAACGTTTCGCCATTTACGATCCCTCCATAATGCAGGCACTGACCAACCGCCATGTCATCTGGCTGCATGCAGTCAGCGTCGGCGAAGTCAACCTCTGCACCCAACTCATCCAAGCGCTGGAACCACGCGTGCCTAATTTAAAGTTTGTCGTCTCCTGCACCACCACCACCGGCATGGCGGAACTGCGGCGACGGCTGCCAACGCATGTGACCAAAATTTACTATCCAGTTGACCGCCGCAAATACGTCCACCGCGCTTTAGCCGTCATCCATCCGGTGGCCATCGTTCTGGTCGAAGCAGAAATCTGGCCCAATTTCCTGTGGCGGGCACGCAACATGAGAATCCCGGTTTTTCTCGCGAACGCCCGGCTATCTGAGCGCTCCTATCCGCGCTACGTGAAATTCGGCTGGCTGTTCCACGATTTGTTCGCATCGTTCACCGGTGTAGGCTGCCAAAATGAAAC
This sequence comes from uncultured Verrucomicrobia subdivision 3 bacterium, assembly GCA_903922735.1. Lineage (GTDB taxonomy): Bacteria > Verrucomicrobiota > Verrucomicrobiia > Limisphaerales > UBA11358 > UBA11358. The sequence continues at coordinate 19,678 of CAIXUZ010000078.1, forward strand.
GGACGCCGCGCGGCTTCGAACAGTGGGCTGCCGCCCGGAGGCGGTGCAGGTGGTGGGCAATTTAAAATTCGATGCAGCCAGCCTAACCGAACAACGGCATTTTGATGTCCGCGCCCTGCTGCAGCAAATCGGCATGGCTGACGACGCCCCCGTGCTCGTGGCCGGCAGCACGCACGACGGCGAGGAATTATTATTGGCGGACATCGCAGAACGGCTGCGCAAAAAATTTCCCACCCTGTTTCTGATCCTGGTACCGCGCCATTTTGAACGCGGCAAGGACATCGGCCAGAAGTTGCAGGCGCGCGGTATAAAATTCCTCTACCGCAACCAGATTTTTCCCGGCCCCCCGCTTAAAACCGGCACGGTGAACTGCCTGCTGGTGAATACCACGGGCGAATTAAAACTCTTCTACGAACCCGCCACAGTAGTGTTTGTCGGCAAAAGCCTCACTGCCATCGGCGGACAGAATCCCATCGAGCCGGGCGCGCAGGGCAAAACCATCGTGTTTGGGCCAAACATGCAAAATTTTAGCGATATCACACGGAATTTTCTGGCGAAGGACGCCGCCATACAAGTGAATGACCCGGAGGAACTCGAGCGTGTCCTGGGTGAATTGCTCGGCAATCCCGCCCGCCGAAAGGAATTGGGCCAGCATGCACGCGAGGTCGTCGCTGAAAATCTCGGCGCCGTAGATCGCACCGTGGAGATGATCCTGCCCCACCTGAAAGCCAACGGCATTTTTGTGACGTCAGAAAAATAACGCGCCACGTTTCGCCACTTGACGCGGACAAGCCGACTTTTATTATGCCTCCACTCTTCGCGTCCCCACCGGTGTTTGGCGAAGACATGACGCAACTATGTCAAAGTCAAAGGCCCGTAAAAGCGAAACGCCCCCCGTACTTGAAACGGTCACGGCACAGACCTTGCCCCACGCTGACCCAATCGCGGCGCTGGCCGAAAAGATCAAGGAAATAGTCAAGCTTGCCCGCGAGCAAGGCCACCTGACTTTTGATGACGTGGGGGAGATTTTGACGGAAGCGTATTCCACGCCGGCCGATCTAGACCAAGTTTTCGCCAAGCTGCGCGAACTGGAAATAGAAGTGGTGGATGCAGCCGAAGTGGATAACGTCAATTCCACCAGACGTGAAGACGAGGACGGAGGCAGCCGCCGACTGGATGCACTCGACGATCCCGTGCGGATGTATCTCAAGCAGATGGGTGCCGTGCCGCTCTTGACTCGCGAGCAGGAGGTGCAGATTTCCAAACGCATCGAGGCAGCGGAGACCGAGGTTCGCCAAATCGTTTACCGTTTTGGTTTCGCCGCCAAGGAACACATCGCGCTCGCCGAAAAACTGCTGTCCGATCCTCCGCGCGAACGGTTTGACCATGTGGTGCTGGATAAAAAAGTGGACAGCCGCGACGCCCACCTGCAAACGCTACGGCGGCTGATTGATCGGGTGCGCAAGCTTGATCAGGAAGTGGACCAGCACTTCAGCCACTGGCACGGGACTCATCTAAAAGCCAAACGCAACCGCGCGCGCGCCGAATTTGAGAAGCGGGATAAGAAATTGCAGGCGACGTTCCCGAAATTCTATTACAAGCACAAGGTGCTCGAAGAGCTGGCACAGGTGGCGGAGAACATTCACGAAAAAATCAACTGCAACCTTTACGCCATCACCGAAGCAAAAAAACAACGCGGTTCCAGCGCGCAGAAGCAGGTCATCGAAACCGAGCAGCAAACCCTGCGCGCACTGGAAGAATTTGTGCGGATGCCCCACCGGGACTTCGCCCTGGCATTCGACCATCTATGCACCGCGACCAGCCGCGCATTGCAGGCCAAGACGGAAATGGTGGAGGCCAATCTGCGACTGGTGATTTCCATCGCCAAAAGATACACCAACCGCGGGCTGTCTTTTCTGGATTTGATTCAGGAAGGCAACATGGGACTGATGAAGGCCGTGGAGAAATTTGAATATCGGCGCGGCTATAAATTTTCCACCTACGCGACCTGGTGGATCCGGCAGGCCGTCACCCGCGCCATTGCCGACCAGGCGCGCACCATCCGCATCCCGATCCACATGATCGAGATCATCAACAAACTCCTGCGGGCACAGAAAAAATTATTCCAGGAACTTGGCCGCGAAGCCACGCCGGAGGAAATTGCCGAGGAGATGCAGTTGCCGGCGGCTCGAGTGCGGGCGGTTTTGAAGATGGCCCAACAGCCGATTTCGCTCCAGTCGCCGGTGGGTGACGGCGAGGAAGTCAGCTTCGGTGATTTCATTGAAGACAAGGCGGCGGAAAATCCCATTGACATAACGAGCTTTAGCTTGCTCAAGAATAAGCTGGGCGACGTGCTTTGCAGTCTTACCGAACGCGAACGGCAAGTGCTGGAACTTCGCTTCGGTATCGGGGACGGCAACGTGCGAACGCTGGAAGAAGTCGGCCGGCAGTTCCGCGTCACGCGTGAACGTATCCGTCAAATCGAAGCCAAAGCGCTCCGCAAAATGCGGCACCCGACCCGGCTACGGCAGTTGCACGGTTTCCTCAATATCGATCAACTGGATGTGGAGTTGATGGTAGAATTGGCTTGTCGCGCCAACGCAACCGCGCAAAATATAAACGGCAAGGGCCCATAGCTCAGCGGTTAGAGCAGGCGACTCATAATCGCTTGGTCCTCGGTTCAAATCCGAGTGGGCCCACCATCAAAATTCGGCATTGCTTTCACTTTATCCCAACGAGTTAGATTGATTTTGGGTTCCCCCTTAACGGGCATTGAACTCCCGCACCGCTTCAAACATTGCCACCAGATTGGCCACCGGTGTGCGGGCCTGCAAATTGTGGATGGAATCAAACACGAACCCGCCTCCGGGAGAGAAGATTTCGCAGCGAGACAAAACCTCCTCGCGCACTTGCGCCGGAGATCCAAAGGGCAAGGTCTTTTGCGTGTCAACACCTCCACCCCAAAACGTAATTTGGTCGCCAAAATCTTTCTTCAATCCCATTGGCTCCATGCCGGTGGCCGAGCATTGCACCGGATTGAGAACATCAAATCCCGCCGCAATCAGTTCCGGAATCAGGGGGCGCACCGCCCCGCAAGTGTGCTTCATGGTTTTCCATTTCGTATTTTTGTGAATCCAGTCGTTCACCGCCCGATAGCAGGGCTGATAAACTTCGCGGAAAGTATTCACCGAACAGAACTGCGAGATCTGAGTACCAAAATCCGTGCCGCACAGAAAAACGACGTCTATGTTGTCGCCCGTCGCCACAGCTACTTTCGCCAGATTCGCCAGAGCGATTTCACATTGCTTTTCAAAAATGGCTCGCACGAATTCCGGCCGCTCGGAAATGGCCACATACCATTCTTCCACGTCGCGAATACCTCGCGGCCGTTTCATAAAGGGGCCCGGCACCAGCGCAATGTCACCGAACGCAGTGCCACCAATCGTTGCTACGACCGCCGTTCCCTTGCCAGCCGCAGCTTGCGCCGCCTCACGGAAATGGGCCACGTCGCTTTCAGCAAACGGGGCAAACTCCTCGAGATTGTCCTCCACTTTCAAATTATCTTCATCTATCGGTTCCTGCCGGATAATCGTGTCGAAGAAGTAACCCGTGGCCGTCAGATGACCACTGGCGGGGACGCTGGTATCGCCGCCAGGATAAATATGCAAGCCACCATTAGGAGCTGCCGTGGTTATAAAATCTCCCGGTACCATCAAATCCTGCCCCCACGGCGCACGCCATGGTTTCCAGCGGTCATTACGAAAACCGAACATATTGACCGGTGGCAATACATGGGTGGTGTCTATGCCCAAGGCATCGCGCAAATCCGGTTCGACCACGCCGAGCATCTGATATGGCTCGATCACGGTCACCGGATGTTCCGGCAGGCTGTAATGTTTGCGCAGTGCCGCCACGCAGGTGACGTGCATCCCTGTTACGGCGGTGGAGCCAAAATCCATCGGCACGCAATCCGGCTGCTTGTGTTCGAGCGCAGCGCGCACGCGCTGCCGGCTATTCTTGGGCTGTGGCTTCATAAAATGTGCCTAACTATCACAAATCGAATAATTGACCGTCAAATTATCATTCCAAATCGTATTCCGCCGATAAAAATTTGAATCAGGCCGTCGTTAAAAACGCCTCGACCTTCGCCTTGATGGTCTGCTCGCTACCGGAAACGCTTAAGATGTCGCATTCGCTGCCCAAGATGAAAGGATGGCCGACCGCTCGCATCCGGCGGTTGAGGTCAGCGGAAAGCTGCCGAACCTTTTCCACACTCATCAAAGAGTCGGAGTAAAATTGTTTCGTCGGCAGGTTGCCGTAGAGCACAGTGGTCTTGGGCAACAGCGCGGCGTCCTCCCAGAGCAACCTCGAACTTCCCAGACTGATCATCGCCGGATCGAGCGTGGCAAACCGCCGCACCATTCCGTCGAGCAATTCACCGCAGTCGTGGAAAATCAAGTCCACCCCGCGCGACCGCAGTTGTTCCCGAATGGCCAGATTGAACCGCATCACATAGCGGTCGAAAACGTCGTAACTCTCGGCGAGCTGGTTGGGCGAGAAATAAACCTTGTTGGCCGCCGGCTCGCACAAAATGATGGCCTTCGCTCCGGCATCCATTTGCGCATCGAGATATTTCTGGATGGTCGCAAAGCCCAGTTCCAATAACCGCTCCACCAAGGCTACTTCAGGGTCGTCTTCGCCGGTCGCTCCCGTGCCAGCCATAAAGACGGGCGCGATGGGATCGGAAATGAGCTTGGTCATCAGGGAGAACGGCCCGATGCCCATGCCCACCGGAATCAGATCGGTTTCAGTGGCGATGTAACGAATCGCCCCGCACACCGCATCCATGGTTTTGGTGAGCGGGAACTCACCCACTTTCTCAGGGATTTCTGAAAAATGGTAGCTGTCCACCGCCGCTGCCGGCACGCCGCGCGCGTGCAGAAGCGCCTCTTTCTCCAGCTTAAGATCCATGAGCGGGAATGCCATGGGCATCCGGAAACGACGGGCTGATTCTTCCACCACCCGGCCCAGACGTTGGCCGTCCTGCACAATGCCCGCATGGTCCGAATGTTCGTGCAACACCAGATGCGTGCCGATGGGCATGCTTAACCCGGATGCAGCCAGATCGAGATAGAATTGCCGGTCCATGATGACAACAAACCCGGTGCCCTTAGGCCCTGGCTTGCACCAGCGCCATGGCGGCGTCCACCGCACTACCGGCATCCGGCGAATATCCATCCGCACCGATTTCTCGGGCATATTCCAGCGTGATCGGCGCACCGCCGACCACAATTTTCACCGGCAACCCCGCATCACGGATGGCTTTTACAGTATCACGCATGGCGGGCATCGTCGTGGTGAGCAACGCCGACAAACCGACCAACTTCGGCTTATGTTGACGGACGGCCTCGACAAACTTCGCCACCGGCACATTCACCCCAAGGTCAATCACCTCGATGTTGGCGCCCTTCCACATCATGGCGACGAGATTTTTGCCGATGTCGTGCAAATCGCCCTCGACGGTGCCAATGACCGCGTTGTGCTCCGGCTTGATGCCGGCGGCCACAAGTTTGGGTTCCAGAATTTTTAACGCCTCTTTCATGGCGCGGGCGGCAATGAGCATTTCAGGAACGAAGATCTCGTTGCGCTTGAACTTCTCGCCGACGACCGCCATGCCGGGCACGAGGCGGTTTTCCACAATGGATCCGGCGGTTTCGCCGGCATCGAGACATTGCTGCACGCATTGCGGCACTTCTTTGCGGCGGCCGGCAATGATGGCTTGAGTCAGGGGATGGTCGATATTCATAGCGTCAGCAACATAACGCATCAGACCGGAAGGGTCTTGTATTCTGGGATGATTCTTTGGTGCTTTGGTGCTTTCGGCGCATACGGTATTGCTTCCCAACGCGGCAAGGGGTAGAAACTTCAAAGACATGCGCCACCAAATTTCCCTCAACCAAAATAATTCCGGAGGAACTCCATGAGCACCCAAGTCCTGCTCGTGGAATGCGAGGATCGCCGTGGCCTCGTCCACACCATCACCGGCGTGCTGCTCAAACACGGCGTCAACGTCGTCGGCAACCAGGAATTTGTGGATCGCGGCCCGGCGCGCTTTTTCATGCGCACGGAATTTGACGGAGACGTGAATGCCGGACAACTCGAAGCCGAGCTCCGCGCGACACTGCCCGCCGCCGCAAACATCCGGCTTTCCAATCTAAAACCGAAGCGCATCGTGGTGCTCGCCTCCAAGGAACATCATTGCCTGGGCGACATCCTGATCCGCCACGCCTTCGGCGAACTCAACGCTCAGGTGCTTGGCGTCATCAGCAACCACACCGGGCTGAAAACGCTCGCCACCCGGTTTGACCTGCCGTTTCATTTCATCAACCACGAATCGCTTAGTCGCGAAGCCCATGAAGCGCAATTGCTGAAAATCATCGACCCGCTTCAGCCGGATTATCTCGTGCTGGCGAAATACATGCGCGTGCTTACGCCGGAATTCGTGCGCCACTTTCCGGCGCGCATCATCAATATTCACCACTCATTTTTGCCGGCGTTCATCGGCGCAAAACCCTATCAACAGGCATTTGATCGCGGTGTCAAAGTCATCGGCGCCACCGCCCATTACGTCACTGAGAAACTGGATGAAGGCCCCATCATTGTCCAGCAGGTCATCCCGGTGGATCACACGCACACCGCGCAAGATCTTTCGCAAGCCGGACACGATGTGGAGCAAATGGTGCTCGCCCGCGCCTTGCGGATGGTATTTGAAGACCGCGTTTTCCTCTGCGGCAATCGCACCGTGATTTTCGACTAACCAACAAAATTCATGAACAAGACCCCACTGCTCGAAGAACTCTCCCGCCGTCCGCTCGTTTGCGACGGCGCGATGGGCACGCAACTCATGGCTCGCGGCCTCGCCAGCGGCGCGTGCGGCATGACCTGGAACCTCGACCGCCCCGGCGATGTCGGCGGCATCCACCTCGCCTATCGCAACGCCGGCTGCGACCTCATCACCACCAATTCCTTTGGCGGCACGCGGTTCGCACTTGCGCTGCATGGCTTGGAAGCTCGCGTGACGGAATTAAACCGAGCCGCCGCCCGCGTGGCGCGCGCCGCCGGCGGCGACAACAGCTGGGTACTCGGCGACGTCGGCCCATTCGGCGATTTCCTCGAACCCGTTGGCGATGTCACGGCAGATGAATTGCGCGCGGCGTTTCAGGCGCAAATCGCCGCCCTGCTCGAAGGCGGCGCGGACGCCATCCTCGTGGAAACCATGAGCGATCCCGCCGAGGCCATCGTCGGAGTCGAGGCGGCGAAAGCTTGCAACCCCAAAATTCCAGTCATCGTCACCTACTCCTTTCAGAAAACTGGCGGTGAATTCCGCACGATGATGGGCACGAGCGCCGCCGACGCCATGCGCCGCGCCATCGCCGCCGGTGCCGACATTGTCGGCACCAATTGCGGCACGGATTTGAGCTTGGACGATTATGTAAAACTGGCCGGACAGCTCGTCGCCGCCGCAGGCAAAACGCCGGTAATCGTGCAGCCCAACGCTGGATCACCGCACATGGAAAACGGCGAAACGATCTACAAAGCCACACCGGAAGAAATGGCCGCCACGGCCACGCGCCTGCTCGCCGCTGGAGTGTGCATCATCGGCGGCTGCTGTGGAACCACGCCCGCCCTGCTCGCCGCCATGAGTCGCGCGGTCAAGAACATCAAAACGCCAGTCTAGCATTTTGAACGATAACCCGTCGGATTGACCCCGAAGCGTTTGGCAAAGACGGTGGCAAAATACTGGCTGGAGTTAAATCCGTTTTGGAACGCAATTTCGGTCACGGACTGAACTGTGCTTTCCTTGAGCTGCCTGGCCGCCCGGTTTAGGCGGCATTGATTCAGATACTCAACCGGGCCGTTGTTCACCAGTTCGCGGCAATATTTTGAGAAGGCCGTGATGCCCATGCCGCAATGATCGGCCATTTTGTCCAGCGTCCAAGGCTCGCGGATGCTCGCGGCGTTTTCGGAAAGGTCGCGGAGGAAAAGTTCCACGGTGCGCCGCCGGGAGGTCAGTTCCGGATTCTGGTGTTGTTGCTGGGCGGTGAGCGCCGTCAGAATGCCCAGCAAAAGCTGGTTCAACAATACCAGCATTCGCGATTCCATGTGCGGCTGCGGCCATCTGCCCACTCCGTCGGACAGGCCACGAAACGCGGCGCAGATTTCCGGCGAGGAATTCCAGACAGGATTTTCGTTGTGCCGTAGCTTGTGGGTTAGTTCAGTCTGATCATGATTGGTCAGCGTCACCCAGTCCGGCCAGCACCAGTTCTGATTTGGCCGTCGCACCCCCACATCCAGGATGAGCCAGTGCAGCTTTCCCGGTCCGATGTTGGGGGCGCCAAGCCGGTGCAACTGCCAGGGACGCGTGATGGTGAAATGACCGGAGCGAAGTTCAAATTTCTTCGCTTCGACGGCGAAAGCCATCGCACCGGTTTCAAGAAAAGTGATTTCAATGCCTTCATTACGATGCGCCTCCAGCCCCCAGTCCTGGGCGCTCGTGCCATTCCAATAGCCGATGCTGGCGATACCGGGCAACTGGTCCGGCTGCAATAAAACGCCGGGATAATGGCCTTTTGAAAGCGCGTGCATCTGGATCTTGCCGCCGCGCACGGCGGCGGACTGCGGCGCGCAGGAGTCAACTTCAAACCGTGATTTTTGGGTTTTATAAATGGGCGCGACGGACGCTGGCATGGATGTTCAATATCCTTCGCTGAATGAATTTGCAAGACCGGGCTGACCAACTTAGGCATGCTCTAGGCTCATCCAATGAAAAATTCCTTTCGCAACGGCCTGATTGCCTGCGCGCTGACGCTATCAATCAGCGTGGTCCGAGCTCAACCCACCAACGCCACATCCGCTCCAGCCTGGCCCAAGGCAGACCCGGCTGCCGTGGCGCGCTGGCAAGATATGCGTTTCGGCATGTTCATCCATTGGGGGCCGGTGAGTCTGACTGGACATGAGATCGGCTGGTCGCGCGGCAAGGAGACCCCCATCGCAACCTACGACAGCCTTTACAAAAAATTCAACCCCACGAATTACAATGCCGCCGAATGGGTGAGCGCCGCGAAAGCCGCCGGCATGAAATACATCGTGCTCACGACTAAACACCACGACGGCTTCTGCCTGTGGGACACCCAGCAGACCGACTACAACATCATGAACACCCCGTTCAAGCGCGACGTGGTCAAGGAACTCGCCGCTGCGTGCAAGAAGCAGGGCATCGCCTTTGGCACTTATTACTCCACCTGCGACTGGCATCATCCGGATTTCCCGCTCACCAGCCCCGGTGGCAAGGTGACGCGCGCGAAGTCGGACCTGGATTCCTACCAGCGCTACCTGCTCGCACAGATCAAGGAACTCATCACCAACTACGGTCCGTTGATCACCATCTGGAACGACGTGCCGCAGAAATTCCAAGGGCGCGGCGCGGCCACCATCAAGATGGTCCGCGAACTTCAGCCGGATATTCTCATCAACAACCGCACCGGCGACGGCGGTGATTACGACACCCCCGAACAACGCGTGGGTAAATATCAGGACGACCGGCCGTGGGAAACCTGCATGACCATTTGCCGGCAATGGTCATGGAAGCCGAACGACGACATGAAGTCGCTGAAGCAGTGCCTCCAGACGCTTGTCACCTGTGCCGGCGGCGACGGCAATCTGCTGTTCAACGTCGGCCCGACGGCGGATGGCATCATCGAGGCGCGACAAGTGGAGCGACTCAAGGAAATGGGCGCATGGTTGGCGAAGAACGGCGATTCAATCTATGGCACCCGCGGCGGACCCTATAAACCGACCAAGAGCGTTGCCGCGACGCGCAAGGGCAACGTTATCTTCATTCATATTACTGCGTGGCCTGCAGAAACGCTAACTCTGCCGCCACTGCCCGCGAAGATCGTCAAGAGCCATGTGCTTACCGGCGGCGCGGCAACCGTGAAACAAACCGAAGCGGGCATCGAAATTTCAGTCCCCGCTGCAAGCCGGCAGGAGATTGACACCATCGTCGCACTTGAACTTGACAAACCCGCCATGGAAATCTCGTCAATCAGCGTCAGCCTTGCCGGTGAATCGCTGACCACGCACAAAAAGGCGCATGCCTCCAACGTTTATGAGAACAACCAAAACCGCTTTGGTGCCGACAAAGCCGTGGATGGCGAGGATCAAACACGTTGGGCCACCGATGGCAATGCCAAGCAAAGTTGGATCGAAGTGGACCTTGGCAGGAATGAAACCTTTGATCGCGCCGTTATTCAGGAGTGCATTGATTTTGACGCACGCGTGCAGTCATTCGAACTACAAATCAAAGATGGCATCTCCTGGAAGACTTTTTACAAAGGCGGCTTAATCGGTAAAAGATTGGAAGTAAAATTCGATCCGATCAACGCGCGAATCGTCCGCCTCAGTTTAAACAGCGTAAAAGGTCCAAGCATTCACGAGTTCGATCTATTCGCACCAGTCGCAAATAAAACTGAGCCATGAAAACTTTTTACAATCCTTGGGTAACCACCAAAAAAATATATTCAAAGTGAATCATCCCGCGATACACATCCCAGTAATTGATTTACAGCTCAAAGCGGCCAAATAATAAATCCATTCTGGAATTTTCCGCATGAAAAACATCAACGCCATTGACCTCGTCGTTATTGTTCTTTACCTTGCCGGCATCGTCGGCGCGGGCGTGTGGATCGGCCTGCGCAAGCGCAAAGGCAGCGAGGCGGGCAGCTATTTTCTCGCCGGAAACACCTTGAGCTGGACCTCCATTGGTCTGGCGCTGTTTGCCACGAACATCTCCTGCCTGCATCTCGTGGGCCTAGCGCAGGCGGGCTATGACTCCGGGCTGCTGATGGGCAATTTCGAGTGGCTGGCGGCCTACACGCTGATCATTTTGAGCCTGTTCTTCGTGCCATTTTACCTGCGCGCCAAGGTTGCCACGCTGCCGGATTTTCTGGAAAAACGCTATTGCACCGAGTGCCGCGACTGGCTGGCGGGACTCTCAATGGTGACGGCAATTATTTTCAACATTGCCTTTCCGCTCTCGACCGGCTGGCTCGTGCTGCACGGCGTGTTTGGCATTGATAAATGGGTTTGCATCATCACGCTGACGACGCTGACGGCAGTTTACACCGTTCTGGGCGGACTCTCGGCGGTCGTGCTGACCGAGACCATCCAAGCCGTAATTTTGCTGGTGGGCTGCATCATCATCACGGCGCTGGCCTACCTGAAAGTCGGCGGCTGGCAGGGCATGACCGATCAACTACATGCCAGCGGCGAGACCATGAAATTGACCATGCTGCGCTCCTCCGCCGAAGAACCCGGCCTGCCGTGGTATGCGATTTTGCTCGGGTATCCGGCGTTAAGCATCTGGTATTGGTGCGCCGACCAGACCATCGTGCAGCGCGTCCTCGGCGCGAAGGATGAAAATCACGCCCGCACCGGCCCGTTGTTTTGTGGATTGCTGAAAATTTTTCCCGTCTTCGTTTTCATCCTGCCCGGCCTGATGTTTCTGACCATGATTCAAGGCGGCAAGCTTGACGGAATGGCCCAGCTACGCGTGCGCAACGAACAAACCGTTGCTGCGTCCGGCAAACAATACCAACTGGAACTCACCGGCAAGGCGCTGGGAGGCCAGACCAAAAAAATCGCCTTTGCCGACGGCCAGCCACCGATTGACTTGACCAAGGAACTCGCCAACGATGGCAAACCGCTGACCTTGGTGTCCGGTCTCGACCCCAAAAACCTGGTGCTGCCCGCGAACGTCACCGCCATGTCGTCAAAGGAAACCTACGGCCTGATGATCAAAAGCCTGATGCCCGTCGGTTTATTCGGAGTGATGGCGGCGGCCCTGATGGCCTCGCTGATGGGCAATCTGGCCAGCGCGTCCAACTCCATCGCCACGCTGTTCAGCTACGATCTGTATCGCCGCTTCCGGCCGGCGACGCCGGAGCACCGGCTTGTCCTGATCGGACGGCTGGCCTCGCTTGCGGCCTTTCTGCTGGGCATTGCCATGGTGCCGTTGCTGGACAGTTACAAAAGTATTTTTGCCGGCATCAACGACATCATCGCGCACATTGCGCCGCCGGTTTCTTGCGTGTTCGCCGTGGGCGTCTTCTGGCCGCGTGCCTCGGCGTTCAGCGCCAAGTGGACGATGTGGATCGGCTCGCTCACCGGAGCGCTGGTCTTCGCCGCCAAGACGCTGCACATCTGGAAGCCGGAGTCGTTTGGTTGGATTCCCGCATTTATCTACACGACACCATTCATGCTCATGGCGTTCTACCTGCTTTGCTATTGCATCGGGTTGCAAATGGCGCTGACCCTTGCGCGCCCGAAACTGGCGGCGGAAGATCCGCAAAAATTATTCTGGGCCAATCCATTGGACGCGCTGAAATCTCCCGGCTGGCCAGGCCTAGCGAATTACAAGGTGCTGGCGGGGCTCATCTTCATCGTCATGACCGGGCTCTACATCATTTTCCGCTAAACCATAAATACATCAAACCCGTCTATGAAAAAAATCCTGAACTGCATTTTGCCATTGCTGGCGCTGGCTTTCTTCACAGGCTGCGCCAGCCATACCGGCAACTCCCCGTCGGTGACCCCGCAACGCTACGCCTGGATCACCGGGCTGAAACCGGAAAAGGCGGAGTATTACGAATATATCCACGCCCACCCCCGTCCGGCGGTGAATAAAACGCTCAAGGAAATTCACATCCAGAATTTCTCCATCAACAAATGTGAAATTGACGGCAAATTCTACCTGTTTGCCTATCTGGAATATACCGGCACCAATTTCGACGCCGACATGAAGCAGATGGCCGCCGATCCCGCCACGCAAGATTGGTGGAAGGAAACTGATCCCTGCCAGTCGCCCCTGCCCGCCGCTGCCGCCAAGGGCAAAATCTGGAGCGACATGAAAGAGGTTTTCTATTTGCAATAGACCTGCGGAACGTCGGCATGCGAAAAATCCTCCAGCATTTCATTCCCGGCACGCCGCATTCCGATCCCGGCGTGCGCAATGCCAAAGGCGAGTGGCGGCCGGATTATCCGTGCCGCTACGCCCCGGTGTTCGTCTGGCCGCCGCGGCCGATGACGTTACTGAAATGGCTCGTCACCTGGCCCGGTTTCATGTGGCCGCGCAATCTCGTGCTGCTGGTGATTTCGGCAGTGTCGTGGTTGTGGTTTCAGCCGGAACTGGCGCGTTGCGCGCTATTCCACTGGGATTGGATCTCCCAGCTTTTTCTCCGCAATCAGGTTTTGATCTGGTTGGTTTATGGCAGCTACCACCTGTATTTCTACATCCATAAAGGCGAAGGCACGAAGGGCAAATACGATTCCCGATGGCCGGCGCGGAATAGCCGGACCTTTCTCTTCCGCGATCAGGTTTATGACAACATTTTTTGGACCTGCGTCATTGGCTGCGCCTTCATGACGGCCTACGAAGTCCTGACCCTGTGGCTATATGCAAATCATCGGCTGCCTTATGTCAGTTGGAGCGAGCATCCCGTGTGGTTTGTGGCATGGCTGATTCTCATCCCGTTCTGGCGGGAATTCCATTTCTACTGGGTGCACCGGCTGATCCACTGGAAGCCGCTTTACCAGCGCGTGCATTATTTGCATCACAAAAACATCAATCCCATTCCATGGTCCGGGATGGCCATGCATCCGGTCGAGACGTTCCTCTATTTCAGCGTGGTGCTCATCCACTGGATCGTGCCGTCGCATCCGTTCCATTTCCTGTTCAACCTCCAGCACACCGGACTTTCGCCCGCGTGCGGGCATCACGGATTTGAAGGGCCGGTCATCGAGGAAAAATGGCCGACCGGCTCCTACTTTCACTACCTGCATCACCGCTATTTTGAGTGCAATTACGGCGAGGCCGGCATCCCGCTGGACAAATGGTTCGGCACCTTCCGCGACGGGTTGCCGGAAGGTGCGGGCGCAAAACTTCAGGAAGAACAAAAATAATTATGAACTCCCGCGAACGCATCCTCGCCGCCATCGAACACCGTCAGCCCGACCGCGTGCCCGTGGATCTCGGCGCGACGCCCAGCAGCGGCATCTCGGCCATCGCCTACGGCAACCTCAAGCAACATCTCGGCCTCCAGCAGGGCAACACGCTGGTCTATGACGTCGTCCAGCAGCTTGCCCAACCGGAGGAATTCATCCTCGACCGCTTCCAGGTGGACGTGGTGGACATTGGCCGCGCCTTCAACACCGAGCCTTCGGCCTGGCGACCGACGACGTTGATGGATGGGCAATCCGCGCTTTACCCGGCGTGGTTCAATCCCGAACGCCAGCCCGACGGCTCTTTCATCGCGCGGATGAGCGATGGCCTCGACATCGCCCACATGCCGGCACGCGGCACGTTTTACGATCAAACCTACTTTCCGTATCTCGACGATTATCCGGCGGATTACCGCGATCTGGGCAAGGAAATGAGCCGCATCCTCTGGGCCGCGCTCGTCCACAGCCCGTGGGACCATGCGAACGATCCGGGGTTCTGGGCAACGTTGCGGGAAAAAACACTGGAGCTCCGCCGCACCAGCGACCGGGCGCTCATGATTGTCGTCGGCTGCAACTTATTTGAATGGGGAACGTTTCTGCGGCGCATGGATAATTTCCTCATGGACCTCGCCGCCGAACCGGAACAGGTCGAGCGCCTGCTGGACGCGCTGATGGAACGTCACCTCACCACGCTCGAAAAAGTCTGCAGCGCCGTAGGCGACATTGCCGATATCGTCCGCTTCGGCGACGACCTCGGCACGAATGGCGGACCGTTCATGTCGCCGAACATGTATCGCCAGCTCTTCAAGCCACGCCACACGATGCTATGTGACTACGTCCACAAACATTCCAAGATGAAAACCTTCCTGCATTCGTGCGGCTCCATCCGCGCCCTGATGCCCGACCTCATCGAAGCAGGTTACGACATCATCAATCCGGTGCAGACAACCTGCCTGGGGATGGAGGCCGAGGGATTGAAAGCCGACTTCGGCAAGGATATCTGTTTTTGGGGCGGTGGCTGCGATACGCGGACCGTGCTCCCCACCGGCTCGCCGCAGGAGGTCAAGGATCATGTCAAACGCCGGCTCGAAATCCTCATGCCTGGCGGCGGATTTGTGTTCAACACCGTTCACAACATCCTGCCCGACGTGCCGCCGCAAAACATCGTGGCCATGTTTGAGGCCATTGAGGAGTTCTCCTGACTCGGGCAAGGTTGAATGATTTTATATCCAGCCGTGACACGCGCATCTTCAGCGCTTGCGGCGGCGCCACCCCTGCCCTGCTCCGGCCCCTTGAATCTATTTCACCTCAGCCGGCGCCGCTTCCTTTTTCTCCTCGACTAGGAGCTCTTTCCTGGGCTTGAGCAGTGAGTCAACCGTGTAACTGGGAAACTGATAAATCCAGCCGGCAAACCTTTTTTCGACCGCGAGTTTTTCGGCCAGCTTCGCCCGGCGTTCTTTGAATTCCTTGTCGATCTTGGCTTTGTCCCCAGCCTTCTCGTCTTGGGCCACCACGCGCTCCGTGGCAAGGTTCGCACTGACAATGATGTTGACGGGATAATTTCCATTCTCGCTCGCGCCAATTTTGGCGACATAGGTGAAGCCGTCAAACGTCTCCACCGTCAGGGTCGTTCCGGCCGGCGCGTTGCTGGCATTGAGCGCAGCGACATCGCTGAAGCTCGCCGAACTGAAGGGGCTGGTCACGCCGGACACTTTCGCCGGGTCCAGTTTCTCGTCCGCCTTGGCGTCGGCAAGCTGCCAGTCGTTTGTTTCGGCGGCGCGCGTCAGTTTCCATGAATTGGTCGCCTCCGCCAGCTGCACGGCAATGGTGCGCGGTTTTTCAACGTGGACAAAATCCTTGTTCAACCACGCGTCCGGCTTGGGCTGAACGTTATCCAGCGGGTCGGAAACCACGGCGAGCGTCTTCGCGCCACTGCCGACCATGACGTAGCGGCCATCCGGCCAGCCTTCGTCGCCGCCCATGCCGCCGAGTTGTCCGCCACGCGCCTTGTTCATGTGTTTCTTGCCGAGCAAAACCGAATTGCGCGTCTTGCCGGCGGCGTCCTTGAACTCGATCTGCGTCGCGGTTTTCGCGCCCGCGCCCGGCGGCAGCAATTCAAATCGCCCCAGCTGCGATGCGCCGACTTCTTCGCTCTGCACCACTTTCAGGTCGGCGAACTTCAGCAGCAGGCCGCTGAGGTCGGCAAAGTTCGCGGGGTAATCGCTGCGCTCGCGCACGCACCAGACGTTGTCGCGGCGGGCGAGGTTCAATTCACTGCCTCCGGCCTGGACGGTGATTTGCGCGATGTCGTTGACCGGCAGACCGGGCAGCAATTTCCGGCCGATGGCCTGCCCGGCGCTCTGCCAGGAGCTTTGCCCGCGTTGACGAATAACCAATCCCGCCGCGCCGATGACGAGGACGAGCACCAAGAGGAGGATGAATTGTTTCCGGTTCATTTGGCTGAGGTCTTTTTGCGTTTGATCAGGGCGATGCCCACGCCGGCGAGCGTCACGCCGAACGGCATCGCGAGAATATTAAGCCACTTGAGGCGGGCCTCCAGCGAGACGACTTCCTTGCGCAAATCTTTCTGCGCCTGCTTCAGCTCCTTGCTGACCTCCGCCTGCTTCTTGCGGAAGTTTTCCAGCTCGGCCTTCTGCTCGGCGGAGAGGATGAAGCGCTGGTCCTTGTCCTTGCGCTGCGCCTGCAGCTCGCTCAAGCGCTGCTGCGTCTCGCTGAGGCTCTGCTGCAATTCCAAAACCTTCGCCTGCCCGCGCGCCTGAGCCTCGGCTTCCATCTTCTTCACGAGCGTGAACGGCCGGGTCAAGGTCGCCCGGCTGCGCACCCCGATGAGATTGCTGTCGCCCGCCATCTGCTCGACCAGGTTTTGCGCGAGGCTCAGGTTCGCGTTCATCGGCGTGACCATCGGGCCGAACGGACTGTCAATGCGGCGCAGCGAAAATTCATCCGCCAGAAAATCCACGTCGCCGACGAGCACGACCGAGGTTTCCGCCTTGGATTCCTTGAGCGAATCCGCCTTGGCGACCGCGTTGGTGGCGGCGGGATCTTTCGGTTCGCCCTCGGGGAAGGCGGTCTTGAATTTGCCGGTCAGGCGCACGGCGAGTTTGTATTCCACGCCGGCCGCTTTGAAGCTGTTCAGGATGCTTTCGCCGTTCATGCTGGCGAGGAAGCCATCCACCAGCTGCGCGTTCTTGGTGCTGTGGAGCAGGACGGTTTCCTTCAATCCGGCGGCGGGCGTGCCGGTGAAGGCGCCGGCCATCGGCAGCCAGATATTGTCAATCTGGCTCGTGGCGATGTCGTCACGGTTCACGCCCTCGGCGGTGAGGCCGAGCCACGCGGGCGCCTCGGCCGGCTGGCCGGTGCGGCCGCGGAGCTGCATCTTGAAATTCAGGTCGGCGACAACCTTGCTGGTGTCGAACGAAAGCCCCCAGACTTTCAGCAGCTTCTCGAGCGAGGAAGTTCCGCCGCCGCCGCCGCCCATCATCGGGTTCTGCTGCCGGCTGTCCAAGGCGCATTGC
This sequence comes from uncultured Verrucomicrobia subdivision 3 bacterium, assembly GCA_903922735.1. Taxonomy (GTDB): domain Bacteria; phylum Verrucomicrobiota; class Verrucomicrobiia; order Limisphaerales; family UBA11358; genus UBA11358. The sequence continues at coordinate 37,272 of CAIXUZ010000078.1, forward strand.
GCGTCGAGGAACGCGATCAGCTTGCCGCCGCGCAGCACAAATTGGTCGAGGGCGAACTGCGCCTGGTCGGATATCTCCTTGGGATGGATGACCACCAGCACCTTGACGTCGTCGTCAATTTTGCCCGCCGTCATCTCGATCCGCCGGAGATTGAAATCCTGCTTCAACTGCTCGATCAGCGTCCACGCTTGCGCCCCCCCGCCGCGCTGGCCCATCTGCGCCATCATCGGGTTCGCCGGCTCGCCGAACACCGGCAGCGGACTCATCACCCCCACCACCGGTTTCTCCGGCGTGAAGGCCCGCGCGATGGCGCGCGTCAGGTCATACTCGAGCATTTTTTCGCGGCTGGGATCGAGGAACGGCAGCGCCACGCGCTCGTCGGCGATGCCCACCGCCAGACCGAGGTAATAGCGGTCGCTGCCGGACAATTCCTGCGGCTCCAGTCCGTCCAGCCGCGCGGAATCTTCGGCATCGGAGTCCGGCTGCGGGTCGAATTTCTCGATGACGAGGTTTTTGCCGGCGACCTGTCTATATTCCTGCAGCAGGTCTTCCACCTTGCGGGCGTAGCTTTTCAGATAGACGGTTTCCGGCGTGGCGGTCTCGCTTTGCGTGCAGTAGAAGCGGACTTTCACCGGCGTATCGAGCTTCTTCAGCACCGCCCGGGTGCCGGCGGAGAGCGTGTAGGATTTTTCCTGCGTCAGGTCCACGCGCACCGGCGCGACGCCAAAGATGACGTTGACCGCGATGAGGATGACCAGCATCAAGCCGATGCCGGCCGTGGAATAGAGAATGGTTTCGAGCGACTTCTTTTGCATGTTATCTCCGGAGAATTAGGTGGTGCGATGCGTGCGCAGTATCACGCTGGTGGTGAACAGCGAGAACCCGATCACGGACAAAAAGAAAATGACGTCGCGCGAATCGAGCACGCCCTTCTGGAAGCCTTCAAAGTGCGTGATGACGCTGAACGACGTGACGACGTCCACCAGCCATTGCCAGTTGTGCGAGAGGCTATGCAGCAGGTTGATGACCGGCGGAAATCCCGCCAGAATCAGGAACAGGCACGCGACCACCGAGATGATGAAGCTCACCACCTGGCTGCGCGTGATGGCCGAGGTGATGCAGCTCACCGCCAGATACGCGCCCGCCATCAGCCAGCTCCCGACGTAGGCCGCGAAGATGACGCCGTTGTCCGGGCTCCCAAGGTGATTCACCGTCAGCACGATGGGAAACGTCAGCACCAGCGCGAGCCCGAGAAACACCCAGGACGCGATGAACTTCCCGACAATGGCTTCCCACGGCGCGATGGGCATCGTCAGCAGCAATTCCAGCGTGCCGACGCGCCGTTCATCCGCCCACAGCCGCATGCCGACCGCCGGCACGAGGAACAGGTAGAACCACGGATGCCAGTTGAAGAACGAGTTGGCCAGCGACGCCTCGCCGCGCTCGAAGAATCCGCCGATCATGAACGTGAAAAATCCGTTCAACAGCAGAAAGATCACGATGAACACATACGCCACCGGCGAGGTGAAATACGCCGTCAGCTCGCGCTTGGCGATGGTCTTGATGTTGCCTATACCGTTCATAGTTTTGCCTCCTTCGCCGCCGTGTCCGGCATGGTGATGCCGCGGAAAACTTCATCCAGCCGGCCCTCCTCCGTGCGGAGCTCCTCCACCTGCCAGCCGCTCGTGGCCTCGATGACTTCGCGCGTCAGGTCGCCGTCGCCCGCCGTGCGCGGATACACCGTCACCGTCACGTGCGAACCGCTGGTGGCGGTGGCAACCTTCTTCGCCGCCCGCAATTGATCCAGCTTCTGCCGCACCGCGCTTTCCGCGACGTTGTTCACCCGCAGCGTCACCGCGCCCGCCCACTCCGACTTGCGGCGCAACTCCGCCGGCGTGCCGTTCGCCACGATGATGCCCCGGTCAATGATGATGGCCCGCGAACAGACCGCATCCACCTCTTCCAGGATATGCGTCGAAAAAATGATCGCCTTCTGCTCGCCCATCTTGCGGATGAGCTGCCGGATTTCGTGCTTTTGGTTCGGGTCCAGCCCGTCCGTCGGCTCATCGAGCACGAGGATATCCGGGTCGTGGATGATGGATTGGGCGAAACAGGTGCGATGCCGGTAGCCCTTGGAAAGCGTGTCCACGTTCTGGTGCAGCACGGACTTGAGGAAGCACAGCTCCACCACCCGGTTGACCGCCGTTTTCTTCGCGTCACCGCGCAAGCCGCGGATTTCGGCGGTGAAATCGAGAAAGCCATGCACCGTCATGTCCGTGTAGGCGGGGGCGTTTTCCGGCAGATAGCCCATGAGCCGCTTCGCGGGAATGGGATCCTCGGCAATATCAAAGCCGCCCACCGTGATCTTCCCGCCGCTGGGCGGCAGAAAGCCGGTGATCATCCGCATCGTGGTGGATTTCCCCGCGCCGTTCGGCCCGAGGAACCCCAGGACTTCCCCGCGCGCCACGGAAAACGAGATTCCGTCCACCGCGCGTTTCGTCCCGAATACTTTGGTCAGGTTCTCTACTTTAATCATTTCATCTATCGGCTGTTGCTGCGGGCGCCGCCGGCCGCCCCGCTGGGCTTCCGCGTCCGCGCACGTTTGTGTTTATTGACAATCAGGCTGAAAAACGTTCAAAAATAATCGGCCGGTTAATTACCATGAACCCCCGCCCCAAAACAACCCATAAAATGGCCCGGGGAAACCCCGATCCTAGACCGCCACGGATGGCCGCGCGAGCATGAAATAAGATTAAACCCGCCAAGACAATTCAATTTGCCGGTTCATTCGGGGAGGTGGAAACAACGGACAGGGCAGGACCGGTTTTGTTAGAAAACATGGTCATAATACTAAATCTCGGCTTACTAAAAAATAAATGGCATATGCCCAGAGCGCGATGCCAGCAAAGCTAGTAAATGCTGACAGAAACCAAAGCCAAGAAAATCCTGTCTCACTCATTCGTCTCACGGCAATGTAAACCAGCAATGGACTGTAAAGCCAGCCGGTAGAAAAAACTATCGTGGTGAATGAGTCGTGCCACCGATGCTGAACTCCGAAAAGAACCTCCGCCATAGCTGCAAGCACGACTAAACTCGCCACCAGAATCTGGCCGGCAGTGAAACGAACAACTATGGAACGCTTCAGCCTGATGCTCTCCGGCCGCTTGAAGATATGAAAATCCATAGCGCGTAATGCTGCCTAACATAATAATAAACATCGGATTTGATGTTTATCTGGTTTCATTGAAGTTGTTTTAATTTCTTTTATCTGGCGTGTCCAGCGCCATTTGGGTGGGAATCTTATTTAAAAGGGGAACCGGCTAAAACCGCATTGGCCCGGCGGGCTGGTTTTCGTCCCAATTTCCAACCGCCGGCCCAAAGCGCTAGAGGGCTAGCGCACTCCAAGACGCTTCGCGCCGTTCGGGAATCGCCGGTCCACGCGCCAGCGTTTTGGAGTGCGGCGGCCCTCCGCCGCTTTTCCCCCCGTTTCTGCCTCGGGGTTCCCTCGGTGTGAATCGGTCCCGCAGCTGGTTCCGGCTAAAACCCCGTTTTTGACCCGTTTTTGGACAAAACTACCCTTTGGACCTTCATTTTTGCTGTTTTTTGCCGTTTTTGGCGTTTATTGGCACTTATAACGTCGCAATCGAAGTGTCTAACGTCGCAATCGAAGTGTCTAACGTCGTAATCGAAGTGTCTAACGTCGTAATCGAAGTGTCTAACGTCGTAATCGAAGTGTCTGACGTCGCATTCGAAGTGTCTGACGTCGCATTCGAAGTGTCTGACGTCGCATTCGAAGTGTCTGACGTCGCATTCGAAGTGTCTGACGTCGCATTCGAAGTGTCTGGCGTGATGGCAGACAACTCGATAATAGCGGTAGAGGTGCCTGCCAAGGAATCAGACGGGTGTGCTAAATAAGCAATTCAAGTGAGCGGCCAGTGGAGCCCGTTCTCTGTCTGGGTGATGTCCGAGTCCTAGCGGACGGCCACCTTGGCGAACGAGCACACCTTCCGGTGGGGCACCATGGCGGAAAGTTTTACCTTTATCTTCTTCGCGTCCTTCGCGCGAATCAGGTCACTGCCCGATGAGGTGGTCGGGTTTTGATTTGAGACTCGTCACCTCGTCTCCTACGGGAGAGTCCGCTCCATCTGAATACGGGAAGAAGTTAGAGCCGGTGTCTTCCCGGCGTCATGCCCCGTTCGGGCGGGCGGCGGAGCGGAATTGTCCGGGCGTCATCCCTTTCACATCCTGAAACACGCGGGTGAAATAGCTCTGGTCGCAGAAGCCGCAGGTGTCGGATATTTCCGCCAGCGGCTGCCGGGTGCCGCCCAGTAATTCACAGGCCAGGTCCACCCGGCATTGCCGCAACAATTCCGTGAACGACCGCCCGGTGCGCTCCTTGAGCAGCCGCGAGAAATGGCTGGGGGAAATCCCCGCATGGCGGGCGACCTCGTCCCGCGAGATGTCGCAGTGCAGATTCCGGCGCATGAAATCGAGCGCCTTGCCGATGAGCAGCGGCGGGGTGAAATCCTCCTGCTGCTCGATGGTGGACATGACGTGTTCCAGGATTTTGCGCAGCCACGCGGCGAGCTGTTCGTCGTCGTCGATCTCCGCCAGCTCCGTCAGGAAGCGGAAGTTCATGCCCAGCACCTCCGATTGCACCGCGCCCGCCTCGACGGCCGCGCGGGAGATCATCACGACGAGTTCGAGCAGCAGGCCTTTCAGCAAATCGCTCCGCTCCTCGCCCGCGCTGTAGATGTGGACGAGGACGTGATTGATGATCCGCCGCGATTCGCCGCGGTCGCCGCGCCGGATGGCGGCCAGCAGCATGGGCTCCTGCAACAGGTAGAGTTCGCGAATCCGGTCGTAGGGCCGGTGTTCCAGCAGCGGCACGGCGGGAAAGTCGTTCGGGTTCATGGCAGCATCAGGTGCTCGATGTAACGGTCTTCAAACCCGTCGGCCAGGTTCAGTTCGACGACCGCCACCTGGCGCCGCAAATTCTCCATTTCCGCGAGCGTGGTCCGGTCCACCAAGGCCAGCAGCGCGCCGGCCAGCGCGGTATTGCCCACCACCCGCACCTGCTCCTCGCGAAAGCCCGGCAGCAAGCCGATGGCGATGGCGTGCGGCACATTCAGGTGCATCCCGAAGCCGCCGGCGAGATACACGCGGCCCAGATCCGCGGCCTGGATGCCCGCGGTCTCGAGCAAAGTTTCGATGCCGGCCCCGATCGCCGCCTTGGCCTGCAGCAGCAGGGCGACATCCACCTCGCTGATGCGCAATTCACTGCTGCCGCCAGCCGCCACGAGACGCAACGCCTGTTCGTTATCCGCCGTGAAACGATTTTCGGCCGGCAGGTTTTCCCAGGCGGATTTCTCGAACCGGCCGGAATATCCCAGCAGACCGGCACTGCGCGCCGTCGCCAGAAAATCCACATAGGCCGAACCGCAAATGCCATTCGCCCGCGCCAGGGGAATCCGGCCGATGACTTCGGCCTCGAGCGAGAACGGATTCAGCTTCAAATCCAGATCGCTGACCGCGCCGTCGCGCGCCCGCGTGCCGCAGCGCAAGCCGCAGCCTTCAAACGCCGGACCGGCGGCGGTGGCGCAGGCGGTAAGTTTGCCGCCGCTCTGCAAAACGATTTCGCCGTTGGTGCCGACATCCACCAGCAGGCTCGGCGCCGGATCAAAGGCCATGCCGGTGGCATACACGCCGGCGGTGATGTCCGCCCCGATATAGGCGCCGATGCCCGGCAGCAATTGCACGGGCGTCGCCGGCGCCAGGCCGTCGGCGATCAAGGCCATTTGCCCGGCGGTAAAACTCATTCCCTCGATAAAGCGCGGCGTGAACGGGGCGATGCCCAGCGGGGTCGGATCTTCGCCGACGAGCAGATGCAACATGGTGGTATTGCCGGCGATCGTGCCCCCGGCAATGCGCTCCAAGGAGCGCCCGGCCCGCGCGCAGGCGTTCACCAGCAATGGCTGGATGGTCTCCATCACGATGGCCCGCTGCAGCGCGATGAGATTCTCCGGCCGGCGCGCGGCTTCGATGCGGGTGATGACATTGTCGCCAAAGCGGATCTGCTCGTTGAACGCCCCGGCGCGCGACAGCACTTCGCCGGTGACCAGATCCACCAGCAGCACCACCACGGTGGTGGTGCCGACATCCACGGCAAACGCCGTGTCGCGCCCGCCGGCCACCGGGGCAAACAGCGGCTGATGCGCACAGGGTATCGCAATCTCAAACGTCTCGCCGACCTGCGGCTGGTGCTCAATGCGCGAGCGGGCGGGAATGAAGATCGCGGCCGCGGCACCGGCTTTGGCCCGGCAGGCTTGAACCGTGGCGGGCGCGGTGACGATGGCACCGTTGACGGTGAGTTCGCCGCTGCGCAATTCCACTTCGCAGCCGCGACACAGCCCGCGCTGGCCGCAGCGCGTGTTCAGCGGCAGGCCGTGCGCCGCCAGCGCGTCCGCCAGCGAACGTCCGCCGGACGGCGCGGGAAGCTCCCGGCGCTCACCGGAGGCGAGTTCGATTTGAAGCTGCGGCGGGCGGCTCATTGTTTCACCGCCGGCTTGGCGCACAGAATTTTCTCATCGGCGGAGTGGGCGAGTGCTTCACCCGGCTCGATGATTTGAAAGCGTTCTGAATCCCAATGGCCCCAAAGCAAATCCCGCAGCAGCCTGGGATCGCCCGCGAGCCGCTCGAATTTCCAGCCCAGCCAGTCCGCGCAGCGCCGGGCATAATCCGCCTCCGGTTCGGCGTCATCCGTGCCGAGGTCAAGATAAGTGACGGTGTCATGCATCGCCCATAGTTCCCGCTCCGTCTCGATCAGCATTTCCACGTCATCCGGCGCATATTTTTTGGCAAGTTCGGACTGTAGCGCCGCCAGTCTTTCCGGACCGGGCACGCGCCGCTCACGATTCCAGCCCGGCGAATAGTAAATGCAGGTCGGGCAGCGGCGTTGATGCGCGGCGTAGGCTTCTTTGCTGCCCATGAAGACGGTGATGCAATCATGCGCCCGCGGAATGACCAACCGGTGGCGCAAGGGACGCAAGCCCGCCGTGCCAAGACCGCACAGCCCGTAGGCCAGGACCACGGCATCAAGGTCAGCACGCGCCTCGACGGATTGGATTTCGGCTTGCAACTTCTCACGGAGCTGATCGGACCGGTCATGCAGGCCGACCTCGAAGAAGCGGGTTTCCAAAATATGGCTGGCTCCCGCCGCAAGCAGCGCGATCTCCTTTTCAAACACGCGGCAGGCCAGCAGCGCAATGCGCGGCGGCGGCGGTGCTCCGCTGGCAGGTGTCGGATCGGAAGCCATTTTCATCCACGCAAGCCGACCAACTTCATCAGCTTGTCCGTCTGGGTGTAGGCTTCCGTCACCCACTCGACAATCCGCTTCGGATCGGGCGAATATTCCAGCTCGATGGAAATGACGCCGTTGATTTTCAATTCCTTGATGGCTTGGAGGTACGGCTCAAACTTCACAATCCCGCGTCCGGGCGGAAGATCGCCGTGCACTTTCCCGTCGCAGTCGCTGAGGTGAACGTGAATCGCCCTGCCCTTGAGCTTGGCCAGATCCAGCGGACTGGTGTCGGCCAGAACCAGATGGCTGACATCAATGTTGGCGCGCACGCGCGGGTGTTTGCAGTCCTTCACGAACCGCACCATCTCGTCCACATTGTGAAGCAGGCTCAGGCGGAACGGTTCCAGTTCCAGCGCGATGTCCACATTCTTTTTCCCGGCATAATCGCCGATTTCGCGGCAGGTTTCCACGGCCCACTGCCATTGCGCGGCCGGCGGAATGACTTCGCGCTGCCAGAGATATTCGCCCAGCACGAGCAGGATATTTTTCGCGCCAAACTCGGCGGCGAGGTCCACGAACCGCTTGCAGCGCGCGACGTGAAAGGCGCGGACAGGATCATTGAAATCAATCAAGCCGGTGGCGACCACCGGCAAAGAAATGATGGGGAGCCGCGCCCGGTCGCAAGTGCGGGCGATGAGCAGCTTCTCCTTTTTGGAAATCGTTATCGCTTCGGTGAAGATATCCACGCAATCGAAACCGATGCGGGCGATATGTTTAAGGCCGGTGGCGGTATCCACGCCCGCCTGGCCAAACGCGCTGTTGATGATTCCTAGTTTCATAACATGTTTTTACGGAATTTTTGTTCAGGCGGCAATTTCAGCGGGGTTCACCACCCGTTTTTGCCGGGCGCTCAAATAGGCCGCATCGACGAGCGCCATGGTTTTCAAATTATCGCGCCCGCTGATGGCGGGTTCTTTGCCGGTTTCCAGCGCAATGAGCAGTTGTCCCATCGTGCCGCCAAAAGCATCGGGAAACCAGCTCTCGCTCCACTTCGGCTCATGAAATTCTTTATCGCCTTTGGCCGCGTAACGAATGGTAGAAACGCTCGTGTAAGGATCTTTGCACCAGCCAAGGTCGCCCATGGCGAGTCCGTTCAATCCTTCAATCCGCCATTTGATGCTGATGTCAGCGGGACAACCTTCCTTGGCCGGCCCGGTCCAGGTGTCATCAATCGCCACGCAGCGCAAGCCTCCAGCGTATTCAAGGATGTAGGCGCAGATGCCGTCGGTGTGCGGAAATCGGGTGCGCGGATCCGGACGCGTGGTGCAAAAGATCCCTTCCGGATCGCCAAACCAAAAACGGAAGCAATCCAGATGATGGATGGACATGACCCGCAACGTGACCCAGCCTAGTTCCGCCTGCCACGGCGCCCAGTGAGGAATGCCGCGCATGTCAATCGTCGCCAGCACCGGCTCACCAATGGTGCCGTTGGTGAGCAGCGTCTTGGCGGCGCGCACGGATTGGTCGTAGCGCATGTTCTGATTCACGGCAAGCGTGATGCCGGCCTGCTCGCAACCCTGGACGGCTTCGAGCGCTTCGGCGTAATTCATGCCCAGAGGCTTCTGCGCAAGGATACCTTTGACCGTTTTGCGTTGGCAGGCGGCTTTGATGAGCGCGAGTTGCGCGTTCGGAGGCACGGCGATGTCCAGCACTTCGATGGTGGGATCGTCCAGCAATTGCTCGCAAGTGTCGCAAACCTTGGGAATGGAATGAAGCGCAGCCACCTTGGCGGCATGGTCACGCGACCGCGACGCGATGGCGACCGGATTGAAGCCGGCCTTGCGATAGCTCACCAAATGGCAATCGTTCACGATGAAACCGCTGCCCAAAACACCGATGCGAAAATCCCTTTTCGCCGGCAGCGGTGGATTAATATTCAGTTCCATGGGATGAATAAAAACGTACCAGCTGGCGGTCAAAAGCGCAGGTCAAATTTTGGCAAAGCACCGCACGTTTTCTGGCGGTGAATGCCGGGGCAATTCGCACCCGGCACCGGCAATCCACGCGGCTCCGGCATCAGCGCGGCACTTCGCCAGTTCGCGGCGCACGTCATCCACGGTGCCATTCTTGACCACATTCACGGTGTGAATATTGCCGAGCAAAACCTGACGATCACCCATTGCAGTGCGGGCGGCACGCAGGTCAACCAGTGTGTCCAAGTCCACAATCTCGCAGCCGAGTTTGGCCAGGGCGTCGGCCAGCTGGCTGGTGCGGCCGCAGATGTGCAACCGCACTTTGCCGCCGGCGGCGTGGATGCCAGCAATGAGTTTCTGCTCGTGCGGGAAAACAAATTCGTCGTATAGCTCGCGCCCGACGAGCGAGGCGGCGGCATCGCCCACGCCGATGATATCCGCGCCGGCCTCGATCTGCGCGGTGGCGAATTTCAGCGCGTTGTCCACGGTGAAAGCCGCAAGCGCGTGGACGAAATCCGCGTCGTCGTAGTAATCGGTCATCAGCGTGTTGATGCCGCGCAGGTCGGCACTTTCGGCGCACGGGCCTTCGACCCAGCCCTCAATCAGATGCGTGTCGCCCATTTGCTGGCGCAGCAAACGAACAGCCTCGATGCGGTTGGCCATGCGGCTGCCCGCGCGATGCGGATCGGGAACCCGCAGCGAACTCAAGGTGGCGGGGTCGGCCAGCAATGCCTTTTCCTCAATGATTGCCGGCGGGCCATCCGGCGGATAAAAAATCGCCGCGCCCAAATCCGCCGCCTCACAGCATGGGTCAGAAATGACAGAAACGTGGTCGAAGCCAAATTGTTGCGCGGCGGCGATTTGACCAGCGACCTGGATTTCGGCGCGCGTCGCGTAATCGTGGTATTTCGCGCCGACGAGGTCGGCGGCCCACATCATGGTGATGGGCATGGCAGGCGGACGATCCACCGGCTTGCCGGCGATCAGATTCAGGACCCGTTCTCTTGAGTTCATAAATTTATCCAAAAATCAGAGTGACGATAGTTTGACGATCAATGATTCGTAACCCATCACGCGCTGATAGCTCGCCTCATTTTCAACTCGTTCCTTCGCCCCCAGCACGGTGATAGCAGCGACCCGCTCGGTGCATTTCTGGAGCAAGGTGCGGAGAATCAGCCGCGCATGGGGAGCGCCCAGACAAAGGTGGGCGCCAAAGCCGAAAGCAAGATGCGGATTCGGTTTTCGAGCGAGGCGCACTTCATCCGGCGCTTCAAATACGGTTTCATCCCGGTTGGCCGACGCCCAACCCAGCGATACCCGGCCCCCGGGTTTCACTTTGATGCCGTGAACATCGGTCGCCACCGGGCAAACGCGACCGATATGGGTGAGCGGCATAAAGACGCGGAAGAATTCCTCGCTGGCAAGGACGATGCGCGACGGATCCTGACGCAGAAACTCCAGCGCCTGAGGATTTTTGCCGAGATAGGCGACCACTGATGAGAGACAGTGAATGATCGTATCGCGTCCACCGGCAAACGTGAGGTTGGCAAACCCCATCATCTCCTCACGCGTAAGCGGTCGACCGCGGAAAGTTGCCTTGGTCAGCGCGCTGAAAAAATCTTCACCCGGATTCGCCAGCGCCTGATCGAACCGCTGCTGGAGGTAAGTTTCCAGCGCCGCGCCTTTTTTCTGTCCGTCGCCGCCATCATGGAAGACATGAATGCCCCACCCGACCCACGTTTCCGCCTCCGCTTCGGGCACGTTGAGCAGGTGAGTCAGCGCGCGCGACTGCAAGGGAAGAGCAAATTCGCGAACCACTTCGATGGATTCCCGGCCCAGCGCATCCTGCAACATACGCTCAATGAGCGCCTCCACCTTGACCACAACGGCCGGAATTTTGGCGCGCAAGAAAAACGGCTCGACGATTTCCCGATATTCGGTGTGTTCAGGCGGATTGGTTTCGAGGGGCAATTGCCGCATCGTGCGGACATCTTCCTCCGACGGGATGGGCACACGGAATGGTGCATCCGAACTGAATGTCTTCCAATCCTTCGCCGCGCGGCGCACCGCTTCATGGCGCAAAATCATCGGCACGCTCTCGTTCTGGAAATCGCATTTGAGAATGCCAGCCGCCTGGCGCCAGTCGCGGAAGGGGTCGGGAGCGCGTTCCATGGGATTACAGCGTCCAGCCTTTGCGATACTCGGCGCGGACATATTGATTGGCCTCGGGCAAGTTGGTGACTTTCATATTGGCAGCATCCCACTCGATGCGGGAATCCACCCGGGTGGCGATGTTTCCGAGGAGGCAGATTTCCGTCAGCGGCGCGGAATAACCAAAGTGCGCGCCCGGTTGCGTTCCCGTTTTGCAGGCGTTGACCCAGTCCATTTCGTGCGTGCCTTTGATGCGCGGCAACATTTTCGGCGGCCGTTTGTATTCCCGCATTTTGCTTTCGGGAAACAGCCGCGGGCTGCCGCCATAAACACCACAGGCAATCTGACCTTTGTCGCCTTTGAAAATAACCCCGCCACCGTTTTCGCCCAGCTCCGATCCTTCCTCGGCTTCCGGCGGACGCGGGGGACGCGTGCCTTCATACCAGGTCAATTTCACCGGGGGAAGATTTCCGCGCGCGGGAAAACGGAAGGTGATGATGGCCGACAATGGATGAATTTCCCTGGTCATCCCGCAGGAGGTGGCTTCGATGCTGGTGGGCGCACCGAGCTTGAGTGCGGTGACAATGGGATCGAATGAGTGCGCGCCCCGGTCACCCATCATCCCATTGCCGAAGTCCCACCAGCAGCGCCAAACACCGGGATGATAAGCCGGATGGTAGGGTCTTTCCGGCGCTGGTCCGAGCCACAAGTCCCAGTTCAACTTGTCTGGCAGCGGTTGAAAGTCTTTGGGACGTCCACCGTCACCACCCCATTTTGAACTCCAATAGGCGTGACCCCACGGATAATAGGAAAGACTGCACCAGGCATCCACTTCGCGTACTTCGCCAATAGCGCCCGCCCAAATCCATTCGCAAATGAGCCGAAGCCCCTCGCCGCTGTGACCCTGGATGCCCATTTGCGTGGCGACCTTTGCTTCGCTCGCGGCCTTAGCCAGCATCCGTGCTTCATAAATATCGTGGCAGAGCGGTTTCTGGCAATAGACGTGTTTGCCGGCGCGAATCGCCGCCATGGAAATGACCGCGTGTGTATGATCCGGGGTGGCGATCATGACGGCGTCTATGTCCTTCTGCTGCTCCAGCATTTCGCGGTAGTCGGTCCAGACTTTCGCCTTGGGATATTTGGCGATGGTTTTGGCGGCGTAGTTAATATCCACATCACAAAGCGCAACGATGTTTTCAGATTCCAGATTGAGCAGATTATTGGCCCCCATCCCGCCGATGCCGATGCCGGCGATGTTCAGTTTTTCGCTCGGCGGTTTTTCCCCGGAACCGGCCACGAGATGGCGCGGGACAAGGAGAAAAGACGAGGCCATGGCGGTGGTGGCGACAAACTGGCGGCGGCTGATCAGGCGGTTTGAATTGCTATTCATAGTTAAATGGATGGTGAAACGGAATTGTTTAGCATAATGGATTTTTCCTGTCTCCGCCTGCACGGCTAAAGACTGCCAATGTATTGACACGAACAGCCTTGCTGGAATGGGCCGACATCATTAGCGTTTGAGGCGAATGCAACTTCCGGCCAAAGCTGAGTTTGAATTGATCCCCAAAAGCGAGTTGCATTCCTTTGCCGTAAGGGAATTCACTTTGCCCGGTTTCAAAGTTCCTTGGCATTTCCATCCGGAATGCGAGCTGACACTCATTCTCCAGAGCCGTGGCCGGCGGTTTGTCGGCGACAGCCTTGAGGAATTCGCCCCCGGCGACCTGGTGCTCATCGGATCGAACCTGCCGCATTACTGGCGCAACCCGGAACCGGAAAAAGCCACCCGAAAACAATCAAAAGCCATCGTCGTGCAGTTCCGGGAGGAATGCTTCGGCGTGGATTTCCTCGGCCTGCCAGAGCTGACCGGCATTCGGAACCTCCTCCTGAACGCCCGGCGCGGCCTCCAGTTCGCCGGAAAAACCCGCGACGCCGTGGCGACAATCATGTCCCGCCTACCCCACCGCAAGGGTTTCGACCGGCTCCTTGCGTTGCTAAACATCTTCAAACTTCTGCAGGAATCGCCGGAAGTTCGCGTCCTGTCCAGCCCGGGTTTTTCGCCGTTGCTGGATGAATTTGCCAGTGAACGCATCAACCGCGCCTACAAATTCATCTTTGAACATTTCGCAGCCCCCATCCGGCATGAGGAGATTGCGCGGGGCGCGGGCATGAGCCTTTCGGCGTTCGGTCATTACTTCAAGCGCGTCACCGGACGCACGCTGACGGATTTTATCAACGACGTCCGGGTCGGCCACGCCTCGCGGCTGCTCATCGAGACGGACCAGCCTGTTTCCAAAATCGCCTACGCCAGCGGCTTTGAAAGCCTTTCCAATTTCAATCATCGCTTCCGCAAATTAACCGGCATCAACCCCAAGGAATACCGGCACAAACACCATGCCGGATGAAACCCCCGTCCGCCGGCTCGCCAAATATTGACCAGCATTTCAGTTCTTGCGCGCCCAGCTTTGTTCGATTTCTTCCAGTGACCGCCCCTTGGTTTCTGGCACCAACCGCCAGACCACGAGCAGCAGCACGGCGCAAAACACCGCATAGATGTAGAACGGAAAGGCGTGATCGAAATGCGCAACGAACCAGGAACCTTTCGCGTCCATCATCGGAAAGGTCTGCGTGACGACATAATCCGCCGTCCACAGAAAGAAGGTCGCCAAGCCGAGGGCTCGACCGCGCACTGCCGTGGGGAATATCTCCGACAGAATCACCCAAGTCACCGGTCCCACCGACAGGCCGAAGCAGCCGATGTAAAGCAGGATGAAAAACAGCATCCATCCGCTGGCGGTTGCCGGATCCGTCAGGGTTTGAGCCATGATGCCCATGGCCAAAAGACTGATGCCCATGCCCGCCGCGCCGACAAACATCAGCGGCTTGCGTCCCCATTTGTCCACCGTGGCAATGGCGATGACCGTGAATAGCACACCCGCGCCGTTGATGATGAGTTGCTGCAGCAAACCGGCATCCACGCCCGTCGAAGAACTCATGGTTTTGAAAATGGTAGCTCCAAAATACATGAAGACGTTGATGCCGGTGACTTGCTGGAGGACTGCCAGCAGCACGCCGATGAGCAGCGGCAACCGGAGCTTGGCGGAAAATAGTTCACCCCAGGTGCCCCGCTCCTGTGAAAGCGCGGCCTTGATGCTATCGAATTCGGCACCGGCAAATTCCGCGCCACCGACTTTTTCCAGAATCCGCTGCGCATCGGCTTCACGTTTTTTCTCGATCAACCAGCGCGGGCTTTCGGGAATTGGAATCAGCAGCAAGCCAAAGAGGATGGCGGGCACAATGCCCGTGCCAAACATCCAGCGCCAGCCGGTTTCAATCAACCAGGCCTGATCACCGCGCCCAGCGATGAAATAATTGATGAACGACGTCAGCGCGATGCCGCCGACGATGGCGATCTGGTTCACCGCCACCATCCGTCCACGGATGTTTGCCGGTGTGATTTCCGCGATATACATCGGCGTGGAGATGGATGCGATGCCGATGCCAATGCCCCCGATAATACGGAAAACGATAAACGTCCAGATATCATTCGGCATGGCGGTGCCAATGGCGGAAACGAGAAACATCATTGCTGCCAGAAACATGGCCGGCCGACGGCCAAAACGATCCGAGATTGACCCGACCATCAGCACGCCCGCCGCACAACCTGCGAGCACGCAGCCTGAAGCCCAGCCTTTCATGAAGTCACTGAGGTTGAAGCAAGCGGTCAGCGGCTCAATGGCTCCGGAAATAACGCCGGTGTCGTAGCCAAATAATAATCCGCCGAGCGTGGCGACGAGGCAGATGGGCAGCAAATATGAGAAGTTGACCTTCGCAATCCTGCCCGCAGACGATATTTCTGTTTTCATCGTGGAGAAATCAAGTTGCCATGTGAAGGCACATCATCACCAGACTTTTAGTTTAAGATTGCCCGGGCCGGGATTTTCAAATGGTCCGGATGTGGGGGTTGTCTTGCTCCGGGCCTTGCCGAAATAATCCGAATCGATTTTCAGCGGCGAGCCATCGGCATTTTCATAAGACAGGCCGGCAATCTTCGACTTGTTCAACAAAGCGGTTGTGACGGGCCGGGTGGAAACTTGTTTCAATTCCGGACCTGAGTTGAACTGGATAAAAACCTGTCCGCCTCCCTCCATGATTTTCAACTTCGGATCAACATTCGACAGCGCTAATGAATTGGAATCATTGGCATAGGACTTCGCACTATTGAGATACACATTGCCGCCGGTTTGCAGAGGCAACTCACGTTTGTCATACACCCACAAGCCATAGCCAATGTCTGACTGGGGTTTATTGGCAGTTGGTTTGACAGTGTTGGTGGTGAAAGTTGAAGATTCGCCGCCACCTATGAAAAGGTTGTTGTAGAAACGATTGTCGCCACCCCTGATGCTCAGCAAGCCGGCGATCTTCGTCAAGTGCGCGGGATGAAACGGCGTCTCGCGGCGCGGCTCAGGCCGGCTGATGATTTTGCCAGCCATCAGATTGTGCACGTAGGCACCGCCTTCGGACCAGTCCATCAGGCTGACGGGGGACAGAAATAAATTATTATCCATTAAAAACGGGCCGTGGTTAACCTCAACAAACAGATCCTGGTCGTTATCGTGAAAAAGATTTCGCGAGACGCGCGTGCCCTGCGCCATCCAGTCCAGCCAGAGCCCGCGGCAAGTCAGATAGATGTGGTTGCGACTGATTTCGGTGTCAATGGCGGCATGGAATTTGATGCCGGCCATTTCCGCGCCGGTAAAAAGCCGCCGGACGTGAATGTCGTGGATGATGTTCCCGGTGACCGTGCTGAACGAACAACCCAGGCTGCCGACGATGCCCGCTTGTTCGCAGTGTGAAACGGTGTTGTTGCGAACGATATGGTGGCCGATGTTTTCCTTCGTCCACGCGATGGCATGGGCATGGGCGCGCTCGATGGTCTTGACGTAGCCTTCGGCACTGTCAGCGGAGGTGTTGTCGAACTGGTCGCCATGTTTCCCGAGCGAGATGCCGGAACAGATGGAATGACTGACGATGTTGCTCTCAATGATCCAGCCCTTGCTCCAATGCGTGCCGATGAGGCCGACTTGCTCGGCGGTTGGCGGTGCCCACGGCGTGGCGGCGTGGCGCATCGTGAAACCACGGACGGTGATGAAGTTGCGCCCCAGCTGGTCGGGGTAGAACACGGTTTGGCGCACGTTAATTTCAACGAGCTGTTCATTCGGATTCATGCCCTTGAACTGCGCCCAGATCGTGGTGTTTGTCGAGTCCACTTGTGCAAACCACAACCGGGGATTCAAGGCTGATGGATTATGGCCCTTAAACACGAGACAAAGGGTCTTCACTCCGCTGACCGGCTTGATGGTGGTCTTGTGCGAAACCCACGCTTGCCAGCCACCGGTGTTCGCAACGTAACACGTTCCCAGAAGATCCCCATCCGGCGTATCCAGCCGCAGTTCGATGATTCCGCCTTCCGAGGCTGACGCCGCGCGAATCTCCACCTGTCTGACCCCCTGCTTGAAGTCCATCTGCTCGTAGCGAACCCAATCGCCGGACATGATCCAGCCGAGACACTCTCCGCCCTCCGAACACGGTGCGTTGGTCGTCCCGCTCCTGACTGCAAAACTCGTCGCTGGAGTGCGCGGAGTATTCCCAGCGCTGCTGTCCAGCCGTAACCAGGCCACGTTTAGCAGAACAGGCTTTCCCCCTTTGGTAAGCCACGCCGGACTGCCCGGCATTAGCACTTCTTCCAGTTTGGCCGCCTCGGTCAGCCACTCGCCATTGAGATAGACTGCGCCGGTATGATGTTCGCGGCCTTTCGCGTTGAACCAGTCGCCGCGAATGAGGTCGCTGTAGGGATTAAAGCCGCCGAACAACGAGTTCGGCAGCGTAACCTTCCAGACATCGCCCTGAACCTTCGTCCAATTCTTGACGACCTCCGACCCCTTGATCTCCACCTTCTCGCCCGGCGCGGCCCGATAGACGATGCGTTTCTTGTCGGACGTGCCGCCGCGCGGCGGATTGATGCGCTCGCGATAGATGCCTTCATGCACGGTGATTACATCGCCCGGCTGCGCGATTCTGGCTGCGGCAGAAATGGTCTTGAAGGGGTTTGCCAATGAGCCGGTGTTGCTGTCGTTTCCGTTTATAGCGACAGAAAACTCTGCGGCTTGAATTGCGGTTGCAGCGAGCGCCAGCGCACCCGCGATAATTCGGTGTAAGTTCATATTCAACTTTTCAATTGGAGGGGATAATTCGGCAGCTTGCCGTGGTGAATCACATCCGTCAACCGTCGGTGCCAGGCGATGTCGCGCCACATGCCCTTGAACTGCGGGCCGCAGAAATTACTCGTGGCCAGCGCCGCCCAGCAACCCGTCGCCGAGGCTGTGCGGACGCCGTGTTCGGTCAGGTCTTTCACCCAGTCCCAATTCAGCAGCGGCCAGTCTTTGAAAACCACCACGCCCCAGCATTCGGTGGTGATCAGCGGCTTGCCGCTGGCGCGCGACCATTTAGCGAGAAGGTTGATGCCATATTCCTGTCGCGATTGCCAATGGGCTGGGTTGGACCGATAGAGCGTCTCGGCTTTGGCGACAATCTTTTCGTAACCGACCGCATCGAACAGTTCCCACTTGTAGCCAACTTGCTGATAGAAATCGGAGAAGTTCGTCATCCACACGTGCGGCTCCAAAAAATCGAGGAAAGCCGCATTCGGTTCGCGCAACGTTTCAAATTCGCGGTCAATGGAAAAGGTGTAGCTGAACTGCGGATAAGCGCGGCGCGCCACGGCAATCGAGTCGCGCATCCAGCGTTCGCCCTCGGGCGAATGGCGTTTGAAATCCTTGGGCAAGAATGGCGTCGAGATGTGTGCCGGAAACTCGTTGCAGAAATCCACATACAGAATATGCCGGCGCAACTCCGGACTGATCGAGTCAAGCGTCACTTTCCAAATCCGCCCCAACTCCTCCGGCGAGGCAATCTTCGCGCAGAGATTTTCCGAAGCATCTTCGCGGAACCAAGTTGAAAGGCCGACAAGCAAACCACGTTCCCCGCACTTGGCGATGAATTCATTCAGCGCCGATTGCACTCGAACGCGACAACGCGCCGGACTGCCCCAGTCGTGCTGGTTCCAGCACGGCAGCAATTCCCATTCGCGCTCGGCACCGGCGGCGATCAGGTGCGGATAGGCATCAATGCGCACGGCGTCGTAGCCGCGCTCCTTGAGTTCGTCCAATGCCTGGTCCCAATCCTCGTAGCCCGCCCCCGGCCAGCGGCGTTCCAGCCAGGAGAAATCCCACATCGTAATCGCCAGCGGCCGCGTCAAGCGGTGGCCGGAGAGCGTCACGCCTCTTTGCATGGCAACGTCTCGCGAGGTGATGCAGCCACCCATCAGTGAACCGGCGGCAGCGGCAAGAGTGGTTTGAAGAAAGCATCTGCGATTCATCGTATTTATGGTTCAACTTTCAGAAACGCCTGCAAGTCAAAATCACAGCGGAACGGTGATGGTTTGCATAGCGGCGCCGGGAGCCAGTTTGAGGCGCACGGTTTTGGTTTTTCCGGCGTGAGTGACCGTGACGTCGTAGTCGCCGTAGAAGCCGCGCGTCGCGTAGGTGCCATTAACGGCGGTGCGCCCATCGGCATCGGTGCGCCAGGTCTTGGTCACCATGTCAACAAACGCCTGTCCGTGTTTGCGTAGGCTCCAATCCTTGTTCCACAGGCCGGCGCTGGGGAAATAGTGCGACCCCGCCCAGAAGCCCCATTGCACCAACCCCTCGGTGTGGGGATTGCTGAACACGGCGGTCATGAAGTCGCGCATATAGCTGGCCTGAAAATCCTCGTCGTTGCTGTTCATGTCGAACTCGGTGATCGTGATGGGATAGCCCAGCACGGCAAAACGCTCCAGCCGAGCCAGCACCAAGGGTATGCCGGGCGGTGAACCGCCGACATGCGCCTGCTCGCCGAGTCCCTGGAGCGGCGCACCCTTCTCTTTGAGAAACTTGATGGTCTCGAAAAAATGCTCCGGCCCGGGGCCGTCGGGATGGAACATTGTGTATTCGTTGTAACAGAGTTTTACATCCGGAGCGCCGGCCTGCGCCGCGCGATACCACGCCACGATTTCGTCGCGGCCGAGAATATCCACCAGATCGTGATTTGCGAAAAGCTCGTTCGTCACATCCCATTGAACATACCGGCCCTTCATCACGCGCGTCTGCCGCTCGATATTCTTGAACACTTCGCGACGCAACGTGGCAGGGTCGTTCTGGAACTCCTTCAGATACACGGGCAGATGGCGCCAGGAGGGCCACACCATGGGTGTCGCACGGGCAGTCAGGCCATGCTCCTTGACCCAGTCCAAGATAGGGAGTAGCGCTTCGGGCTTGTAGTTCTGCGCCGCCCAGAGCGGCCACTTCATGTCGTTATCGAAGACGACGTGATTGAAATAGGTTGAAACAATCTTCCGGTAGCGTTGCGCGTCCGGGCTGGCCGCGTCCAACATGTTTCGGGAGCCAATCGCCGTGCCAATCAGGAAGTCGAGCCGCCTCATACGCACCGCGACCGCTGCGTCGGCCACAGGGCGACCGTCACGGTCCATCACCTTGAGCATCAACTCGCCTTTGCGAAACTTCTCGATGCGTTCGGCAGCCGCCGCCCGCCAAGGGGCATCCGGCTCGGAGCCGCCGTAGCGCACCACGCTGCGGGGTAAATCCGTCACGCGGATATTCGACCCGCAATTGATGAAGGTGACCGGGCCGATTTCAAAACGTTGCGGATAGTGATCGAAACTCATCGCCAAGCGCATGTCTGCGGGCCCGACCTTCCGCTCCATCGCGTAGGGAATGCTGACCTCCGTCCATTCGCGCCCGACTGAAACGCCGCGTTCGAGATAAGGCGGCCATTTGTATTTACCGTTCACGAGCTGGTCGAAGCGCAGCTCGAAGGCCGCTTCCCCACTCTCGCGTTTGGCTTCAAGACAACGGGCTTTGAATGAAATCCACAACACATCGCCCTGTTTCACGGGCGCAGCAAGGCGGGCATATAACCCAAAATCAGTCTTGGGCCTGGCCACCACGCCGAAGGTATTCACCTGCAGCGCTTGGGAAAAATCCTGACCGACGACCGGCACCACCTTGACCACGGATGCTGGAGCCGGATCCCCGGGGCCGAAGTAGATGAGCGAGCGCGGCTCGGCGATAATCAGCGGTTCGCCCACGGGTTTCGCCGCAGAAGCGCAAGACGCTGTGATGAGCAGGCTCAAGACGCCTGCCAGTGCGCTCATGCTGATTTGGGTAATGATTGAGATCATGGCTTTTTGATATTATTTGGCGGGCGCTGAAATCTGAGGTGTTTCGATGATCATTTCGCGCACACTGCGAACTGGATGTCCGTCCGCGCCGCGCAACTCGGCTTCGATGGTGCAGTTTCCAGTTTGTTCAGGAAGTTTGACATCAAAGACGAGATTTGTCCGGCCCAAGGCTTCAATCCGGCATGGCAATTGCCGCTTGGAGATGATGCGTTCGCCAATCTTGAGGCGAAGCGTGACAGAACCTTTCCATGCCTCGTATAGATCATTGATGGCGACCACTGGAATTTTTACGACCGTCCCGGCTCCAACTTTCTCCTCAAAGAAATCCACCATCAATCCGACCGGCGCGAACGAATCCCGGACATACCGGTAGAACTCCGGCTCCCATTCAAGTTTCGCGATGCCATTTTCATTCCAGTGGTCGCTGGTCTGGCCGTCGGCCCGGGAATAACCGAGCGCGGTAAAATGCAGGACGGCGGCGACTTTCCGGTGGCTGCGCCAGAATTCGGTTTCGGCGGCGGTGTAGCGCGCGTAAAGATTCCGCCGCTGTTCCGTCGTGGAATTTGTGCCGAGAAGATTAAGATAAAGATTGCTGGTCAGCGTGGTCGGCGTGCCATCGCGATTCAGCCAGAGCCAACCGTATTCATTGATGACGACCGCGTGCTTGCCGTCGTTGGTGAAGACGTTGCCGGCGGGAACCGGGTTGGCGGTGGCCAGCCCGGACAACTTGAATTTGGGATTACTAAAATGGTAAGGGTGAGATTCATAAACATCACCGAGGTCTTGCGGATAATTGTAGCTATCATCCCACGGGCGGTTCGAGAGATCCAATCCGCGCACCGACTGGATGGCAGGCCCGGTTTCAGAACAAACCGTTTCGTTGTTTGCATCCCAGACCACCACAGACGGATGGTTCCAGCGCTCGCGCATCCACTCGGCATATTCTTTCGCCAATTCGTCCGTCTTCAATTCCTTCGACAAAGCGCTCCACTTGGTCCCGCCGAACCAGATCGGAAACTCGTCCTGAATCAGCACGCCCTCCTCGTCCGCGATGCGATACCAGAATTCCGGGGGAAATCCGATGCAGTAGCGCAGGCTGTTCCAGTGCATGTCCTTCATGCGCTGGTGCAGCTTACGCACCCAAGCCTCGCTCCACGGCAGCACGCCACGTTCGGAATCCTCAAAAAACCTATAGAGCGTGATGTTGCTGCCGCGCATGAAATAGGGTTTACCGTTCAGCATCGCCCGCCCCGTCGCCGGATCCAATTTGAACTCGCGCATTCCAAACCGCGTCGTGAACTCATCGCCCGCCGTTCGCGCGGTCAATTCATAAAGAAACGGGTCTTCCGGCGACCACCACCGGCACCCGGCCATTGGTAATACAAGATCAACCACCTGATTTGCCGACGACGTCAAACGGGCCTTGCATTTGCCGATAACCTTGCGCGATTTCGCCGCGCGCACATCAACTGTCACCTCCCCATCGGTAACTCCCTTCAACCAGATCCGCACCTTGGCCTGCTGATTGGTCAAATCGGGCGCGACCTGCACATTCACGATGTTCGGCGTGCCGCATAAAATTAATTCCACCGAATCGAAAATGCCGGGAATGTAACGATCCTTCTCAAAATCGAATCCCGACGGCACCGCCGCCGGCACCGCATCGCGATCCGCACCAACCCGGATGAGCAATTCGTTCTCACCGGTTTTCAGCGCGTCCTTAGCCTCAAAATATCCCGGGGTGAAACATGGAGCATGGTCACCCAGCAATTTACCATTCAGAATCACTCGCGTGCCGAACATGGCTTTGCCGACCTTCAGCGTCGCCAACGCCGGAATCGGAGCGGTCAGGGTAAATGTCCGCCGATACCAGAACGCATCCCGCCGGGAATCTTTCTGTGGAACCTGTTTCCGATTCGCCACCTTCGGTCCAGGTTCCACAAACGACGGTGTGGCGAGATCCACCAGCCCCGGGACCGTCACCGTCCGGTCAAAACGCATCGGCACGTTCGACAGCGAACCTTCGGCAATCTGCCAGGCGCCATCGAGAGAAATGACTTGCCGCTTACCGGCGGCGCTGGCATTTGCCGCATGGTTATTATCCGCCCGCATATACCCAGCGGACGCCAGCGCGATTAATCCGGCAACGTATAGTTTTTTCATATTTATGTTTCTGCAACGCAGTCACCAATGCGCCGTAACAAACGGCGGATTGCAGTGGTGTTCGCCGCCCAAGATAACGCCCCGGTCCCGGACAAAGAATGACTGCCTTCACCAAAAACATATCTGCCATCACCGTCTGACATTGACGGTTTTAGCTACCCAGACATAATTAGTCATCGTGTATGACTTCGGCACAAACATTGCCTGGATAAACCGGCGGGTTTCAACCGCGCAAATCACCATTGGCGAAGTGCGCTATCAGCCAGGCGGACAATGCGGCCCACGGCGACAGCGCCATTACGAACTTGTGCTGCTGCAATCCGGCAGTTGCCGGGTCACAGTGGACAAAGTCCCTCAAGAACTGACTACGGGCTTGGTCTACCTCTTCCGTCCCGGACACCGCGAGCACTGGGAATTTTCCGCCCGATACGAAACGCATCATTCCTGGTGCGAAATCAAGCCGACGAGCTTGCCGAAAACAATTCAGCGGGCGCTGCTCAACGCCCCGGTAGCGGTGCCGCCGTCGGTGATCTGGCGCAACCTGCTGGCCACCGCGCTGGAACTGCGCAACAACCGCAATCCTGCGGTTTTGTGGGAGATTGATTTTCTGGGTCTCGCCCTGTTTGCAGAATACCTCAACATCTCGGAACAATCCGCCGCCGTGCCAGGCAGCGACGAAGTGGTTCACAAAGTGATCCGGCACATGCGATCCCACTTGGGCGCGGAAGACTGCCTGCGGGATGCCCAGGCGGCGGCGGGAGTTTCCCGGAACGTGGTCATCCGCCGTTTTCAAGCCGCGGTCCAGACCACGCCGGCGCGTTACTTGTGGAAACTGCGCACGGAACGGGGCATTGCCATGCTCGGCGAAAGCGGCCACACCGTGGGCGAGATCGCCTACCTGTGCGGCTTCAAAAATCCGTTTCATTTCTCCCGTTGGGTCAAACAGCTTCAAGGCGGGTCACCCCTAAAAGTCCGGCAGGCAGCCTGGCAATCCAAACCAAATTGAGCTAATCAGGAAATCAACTTCCGGCTCTTCGCCCGCCAAGGCTATAATGGATTAATGGCGTGATAAAAAATTGTCGCGTTCACGAATTGCCATCCAGTCACAGATATCTGCCAAGTTGGCTACGGGAGCCTGCGTGAACGGCAGCAAGTGCAGATAAGGCGCGGGGCCAAATTCAGGCGTCAGCGTGGACGTGGCAACACCGCGCTGTTTTTGGATTTTCCAGATTTGATTCCACCATGCTTCGTGAGCAGCCAGATGCCCCGCCCATTCCGGCGCGCGCGGGTCCGAAACTTGCGGGCCTTCCTCATAGCCGACACGGGCATGCAGGTGATGGCAGTGCTGCGCCGCCAACTGGATGATCTCGCCACAGTCTGGCAGCAACCGTTCCGCCACGCACACCCAATGACTGAAATCACAGGTCAGCTTCAGTGCCGGGAAGCGTTCAAGAATCAGCCGCGTCGTCCACGGGTTGCCGAAATAGCGCAGGCGATGGGTTTCATGCGCAATCGCCACGCCAAGACGACGCTCCAGTTCCAGCACGGCCCCGTAAAAATCCTCCGCCTGCGCCAGGCTCCAGGTATCGGAGCCGCTGTGGGCATTGAAAAAAATCGGCTGGTGCACCAAACACTCCTCGATTTGCTTCTGCAATGAATCCAGATGTTCACGCACGGTTCCGCCCGGCACAAAGTCGCGGCTAAAAACCTGCGGCACCCATTGCAGGCCATCCTCCTTGAGCAAACGCAGAAGCGCCGGGCGGTTCGGCGACAACCGCAACGAAGCTTCGACGACTTCGTAACCGACCTCCCGCCAGCGCGGCAGGTAATGGCTGTATCCCTGCGTGCCATCCACGCCCCACAAATGACGGACTAGTTTTAGTTTCATTGGATATTTATTTTTTTGACGCTAAAAAGTTAATAACAAATCAAAACTCATCGAAGGCGATCCGGCTCTTGGGCACATTCAGTTCATCGAGCATTTTTGTGGCAGCCTGCACCATCACGGGCGGGCCGCACAGGTAGTATTCGATGCCGCCCGGAGCAGCGTGATTCTTTAGATAGTTTTCCAGCAGAACTTCGTGAATGAAACCCGTCGCACCCGTCCAGTTGTCGGCCGGTTGCGACTCGGACAACGCGAGCTGAAAACTAAAGTTTGGATACTGTTTTGCCAGTTGCTCAAAATATTCCTGATAAAAAACCTCCTGCCGCGACCGTGCGCCATACCAGAAACTCACGCGGCGTCCGGTCTTAAGCGTTTCAAAGTGATGCGACAAATGCGAGCGCAGCGGGGCCATCCCCGCGCCGCCGCCGATATAAATCATTTCCGCATCGCCGGGTTTTACATGAAACGTCCCAAACGGCCCGATGGCCGTGACCTGATCGCCCGGCTTGAGCCGGTGAACATACGCCGAGCCGGCACCCGCCGGACAATCCTGCCCGCGCGGCGGCGTGGCGATGCGAACGTTAAAGCGAAGCTGCTTGTCCGTGGCCGGATTCGTCGCCAGCGAGTAGTTGCGGCGGATCGGCGCGGCGTTCTCGGAACGAAAATCAAAAACGTGCTGCGCCTTCCAGACTTCGGCGAACGGCGGCTTCACGGAGATTTCGCTGAATGAGATTTCGCCGTAGGCCGGAATGTCGAGTTGCAGGTAATCACCCGGCTGGTAAGGCGGCAGCGATGAGCCGGGCTCCGGCTCCAGCACCAGCTCCTTGATGAAGGTGGCCACGTTTTCATTGCTGACGACGCGGAATTTGTAGGTCGTGGCCGGCTGCGCAAGCCCGCAGCCGCCGGCGGAATTCAAATCGAGGAAAATTTTTCCGTCGTGTTCTTTCGCCTTGTAAGTCTTGAGCGCGACGCACACCGGCTGGCGTTGCGGCGAGCCGTCGGTGATATCAAAGCGCCCGTTGTGCTTGGGACATTCGATGAGTTTGCCTTTGACGAGTCCGTCGGCGAGATGGGTGTTGCCGTGCGTGCAAATGCCATCCGTCGCGTGAAGCGTTCCCCCGGCGGTGCGATAGATGGCGTAGGTTTTGGTTTCGTGGTCGAAGCGTATTACATCCTCCGTTTTCAGAAACGTGCTGACGCAGACTTCAATCCAGCCGTTCACGACCTGCCCTTTGGCGGTGAAAACATGCGTGGTCGGCGGCGCTTCGGCACGGTGGGTAGGCGTGGGCAGCTGGCGTTTCACGCAATAGCCCGGGTCTTTCACCTGCCGTAAAACGGCGGGGACGATCTCGCACCAGGCGTTCCAGAGGCTGGGGTAAGGCGCCGGCATGTCCGGCTTCACGATTTCGTGGAGCTTCGGGAGATTGTGATACGGCACCAGCGGGAACATGTGATGTTCCACATGATAATTCATGTTCCAGTAAAGGTAGCGATGGATGAAATTCATGTAGACCGTCCGGCAGTTGAGCCGGTGATCCAAAACATTTTCCGCCAGTCCGGCATGCTGGGTGTAGCCATAGATGGGCATCAGCCATGAACCATAAATCGCCGGCAGGCCGATGAACATGAGCGGCAGCAGGCTGTGGTGGTAAAAAGCCAGGGCGACGACTGCGGCATAAATAAAAACATAAACCCGCGCCCGGAGGAACACCTTGCCATACTCGGATTCAGGAATGTAGGTCTTCTCCGCGGGCGTGATCCGACCGGTGCAATGCAAAAAGACATTCCGGAAATATCCGGGAATCTGCTTCAGGCCAAAAATCTTGACCCCCATTTCAAACAGGTTGGGCGGGCGCGGCACGGCAATCTCAGGATCGCGTCCGACAATGATGGTGTCACTGTGATGGCGGGTATGGCTCCAGCGCCAGGGCACGGATTCGCGCAGCACCATGAAGGAGGCGATTTCGTATAGCGTGTTGTTCATCCAATCCGTCTTGAACGCCGTGCCGTGGCTGGATTCATGCCAGCGCGAATCGGAAGTGGAGGCGTAAAGCACGCCGTAAATCGCAAAAGGAATGATCGCCCACCAACTGCCCCAGAGCTGATAGCCACACACACCCGCGCCCATGATCAGCGCGAACCAGATGATCGTGTCTCGGATGGCCGGCCCGTCTTTTCTCTCCAGCAACTCGCGCATCGCCTGCCTCGGCACCGGCGAGGTATACCAGGTCGCCTCGGCCAGACCTTTTTCTATCGCCAGCGCCGTGTCCTGGCCGACCAAACTGTAATCGCTGTATCGAATGGGGTTCGCCTCTTTCATGATGCGGATGGTTAATAACGCCCCTCATCTTTGGCTGCCTCAATCATGGCCACGACGTTTTCACGAGGCGTGCCAATCTCAAGATAGTCGGATGTGGAAAAGATGTAACGCCCGCCGGGTTTAGCACACCGAACCAATGCGCGGGTCCGGTCAGCCACTTCCTGCGGCGTGGCCCGCTTGAGAAAATCAACCTGGGCGAGATTTCCCAGCAGGCAGATTTTATCTCCGAGCAGTTGCTTGGCCTCGGCCAGATTATTGTCACCGCGGGGCGGTTCAGAAACGGTTTCCCAAACGGTCATCCCCAGTTCGCGATAGTTATCGTAAAGCGAACGCGCAAAGCCGCAGTTGTGATAGACACTAAACCCGCCGGCGGCATGAATCGCATTCAGCAATTTCTTTTCGTAGGGCTGCACAAACTCCCGGAAAAAATCAGCGCCCGTGGTCCGCCCGCCCGCCATATGTCCCTGAATGCTGATGCAATCCACGCCAGCCTCGACCAGCGCCTGATTATATTCGCACGCCGCATCGGCAATGTGTCCCATCATGTAAGCGTAAAGCTCCTCTTCCTCGTAAGGGGCGACGTAGAGATTCTCCATGCCGATCAACTCTGCGGCAAAATTGAAAACCCCGGCAAAGCCCCACGGCGCGAGGACGCCGCGCTCGCCGAGAATTTTTTTCCAAGTTGAAATGGTTTCGCGCATCGCACAGCGATCCTCGTCAGCAAGCGGCGGCGCCAATTCAAAAAAACTTTCGATCTCCGCCCGATCGCTCAATAAATGCTTCGTCGGCATGAACGCTCCGCCCGCCGAACCGGCGCCGGCATAGGGCCGCGCTTCTTCTTTGACGAAGGTGCGCTTCGGCGTGACGATCTCAAGCCGCCGCCGCTCCATGCCGTCGCTCAAGGAGGCCGAGTGGCGCAGTTCCCAGCCCGGACGGCCGCGCCGGAACCAGTGCGGCGGCTCAAATCCGCGATGCTTGGCCATGAGATCAAAATCCAGTTCGTTGGCCAACTCGGTCGCGTCAATCACCCGATCCACGGATTGCTTGTGCGGGTAATAAAACGCGAGGTATTCCTCCTGGACAAACGGCGCGACCGGCACGCGATCCGCCGCTCCACCACGAAGGGTAATCAGCAGTCTTTCTCTGGAGGTCATAAATTGTCTTTTGGTTCAGCGATCGTCATGCGTTCAAGTTTTGGCAGCAGCAAATGAATGATGGCCAGCGCGATGGAATAAGTCGTGGCGGCAATGGCGAACGGCACAAAATAATTGTTGTTCGTCGCCTGCAAAACCCGCGAGACGAGCTGCGCAAAAGCCATCCCCGCAATGGAACCGGCCATGCCGCCAATCCCGACAACGGAGCCGACGGCCGGCCGTGGAACCGTGTCGCTGACCAGCGTGAAAAGATTCGCCGCATAACCGCAATGCGCCGCCGCCGCCAGTGTCACCAGCACCACCGCCCACCAAACATGTGCGACCGGCACAAAGGGCGTGAGGCACACCGGAATCACCGCGAGCGAACATACCAGCAACGCCGTCTTGCGCGCGGCATTCACCGACCGGCCGCGCTTCAGGAGCATCGAGGAAAACCAACCGCCCAGAATGCCGCCCAGGCTGGCACCGGAAAAGATGACGACCAGCGGCAGACTGCTCTGCGTGAGACCGAGACCAAACCGCTTGTTCAGAAAATCCGGCACCCAGAAAATATAGAACCACCAGACCGGCGAGGAAGCCATCATGCCCGCCATGAATGCCCATGTCTGTCGCTGCCGCAACAACGCCAGCCACGGTATTTTCACGGGCGAATCCGGCGGGTCCTGGCGGATGTAAGCCAGTTCGGCAGCGGAAACGAAAGGATGTTTTTCCGGCGCGCGATAAAGCCAGATCCAAAACCCCAGCCAGATGAAACCCACCGCACCCGTGACGATGAAAGCGCCCTGCCAGCCCCAGTGCGCGGCCAGCAGCGGCACGAGCAAGGGACAGGAAATCGCGCCGACCTGGCTGCCGGAGTTGAACAATCCGGTGGCGAAAGCACGCTGCTCACGCGGAAACCATTCCGTCACCGCCTTGATGGCCGCCGGCAAGGCGCCGCCCTCCGCCAAACCGAGCGCCGCCCGGGCTACGCTGAAACCCAAAACGGTGGCCGCAGCCGCATGTGACATCGCCGCCAGACTCCAGAAGAAAACCAGCAGCGAAAATCCGAGCCGGACCCCAAGCCGGTCCAACAGTCGTCCGGAGAAAACGTAACCCACCGCATACGCCGCTTGAAACGCGGTCACCATCCAGCCGTAGTCGGTTTGATTCCAGCCGAGCGCCGAGTCAAGCAGCGGCTTGATCACGCCCAGCACGGCGCGATCGATATAATTTACGGTAATCGCGAAAAACAGCAGCACCACCACCGTCCAGCGGAAGCGGGTGGTTGTTCCGGATGAGATCGGGGAATGCACGATTCTGAGTCTGGTTCAAACCTCCAATTTCCAAGGAGCCCGCATCGGCTTGGGCGCCAGATGCCGGTTGGCCGCCTCGTCGCCGATGACTTTTTCCTTAACCGGATCCCATTGCAATTTACGGCCCAGATCGATGGACGCCAGCGCGAGATGTGAGAGCGTGGCATTGCGATGGCCGCCCTCGGCGGAATACTGCGGCTGCCGGCGTGATTTGACGGCATCCAGAAAATCACGCTTTTCACTTTCCATCCTGGGCAGACTGATATCGCCGGCACCCGGTTTCCAACCGGCCAGTTCCTGATTGGAGGAGGTAAAGCGGCCGGGATAATCAACTTGAATCCAGCCTTCAGTGCCTTCAAAGCGGAGGTAGGGCTTGTCGCTCTTGCAGGTCAACTGCACGCCGTTGGCAAATCGAAAATGGGCTTCGAATTCCTGGATGACATCCCAAAGATTTCCCGCCGGAGGATATTTGCCGGTGGCATCGACTTCCACCGGCCCGGTGTGCTCGGTGTTGTTCGCCCACATGGCGATGTCATTCAGATGTGCGCCCCAGTTGGCAATCATGCCATCGGCGTAGTCGTGGATGGAAATCCAGCCCGGCCGGGCGACCTCATCGTGAACCGGATGCACACGTTTCCCGGTGTAAGGCACCTTCGGCGCCGGCCCCAGCCACATTTCGTAATCTAGTTCCTCCGGCACCGGCTGGTCCGGCTGCGCCGGCAATGTCGTATCCTTCGGCGTAGTCGTGATGATACGCTGCAGCTTGCCGATCTTGTGGTTGCGAACCAGTTCGGCGGCCAGATGGCATTTGCGATTCGCCCGAAATTCACTATCCGTGCAAAACACGCGCTGGTGTTTGACAACCAGGTCGGCCAGCAAACGCCCCTCCGTCACATTCCGGGTCAGGGGTTTTTCGCAGGAAACATCCTTGCCCGCCCGGAGCGCGGCAGACGCCATGAGGGCGTGCCAGTGATCCGGCGTGGAAATCATCACCGCATCAATGTCACTGCGGGCGATCAAATCGCGCCAGTCGCGGAACGTGGCGCAGCCTTTGAAGCGGCCAGCGATCCGTTGGTCGGCATAGTAATCTTCGACTTTCTGCCGGGCCTTCCCCATCCGCCATGAATCCACGTCGCAAACGGCCACCACCTGGGCATCCGGATGGTATAGGAATCCGGGAATATTGGCGTAAAGCGCCTGCCGTCCAGTGCCGATAAAGCCCATGGTGATGCGATTGCTGGGCGCAACGGTTCCATCACGACCCAGCACGGAAGCCGGCACGATCATCGGCGCGACGACCGCAACGGTGGCGACAGAGGCCGTGCGCTTGAGAAAAGAACGGCGTGACAGTTTTGATTTCATCGGGATGCTTATTTCAATTCACGCAGCTTGATATTGCGAAACCAAACCAGGGTATTGTGGTCCTGGAGCAGGATCGGCGCGGGAATTTTATCGGCATAGCCGGGCACATTCTTAAACTTGCTGTCGGCAATCCCGGCGGCGGATTCGGCGCTGTCCGTTTTATAACTCACCACGCGCCGGCCATTGAGCCAGTGCTCCACCTTGTTCCCGCGCACGACCAGACGAGACTGGTTGAATTCCCCCAGCGGCCTGGGTTTCGCATTTTTGGGCGCCACCACATCATACCAGGCACCAGTGTATTTTTTATCATTCAGCGGCTCCGCGATAAAATTCTGGTTGTCAATCGTCTGGTATTCGTGCGCGATAGCGGTGCTGTAAATTTTCCCGGCGGCATCAGTCCGTTTTTCATCCACAAAATATTTCAAGCCACTGTTGGCCCGGAAGGACAAGCGCCATTCCCAGGTCACTTCAAAATTGGTGAAGGTGGATGTGGTCACAATATCGCCACCCTTTTGGCCCAGACATTTCAGGCAGCCGTTTTCGACCACCCAACCCTGATCCGGAAACGCCGCTTTTTGAAACCCGCGCCAGCCGGCAGTGGTTTTGCCGTCGAACAAGAGTTTCCAGCCCGCCGCCGTTTCTTTGGCTGAAAGCGTGTTCTGCGAGGGCGCGGAAGGTGATTGATCCGCCACCTCACCCTTGATCCGCCGCCAGGTGGCGATGTTCGCGGTGAGATTTTCCAAGGTATCACCCTTGACGTTGTAACATTGCAGGACAATCGGGCCATGATAACCGGCGGCGGACAGCTTCTTCAGATAAGCCGTCAGGTCGAAGTCGCCCTGGTCGAGCCGCACGATATAGTTGGTGTTCGCCAGATCCACGCCGTTGATCGAAGCCATCGTGGCCAGCGGCGCGACAGCTTTTACCGTTTCGTCCAATTCGCCACCGTGGCCGGACAAGAACTCGTGGCAGAGATTGATGGTCGCGCCGACATTGGTCCGGTTCGCCAGCTTGACGATGCGCGCTGAATCCAAGCCCGTCTCCACATAGAAGCCGAAGTGACCGTAGAGCGCGACGCGCACCCCCTGCCTGGCGGCGAGATCCGCAACGGCCTGCACATTGCTAACGGCTTCAGCGTCGTGATCCCCCTTAGTCTTGGGCTTCATCACCGTCATCCAAATCACGGTGTCCGTTCCCTTCAACAACTTGATGGCATCCTCGAACCCGGGATCAAACCTGTTCGCCCGGTCAAGATAGGTATAAACGTAAAGGGCATTAATCTTCACCCCCTGCTTCCGGCACTCTTTCTGCCAGCAGGCAAGGTCTTCCGGATTGGTGTATCGGTAGGTGATGCCGGTGTAGCCAAGCTCCTTCAAGGTTTGGGCCTGCTTTTCCGGCGTCCAACTCCCCCGACCCACGCCGTTGTCGAAGACAAAATATTCCGGCGTGGCCGCGCAAAGCGTCCCGGCAAGCAGCACCAGATTTAAGATAATTAAGTTTAGTTTCATGGCAGTTATTTTTTTGCAGTTACAAAGAAATTCAGTGAGCGGGAAAGCCTTCCCGGATGTATTCCGCGAAATGTTCGGCGACCCGGGCCTGCTGCTCATTGCCTTCATGCAGATAAAAGCGGTAACGGAACGTCACGCTTTTTCCGGCGGGCACGACCAGATTTCCGGCCGTCTTATTCTGTTTGAGGCCTTCAAAATCGTGCTGACCAAACGGGTTTGCGGCGAAGAGGCCGTAATCCCGCACATGCCACCAAGTCGGATGATGCGGATTTTGCGGGCAGTCAAAAATGGCGACGCCCACGATTTTGCCTGCGACCGGCCCGGAATAATCCACCCACGCGGCGCGCTTGCCCCACGCCGCAACATCACGCACTCCCTCGCTGTTGGCAGCGTGACCATCACCGAGCGGGGCAGGCCCGGATTTATTTGGCGCCGGCTTCATCAGCCGCATGGTTTCGGCCAGCCGGATGGCCATGGTGCCTTCCTTTGTGTCACCAAACGTCAGTTCGCCCCGGGAAGCGTGCAGGGTCGCTTCAAAATCGAACAACCGCTCGCGGTTTGGCCGACTGTAAATCCGCAACGTCTGTTCGTCCGTGCAAATCACGCGGCCATCAACGGCCACCCAATTGTTCCGCGCCTTGATGAGACCGAAGTCCGGGCCAGATTTAATCTCGTCAAAGCCAACATGGAGAATTTTTCCCGCGCCGGGGGTTTCCGTCCAGAAATCCTGGCCGTTCACGTCGCCGTGCGCAAACCACAGGGAACGATGATGCGGATGGTCGTGTTCCTCACCGGGCGCATTCGTCATCGGCCAATTCCGGGTCATCATCAAACCATCCGGTCCGGTGATCGGATAACAGAAAGGACGCGGCACGTCCTTGAAATAATATTCCGTGAATAGCTTGCCGTTGATTTCCACCCGCAAACGGTCGGCCAACTGCGAAATCTGGACGTCAGCGAACACAGGCAGGCATCCGACGACCAAGACGCCAGCCACCAGCGAAACGGTCTTGATGAATGCGCAACGGGTAATCGAAAGGAAATTATTCATGCGCTCATTTTACATGGCCCATTCTTTGCGAGCCAGCGGAGCAGCCAGCAAGGCGTTGGCGGCGTTGTTGCCCTCGAACAATTCCCGTTCAGGGTTCCACTTCAACGGCTCCCCCAATTGACACGCGATCAGCCCGATTTGGGAAATGGAGATGGTGCGATGGCCCACCGCGATGGACTCGAGCGTCTTCCGCTTGGCGCGGATCGCCTCAATGAAATCCGTCTTGTCCGAAAGCGTCTGCGAAAAATCCAGTTCGCCGGGACCGGGCTTGGACGTCAATAAGCCGGGATCACTGGCCGTGACAACCCCCGGATAGCCCTCGACGAGAATCCAGCCGGTCGAACCGATATATTTGATGCTCGGTTTACTGGTGGGCGTCTGCCGACAAGTCATCAACACCCCATTAGCGTAGCGATAAGTCACCTCGAAATTGATCATCGTATTCCAAAGGCTCTTTGGAAATTCGCCCCTGCCCTCCACCGCCACCGGTCCGGTCTGATCGCTGTCATTGGCCCACTGGGCCACGTCAAAATAATGCGCGCCCCAGTTGGAAATCATGCCTTGGGCATAGGTATCCACGCGCATCCAATTCGGCCGGGTATTGATAACCAAGGGCGGGTGCACGCGTTTTTCCGTGTAGGGAACTTCCGGCATCGGCCCCAGCCACATATCATAATTGAGCTCCTTGGGAACGGGCATGTCGGGCTGGACCGGCACGGGCGCGGGATCGGAAGGAAATTGAATTTCAACCTTCTCCAATTTTCCAATACGTCCGTTACGAACCAATTCCACCGCCTGGTTCTGGGGACGGAGCGAGCGGAATTCGCTGTCGGTGCGATTGACGACGCCGTATTTTTCCATAGCTACAACCAACTGCCGCCCCTGATGCACGCTCATGCTCAGGGGCTTTTCACAACTGACATGCTTCCCGGCTTGGGCCGCCATGATCGACATCGGCACATGCCAGAAATCCGGAGTGGAAATCATCACCGCGTCAATGTCCTTGCGGGCGATGATGTCGCGAAAATCCGCATACGCGTCGCAGCCATTGAAGGTGCCGCTGGCGGTGTTTTTGGCATAGTAGTCATTGACCGTTTGCCTGGCCTTGCCGAGTCGCCAGCTATCCACATCGCACACGGCGACGACCTGCGCACCGGGCACCTCAAGCGTTCCCGGGATGCGCCCCACCCCATTCACATTGGCACCTTGCAGGTTTTGTCCAAAACCCTGACGACCAGTGCCAATCATGGCCAGCGTGACCCGATTGGAGGGGGCGTCCGCACCAAACAACCGGCGCGGCAAGATCATCGGTGCCACCGCGCCGGCAGCCATCAGACCCAGCCCGGTCGTTTTAAGAAAATGACGGCGATTGAGGCTGCGGGAAGCAGATTTTGCATTCATATTTTTTCGGCAATTCAGTTGTGGCGTGAATTAGAACACGGGTGATGAATCCGATATTACAGCAGGCGGACTTCAGGCAAACCATAATCCAATAGCATCACATCACGGAGAACAACGATGCTAGTTTGGCCCAACCGCACGCGGCCGGGCCGCCCGGGTGACTGCGCCGAAATATTTTTTGTAAGCACGGCTCAAGTCGTTGGCGTGACTGTAACCCAGCTCCGCCGCCAGCGCCTTGACCGTGGTCTCATGTTTCAACAACCGCTCCCGAACGTAATTCATGCGCATTTCCAAGGCGACCGATTGCAGGCTCCGCCCGCAATTTTCCCGGAAGAGTTTTCGCAGGCCCGCCGGGGTGAGACACAGGTGGTCGCAGAGGCTTTTCGCCGGCGCCTTGACGCCCGGATTGTGGCGTAAAAAGTGCAACGCCATGTTCATGCGCGCCGGCTGATTGGCCGGCTCCTGACGGTTCAACGCATCGGCGAGGTTGATGTCCAGATCCAATCGGGCCCGCCGCAAGGAAAGCAACGCCGTTTCGCCAACGCTGCCGACATCCCGCTGACACTGCTGGTGAATCCCAACCAAGAGCCGCAACTGCCGGTCGTTCACCCGCACCCGAGACCAGCCCCCCGGCGCCGGCAAAAGTTTGGAGTGGGTCGGCGGATTGCGCCAAAGCCACGTCATCAACCGCGATGGTCGTTTGGGTTGATCCTGCCAGCCAAAGGCGCAGTCCGGGTGAAAAATGAACACGTCGCCCGATTTGGTCGCATGCTCTTGATTTTGCAGCTTTAATTTCAGCGATCCTTCCACCACCACCGCATAAACCCAGCCGTCATGCATCGCCAGCGGAATGGGATGATTGCCCATCCACCGAACGCCCCAAGACAAGTAGAGCAGTTCCGCCCCCGCCGGATCACGCGGCATCCACTTGGGTCGCCCCAAAGGCGGCAGCATGATACCGCGCGGTAAAGGCTGGGTTGTCATTTTAAAAAGATATAGCAGTTCAGACTGGCATTGGCACCCTTTGATTTCCGCCGTTCTTCAGGTTCGGATACAGTCAGGGATGGCCCTCCCGGAATATCGCGGGTGCACTTCAGTTAACTGCCACAAAGAATATCTCTTTAGTGGGATGGCAGGAAACCGACCTCGTTCAGTTCACGCTGGTAGCGTGAGTAATTGTGAATGAGTGAATTTTGAAATTGTTCGAATTGCTTCATGCGCGGTTCGATGTTGATGGATTCACCGGTTGGTTTGAAAACAGTGGCAACCCCAACATTGGTGATGTCAAAAATGGTTACGGGGGCTCCGGACGGTTTCAAGAAATATTTACCGCCTGAAATCATGGCTTGATCCATATAGGAATTACAATAAATGACTTTGTTGGAATTGGCGGCAGTATTATACAGTGAAACCCCTTGGTAGAATTCTCCGCTTGGCAATGGGATATTCAGCATCGCGAGGGTGGTAGGCAAAATATCAATTTGCGAACCGAGTGTGTAATTGACCTGATAGCCCCGCCGAAGAGGATTCATGACGATTAACGGGGTATTGACTAGCACCGGTTTCAAATTCCAGCCGTGGCCAAGAAAGCCATCATCCTCGCCAACCATTTCCCCATGATCATTGGTGATGATGACCAGCGTTTGGTCGAGAAGGTTGAGGTCTTTCAATGAATCAATCAAGCTGGTGATAATCCAATCAAGATAGAGCAGTTGATTTTTATAGCGGCCAGTATAGTCACCCTTGATCCAGCCGACTGCGTCAAATTTCGCGAACCTGCCATCCGGCGAATCGAAGGGCGCATGCGGTGCCACTGGAGTATAGGTGATAAAAAAACGCTCATTACGGTTTGCATGATCGACCATTTGTTTTTTAATGGCGTTCATGGTTGAAGTTTCCGAAACGCCCCAAGAAACTTTGGGGGAATTATCGCGACCGGGCATATTGTTGGCGTCAAAGTCAAAATCCAACTTGCGCCACCGCAAATAATCATTGAGTCGCACGTAGTCGCCGTAACACGAATCGAAAACTGAAGTTTGCCAGCCGCGATCATGCAGGATTTCAAAAAGCGATGGGCATTCGATTCGTGGGTTGATGTAAGAAACATATTCCTTGCTCGGATAAATCCCGGAAAACACGGCAAAACGACCATGAAACGAATTGGGAAACACTGAATAAAAATTGGGGAATAATTCCATCCGGTCGCGGTATTTTTTAAAGAGCGGTTGAGTTTCGTCCCGGGCACCGAATAAGGAAAGATATCGGTTGTATGATGACTCCATGATAATTAACAGGACGTTCAGCTTGCGCTCTTCACCCTGCGAAATGGCGGACGGACGAGATAGTTCGTAGTTAAAGCCCAATTCTTTGGCGGAGTGCTTAAACTCTGCGGGCGATAAAAGTTTAAAACGCCGCTCCTGCATCAACGGATTTGTTGCGAGGATGTTCCCCAGCCAAGTGCCAGCAGCTTTATCCGACTGCCCCAGGAGAATTGGGCTAATAAACACAATCAGCGTAAAAGTAACCGACAAGAACAAAGCATCGGCAGGCTTTCCAGAAACGATTTTTTTTAGCTGGGATGATTTACCAATAAAGCGCTTCGCCAAATTCACCAATGTACAATAGGCGGCAATGATTCCAATCAGCGTGAAAACATATTGTCCGGCAAACGGTCGTATGGTGCGCCACACCATGATTGGATTATTTGAAATTGTGACAGCATTCCAATCCAGCCGAAAGCCCATTTGTCTTGCCATTTGAAAATCCGCAAGCGCGACTAACACCAACAGTAATCCGCTGGCATCAAATAACAATTTGGCGGGAAGCGCCGCAAACCTGGCGATTGTAAAACCAATGCCGAGCAAAAACAGTATTCCAACCAGTTCCTGCCCAAAATAATGAGGCAAATCCAATCCATAAACCAAAAGATGACTGGCATTTTCCGCCAGCGAAAAATTATGGATTGGGTTTGCCACGAAAAAACGGACACCTGTATAGCGGGGTTCATTAGTTAGTTGTTTTGGTTTTCGAAGTCAATGGGGGAACGATAGTCGAGGGCGCTGTGGAGGCGTTGGCGGTTGTAAAACACCTCAATAAAATCGAA
>CAIXUZ010000079.1 GCA_903922735.1 uncultured Verrucomicrobia subdivision 3 bacterium
GAGGCCACCAGGATGCTGGACGCCAGCCCGTTGTTGTTCGACGTGGTCAGCGTGCCGCCGTTGAAGTTGAAGATCGAGTTGGTCAGCGTGGTGCACGCCACGTTGGTCGCCAGCAACTGCTGGACGGTGAGCAAACCGCCGACGCCCAGCGTCGCCGTGCCGAGGGTGGTACCGGAACCGATATTCAACGCGGCCGCCGGCGAATAAATTGCCCCGCCATTCGAGACCACCAGCGCACCGGCATTGGCCAGCGTGTTACCCGTGTAGCTGTTCGCGCCGGTGAGGGCGGTCGTGGCAGTGCCGTTTTTCGTGAGCGTGGTACCCGTCCCGCCGATGGCGGCGCCAATGGTGTAAATGGCACTGTTGTTGATGAAGCTCACCGTGCTGGGCGAGACCGTCCCGCCACTGATCACCGGATTCGCCGCCAAGGTATCATCAAAAAACACGTTGTTCCCATCCGCATAAAGGGCGCCGCCGACGCCATTGGTCGCCCAGTTGCCGGTGACCGTATCCCAGGTGCCGCTCACATTGCCCTTCCACGTCAAGTTGTTCGCATAGGCACCGCCGCCAGTGACCACCACTTGCACGCTGGTCGCCGTGATATTCAGCGAAGCGTTCGGATAGCTGCCCTGCAGCGCAAAGGTGCCCAAGCCAGACTTCGAGATATTGGTGATGACCGTGTAGGTCCCGGCCGGGGCGGTGCCGTTGGGGAAGCCCAAGATAATATTATTGGCACCGTTCACATTCAGGGCATTGCCCACCACCACCTGGTCGCCCGTGCCCGCCACGTTGCCCAAATCAAAGTAAAGCGTGTTGCCGTTCAGCGTCAGATTGTTGGTCAGGGTCAGCGTGCCCACGGTGTTCAATCCGCCCGGCACCAGTTTGCCGCCCGCGTTCAAAACCACATTACCGCCGTTCGTGCCGTAGCCGCCGAAGGTAGCGCCGCTGGCCACCGTCACCGTGTTGGTGGCGAGGGAGGAATCGCCATTGATCAGCAGCGTGCCCGCGCTCACCGTGACCGGCCCGGTGTTGGTGTTCCGGCCGGAAAGCGTCCACATGCCCGCGCCGTTCTTGACCACGTTAATCCCGTTGGTGAATGGATTGCCGGTTCCGTAGTTGGTGCTGGCACCGAGGTTGCCAGTGATCACACCGTTACCCACGCCGCCGAGGGTCAAGGTGGCCGGATTATTCGTCGGGGCAAGGACACCCAGAAAAATATTGCCGCTGAAGGTCACCGTGTTACCTGCCACCATGTTGGATATGGCACCGCCATCGCCGGTGCCATTGAGGTTATACAGGTAAATCGTCCGGTTACAGGTGCTGCCATTGGTGCCGATGAACTGCAGGCAACCCGGACTGCTGCTGCCGCCCTGGCCCAAAGTGATAGAAGAACCGGCACCGATGGAAGACGCGACCCCACTGTTGGCAATCGTGTCCGCGACCACCGTCCCGTAATATATATTAAGACTCCCGGTAAACGGGCTGAGAGCATTGGTCAAAATCACCGTGCCACCATCCGTTCTCTGGAAGTTGTTAGCGCCAATGTTGATGGGGCCGCTTTCCACCCAGCCGCCGCCCCCGCGGAAATAAGCAAAAGTGCCCACAATCCCGCCGGTCAGGATGTTCGTCGTGCTGGCGGAGTCGTTAAACATCACCACCCCGGTGTTGGTAATGACGCGGTCCGAGGTGCAATTGCTGGAACCGTTGTAACGCAACGTGCCGGTTTTGAGGATAATGGTGCCGTCAACCGAATTCATGGGCTGCCCGAGGGCGCTCGGCATCCCCACACTGGCGATATTGTTGATGACATTGGTGCCGCCGGCAATCACTGTCGGCCCGGCATAGGTGCTCAAGCTGTTGTTGGTATAATAGCCCGCCGTGTTCGTGAACCCGCCCGTGAAGCTCAAGTTGCCTGTGATCGTCAAGGCGCCAGCGCCCGTCTTGTTCATGCCATAGCCCGTCCCGGTGATATTCGCACTAATAATCGCCGAGGCCCCGGACGCAATATCGAAATTGCCATTCGCCGCCAGGTTAATCTGCAGCAAGCTCGGCCAGCCCAGGCCGTTTTCGCCATGGATATACACATTGACCCCATTGGTGATATATAATAGATCGCCCGGATTCGAGCCCGGCAACGAATTCCCCGTGCCGCCCGCCAAGATCAAGTGGCTGTCCTGCTCCGTGCCTACGTCCCCCGTGAAATCCTGAAGCGAAGCCCCGCTCGTGTTCAGAAAATTGATCGAGCCCACCGTCAGGTTGCCGTAGCCCGTATCAAAACCCAAATAGAAGGTCGAATTCCAGAAATTGACATCAAACACCACATCGTTGGCGGCGGTGGGCACCGCCGGCCCCGGACTCCAACTGCCCGAATCCAAAAGATTGGCGCTGATGTTGGTGATCACGGTGTTGGCCGCACGCGTTTCCGCCGACGGCAACAGCAGCGCGACAAAGGCCAGAAGCGCCGTCAGAAAACGAAAGGCAGCGCGCAGGGATGAGAGATGGGACTTCATAATTTTTTAATGCGGGATTGAACGTGAGTTTTTTAAAGGCTGATTTAAACGAATGCAAACAAGGATCAAAAAAGATTAAAGCGATTTGCTACGACAAATCGCCAAAAAAAATTCAACGACAGCGGGTAAATCATGCTTCAATATGGCTTAGCATCAAACAAACAGCAAGGGGTTAGTGATGACAGTCAAACTGCCTTGGTTCCGAGATTGCGTCAACGAAAATTAACTTCACTTTAATATTGAACAAGCGGTTCAGACAGCCTCAAACATCAAACCAAACCCCGCCCGACACCAGGCCTTCACGCCGGTTATCCACAGGGCAGGACCACGGAATCTACGGACAACAAAAATGCAAAACGGA
Source organism: uncultured Verrucomicrobia subdivision 3 bacterium (assembly GCA_903922735.1). Taxonomy (GTDB): domain Bacteria; phylum Verrucomicrobiota; class Verrucomicrobiia; order Limisphaerales; family UBA11358; genus UBA11358. Next base: position 2,872 of record CAIXUZ010000079.1, read on the forward strand.
AACGAGGGGTGGCAATCGTTATAAACCACGAAACACGAATTCATTAATGACCCCGTGGCGGGGAATGGCATCAGACCTTTCGCGTTGCATCCATGACCCCGCGGAAGTAGCCGATGGACTCGGCGATGCCGAGGAACGGGTCGTTCATGTCCTTTTCGTATTCCAAGCTGCACACTCCGGGATAATTGATCTGGCGGAGAGCGCGGACCAGAGCGGGAATGTCCATCGCTCCGCGGGGCAATTCAATCCCCTTCCCTTTCTTGTCCGGGCCGGTGACATTCTTCAGGTGGAGGTCATGAATGCGCGCCGCGTAACTGGTCAGCGCTTTCACCGGATCTTTACCGTCGCGGAACTGGTGCCCGATGTCCAGACATAGGCCGATGCGCGGGTCCAGGTCCTTGATCAGCTCCATGACGCTTTCGGCGTTAGGGAAAAGCTCCGGCATGTCGGGGCCGTGATTGTGGATGGCATACTTGATGTCGTATTCCTTCACCTTGGCGTTGACCAATTGGAGTAATTCCGGTGAGGCGGTGCGTTTCTTGTCCACCATTTTGAACGGCACGCCAACCAGGGTTTTCACGCCCACGCGTTTGGCGTAGGCGAAGGCGGTATTCACTTCTTCCTCGGTGCCCATGTAAATCGGCCCGACGCCGTATCCCGTGACGCCGAAGGTCTTGCATTTCTCGTGGAAGGCGGCGATTTCCTCATCCGTGCTCTTGAGCGGCAGATGAAAGTCTTTGATGCAGAGATAGTGGACGTCCACCTTCTTCAGCGTCTCCAAGGCCTGGTCGAGCTTGAATTTGTTGAAGGTGTAACCCGCGATGCCAAGTCGCAAACCATCTTTGCCGCTGTCCGTGGCCCCGGCCGGCTGGGCATGGGCTGGTTTCGTGAACAATGCCGATCCGCCGGCGGCGGCGGCGAGAGCCAAACCTGAATGTTTTAAGAAAGTTCTGCGTGCGATCATGGTAATATAAGGGGTTGAGTGGCGATATTTGTAAACGGGAGCGGGTGAGATGTCAAATTGAGAGCGGCCACGGCTGTGTCCTGATTTCCAAGCGCGGCGCGGTGAGCCATAGCTCGTCGCCCGGCAAATCAAGCCGCTGCGGGTCACAGACCCGCGCTCCGTTTTCAAGCATCGTCACACGACCCGGTTCTGGCGGATGACCTCCTGGTACCAATGGTAGCTGAGCTTGGGCGTGCGCTTCTGGGTTTTGAAATTCACCCGGACCAGGCCGAAGCGTTTGGAGTAACCGCAAGCCCATTCGAAATTGTCCAGCAAGCTCCATGAAAAGTAACCGATGACCGGGTATCCTTCGGCAGCGGCCCGCTGCACCTGCCGCAGATAGGCGCGGTAATACATGATGCGGTCGGTGTCGCGCACCAGTTCATCCGCGGACGGCAAAGCGCCGTCGGCGCAACCGTTTTCGCTGATGAAAATCGGCAGGTTTTTCCGGTTGGCGGCCTCACCCACCAGACGAATGCCCCAATAGATGGCTTCGGGCAGGATGTTCAGCCACGGCATGTTGCCCTTGGGATAGCCATCAAACATCGGCAACGTTTCATAACCCTTCGGGTTGTCCGCCGCGCGCACATAAGCGCCGGTGTAGCAGTTGAACCCCAGCCCATCCAGCGGCTGGTGAATCAATTTCAGGTCGCCGTCGGCAATGTCCGGGGCACTGGCCCGATGATCCTCCAGCCAGCCCGCATCGTATTGCCCGGTCAAAATCGGCATGAGAATCGCCCCGTTCCGATTGTCGCGGACAAAAGCGCGCCGCGCGGCTGCGATATTCTCCGGGGTTTCCGTCAGGGGCACAAAACTCGAATAATCCTCCGCGGTGGCGACACTACAGCGGCCGGGGGATGCCGCCCGAATGGCCTGACACGCCGCGCCATGTGCCAGCAGCGCATTATGAACAATCTGCCAGCGCGCTTTTTCCGTCGCCACCGCGATGCCCGGCGCTTTATTGCCGGCTTTGCCAACGCCATACCCGCCGATGGCAAACGAGGAGGTCTCGTTGATCGTCATCCAATGTTTGATCCGGTCGCCCAGCCGTTTGGCCACTGCCGCAGCGTAATCGCCGAAATCCCCGGCCACTTCGCGGCTCTGCCATCCGGCATAACGATCCTGCAACGCCTGCGGCAAATCCCAGTGAAACAGGGTCGCGTGCGGCGTGATGCCATGCTGCCGCAGCGCATCCACCAGCCGCCGGTAATAATCCACGCCCTTTTCGTTCACCGTTCCGCGGCCTTCCGGCAGGATGCGCGACCAGGAAATGCTGAACCGGTAATGCTTGACCCCCAGATCCGCCATCAGCTTCGCGTCTTCCGCGTAGCGGTGATATTGGTCACAAGCCACGTCGCCCGTGTCCCCGCCGTCGGTCTTGCCCGGCGTATGGCTGAACGTGTCCCAGATGCTCGGACCGCGTCCGTCCTCGGCGGCGGCGCCTTCCACCTGATATGCCGCCGTGGCTGAACCCCACCAGAAATCCTTGGGAAAGGACCCCGGCCCGCCGGTGGATTGGGAGCGGGGATGTTCCGCGGCGACCGTGGAAGACCCGCCAGCGGCCAGAGTGGCGCCCGCGGCAACGGCGGTGCCGATAAACGAACGACGGGAGAATTGGTTTTTGGTGTTCATAAATTAATTTCGAGCTTAAATAAAACTGTGGCTGGTGTCATGAATGTTAAGGCAGTTTCGTTTTGGCGATGCCCCCTCCCCATGGATCCCAAGATGGAGGGACAGCGCACCTCACCCCGGCCCTCTCCCCATCGGCTCCGCTGACTCCGCCGACGCGGAGAGGGGGAAACGCTCCCCGCGTCTTGACGTTGGAATGCAACTGCTGGTTCAAGGGTTCAAAGCGCGAAATCATTTTTCAATCTGTTCTAAACGATCCGATTTTCAGCCAGACATTTTAGACACTCAACACACATCGGCTGCTAGTTGGGTTAATAATTTTTGCCAAAAAAAGTCGGACGCGGTTTGAGCGGCGGTGGAATGGAGAGTTTATTGTGAGTCTTTCTGGGCGGCAAAGTTGTCGCCGGTGCCGGCGGAACCACCTTGGGTGGTGTTGGAATTACCGGCAACGCCGCGTCCCCGATTTTCATCTCGGGAAATTTCATCTCGCCCATCGCAAAATCCTGGAAGGCGCCGGGGTTCCCGATGGAGGCGAAGGTCGTCTTGGGCATCTGCGCCAACTTATTGGCCGGCAACGTGTCGTAGCCATTGACCACCCAGTCCAGCCGGCCCGTCACAATATCCAGCAACAGGCCGTGAACCGGAACCTTGGGACCGATGACCGAGCTGGAGCGGGCAAACTCGCAAGCTTTGATGACATTTTGACGTTCGCTGCCGAACATGCCGAAAAAGTCATTGATGTTTTCCGGCAACTGGCTGCGGTCCACGCCCAGGTCTTTGAGCCGGTCCAGCACCGTTGTGGTCGTGGCCTTGCAAACCTGGCAATCCGTGTGGCCGATGATAGCGATTTCCTCACCGCCCTTGACAGCGGAAGCCAGCGCGAGCGAACGCATGGTGCTGCTCAGCGGGCCGGTGATGATATTGCCCGCGTTGCGCAGCCAGATGAACTGTTCGCCGGGCAAGGCCAGCGCATTCGGGAAAAAGGCGTTCAGACGCGGATCAACGCAGGTCAAAGCGATGACCGGCAAGTTATCCGCAAAATCGGCCGGACGCAGGCCGGCGCTGGCGTCACCGGCCACGGCCCGGTGATTCGCATCAATGATGGCTTCAAATAGTCGCATAGAATTATAGGATTTACGATTTACGATATACGATTTACGCGCGCCCCGTATTGCGGGCGGTTTTGGCCGAGGCGACGACGATGGCCAGAATCTCATTTGCCTCATTCATCAAATCTCGAAGCTTAGTTTCTTTGACGAGGTCGTTTTCCACCAGCAATTCCATCCAGAACAACGATTCGTCGCTTTCTTCTTCAACAATCCGCAGCTTATTGATGAAGTCCGCATTGGATTTGGCGCGGCATAACGCCCGATAATTCGCGCCCACCGAAGTGCCGCTGCGCAACAATTGTTTACCGAGTATCCGCGCCACCCAATTATCAGGCAACGCCGAACAAAGTTTCACGACGCGGTTAGCAAAACGCTTCGTCCGCTGCTTCATTTCCTCGCGAGTCATAGGAATTACGATTTACGCGCGCCCGGAATTGCGGGCAACCATCGTTTCATAAGCTGCATTTAGTGCTTTGGTCCATTCTTCCGCCAGTTGGCGCGATCGTTCATCCGTGCCGGCAAACCGGTCGGGGTGGCACCCTTTTATGCGGCGGCGATAAGCGGATTTGATTTCAGCAATCGAAGCATCAGGCGCAAGGCCGAGAATATCATACGGGCTATAACTCTGCACATCATCAACCGGATTCGGTTGGGGGGCATCTTCGACAATGCGCGACTGAGCCGTTTGTGCCATTAATTGTGACAGCTCCGACCGGAGGATTGAAGTCAGTGACACTCGGGACGAATCGCGCAAGAAAAGCACCCCTTCAATCTGACGCAATTCATTGATCAACCTTGACCAGTTCAGACCGGGGAAAGCCTTTAACAATTCTTCCTTTGAAACCGAAGATGATTTGTTCAGAAGATAGGAAAGAACATCCGCCCGGGAAACGTAATTCATCCGGAAAAGACACGTCCCACGAACGGCGTGACGATAACCATCCAGACTCAACCTCGGACCGGCATGGAGAAACTCACGGAGCAGCCAGCGCGGAATAAAAGACAGGTCGTCCCGCTCGCTATAAATACAGTCCGCGCAGATCAAACCGATGCCCAGCAAAGCAAGCCCGCAGGTCCACAACTCTGCATGCAGCGTTGTCGGCATGAGATACAAGACCATGGTTTTTATAAAAAGATAGAACACCAATAAAAACGGGAGCGAAACAACCACCCCGCCCACCATGGCAAACACCGAATACAGCCATGATACAGCCACGGCATTTCGCCGACGGATTTTCAACCAGTCTTGTATTCGTTTCGAGGCCATGCTCGACGGATGATCTGCCGCCTCATTTCACGCGCCCAGCAACCGCTTCCGCTCCGGGCGGCGCACGAGGTAATAGATCAGCGCCCCAAGCCAGTGGGTGAAAATGATGACGAGGATCCAGATGATCTTGTCATTGCCCTGGCTCGATTCCTTGGTGGCGCAATCCACCAGCATCCAGACCCAGAACGCAAAGGCCAGCAGCACCATCGGCACGATGAACAGCATCAACAGCAACGGGAGTAAAACCATGGTTTGGCCTTTCTATTTCAACCTGTAGGAGACGACGTGAGGAGTCTCATGCTTTTCATTTTGAGCCTCGTCACCTCGGCGCCTACAAGATGGTTATTTGGTTTCGCCGGAATCATCTTTGCCCATCGCCTTGCGGAGCGCGGGGACTTGTTCCAGCAATTTCTCAAACTTCACGCCGGTCAAACTTTCGATGATGGGCGGCAACTGGCTGATGATCGTCGTCACGTCGCCGGTCAACTTGCTGGCACCGCCGCCGGGGCCGTTGCCGGCATTGATGATGACCATCTTCTCGGTCTTGGACAGCGGTTCGCTGATCTTGCCGGCGACTTCGGGCAGCACGCGCATGATCATCTCGATGACGGCGGCCTCGTTGTATTGCTTGAAGCTTTCAGCTTTCACGCGCATCGCCTCGGCGGTGGCTTTGCCTTGCGCCTCGATAACGGAGGCCTCGGCGAGACCGCGCGCCTTGTTTGCATCGGCTTCGGCAAGACCAGTCGCTTTCACGACATCGGCTCCGGCAAAACCCGTGGCTTTGGTCGCGGATGCGGCACCGGCGGCTTCCGTTTCCAATTGGAACTTCCGGGCGTTGGCCAGCGTCTCGACTTTGTAGCGCTCGGCGTCGGCGGGCTTTTGCACGGTGGCTTCGAGTTCCTTTTGTTTGCGCTGAATTTCCTGCTGCTGCAGTTCGATCTGCTTCTGCTTTTCGACGATGCTCACCTGCACTTCTTCGGCCTTCACCAACTGGCCGGTTTTGAAGCGCTGCAAATCATACGCGAGGTCGGCCTGCGCCTTCTGCACGTTCACCGTGGCCTGGTATTGCGCGACGTTGGACTGGTAATCGCGCTGGGCCTCGGCGACCTTCGAGTCGGCCTGAAACTTCGCTTCCTGCCCGGCCTGATTGGCCTGCGCGGAACGGATGACGGCATCGCGGTCGGCTTCAGCCTGCGCGATGATGGCGTCGCGCTTGACCTGGGCGATGCGCGGTTTGCCGAGCGCGTCGAGATAACCCTGCGTGTCGCGAATGTCGCGGATGGTGAAACTAACAATGCCAAGGCCCATGTTCGCCATGTCGCCGGCGGCCACTTCCTGCACCTTGGAGGCGAACGCGTCGCGGTTCTGGTAAATTTCCTCCACGGTCATCGTGCCGAGAATCGCGCGCAAATGACCTTCGAGCGTCTGCATGGCAATGTTCTTGATGTCCTCCACGCTCTTGCTCAAAAACTGCTCGGCAGCGGTGGCGATGGAGATGTCGTCCCCCTTGACCTTGATCTGCGCAACGCCGTCCACTTTCACCGGCACGCCTTTGCTGGTGTAAACTTCCGGCGTCTGGACGTCGATGGTCAGCAGTTCCAGCGAAAGGACATCCACTTTTTCCTTCACGGGAATAACGAAGGTGCCGCCGCCTTTGACGACGCGGAAGCCGACCTCGCGCACGTTCCCATCCGGGTCGGTCAAGCGGCGTTTGCTGCCGGAAATGATCAGCACCTGGTTGGGACCGGCCTTGGTGTAACGGCTCGCCCAGATCATGACGAAGATGAACAGGACGAAGATTACCGCGCCGACGCCACCGACCACGGTCGGCCACGAAATGTCTGCAAGGATTGGAGTAAGGTTCATATATCGATTGAGGGTTGGTTTAAATATCAACTATCTGCTTTCACAAAATACTGGGTGCCGACAATGCGGGTGATTTTGACGGATTTACCCGCGCCAACAGCGTGACCGTCTTCCGAGCGAGCCGGAGCACTGTAACGCGAGCCGCCGTAAACATAGGAGATTTCACCGACACCGTTTTCCGGAATCGGCGTGGCAAGCGACGCCGTGGTGCCGATGAGCTGGCTCACGCGCGCCTCGCTGGAACCTTGCATCTTGCGAAACATGGTATTCATCAGCCACAGGACGCCCAAAGCCACCACCAAAGCGATCAAAAAGGAAATCGGGGCGTTCAGCCACGCGCTGGCCGTGGCGGGAATCTCCATCAGGATCAAGCCGAACGCGCCAAAAGCGGTGATGAAACTCGCCAGGATCGTGGGACTCAAAAAGGAGACGCCGGGCATGCCATCCGAACCCAAGCCCGCATCCGCCTGCCCATCCGTGCCGATCGAATCGTGCCCGCCAAATAGATGCCCGGCAAAAGCGCTGATGAGTGTGAACATCAAACCGAACACCAGACAGATAGCGTAGATAATCATAAGCCCTTTCCAATAATGGTGAGCGGCAAGATTAGTGCACCAAACCCGACCACAAGGCAAGCCGGAAGGCGAAGAGTTGTTTCAGGGCGCCGTTTCATGCCGTCATCAAACCACAGGACCGGCTTAATGGCATTGATAATATACAAGGGAAATTGGAATCGCCCCGCAGCTGATTAACACCACCATGAGGTTACCGGTGATGTATTTCTGAAGTTCGTCGTTATGTTCGGGCATAATAAGGCTTTGACGACCTTCAACCGCGAACACGACATGGAGATAGATTTGCGTGTAGGTGTTGGCCATGAGCCGAAGATGCCGCTCCTGACGGAGCTTGGAAATCTTATTTTGTTTGGGTTCTACAAAGATGCCGCGCCTACGGCGCTAAAAATGGCGGCATGGATTCTCGTCGATTTAGTTTAGCATCAACATGGCATCAACTCGAAGAAAATGTGTAGGGGCAGCCCCAACACGCCGTCGATTCGCCGGACATAGTTTTCATTTCCCCGAACCACATCCCCTGCCCACTTTTCGCCGGGCCCCAAGCCCCTTTCCCGCTTGCCAAAACTTTTCGACGGACGCATTTTCGCGCGATGCAATCGCACGAACTGCTCCGCGAAGTTTTTGAGAAAAAGTCCGCCAAGGAAGTTTCCGCCGACCTCGGCCTCTCCACCTCGATGGTTTATAAGTGGGCCCAACCGCCCCGGGAGACCGGGGCCGGGCGCGTGGACAATCCCCTGGACCGGATGGAGGCGCTGCTCCGCAGCACGAACGATCACCGGCTCATCCAATGGCTTTGCCAGCGCGCCGGCGGATTCTTCATCCTCAATCCCCGGCAGACGCCGCATCCGCACTTCCTCATACCGGCGACGAACCAGATCGTTCAGGAATTTGCCGACCTGCTGCAAGTCGTCGCCGCGGCCGCCGCGGACAATCAGATCACACCGGCCGAGGCCAGGCAAATCCGCGCCCGGTGGGAGGATCTGAAATCCGCCACCGAAGGTTTTGTGGCCTGCTGCGAAGAAGGAAATTTCGGCGCTCTAAAAAACCCGACGGCAAAAGGCGACCAGCCGTGATTCCAAAAAATGCTCTTTCTTGTCATTGACTGTTTAAATTCAGAAAGACAATCTCGTCGAAAATCATCCTGCACATGAAAACCCTACCCCTCACCCTCCTCGCACTATTGTTCACCCAGTCGCTTCTGGCGGCGGATATTCCGCCCGCCGCCGCGTCGTGGCATGCCCAGACGTTGACGTCCGCCATTGGCAATGTGCTGATCTTCGCGGCCATCGGCATTGCCGCGGCCATCATCGGTTTCAAGTTGTTCGATGTCTTCACGCCCGGCAATCTGCAGAAGGAAATCATCGAAAACAAAAACATCGCCGCCGCCATTTTGGCGGCCGCCGCGATTCTCGGCGTGAGCATCATCATCGCCGCTTCCATGCTCGGCTAACCGGGGTTGCGAGCGTGAAACGGAGCCAAAGCATCCGGCTGGTGTTGCTCGGCGGGCTGTCCGCCGGAGCCTTGACCGGCTGTCATCCGAAGCCGTCGGTCAGCGCGGAGAATGTTTACACCAACAATTTCTTCGTGCCCGGGGCCGGCTATTATCACGCCCCGTTCCGCAACTGGTACACCCTGCCCTACAACCATTTCGACCCGCAGAACAAGCGCTATTTCTATGGCGGCCAGTGGGGGGACCAGCCGTTTGAAAGCATCACCAACATTTCCTCCCCCACCCCCGAAGCCGTGCAGCTGGCGCAAGCCGTCCGGACGGATGTTTCACGGGGCGGGTTTGGCGGCTATTCGGGCGGCCATTACTGGGGGGGCGGCTCTTCCGGCTTTCATTCGTGATGAAACGCCACCGTTGCCAACCCCGTCCCGACTGGCGCGAAAAAGTGGAAAGCACCGGCCTGACCTATCATTCCCATGACGACGGGCCCTACTGGGACGAATCCGCGTGCTATGAGCTGACCGCCGCCGAGGTGGAGGCATTGGAATCGGCCGGGAACAAGCTGCATTACCTCTGCATTGACGCCGCCGAAGCCGTCATCAAAAACCATTGGTGGGCACGCCTGGGCATCGCGGACGCGGCGGTGCCGGAAATTTTGAAATCGTGGGACCGCGATGATTTCAGCCTCTACGGTCGGTTCGATTTCAGCTACGACGGCGGCACGCCGCCGAAACTGCTGGAATACAACGCTGACACGCCCACCGCGCTGGTTGAGGCCGCCGTGACGCAGTGGTTCTGGCTGCAGGAGCAACACCCGAACGCCGACCAGTTCAATTCCATCCACGAGCGGCTCATTGAGGCGTGGAAACGCTGGGCGGGGAAGACAATCCACTTCAGCTGCGTCAAAAATCTCGCCGAGGATGAGATGACCATTCTTTATTTGCGCGACACGTGCGAGCAGGCCGGCGGAAAAACCAAGTCCATCTTCATCGACGACATCGGCTGGCATGAACACGACCATCATTTTGTGGATCTCGATCAGGAGCGCATCGAGCACGCCTTCAAGCTGTATCCGTGGGAATGGCTCTGGCAGGAGAAGTTCAGCGCGCATCTGGCCAAGGACTCCATCCAGTTCATTGAGCCCGCGTGGAAAATGCTACTGAGCAACAAGGGCCTGCTGCCGATTCTCTGGGAGCTTTTCCCCGACCATCCCAATCTGCTGCCGGCCCACGACACGGCCGAACCGCTCGGAAGCCGCTATGTGCGCAAACCGAAATTGAGCCGCGAAGGCTGCAATGTTTCGTGGATTGAAGGCGGCGTGGCGGTGGAGGAAAACGGCGGCCGCTACGGCGCGGAAGGGTTTGTGTTTCAAGCGCCGGCGAACATTCCTGATTTCGACGGAAATCACCCGGTCTTCGGGGTCTGGGTGATCGACCATGAGGCGGCCGGGCTCGGCATCCGCGAAGACACCCGGCGCATCACCGGCAACCTGAGCCGGTTCATCCCGCATTATTTCACATGAGCTTTGCCAATCCAACCCGCCTGCGCATCGGGATGCACGCCAATTTCGGCGGGAGGGATTACCGGCTGATCGGTCGCGTCGTCATGGGCGTGACGGATGACGGCGAAACTTACTACTGGAACGAGTTCAATCTCGAAGCCAGAGACGGCAGTTGCGCGGATCTGGTTTACGAGGAAACCGAACGCGGCGGCGAGTGGCGGCTGTTCACGATGTTCGAGCCGGAATATCCGATGACAGCGGCGGATGCCGCGACCAAGCGGGTCGGCGACTCGCTGAATCTCACCGGCACCGATGTGCGCGTGACGCTACGGGACACCTCGCGCGTCTATCACATCGAGAGCAAGGCGCCCGAGGGCGTCGAGGTCGGCGACGTGGCGAATTATTTCAACGCCGAGGCGGGCGACGTCATGCAGGTGGTGAGCTGGACGGGCGAGGAGATTGAGTTTTACAACGGCGTCAATCTTACGAGCGGGGTGGTGAATTCAGCTTTCAATCTAAAGCCAGAGCCCGGTTTCGCCCGCAACTTATCCGCCTTGAGCGGCGCCGGGGCCAGCCACTACGACAGCGGCTTCAAATTTCTCCTCAAAGCCGCCGGCGTCATCATCCTGTTTTTCATCATTTTCGGCCGGGGGCTGTCGTGTTCAACAAATTATGAGGTCGCGCCGGTGAAACGTATCGCCGCCGGTCCACCGCCGCTGGCGGTGGGGTCTGCCGGCAAATGGCACGACAAGAACTACCGCGTCACCGCCCATGCCGTCGTGGAAATCGCGCGCGTGGGATTGATCTTTGACCGGCACGAATATGAATTGACCGATGACAGAGGGATGAAGGCATTGCTGGTGTGCGGCGATCAACCCAAGGCCAGCGACTGGGCGGTCTACGAGCCATTCTTGATGTTGATCCCCCCACCCTCGCCCGGCCAGATGGCGGCAATGAAAGCGGGTGATTTTTTGAAGCTGGATGGTTTTAGCGGCAAGGTGGGCGAATTGTTCCGATCCACCATCAAACAAACCGACGGGGATGTTCTCTCCGCCATGATACCGGGAACGGTCACTTATGGGTTAACGGGCATGGGCGAGTATCTCACACTCCTTGCCCGCTGGAACCGGGATGGGCAAACCGTATTGCGCGGCCAAAGCCAGACGGCCGGGCGGGTGACGAGCAGCTTCAACCCAGCCAAGTGAAAATGGATCTGCCAGATGCTCTGTGGAACCTTGAAAGTGGCGGCCAACTTTCATGTTTTTAAGTTGCAGCGGTCGAGAACGGCTGCACTCCGGGTTTTGCAAAATCGAATTGGCGGAATCGTGAGGAAAATGGCCTCGCCTCAAAGTGACCGCTGCGCGGTCAGGTCAAGTCGCAGCGCGACTTGACACCCACCACCCGCAGCCAAACCCACGGCTCCAGGCTTTGCAAACATGCTCAAACATCAAAGCTGGATTGTCTCACCTAGCGATCAAATCGTCCGAGGTCCACAGGATGCGATCCGGCCCGGCGCTGTGGATTTCCATTTCCCGGCCCGAAAGCTGGTGGAAGAAGTAGGGCGTGCCCCATGCATCCACCAATTCGCCATTGGCATTGAGGCGCAGGCCGGCTTCCGCATCGATGAAATTCGCCTGCCGGGGATTGTTGCCGTTGAGGGCGGCGGCAATTTCCGGGTTCGTGCCGACAGGATTGCCACCGAACATGGAAGCGTAGTCATGAATGGCATGAGCGACTTTTTCCAAGACGATGGCCGGCGGGAAGTTGGTGAATTCCGGCTCATGCGGGACACCGACGGCGACGGGCAAAGTGGCGCTCGCGGATGCGCCGACTTTTGCCGACGGGTTGCCGGAAGGAGTTGCGGTCGCAGCGGCGCCGGCAGATGCGGGCGGCTCCGGGTAATTCATCTTTGCGGGAGCGGCAGTCGCGACTGCTGATGAGACAGGTTGAGCGGTGGATGACTTCGTCGATTTGCCAGGCAAGTTGAGGGCAACGGGCGCGGAATGTTGCCGCCAGACCAACCAATCGACCACCGCCAAACCGAGGATGAGCGCGAGGATGGGAAACCATTTCCTCATACGAAACCGAGGTTCGACGTGCTAAATCGGCCGATGTTCGGGAAGATCGTGGTGAGGTTGCCACTGTCCACGCCAAACCAACTGGCCAGCGTGGCAAAGTATTGGTCGGTGGCCGTGGTGGGAATCCAGCGGCCGGTGCTGGTGTCATCCGGCCCGTTGATGGCGAGCGTGGGAAACTTGCCGTAGGTCTGCTGGCCGTTGACCGCGCCGCCGGCGATGAGGTGGTGGCTGCCCCAACCGTGATCGCTGCCCAGTCCGTTACTCGGAAACGTGCGGCCAAAATCGCTGGCGGTGAAGGCGGTGACGCGCCGGGAAAAGGTGGCGTCGCCATGCATCGTGCCGATTTGATCCATCGCGGCCTGGAAGGCGTTGAGGCACTGGCTCAATTCCGCCAGCAAGTTGGCGTGCGATCCGGTGATCACCGTGGACGGCGTATTGTTGGTGGTTTGGCCGGTGTGCAAGTCGTAGCCGCCGACGCTGCAAAAGAATATCTGGCGCTTCATGGGGCCGCCATCGCTGGTCAGCAAGTTGCCGGTGGGTTTACTGCCGGCTTCAATCAGGCGGGCGATCATCTTCAATTGAGGCCCCAGACTGGAACTAAATTTACTCACGGTGCCATTGGCCACCGTGGTCGGCGTTGTCACTTGGAACGGACTGGAACCGGGGAACGGCGTATTCCAGAATTGCACCGAGCCGGAAGGATCAGCGGTGCTGAGGATGGCGGTGTTCAGCAAGCCCGTGGTGTTGATGGAGTGGGCGGCGACGTTGGCGTAAGCCTGGGCCTGCAGATTCGCGTAGGGCACATTGAGCACGTTGGTCAACGCCGAGAGCCGGTTGCCGGTCACGCCAGACAGAGCGACGGCCCCGGAGGTGGAGACGGCATACTGCGAACTGGCGCCGCCGATTTCAAAGGTATTGGCGCCATTGAGCGTGATGGAGAGGGAAACCTTCGCGTTGGGTTGTATTGAAGTCAACAGGTCGGCGATACGCCCCCCCCAGCCCGTGAGCGGCGGCTGGTCCGGAACGGAGGTCTGCCACTGGGCCACCTGATCCGCGTGCGAAAATAGCTGCGGCGGCTTCTGGTAGAGGGACGACTTGTATTGCGCCTGGGTCAGGGGCACGACGAGCGTGCCGGCGTTGAACAAGACCGCAAGTTTGCCGGAGGTGGCGCCCGTGCCGTTGAACATCGCGGCCAGCTCCGGACAAGCCGGATGCAGGCCATAACTGTGCCCGTCGCTAATGGTTGGCGAAAGCGGGATGACGTTATAGGGCGCGCCCGAAATCGGCAGCGCCAAAACGGAACTACGGATGGCGGCGTAATTATTCCACTCGGACAGGATGGTAGGGACAATGAGGTTGTTCGAATCGTTGCCGCCCGCCAAAAAAACGCACACCAACGCCTTATAGTCACCGGCCGTAATGTTCGACTGCGCCACGGCGGCGTTCATGAACCGCAAATCGCGGAGAGTGGCGTTGAGCGCAACGGTGCCGACGGCGGCGCAGGCGGCGCGCCGGATGAAGTCGCGGCGACTTTGAAGACCAAGAGAGAATTTAGAGTCCATACTTATTTTTGGATAATGTGATCCGGCGAAACCAGAATCAAGTGCACCACGGCCCGCACACGGTCGCGCATCTGGGTGTAGGCGGGCGGCGTGGAGTAGGCAAAATTACTGGTATTGGCGACGAAATTAACAATGGTCGTCTTGCTGGTGGCCGATAACTGGCCGGCGCAAAGCAAAGAATTAAGCGTGTCCACCAGACTAGGAATGCCAGTATTCGACGTATATGCCGACGTCATATATGGCCCTAAATCCATCGTGATCGCACCGCCCCCGCCGATGAAACTGCTCGGCCCGTTGGTGTTGCCGGTGTTATTGAGAAAACCGCCCTCCATAAAATTCATCTGCCAGGCAACGCTGGTGTCCGAGGTCAGCTGGAATTCCGGGGTCGTCAATCCGGCGTCGGAAAGCGTGCCGGGGAACGCATAAGACGGAAAGAAATAATTGAAAACGGTCGGCGAATTTAGCGGCGTCTGGGCCAGGCTGGCGGACAAACCGGTGTCGGTGGCGTTCAGCGCCCAGGTATTCCAGGAAACCGTGACGTTGCCACTGCGCACCAGCGGCGGCGGAATCAGCGGATAGATGACTTGCGAATCGCTCGTCGTGGTCGTGGAGTTGGTGACGATGATGGTGTAGTGGGTGGCATCAATCACCGAGTTGACCACATACAATCCGTCGGCGGGATTGCCAGCCTGGGTGAAGTTGATGTAGTTGGTATTTCCGACGCTTAAGCCGTGGGCGAACGGGGCGTAAATGGTGACGAGATTGGTTTTTTGCGTAAACCCGCCGCCCGTCCACCGGGAGAGCAGGCAACTGCCGGAACGGTTCGTGGGGTCCGCTGTCGCCACGACGAAATGGCTGGTATCAGGCACGTTCGTCGCCAAGAAGACGCCGTTGGTCGCGCCACCCGTGGTGAAGCTGAGATAAACGGAGTAATTGGTCGCCAGCCCGTGGCCCGACATTGTCACCGTGATCGCGCCATTGGTCTGGAGATATGTGCCCGACAGAAAGCCCGGGGCGGTGACGGCGAAATTCGTCGGGCTCTGCCAGGTCACGGTGTAGGCTTGCGCATTGGGGGGCGGCTGTCCGGATGTGTCTGTAAAATTCAGCCAAACTATGTCGTTGGTGCCCAAGCGGTTCGGCACGGAGTTGGTGATGTAAATAGTGCTGGTGCCATTCTCAGTGTAGGTGCCGGCAATCGGTGCCGGCGGCGGAAAGGCACGAGCCACCGCCGTGACGCGCAGGAGGGGTTCGCGTTGTTTGCCGTAATTTGGCACGGACAGAAAATCCGTGCTGCGCGCTTCGTAGTCGAGCAGGATGGCCTGGATGACGGCCTGCAGGTCGCCGCGCACACCAGAACCGTTATTATTGAATACCGACGTAACCCGGTAGAGATAGCCTTGGCTGGGATTACTCGTCACCAGACGCTGGATGAGCTGGCGGCAGATATATGGCCCGACGTTCTGGTTGTTGAAGATCGAGTCCAGTGCCATTTCCAAATCCTGCGAACTATAGGCGTCGTTAGTGGAGGTGGAGGAGACTGCCTGGTTACCCCACGCCGCCGGCAGCATCACATTATCGAGCAGCAACTTGGTGCCCAGCTCATGGTATCTGGGCACCAGCACCATCGGGTTCGTGTAATTGGCGGCGGGAGAAAAGCTCGTCGGCAACAGGCCGTTAGTCTGGTTGGCCTGATTGTAATTCCAACCGGTAAAGGTGGAGGCGAATCCGTTGATGACGTTTTGATTGTAGGTCGGCACCAGGCTGCCCTGCGAATTCAGGATGAGCGTGCCATCGGGCCAGAGACGGTTCAGGCCGATGGAGAAAAGCTGGTTGATTTCGCGGGCGTAATTTTCATTCGCATGGGTGCCGTTGATGATACTGCCCGGGCCGTTGCCCTGCATGTTCAGATACAGGCCCATCGCCGGCGTGAGGGTTACGTTCTTGAGCAGATCGCGGAAATTCCCGAAAGCGTTGTCCAGCAGCGTGTCATAATAGGAGCACAATGCCCGGCCGTTGTCCTGAAGCGCCCCGACGTCGGAAACGACCATGATTTCGCTCAACGCGAACGCCACCCGCTGGCGCAACTGGTCGGGCGCCGTGATGGACTGCTGCCACCAAGTGTTGAACACGAGATTGCCAAGATAGGCAAACGCCGGGTCGACATTGCCATTGGTCAGTAACAGCGGCAAATGATGCGTGGCAGGCAATGCAAATTGGCTGACGAGCCAATTGGTGTAGCCGATGGACTGTACCGTCGAGAGGTCACTTGGACTCGGGCCGAAGGTAGCCTGCGTGAGGAATCGCGCAGCTCCGTTGGCGGTGGCATGGTCATCTGTCCATGCCGGCGGTGCGGCCGGCGGCGTAAACGACTGCGTGCCGTTGACAAGAGTGAAATGGCCTGCGAGCTCACCATTCGGATAATTCGCCGTCAAAATATTGAGGTAGGCCTTGCCTTGATTGAGAATGGCCAGCACATCCGAAGCCGAGAAAGAACCCACGGCGGTGATGGGCCAGACGTAACTACCATCCGGCTGCGGAACCGCAGCGGAGATGTCAAATAGGATTTCCGATGCATGACTCGAATAGGGATCGTTGTTGATATGCTCGCCAATCACCGACGACGGAACGCCGCTGAAACTAAAGTTGAGAACGGCGCGGGAATTATCCGTGCTCAAGCGCAACGTAGCCGTTCCCACCCCCATGTTCGTGACCCCCGTCGCCGTGGTTAATTCCGCCGCGTAGAGCGTGCCCGGCGCCAACGCCGGCGGCAGCGGATAATAGCGGGACAAAACATAATTTGTCACCACGCCGCCGGGGGTCGTGTTGGTGCCGTATGGGTCTTGCAGCCAGCCGACGGACCAATGGTCACTGGCCGCAGCTCCGGCTTTGTGCAGGATTTCAACATAATATTTCTGGCCGGCAACGAGCGTGAGCCAGCCGGAGCGCTGGTTCGGATACACCGTCCATTGATGAGGAGCGGTGCTGTTGGTGGGCGACACATACGCACGACGGACTTTGTTGACCGGTTCGCTATCATTGGAAATCCAGAGTTCCGCCGCGTCACTGCCCGCGATCCAGAAATAATAATTACCCGTTGCCGGCGCGGTCAGATAGCCGCGGATGCGCTCGCCATAATTGGCTCCATAAGTACCACCAATATTGGTCACATCGAGCGCTCCAATCACGTTCGTCACCGTGGCCGACGTGCCGACGGGAATATCAGCGATGTTGGTGCCAGGAACGTTGGTCCAGATTTCCTGCACCACGGAATTGCTGTTGGCAATCACCAGAATATCCACAATCCCCGCCGAAAGACCGACGGCATTGCTGGCGGTGAGCGCCGTTTGAAAATCTCCGGCGACCGTGGGCGTGCCGCTGATGATACCGGAAATGGTGTTGAAACCCAGTCCCGGTGGCAGGCCGGTGGCCGTAAAGCCCAGCGGCGAATTTGCCGCCGTTACGGTGAAACTGAATGGCTGGCCCACAAACGCGATCGCGGACAACGGGCTAGTGATGACCGTCGGGGCGGGCGGCGTATTCGTCGGGAACAAACGATTACTCGGAATGACTTGCCTGGACTGGTTGGCGCTATACCAGTAAAGATGCGCCTGCGCCTTGTTGGTGTATTGCAGGTATTCCAGTTTGAGGTTATAGCGAGTGCCGCCTTGCAGCGCGATGGCGGCCGTCCATTCCGAGCCGCCGTTTTGCGTCTGCCATTTGTCGATCAACAACTGGTCATTGACCCAAAGTTTCACGCCATCGTCGGAAAGCACGTCAAAATAGTAAGTATCGGAATACTGTGGCTGCACCTGCCCGATCCAGCGCACGGAGTAAAGCCCGTTGCTCAAATTGGGCAGCGTGCCGTTGGTCCAAGTAAAATCAATCACGGGGTCAATGCGATTGGTGATCAAATTCGCGAAATTCGCGGCGTTGGCGTAAGTGGTACTGGAATTGGTATAATACTGGCCGGTCAGACCGGTGCCATTCGTGCACGTCGGTGACGGATATATTAGGACGCTCGCATTGCTTTGCGTGCCGACCGTATAATTCGTGCCCGGCAGCAGTTTCAACTGCACGATGACCGGCGCCTGTAAGTTGGTGTTCGCCAGCGGCACGACGGTAATGGTCTTGGTGCTGGTGCCGGCGGGAAAGCTCACCGAGGTGGAAAGCGGAAGGTAATCCTGGCCGGAAGCCGCAAACCCGCTGCCCGGTCCGCCCAAGGCCAGTTTGACCGTGACTAGATTCAACGGAAATCCCCCGCGCGTGACGGTGAAAGTGCCGTAATCCGTCGCCGATGAGCCGACATCGGGCTGGGTCGTCACCGGATCGGTGGCCGCAATCGTGATGACATTCTGGGATCCAAACCGGCCGGTGACATACTGGTAGTCGTTTAGCTGCCGTCCGTTGCCATCGAGCGTTCCGTTGCTGAAGGGGTTGAAGGGGTCCAGACCGAGCTTGTATTTCTCCCAGTCGTTCATTCCGGTGCCATCCGTGCCCATGTCGGAAACCGTGGTCCGGTAAAATTTCATATTCGATTTCGCCGGAGACGGAAAAGTGAAGTTCGTTCCCGCCCGCACGACCACGCTGGTTTCCGTCAGCCAGTTCGTGCTGCTGAGGTTGGTGATACTTTGCAGTTGATATAATTTCCCGAGCTGCACCGGGATCGTGATTCCGCTGTTCGTGCCGGATACGGAAAACAGCGAGATTTTGGGAACCGAGTTGGAGTCAAAGGGATTCGTTCCCGCGATGGCTTCTTTGAAGTTCGAATATCCATCCCCATCCGAATCGGCATTCGGGTTGAGGTTGGTGGCAGAATAAACCCATTCCCAAACCGTGCTCATGCCATTGCCGTATAAATCCACCCGCTGGGCCGGAACGGAATAGGCGGCGATCAACGCCAACAAAAAAAACAGCGCGCGAAAAACCGGCAGGCAAATCAACCCCGAAACTTTTCCGAAAGAATAATTCCGGCTACACCATACCTTATGATGGACTTTCATGGTTGGCTTATTTTGGTTATTAGTTGTTTGCACCCTGCCCTTGCCGGCAGTAAAAGTCAAGCAGTGGAAATACTTTTAAGCCATCCCACCCATGAAGCGGATTGACAAAACCCAAGCTCAACTCGAGATTGACGCGTACGGCACCGCATGAGGTTTTAAACATATCACATTATTCGCATGAATTCACCTGTGCTGTTTCAACCCATCCGGAATCAAAAACGCAAACCGGGGCGGTTGGGTTACGCGGCGGGAGGGCTGCCGCTAATGATGGCGGCGATCCTGACGGCGACGGTGACGACCGCGGCCACCATTTGGAATGGACCGCAAATCAGCTATTCGCAACCCGCGCCTGACCCAACGCAAGCAGCCAACCGGGATCAACTCACGCCAAACGTATCCCTGACCCGTGGGACCCCAAGCGGTGGAGGCTCGGGCGGAATGTTTAACGGTGCATCTGAAACCTTTTTCACCAAGTTTGTGAGTCCAGTCGACACCGAATGGGCGGTGGGGGCGATCGCTGATTATGCAAGCCTTAGCTATTCAGATTGGACTACCTGTGGCGGTGGAAATCCGGTGCATAACCTTCCAGGCCAGCAACTGGTTTTGCACCTCATTTCAGATGATATTTACCTGTCCCTTCAATTCACTTCATTGCCCGCCGGACCGGGGTTTTCATACATCCGGTCCACTCCGGCAGTTGCCAACATCCCTCCCGCAGTGACCCTTACTAATCCGATTAGCAACGAGGTATTCCCCGCCGTTCCACCGTCAACATCCGTCCCGGTGACCATCGCCGCATCGGCAACGGATTCGGATGGCACGGTGACCAATGTGCAGTTTTTTGACGGAGCCGCATCGCTGGGAAACGTTGCGGTCAACCCCTATCTCATCTCTGCCAATCTGGCGATCGGCAGCCATGCGCTGACCGCCGTGGCCACGGACAATCTGGGCGCCGCCACAGTTTCAACCGCGGTGACGGTGACCGTGGTTTCCAATTTGGCACCCGCAGTGACTATCGTAACGCCAGCCAACGGCGACTTCTACACCGATCCGGCGACAATCATTGTGGCTGCCTCCGCCAGCAGCGCCAACAGCACAGTGACAAATGTGGAATTTTTCGACAACGCCGCACCACTCGGCCATGTGGCTGTCAGTCCTTACAGCCTGCTGAGCCGCCTGGTCGTCGGTGCCCACACGCTGAAGGCGGTTGCCACCGACAATCTCGGCACGACCAACATTTCCTCCCCGATCACGGTGACCGTGACCGCCAGCAATGCGATCGTGAATCCGCCACAGTTTGCGAGCATTGTTTTGTCCAATAAATTTCCCAGCCCGCCGCTCACGGTGGCCAATGTACCAGTGATTCCCAACGGCCTAGTTAACCTGCGCTGGCAGGGCGATACCAGGAGCAAATATGATCTGCTATACACAACCAATCTGGCCAACGGCGCCACTTGGACGCTGGCGCAGCCCAATATCATCGGGGATCGCTCCGGAACCAATTTTTTGAGTGACCCACCCTTTATGGCCAGTTCCGCCTTCCGCCCGAACGCGACCCTGTATTATCGCCTGAATGCAATGCCACCTCAAAATCCCGGTCTGGCAATTCGTCTAGATGTGATTGCGACCAATCTGGTCGCGCCCACCGTTCTCACCCATGCTCATGATGGGTCGGGCCGGCGGTTTATAGCCGATCAGACGGGCCAGATTTGGATTGTGGACAGCGCCGGCAATCTGTCAGCCACGCCGTTCCTGGACATCTCCAACCGGATGGTGGCGCTGACCCCAGCCTACGACGAGCGCGGCTTGCTGGGCCTGGCCTTCCATCCGAACTACACGAATAATGGCCGTTTCTTCGTTTATTATTCCGCCCCGCCGCCCAGCACCAATTTCAACAACATGACGGTCCTGTCGGAATTCAAAGTCTCGACCAACAATCCCAACCTCGCGGATCCGGGCAGCGAACGCGTGCTACTGACCATCAACGAGCCGGAATTCAATCATGAAGGCGCCGACATCGTGTTCGGCCCGGACGGCTTTTTGTATCTCGGCCCCGGCGACGGCGGCGGCGCGGGCGACCAGCACGGCGCCACCGGCAACGCCCAGTCGCTGGCCACGCTGCTGGGGAAAATTCTGCGCCTGGACGTGGATAACGGCACGCCTTATGGAATTCCTTCCGATAATCCGTTTATCAGCACCCCGGGTGCCCGTCCGGAAATTTATGCCTATGGCCTGCGCAATCCCTGGCGGTTTTCCTTTGACCGCGGCGGCACCCATCAAGGTTTCATCGCCGATGTCGGGCAAAATCTTTGGGAAGAATTAGATCTCATGCGCAAGGGGGCCAATTACGGCTGGCGCATCCTCGAAGGCAATCATGCCTTCGACACCACCGTCGCCACCACGCTGGGCGTAGATGTCCCGACGCTAGACTATCCCATTTACGAATATGGCCATGGCAGTGCCGGCATCTCCATCATCGGCGGATTTGTTTATCGCGGCACAAATTATCCCGCGATGAACGGTCAATATGTTTTCGGCGATTTCAGCACCAGTTTTGGCGCACCCGACGGCCAGCTCTATTATCTCTCGCAAACCAGGCCAGGCATATGGGAACGCTTCCCCTTCCAGCTCTGGCCCAATAACACCAGATTGGGACGCTTCATCAAGGGATTTGGCGAAGACGAGGCCGGAGAAATCTATGTCTTAACTTCGACGGTGCTGGGCCCGACGGGACGAACCGGCGACGTCCGGAAACTGAGCCATCCTTGATATGCTCTTCCAGTCCAGCCACTGGTAGCGAGCCGCAACAAACTCCCCTGCCCTTACCTCGTCCGATGCGGGAGCGCGTCACCCCATATATCCTTTGAAAACAGAGGCTTTGACGCATCGATATCCGGGGTCCAGTACCAGGCAAATGAACACTATTCCGTTTAGAGACGCAGGGATGACGGATGTAAAATCCTGCAATACTTTCTTCAATAACCAAATTAGCGTCATTTCGTTGCTGCATAATCGGCGCGTCGCATTTTATCATGCCACTCATGATCCAAGCACGCATTCTGATTGGCATACTGGCAATGATTTGGACAAGGGCTTGGGCAGACGAATGGCCGGACCTAGTTGTCAACTTTGCCCAATCCGCCACAGTCACCGGCCTGTCGATTCCTTCAACGGGCGATGGCGTGAATGTGGCCGAGTTAATCCAAGGCGTGCCGGTCCGCCGGATCAAAGGTGAACGGTCGGCCTATATGTATGTTGCCATCAACCATCCGGCTTACCGGACGGGACCGGCGGATCTTTATGTGACCGTCGAAGTATTAGACGACAGCGCCGGCTCGTTGAGTCTCGAATATGACCAGCAAAGTGCCGCGCCTACGCTTGAGACCCGCTATAGCAAAGCAGAACAAGCGCTCCTCCTGGCGAACACGGGCAAATGGCGCAAAGGGTATTTCTGTCTTCCGGCAGCGAGTTTGAGGCACGGTGAAAACTACCACGCCGATTTCCGCTTATGCCGGAACGGACTGGCCGTTCGCACCATCACGGTTTCCCTGCATAAGCCAGCGGGTTTCAATCCCGATGAACCATTGGATGCGGACATCCTGAAACAATTCGAGGTGACGCGTTCACCGGGCATGGAGGTGACATTTGGCAGCGACGCGTCACCGGATCAGGCAGCGCTGTTCAAGGCATTGTCCGTCACCAGCGTGGAAAGCTATGTGGATTGGGCGGGAGTCGAGCCGGCAGAGGGTCAATGGGATTGGAGCAAATGGGACAAACAAACGGCGGGGTTAAAACGGGCGAAACTGAAGTGGGTACCATTTCTGATCGCCGGCCCGGCTTATGCAACGCCGCTCTGGTTTCAAAACGGACCGCACTCGCATGGCTATCGCTGCCTCGAACACGGCCAGGAAAGCAAGGTGCAAAGCCTGTTCAACCCGGAGTGGCGCCCGTATGTGGAACGATTCATCAAAGCGTTTGCCGACAAATACCGGGACACTGGCATCATTGAATCCGTGCTGCTCGGCGTCACCGGCATTTTTGGCGAGAGCATTTATCCGGCCGGGAACCCGAGCGGAGGGACCCAGGGCGGCTGGACGGCGCGGCTTACCGGCGAATATCACAATCACTTTGGCTGGTGGGCGGGCGATGTTTATGCGGCGGCCGCATTTCGCGCGGCCATGAAGAAGCATTATGGGACGATTGCCGCTTTAAACGCGGCTTGGAAAACTTCCCATGCCGGTTTTGATAGCGTTGCGCCGTTCGTGCCGGAGCAAGCGCCATCAGACCGCGCGCGCGCGGACTTCGTGGAATGGTATCAGCAAGCGATGACCGATTGGGCGGTCTTCTGGGTGAAAACCACCCGCAAGTATTTTCCCCAGACGGAAATCTATCTGTGCACCGGAGGCGACGGGACCCCCCGGCTGGGCGCCGACATGACCGAGCAAGCCGCGGCGATTGCGCCGGATGGCGCCGGGGTGCGGATCACCAACGAGGGCAGCGATTACGCGCGGAATTTTGTGATTACCCGCGAGGTGGCCAGCGCCACGCGATTTTACAAGACTTTCTGCGGTTTTGAGCCGGCCAGCAAGGTGGACGAGCGCGGCGTGGTCGCACGCATTTACAACGCCACCGCCTCCGGCGCGCGCCAGTTGCATTACTACACCGACAACGTGATGGGCAATGCCGCGGCGCTGAAGAATTTCAAGGCGAACGCCGCCTGGGCCACCCCGCGCCAACCCCGAGTTGACACCGCCTTTTATCTTTCACGCGAAACCTGGGCGCTGGCACCCGACGCGCTCGGCCGCGCGCATCAGCTCGCGCTTCAATTGCGCGATGTCACTGATTTGGATTTTATGACCCGCCGGTCGGTGGCCGACGGTTACCTGGCCGGCCATCGGATGCTGGTGTTGCCGGAATCGCCGGTGCTGGAACCCCAAGCCGCCGCGGCCATCGAGTCCTGGGTCAAGAACGGCGGAGTGATGGTCGTCACGGCCGCGAAAAACGAACCGCCGGGAAGCCGGCTTTACGATCAGTCCGCCTGGCGTGACCGGCTGCTCGCCGGCCAGCCAGCTTCAGTATGGTCGCCGGAGGCAATCAAAGCAGCCACCCGCATGGTCGGCGACGGGCGAACAATTTATCTTTCCAACGACAGCAAGTCAGTTACCCAGCTCGCCCAGACCGTAGGGACGCTGCTGGAACAACCAATGGATGGCAAACTGGACCATCGCTTTGCCACAATGGTCAATGATGGCGTGCTCTGGTATGATGCCGCCGAAGCACGCATCCGTTTTGAGAAAAAGCAGGACCGCTGAACTTGAAATGCTGAAAGCATGGAGCATGAGCGGAGGCGGGTGCTAGAATGTGCAAAGTTAAGAACTTTCACACTTTCACGAACTGTATGATATTTCTCTCGTCACGCCTCGCCTTCCAGTCTTCAGAATGAAAACTGCTTTCCTCGGAATTTTCAGACAAGCTGTAAGGTGCTAGCGGGTTGATCTCACCCCGTCGTTTATGCATCGGGAACGACTTGCGCAGATGCTAAAGTGTGCAAGACTATGCCTTTACACAAATCATGAGCAAGCAAAGCCACATTGATTACGATAATTTGACCGCTTCCGGTCAGCCGCCAAACCGGCCGACCGGTTTACGATACCGACATCTACTTTATTCCCTCCCGCTTTTGGCGCTGCTGGCTGTTGGCATCTTCTTAATGGGGCGCTTAAGTGTAAAGCTTTTGCCACAATCCAAGCCCGTGGTTTATGTCTATCCGGGAGATGTGGGGACCTTCCCCTTAAAAGACGGCCCTTGGGGCAACTTGGAATATCTGCCCATTTCAATTGCCGCACCGACTGAACTGTTAAACGTGAAAAACACCGAAGAGATGCCGGTTCGT
This sequence comes from uncultured Verrucomicrobia subdivision 3 bacterium, assembly GCA_903922735.1. Classification (GTDB taxonomy): domain Bacteria; phylum Verrucomicrobiota; class Verrucomicrobiia; order Limisphaerales; family UBA11358; genus UBA11358. The sequence continues at coordinate 27,802 of CAIXUZ010000079.1, forward strand.
TGGTTTTTCAAAGGTTATACCCGGGACAGCCTGGCCCAATTGCTGAAAACCCTGAATCTTTCGGACCGACAGCAAAACCAACTTCTGGATCCGGCGCAACTTGTGATCCGGGCTGGTGGGTTGGTGATGAATCCCTCCCGGGAAGTCGTTTTAAATCTGCCCAAAAATGCGATCACAGGGATTTACAAGATTTTAGCCCTGGCCATGGAAAATAATGGCATAAGGGAAGCGATGCCGGCTTCAATTCTGGAGTATATGACCGAGGCCAATGGCGTGTCGAAAGAGGCCGTATCACTATTCAAACAAGTTAGCTGGCAATACGGCAACAACCTCATTTGTTATTGCCTGCCGCATGTCCTCGGCTCCCTGTCCACGTACGAACAGAAGCACAATTTCATGAAGGCCATTTCCCGGCAGCAAACCATGCTGCTCAAACTGCGGGTGAAGCCGGAGGCGGACATCAATACGCTGGTAAATTATTGGGGCAAGGCCTGTTGGTCAACGGATGTGAGAGCCTTGCTGGAATCATTGGCCAAAACGCCCGGCGGCGGCCAGTTGGACATTATTGAACTATTGCCGCCACTCCCCACGCAACTGCTTTACACCTATCCCGTCCCGCAGAATCCACTGAACGGGCCAGCGGTCAAACAGGACTGCATGTGGACCTCGTTGAATTTCTTTCGTGAACCGCCCGATCCTAAATTCAACGATCCCAATTATATCCTGGAAAAACTGAAGACAGAATATTTTCAGGTCACCACCGATCCGCGCTATGGCGATGTGATCATGTTTGCCACCCCCGACCAGCAATTCATTCATTCGGCGGTTTATCTGGCCGATGACCTTGTTTACACCAAGAACGGGGACAATCTCAGGAATCCGTGGATGCTGTCCACCATCACTAATCTGCTGGATATTTATTCCATCAACGTTGCGGAGGGGCAGAAATTGACCCTGTATTATTTCCGCAACAAGTATTATTGAGCCGGGAAAAGTCGTGGCGTTAATTCGCCAATACAAAAGATCAAGGTTCAGCCCCGGCTAATCCGTCACGGGGCGCTAACGGATTTGGTTTGCACCGTGATCTTCCCGTTGTTCTCCAATACCGCGAACTGAACCTCCTCAATGCTGGCACAGCCGGCTTCACGCAAAGCCGCATTCAATTCATGGTGGGTGATCTGCTGGCGCTTCATCACGCTCGCGTAGAGCTTGCCATTGTGGATGAGGACTTCGGGACGGCCTTCGACTAAAGCCTCAAGCCGCTTGCTTTTATAAGTGGCCAGCCCAACCAGATAATTTAACGCAACGAGCGTCGTGGCGAGGATGATGCCGGCCAGCAGCGAATTATCGCCCGCATTCATGGCATTCTGAACGGCATTGCTCAAGACGAGCAGCAAAACCAGATCGAACGGAGCCAGCTGACCAATCTGTCTTTTGCCGCTGATCCGCAGCAGAAAGAGCATGAAAAAATAAACGATGACGCACCGGATCACCAGTTCCCACCAGGGTTCAGTCAATTTCCACATAGTCGAATGCTGCAAGTAATCACAGCGAATGGCCAGAGCATATTAAAGGGGTCAAATACTTGCTTCTTTGGCATCTTGATTTCCACCATCCAGCCATGGGCCATGGTTGAAAGCCTTGAACTCTAGGCTGCCGGGTGGCATGGAACAGCAGCCGTTCGCATCAATAGCCATTGCCGAACTTCCCGGCTTGGCATAACTTTGCCCATCACAAATATGAAAATCACACGTCTGGTCATCCTCGCTTTAAGTATTGCGTTCGGCGCAGCTCAAAATGAATTACGGTCGGCACCCGCCACGGATTCCACGCCGGCGGTCACTGCCAATACCGCGATCATTCCGGTTCCCCGCATGGACAAGCTGCCTCAGTGGACCGCGAATTTTCAGGGACGGCTCCAAGCTGCGGAAAAAGCAAACAGTGCCGCTCCGGCCCAGGTTATTTTCGACGGCGATTCCATCACCGATGCCTTCCGGACCAAGGGCATTGAAACCTGGCAGACGTATGAGGCCAAATATCACGCCATCGACTTTGGTATTTCCGGAGACCGGACGGAACATGTGCTCTATCGGCTCGGTCATGGCCAAGCGAAGGGAATGCATCCCAAACTCATCTTCCTGATGATCGGACACAACAATATCTTTCATAACACCCCGGAACAGATTTTTGACGGCGTCGCCGCCATCATCAAAAAATACCAGGAAGTCTGTCCGCAGGCAGTGATCGTGCTGCAGGCAACCTTCCCCAGCAAGGAACCGGGCAGCAAGTACCGGACAGGCATCGCAGCCCTGAACCAATTGCTCCCGAAACTCGCCCAGTCAGGCAAGGTGATCTATACTGATTTCGGCGACAAATTCCTCAGTCCCGATAATACCATCAGCAAGGAAGTCATGCCGGATGGAACCCATCCCACCGCCCAGGGTTATAAAATCTGGGCCACGGCCATCCAACCCATACTCGACCAATACTTGCCGACTGGCGCCGCAAAGTAACCGGCCTAGCTGAGCTGGCCCGTTAAACGGCGGGCCGCTTCCTGGGCTTTGACGGCCACTTCGCCGGCTTTAAGCGCATGCGCCTGGGTCATGGCAATTTCAGTGCGGTGCAGGCAATCCAGAATGAACTCGCCGAAGAAACGGAAGCCGACCTGCCCGGTCACATTGATATGGTGTTCCCCCTTTTTATCAATGATATAGACATGGTTGCCGCTTTTTTCACGGCCGACGTCCACATACTTTCTCAGCTCAATCGAGCCTTCGGTTCCCAGAATGAAACAGCGGCCGTCACCCCAGGTGCTCAAGCCATCGGCCGTGAACCAGTCGACGCGGATGTAATTGGAGGCGCCACTGCTGCCGATGAGCGAGGCTTCACCAAAGTCTTCCAAGCCCGGATGATCGGGGTTACCGAAGTTTCCCACGGCCGAGTTGGTAACGATGGCTTCCGTGGATTTTGAATAGGTCAAGAACTGCTCGAATTGGTGGCTGCCGATGTCACAGAGAATGCCGCCGTATTGAGGACGGTTAAAAAACCAGGCGGGCCGGGTGCTCAGGCTTAGGCGGTGGGGCGCGAGATTGACGACTTGGATCACTTTGCCGATGGTGCCGCGCTCCAACAGATCCGTGGCATACATCGCCGCCTCGACGTGCAGACGCTCGCTATAGTAAACCATATACTTGCGTCCGGTCCGCGCGATCGTGGCCTTGATTTGATCCAGCTGCTCGATGGTCGTGAACGGCGCCTTGTCGCTAAAATAATCCTTGCCGGCGGTCATGACCTGGCAGCCCAGGGCGGCGCGCTCGTTAGGGATGACCGAGGAAGCCACGAGCTTCACTTCGGGATCGGAAAGGATTTCATCAAGCGACCGGGCAACTTTCGCTTGGGGATATTTGGCCAGAAACGCTTTTACCCGCCCCTCATCCTCATCAAAGATCCACTTGACGGTGGCCCCCGCCTCGGTGAGGCCGTTGCACATGCCATAGATGTGGGAGTGGTTGATCCGGGCGACGGCGATGACGAATTCGCCCGGCTTGACCACGAGATTGGGTTTGCCGCGGGGGGCGTAATTTGCGCCATCAGCTTTTTGGAAAGTCATCTCTTGGGATTTGGTTTGACCGGGTAAAAATGAGCTGGCGGCCAGAGCCGCGGCGGTTTGAGTGATAAAGCTTCGACGATTCATAGGTTGATCAATTTCAGGTTTGGCAGAAACCTAAAATAAAAAGGCCACTCAATCAAGAGTGGCCTTTGCACCATCAATTAGATCACTTCTTGCCGGACTTGATCTTCGCCCAACGGGCCTTGGCCGCGGCACTGATCTTGGCTTTGGCGGCGGCGCTCATGACAAACTTCTTTTTGGCCGGTTTGGCGGCGACCACTTTGGGGGCGCTCTTGGCTTGGGCCGCATGGATCTTAGCCCAGCGGAGTCTGGCAGCGGCGGCAATCCGGGCGCGACCGGCGGCGCTGATTCCCGATTTCCTGGCCGCGGGTTTGGCGGCAACCGGCGCGGCTTTTGCCTCACTGCCCAAGATGGCGGCGAGGTCGGATTGGAGTTTGGCAATCCGCTCTTTTAAATCGGCGGCTTTGCGGAGTTGGGCAGGTGTAATGTTTATTAGACTCATAGTAATAACAGTAAACCATAAGACGGCTCATATTGAAAGAGAATAATCATACCCCATCATAGATCGCGGGCCGGGTTGACCAACACGGCATGATACAAAGGTGACTCGGGGCAATTAGATCGAAACTTTAAGTTGTCTGATCTAACAGTATTACTCCACACTGGCTTGAACATCTAATACTCGAATCGTGAAAATCAATCAACGACCCCTGCCCTGCTTCCGGACAGTTTACCCGCGGCGGATGCAATTTGATTTGCCAAAGAACCACCAAGCGGGCAAATGAAGCCATGATTAAGAACCCTGACATTTCGCGCCGCCAGTTTCTCGGCACCGTCGCTTTGGCCGGAGCGGCGCTCCAGGCTGGCTTGGATCATACTTGGGCCGATATTCTTCCCGCCCCGGGCAAGACGGTGGCGACCGACATTCCAGTCATTGATTCTCACATCCACCTCTATGATCCGTTCCGCCCCCAAGGCGTGCCCTGGCCGCCAAAGACAAACAAGGCGCTTTATAAAACCTCCCTGCCGGCACAATACCGCTCCATCGCCCGGCCGCTGGGCGTCGTGGGCGCCATCGAAGTGGAATGCAGCAGCTGGCTCGAAGACAACCAGTGGGTTTTAGATGTCGCCGCCAAAGATGACATCATGGTGGGAACCATTGGCAATCTCGTGCCGGGCACGCCCGAGTTCCGGGCGAACCTCGATCGCTTCCGACAGAATCCCCTGTTCCGCGGCATCCGCTATGGACTGGGCAGACAATCCGGCAAAGAACTGGACCGGCCCGAGTTCATCGCGGACCTCAAAGCGCTGGCCGAGGCCGACCTGGTTTTGGATACCGCCAATCCCAGCGTCTCATTGCTGGCGGATGTCGTGCGCATCAGCGAACTGGTTCCGCAATTGCGCATCGTGATCGATCATCTGCCGCAAATGATCCCGCCCACCGAACCGGCGCTGCGCGCGACCTACGATGCCAGCCTGAAAGCTTTGCGCGAGCGCCCGCAAGTCTATGTGAAAGTATCGGAGGTGTTGCGCCGGTCAAACGGCCAGATTCCCACCGACCTGGATTATTACCGGCCACGGCTGGATGAAATCATGGATGTCTTCGGCAGCGACCGCGTGCTGTATGGCAGTGACTGGCCCAACAGCGACAATTGGCTGCCGTTCGCCGCGGGATTCAAACTGGTTCAGGAATATTTCAAGGGACAAGGAAGAGCGGCGGCGGAAAAGTATTTCTGGCGGAATTCGATCAAGTGCTACAAGTGGGTGAAACGAAACGACCGCCAGCCCAGCCTCTAAACCCCGCCCCGACATGGCATCGCTTTAAGCCAGGCCGCGATATTGAGCGCGTCCATCCAGGTAAGCCCAGCTCCGATAGGGCTCATACTGTTTTTTATCCGCGCACCGCTGCTCCAGCGCCGCCATTTCCTTTGGAGTATAAGGCTTGAAATTCGCCGCCGCGCCCGCATTGATTTTCAGCCAGGCCAATGTATCAATGCCGGAGATCAGCGTCGCGACCGGCAGACTCAAGGCATAGCGCAAGGCTTCCTCCGCGGTGATCAAGCCGTCCTTGACCGACCGGCCGTTGCCGCCCAGGGTTTTCATCGCCAGCGGCGCAATCCCCTGCTTCAGCAATTCCGGCAGCACCAGTTTCTGAAAACCCTCCGCGTGGGCATCGAACACCGACAACGGCATCTGCACCGTGTCGAACGGATATTGGTGCGCCAGGACGCGCAAATGCATTTTGGGATTCAGATGGCCGGTAAAACCGCAATACCGGATCTTGCCTTGCTGGCGGGCTTGTTCAATGGCCTCAATCACTCCCCCCGGCATGAAAATCGAATCCGCTTCCGCCTCCGAACCGATTTGATGGATTTGCCAGAGATCCAGATGATCCGTCTTCAACCGGGTCAAAGACTGCTCCAGCATGGCCAGCGCTTTCTCCTTGCCGGACTGACCGGGCCGGTGCGTGCACACCTTGGTCATCAGAAAGACCTGACTGCGCTTGCCGGCCAAAGCCTGGCCCATCCACTCCTCGGCCCGCCCGTTGTTATATTCCCAGGCATTGTCAAAAAAGGTCACGCCATGATCAATGGCCTCATGCGCAATCCGGATGGCCTCCGCGACCGACTTGGCCACGGACAAAGTGTAGCCGCCCAGGCCCAGCGCAGAAACCAGCTCCTCATGCCGTCCCAGCTTGCGCTGCGGCACCCGGAGCGCGGACGATTCCGCCAGCGCCGCCTGGCTCAAAGCCAGACCCGCGCCGGCAATCCCCACCGTTTTGATGAAAGACCGACGATTTTGATTGGCTGTCATGATCTGATGAACAAAAGCTGAATCATGCCGAAGTAATGCGCAACCTGAATCTGCCAACGCCATCAGACTTTGGCGACGGTGATTGGGTATTCAGCATAGTCCTTCTATCACTCATTAAGTTTCCTGCCTGATGCTATCTTGAAAATGCCCCAACTAAAACCTAGCACGACTGCTAATAGGAATAAAAGACCAGCGACCGGCAGTAAATCATCAATTGTCCGAAAAATATGAAGCTCTCGCTCCGTACCATAACGAACAAAGCCATGATTGACGACCAATCGGCAAATCTGCCCAGTCTTCTCGTCCGGCGACACCGGAAGGCTCGAATAATAGAAAAGGTGGATCCCGACGCCAGCAAGTACCTCAAGGCTGAAAAGTCCAAGAAGCAATCCGAGAAATATCTTGCGAATCTTCATGCGCGTGAAAGCCGCCCAACATCGTTATTCTGCCGCACCGTGCGGCACGGTTTTTTCCATGAAACCGACGGTATTCCTCGCTTACCGGTTGGTCAAGCAATGAATGTCTGAACAATCTTTCGCCCGTTAAGTGAAAATAGCCCAGCCATTCATGGCTGGGTAATAGATTGGCAAAATGTCAAAGTCCCGTGAGGGACGAAAGGTCCTTGCGGACGGCCACCTAGTTCTGCCGTCCCATCCGGGACTGGGTTGTTTCCCCCCGTCAAACCCAGCACTGAAGTGCTGGGCTATTCGCGAAAGATCGCACCGTAAACCACCGGAAGGTGTGGCCGTGCGCAAGCACCCCCGCCGGAAGGTGTGGCCGCCCCGGCATTATCCCGAAGGGATTAAATCATTCAGCCCGGTGTTGGTGCGTCAGCACCTACACCGGGTATTCGTGGAAAACCAGTTCAACCCTGTCAGGGTTGAATGATTTGTTTGGACGATGACCCAGGGTAGTTCCTCGCCCCTCCGGCTCGGACCAACCCTGGGCTGAATGATTCGAACCCCGTTGGGGTTCATGGTGGCCGTCCGCTAGGACTCGGACATCACCCAGTTGGAGAACGGGCTCCACTGGCCGCCCACCCGGTAACGCATGGCCACCAGCGGAGCGATCCCGCCGTTACCGCCATGCTTCGTCCAAACTGTGCCGCCGTCCGCACTGCCGGACAACACGGGGAGCAATGTGCAATTGGACAAATCCTGATTAGGGTCGATGCCGCTGCTGACGGTGACGACACATTGCCACGCCTCCGGCGCGGCCGGCACCAGGCTTTTATCGATGCTCCCATCGGCGGAGGAACTCAGGTCGCTGCTGATCTCCGGCACCGACAGCGGGAAATGCGCCTGC
>CAIXUZ010000080.1 GCA_903922735.1 uncultured Verrucomicrobia subdivision 3 bacterium
CGATTCCGGCCGACTTATCGCTTTTTGGTAAAGGACAACGGCTAGGTGTCATTTACCCGGCTAGCCCGCAGGGAGAAAGCGATAAGTCGGGCGGTAGCGCGACGACACGTTGGGGAGCTAGTGGTGCGGCGGTTAAGCCGTAGAATTCGTAAGTCCGGGTAGATTTACCCCTACAAACCATGTTTGTAGCCCGTCGAGTGCAACTAAAACAGGATCGTGCTGGTTTTTTCCGCAGGCTTCGGAAGGGAAGCGACCATTTCCAGCGTGTGGTGCTGGTCGCAGTATATCTGGTTGCCGGGGCCGATCCAGAGCTTGGCTCCGTCCAAATCACATGTGGCCTGGCTCCGGTTTGGCACCGGCTTCGACCATCCCTTGGGAATGCGTAGATATATCTCCATGGCCTATCCATTTAAGCATGGCTTCAGGCTTTTGGGTAGGGCGTCGCCAACTTGACAAACAGTTGATATAATGGTATGATTATCATGTAGTTAAATAGCGTCTGTTCTTCCAACTACACCACACTTGCCGGATTTGGCAAGTTTACACGTCTCAGAGATTTTTCACTGGTCAGCTAGGGTTCAACTCTGAACCGCCATCAGGTTCACATCATTCCCATGAAATCATTACCCAATTATCTACAGACCCAGCGTAAACGCCTTTCACTTTCCCAGGAAGAGGTCGGTTTTCTGCTGGGCCTTGCGGGAATGAACAAAGGGAACAAGGTGTGCCGGGACGAAAACTTCGTCCGCGAACCGTCACTGCAAGACGCCCTCGCTTATGAGGCGATCTATGGCCTGCCAGTGCGCGAACTGTTTGCCGGCCTGTATCAGCAGGCCCAACAGAACGTGGCCGCCCGCGCGAAGATTTTGAACTTCCGCAAGGCGCGAAAACCGGATGTGCGTAAACAGCAAGCCATTATTCATCTGGCTGAACCAGCCAGCGTTAATTCATCAAACCAATGATTAAACACAAAACCGTTCGTATTTTAGCCATCGCACCGTTAAGTCGTGGCCTCGGCTACGCCGTCATGGAGGGTCCAGACAAACTCATTGCCTGCGGCAACAAGGCCATCCTGCGCCATAAAAATGCCGGCGCATTAACCCGGGTGAAAAAGTTCGTCCAATTTTATCAACCGGAGGTATTGGTGCTGCCGGATGTGAATGCCGCAGACACCCGCCGTGCGGCCCGCATCAAGACCCTGCACCGGAACATCGTCACTTGGGCGAAGCAACAGCCGCTCAAGGTGCGTTTGATTACAAACACGCAGGTTCGGTTGCAATTGCTGGACAACAAGCAGGGAACCAAGCAGGCCGTGGCGGAAACGCTGGCGGCAATATTTCCGGTGGAACTGGGGACACGTCTGCCGCCCAAGCGCCGTCCGTGGATGAGCGAAGATCCGCGGATGGACATCTTTGATGCGGTGGGATTGGCGGCGGGTTATTGGCCAAAGGCAAAATAGCTTTCATTAAATCGCGGAAGAGGCTGGACCATTTTGGGTGCGGCCTTTTTTCTTAACCAGAACTGCCCGGATATTATTCATTGGTTTATTCATTGTATTACTATCACGCAGTTTTCTTCGTAGGGGGAACGAACCAAACTTCATACCCCCTATGAAGTTTTCTTCATACCTCCAATACGGAACCGGTGGACCAATCCGGCCTGATCCTGGCGCAATTGTTTTAGTTGTTCGCCATGCACGCGGGCGTATTTGCCCACGGCGCGCATGACGCGTTCGTAACGGTTTTTGATGATGACCGTAATAAATCCCTTAGCCTTCAAGCCGGCGATCCGGGTCTGAATCTGGCGCTCACTGACATCGAAGAATTCGGCAAAGTAACGGTTGGAAGCGTAACAACCGCGCTCGTTGTCGAGCGAATGAATTTCCACGAACAAAACTTTTTCCATGATCGAGAGCTGGTTGGACTCCCAGATTTCCTTGGGAATCCAGATGCCCTTGAAGTCGCGTGACGGTTTCTCCATGTCGAGCATCATAACAAATCTTTTCCAAACGCGCTATCCACAGGTCCGGTTCACCAGATGATTTTGGCATGGTAAGATGGAAACAATCACGCCCATGGAAAATGAATCACCCAAATTATTGGAAACAACCGGCACCGCGTCGCAG
>CAIXUZ010000081.1 GCA_903922735.1 uncultured Verrucomicrobia subdivision 3 bacterium
ACCATGACCCGAGAAAATCAAAGCTCCGTAGGAGCGACATCGCTTGGTAGGGACGGCGCGCTGCGCCGTCCGGTCATCGCAGCGCGATGACCTCGGAATATGCCGCTCCTACGGAGCTGATGATGTTGGCGGATGGCTGGCTACAAAGATTCCGCACCTACGGCGCTGGCTCCGGTCGGACTTTCGGTTTGTTTGGATGAATGTCCGGCCAAGGCCGTGCTGGTTTTGCCACGGACGCGGGAACAGCAAAACCCTCTCCGTGGGGAGAGGGTTTGGGTGAGGGAGGTCGTGAAGCTATTTCACCTTTTCGACGACGAGCATTTCGATGGGGTCGAAACTAGGAGACTGGCTCATGTCTTGGTAAAAATAGGAGCACAATCGAAACGAGAGCAAAAACAACACAAATGCCGTCGAACACAGACAAAACCATTCCTTGAAAAATCTGAACAATTGACAAAAGCAAAAGCAGCATCGCAAACAAACCAATAAATATACGCGCCCACCGTGCGCCACGAATCAGGAAGCAACTCGCCACAACCGCGAATGAGGACACGAGGCAGCAAAGAATCGCCACATAGAAATTCGTTTGCGGTCTAAAAGTTGGAACGCGGACGACTTGTGATAAAAACCAAACAAGCTTAGTGGTGTTATAACCGCAATACATCAGCCAAAGGATGCCTAGAATACGATGCGTTTTCATTTTAGTTAACTGGCGGTTTGTTGAGGATTGTAGCCAACCGAGTCGCTTCTTGAAAAGAAAAGCCACCAGATACTTGTCCATTGCCAGAGGTAATCTCCGCCCAAATGTTTGGTGCGCTGATAATTCTGCCATCAATTATGATTGCCAAACGCCGACCAATATTTTCACGGGTAATTTTGGCAAATTGCTTCTTCCCTCTTGGTGTCAGCGTAAAATCAACAATAATGTCAATCGGTTGTCCAATATACGCATTAGTGGAAATTGAAGCCGAGGCAATCGCCGTTTGATCAAGCAGAACTGTCTTCTGCACATGGAGGTTTTCTTGAAACACTTTGCCGGAATTTATGTTCGTAATTGAAACCGTTTTGTCTTCGGAATCAACGGACGAAGTATTAAATACCCTGCGAATCTGAAAAACAGAAGAAGTTGAACCCGTGTATTTGTCAGCTTGGTATTCCGATACGGCTATTGTAGTCACGACTCCGATTGTCACAACGGTTGCGCCAGAATAAACCGCTAATTTGTATTTCACCCATGTCATTAGTTTTAAAGTTCCGTTAACAAGGGAAGTAATGGCGGTCGTTGCAGCCGCACCTTTGGCAGCAATCAGGACAACTTTGGCAGCCAACGCAGTTGGCGCCAGCATCACCGCGTTGGTGGTGACGGTGCCGGCAATGGCCTGGGCGGTGTGGGTGACGCCCTGCTTGGCAAAGGCGGCGCGCAGTTTCTCCAGCGCGCGCTGCACCCGCTTCTGCACCGCGCCCTCGGCCAGCCCCAGCGCGGCCGCCGTCTCGGCATTCGTCCGCCTCTCAAAGAACCGCAGCACCAGCACGGTGCGGTCGGTCTCGCCCAGTTTGCCCATGGCGTCGTCCAGCAGCGGCGCAATCTCCCGCCACACGGCGGCGTCGGCCCGGTTCTCTTGGGATTCCATATAGGCTTGGTGGTCGCGGAGCTGGCGGCGGGTCTCGGCTTTCAGCGCGTTGGCCGCCGTGAGCCGCGCCGTCTGGTAAAGCCAGCCGCCCAAGGCGACGTGGCGTCGCGGCCCATCCTTGGAGAGGCGGCCCGCCTTGCGGGCGAGGATGAGAAAGACGGCCTGCGTGATCTCCCCGGCCTGCGCTTCATTGCCCGCGTAACGCTGCGCGGCGGAGTGGACGAGATTGATATACCGCGCGACGAGCCGGGCAAAAGCCGCCTCGCTCGCGGTGCGGGCGTAGTCGGCCAGGAGTTCGTGGTCGGTCGGTTCGCTCATCTACCCATATAATGTCCGCCAAACGGAAATTCAGACATTTATTTTGAATTATTTTTGGAGGCAACCGCCAAGGCGCCAAGAGCGCCAAGTCGGACCGATAAATCTTGAGCGGTCGCGCGAAGGGCGCGAAGGCGGCGAAGGAAAGGCTTTTTCCCTTTCGTTTTTCTCCGCGTCCTTCGCGCGACCACGGGCAATGCCGCCAGGCTTGGCTCAAAGCCCCGTGGCGGGCATTTCCCGGGCGCCTTTGGCTTCGACGATGGGCCAGGTGGCGCGCAGTTCATCCCGATAGGGGCCGATTTTTTCGACGGGAATCGCCTTGAAGCCAAGTTTGAACGCCGGCGAGCCGGGCTTTAGCCGATAGTCATCTTTGGCGGCGTCCACGAAGAGCGGATCGGCCACCGCCGAGTGAACATCGTTGCCGGCGGCTTGCCAGGAACTCCAGCCATCGAGCTGGACGGCTTCCCGCAATGAAAGGTCGTCGATCCAGATGGTGCCGGCCGGCTGGCGGACATCGAGGCGTATCCGGAAGGATTTCATCTGTTCCTTGTAGTCGGCATCGCCCGGGGCGGGGAATTTGAAGGTGACTTCGTATTCCTTCCAATCGGTGCCGGCGGCGGCGGCCGTTTCCTTGCTCCAGAAAAAGGCCTTGTCCTGGTAGCTCTGGACCAGCAGCGAGCATTTCGTATTGGGTTCGGCGGCTTTGATGCGGGCGGTGAGCCGGTAAGCCTGCCCCGGCTTGCCCGGGATGTCGGCGCTGACAAAATTGGGCCAGAGCTGGTTGTGCTTGGCGTCGGAGCTGGTGCCGCGCCCGTCGAGGCGGAGCGATTGGGCGCCGGAGAATTTCACGGCCGGGTCGAGGGCCGCTTTGGAATCATTGGGGCGGACCTGCCAGTGCCAGTCTTTGGGCGCGCCTTTTTCATCGGCCAGCTCGAAGCCGGGGTTGGGGGCCAGATTGGGGCCGGTGGCGCTTTTGGCTTTTTGCAGGCCGGTATCCAGCGGCAGATTCGCATGCCAGACCAGATTGGAATCAAACCGGTTGTGGTCAAACGAGAGGTTGCGATAGGCGTAGAGTTTCGCTTTCGGATTTTCGTAATAGGTGAGGTTGTGCGTCAGGACATTGCCGGACATGATGGTGTTGTCGGGGAGCACCGCCTGGGTGGGATGCAATTTCATGTTGCGCATGGATTGCCACGCGGGCTGGTCGGCGACGGATTCGTAGCCTTTGATCATCGTGGGCAGATGCGTCACCCACATCCGGTTGCTGCGCGTCCAACCACTGTATTCAATCTGCTGCAGTCCGCCTTCGATGAAGACGTTGTTGTCGATGAAATTGTCGCGGCCGTTGTGGAGGTGGATGGAGGCGCGCGAACAGCGGGCCACGATGTTGCCGATCACGTCCACGCCGCCGGTGTTGTCGTCCAGATAAACGCCCCAGGCAAACGTCGGGGTTTCCCGGTTGGCCTTGTCGCTGTGGCCGTAGCCGGTCATGTCGTGGAGATAATTGTAGCGAATCACGGAGCCGCGCGAGCCGATCCAGTCGCGCCCGCCGGTGTAGATGGCGCCGGTGTCATCGGTTTCAAGGTTCGTGTTGCGGATGTGGTTGTATTCCATGACGAGGTTGTTGCCGGCAAACTGGATGCCCATGCGCGGGCCGTCATGGATGAGATTGTGCGAGGCGCGGTTGCCGCAGCCAGTGAGACTGATGCCGACCCCCTGCTTGTGGTAAACGCCGATGTGGTGGATGTAATTGTTGTCGGCGTAGTTTTCGGCCGGCACAAGTTTGATGCGGTCGCCGCCGTTGAGGCCGATGCCACAGTTGCCGATATCATGGATATCGCAGCCGACGACGCCGTTCCGGTAGCCACCACCGACACTCACACCGCTCCCGCCGTAATCGCCCAGATTACGGATGGTGCTTGCGGCGATCAGGCAGTTGGTGGTGTTCCGGAGCGTGATCGCGGTGCCTTCGCAACACTCAAACGTGAAGCCGCGAAACGTGACGTCCCTGGTGCCGGAGCCGATATCGAGGATGGTGCGCAGCGTCGGCGCGTAGAGCGGTTTCCCGGCCAGCGGCGACGGCGGCCAGAAGTAAAGCGTCCAGTCTTTCTTGTCCAGATACCATTCGCCCGGCGCATCGAGTTCCTCGAAAAGATTCTGCACATAGTAACGGTCAAACGGGCGGATGGGATAAGTGCAATCCTTGGCGAGGGTGATGGTGTTGGCGGCGGCGTTGATGGACTGGATCCGGACGATGTTATTCCACCAGTTGTAACGGGGATAGATGAAGACTTCGCCCTCATCCGGGTGCGCCCAGGGGTGGACATCGCTCGGCTTGAACTTGAGCGTGTGTTTGTTTTCGTCGGGAATATCCTTATACATGGGCAACGATTTGCCATCGACATAAGCCCAGCCGCCGCCATAAGGATTTTTTTGGTCCATGTTGGGATAGCGCGCGAGTTGCTGGCGCTGGCCGTCGAAGAATAGCTGGCGGAAATAAACCCCGCTGATGCCGGGCGCCTTGAGAATGTTACCTTTATAAGGGGTAAAACCGGTGATCTGGCGGCCGCCGATCACGACCGGCTGCTCGTTCTGGTAGGCGCGCCAGAGGGTGCCGGAATCTTTCGCCTCGAGCACCAGGGTCTGTTTGAGTTCGTAGAGACCGCCGCGGACAAAAATGGTTTTGGCCCCGGACAATTTGCGCGCGGCATCGCGCGCGGCGTCGAGGGTCTGGAGCGGTTTATCTTTGGTGCCAGGATTGTCATTGCGTCCATCCGGGGCCACAAACAGGTCGGCGGCGCGGATGGCCGGGAGCGGCCCCAGCAGGAACAGGAGAGCGAGACAAACCGGCATCAGCGCGACCTGGCGGATGCATTTATAGCGGGCAATCAAATGATTCATAATTGGGTATGCGCGAATTCTAATCACTGATCTGTCTTTTGAAAGATAGAATTATAACGGCCGGTGGCGCTGAACCGGTTAACTGCATGCATTAAAAAATGCGGATGGATGCTCGATGCGGGATGCGGGATACGGGATGCGGGATACGGGATGCGGGATACGGGATGAGGCAAACAACGCGCCGGATCGGAGATCGGCGCTCTGCAACCGAGGGTAAAGGAACCCAGACTTGAGGGCTGAAACTTGAGACCGGACCCCTTGCCGGCTGGGCCCGCAGATGGCGCAGATTATCGCAGAATAAATAACCGGCGCGTAGCGGCTTGCCGGCAATGCCATTGACTTCCACGTCCAAGTCCTCGGCCTGTCCTTTCACGACGGCATGCGCCAAATCATCGGCACATAATCCAGCCGCCGGCATCAAAATGCTACGAAGCCAGTTCGGCCAAAAGCCGGGGCGCCGGCAAAATCCCGCCCTTACGATGCCAAATGAGTTCGTAACCGTTTAACTGGTGGCGACGAAAACCCGGACGATTACGCAGTGGAAGTTAAGGGGTTTTCAGAAAAAGTGGAAAGTCAGAAATGGGCTGGTTCAACCACGGTCACCGTCCAATCCAAATCGGCCGATAAAATGGATCAACACACGCATAAATAAACAGTTGTGATTTGAAATGAATTCCATTTTCCTCATAGTCAGTCTCCGCCCCCCGTTTAGCTCACTGACCTGGGGGGAGGACAGAACGGAACCCACCGCCGTCGTAGCTGACGGTCGGGCCGCCGTAGTAGCGAGACGCCGTCCGGCAGGAGAACGCGACGTCGTACCAACTGCCGCCCCGAAGCACCCGGTTGGAGCCTGACGCGGCATCACGCGGATCCGTCTGCGAAGCGCTCCCGTAACCGTCATACCCATCCCAACACCATTGCCAGACATTTCCCGTCATGTCGTAAAGCCCATATCCGTTCGGTGCAAACGAGCCAACCGGGCTCGTGTAGGGCTCAGATTCGGTGTTATAGTTGGTGTTGTAGCCACTGTAAAAATTCAAATCATACGCATAGCTTGAAGGTTGAGCATAGTAGTTCGCCCGACTTTCAGTGATGGTGCTGCCATACGGAAACCGCTGCCCGCTGGTTCCTCCCCGCGCCGCCTTCTCCCATTCCGCTTCCGTTGGCAATCGATAACCCGAGTTCCAGTTCACGCAACCAATGGTCAAATCGGGTTGGCCACTTTTGTAGATCATCGCCCGGCTATCGCTCGTATAATACGCCGGCGTTTTCCCTTCCATCTCGCTCCGCGCGTTGCACCACTTTACACTATCATACCAATCCACATTCATCACGGGATAATCCGGCCCCTTGCTGTAACCATCATAAACCGAGCCGGGATTATCAAAATTATATCCGTGGTTAGTCGCCCAATGATAGACCTGCGACCACAGCGACTCCGTGACATCATTCTTGTCCATGTAAAACGCCGAAACGTTGACGTTGTGCAAGGGTAGCGCAGAACTATCACCATCCAGATTGTCGCCCATCGTGAAACTGCCGGCGGGAATGAGCGCCATGCCGGAAGGCGGGTTGGGATCAAAGACCCGATTGGTGTTTACGCCATTGGTAACGGGAACTTGAACATAATCGACCCAATTACCCACGCCGCTCAAAGTAGTTGCAGTTTGCACGGTAAAAGTGGCGTTAGTCGGAGTGTTGGTCCACTGCAACATGCCATCTTGCCTGAAGGCGGTTATTTTTGTCGGCACCGGCCCAGCCACCCGGAAAAAACGCGCGTCTTGCGCAGGAGATGTCAAAATAAACGCAAGGACACTGGAAAGCGCCAAACTGAATGTTTTCATGGCTGGTAAATGGTTGCTTCTGCGACGTTTGTAATGGGTAAAAAGGTTGAGCACAAGGGGAAAACGGGGTGAAATCGGGCATGATTCCCGAAAAAGTATTTCAACAAATATGGGCGTTGGGCGAAGCTTGGCGGGTGGCACGTATGGATTACAAAGAACAGCGGGCTGATCCGGGTGGAAGAGACGGATAACTTGGCACGCCAGCAACTGGAACACAGCAGTTGTTTGGGGCGGATAAATCCGGAAACCTGGACGACCAAGGAAGGCGAACGCTGGACCCAATTGAAGGACAAACCGCTGGTCAGAGCTTGGCGTATACGATGCGCTTGGAACTACACAAAAGGCGTATGCGGCAACCACTGTCGGGCAGGTCCGGGTCTGTTTTGAAGCTTGGCGGCGCTGGGTGCGAACCGAGGCGGAAGCACTGACCTCAGGATTGCTGGCCCCGATGCGGCAAGCGGCCGACATGATCGAACGCCATTGGGAAGGGATCTTGGCACACTGCCGAGACGCCGCTACGGGGATAGCGCGCATTCAAGGTTGCTACCGAACAAAGCGAAGTGACTTTCACTTGACGCAAACTGCTTGGACTTTACGCTGCAGGCATGACCAAACTTCATGTTGATCTGGCGGCCTTGTGCCTGGGTCTGGCCAGCACTCTCGCGGCCGCGGCCCCAAGTGATGCTCTCGTGGGCGGCTGGCGGTTTGACGGTGGTGATGGCAAAACCGTCCGGGATCAATCTCCCCGAAACAATTCCGGGGTTATCGAAAATGGCGTGCTGTGCAAAGAGAAGAACACCACGGTTTTGGAATTGGACGGCTGGGGCAGCCATGTTTTGATCCGCGAAACCAAGCCTTTTGGTTTTAACAACCAGCTTACCGCCACCCTCTGGGTCAAGGCCGCGGAACTGCGAAACAACACCCCGCTCTTCGGGCAACCGCACACCAACGATAGCTGGACCACGCCCATGTTCGGCATGTATGCCTCGGACGGGCGGGTGATTTTCGGGCTGTGGGGTGATAAGGGGAGCAGCAAAGCATTGGTGGAGACCACCCGAGAATTTCCACTCGATACCTGGACTTTCCTGGTCGGCACCTATGACGGAACCACCACCCGGCTGTTTATCAACGGTGTGCTCAACAGCGAAAAACCGCACACCGGACGTATCTTCAACAATGGCCAACCACTGATTTTGGGCAAGGGCCTGGGCGACACCAAACCCCCGTTCAAAGGGCGGATTGGAGAATTGCGCCTTTATGCCCGCAGCTTTACCGCCGAGGAAGTCCGCGCGCTATTTGAACAGACCAAAACGGCCTATGATCTTTCCGGCCCGTCGATGCCGGCGGCGGCGCGGTTCAAAGACGGAACGGTGCTGGTTGAGACACACGGCAACAGTCCTGAGTCCAGCAAACCTTGGCGGGCTAATCCCACCAGGCTGTTGGAATTGCTGGATGGCTACCAGCCGGCGGGCGCAACGGTGAAGACTGATTCCTACGGCGGTCGCACAGACCGGCCGCGTGAGCAAGCCACCGGCTTTTTCCACACCACCAAAATCGACGGTCGGCACTGGCTGATTGACCCCGCTGGTCACCGTTATTTTAACCTGGCCATCAACACCGTGCGCGAACCCAAAAACAGCGCCGCCAATTACGGTTCTTCGGAGCAATGGGCGGAAGCCGTCACCGGCCAGCTTCGCAACACCGGGTTCAACGGGTTGGGCAATGGCTCTTCCACGAAGCTGCAAGCGGTCAAATCCCCGCTGGCCTGGGTGCTGCGCAAGGATTTCATGTTCGCATTCGCCCGGGAAAAGAAACTCACCCAGCCTGCCTCTGGCACCCAAGGTTTTACGGGCCTGTGCATGCCGATATTCCATCCCGATTTTGAGGCGTTTTGCGACCGGTTCGGCCAGGATCTGGCCAAGACGGCCAATGATCCCAACCTACTGGGCATCATGACCGACAATGAAATCCAGTGCAGCCCGCATCTTTTGGATCGTTATCTGGCGCTGGACGTCTCGAATCCCGACCTCAAGCCGAATCACGACGCGGCGGCGGCGTGGCTGAAGGCGCGGCGCGGCTCAGCGAATCCCGAGGCGGCCACCCTGCGCGACCGGTACGAGTTCATCGCCTATACTTTTGAGCGCTATTACCGGATTGTGACCAAGGCCATCCGAAAATACGATACACACCATCTCTATCTTGGTTCCCGGCTGAATTACCATGAAGGCGAATTCGACAATCCCTGGCTCTGGAAAGCCATGGCCCCGTATCATGATGTGGTCTCGATAAACTACTACGGGTATTGGGGACCGCAGGCGAAACAGCTTGCCGAGTGGGAAGCCTGGGCGGGCAAGCCGATCATTTTCACGGAATGGTATGCGAAGGCCATGGATGTTCCGGGTCTGGCCAATACCCACGGCGCCGGCTGGCTGGTGCACACGCAGGAAGATCGCGCCCGTTATTACCAACAATTTGCCCTCAATGCGTTCGAGCTAAAGAATGTGGTGGGCTTCCACTTTTTCAAGTATCTGGATGACCCCAAGGAATCCGTGGCTTTGGATGCCGCCGGCGGGGCGAACAAAGGGATGTTCGATTTGGAAGGCCGGCCGCATCTGCCCCTGCTGGACCGCGCCCGGGCGGTCAACCGGGAGGCTTATTCACTCATCGAATTCTTTGATGCGAGAAGTCGGTAAGAGTCGGCTTGAAAATTCCGAGGAGTGCGGTTTTCATTCTGCAAGCCGGAGGCGGGTGCTCTAAAAAAGGGCTTGCATACCGGTGGTGAGGGAAGAGAATCTTGGGAAATACCCGCACTGGTCATGGACAAGAGCTCCATGGAAAATCCACATTAATTAAAATCCACCCGCATTATGCAACCCGAGCAAAAATTATGAAAAGAGGCACTCGACTGATCCAGATCACTTTATTGACGATTAGTTTTATCGCCGGCGCCGCCGATGCGCCGATGGGGGTGGAGCGAATCGCCCGTTTTACGCCGCACGGTTATGTCTTCAAATCCGCCGGCAGCAACGATGCGGTCCAATGGCTGCAAGTGGATCTGGGCCGATCCATCAAGATTGAAACGGTCAAACTGTTGCCGCTTCTCAATGGCTATGGCACGGACGCGCCGGGGTTCCCGGTCCGCTTCAAACTTGAAGCGGCGGAAGAACCGGAATTCAAAACCGGGACGATGATCGCCGACCGCACGGGCGCCGATGTCCCGAGCCCGGGCGACGTGGTGGGCATCTATCCGGCCAGCGGGGTCAGCGGCCGCTATGTGCGCCTGACGGCCACGCGGCTGCGCAAGGGCAAGTTTGAACTTTCCAAGCTGGAGGTCTGGTCGGGCGGGCGGGATACGGCCGAGGGCCGGCCGGTGGCGGATTCCGTCAAGGGCAAGCTGGGCGTGACCTTGTTGACGCGCCATCCCCGGCCGCAAGGCGAAGGCGTGGTCACCGATAATCCCGGCAACATCATTCCGGCGTCGCAATGGAAACCGGTGGCGAATCAGGCGCAGGTTCCGCTGCGCGGGGTCCGACTGGATGGCGGGGTGTTTGAAACCGCGGTGCGCAACAACATCGGCTATCTGCTGAAAGCCTTTACGGTGGACGAGATGCTGCGGGAATTTCGCACGCGCGCCGGCCAGCCCAATCCGCCGGACTTGCGCAAGCCGGATAAATTCTGGGAAGAGGCGCTCGCCGGTTCCTGTGCCGGGCGTTTCCTGATGGGCGCGGGCAACACGCTGCGCTGGCTGGATGATGTGGAACTGCGCTCGCGCATGAACTCGCTCGTGGACGGCATCGAAGCTTGCCGCCAGCCGAATGGCTACATCATGGCTTATCCGGAGGACACGATTTTCACCAGCGAACGCGCCGCCTACACCCGCGCCTGGCTGACGCACGGCTTGATCGAGGCCGGTTATGCCGGCAACCCCAAAGCCTTCCCGCTGTTACGCGGTTACTACGACTGGTTTGACAAAAATCCTTACCTGCCGGAGCTGCTCCGGCGCGCGGGACAGGGCGTGCAAGGGATGATTGCCAATACACGCATGTATTTCACGCCGGTCGGCCAGCCGGAAGACCTGCAAGTCATCCAGCGCTATTTTCAAGAGAATTACTGGCTGAAGCAGCTGGCCGGCCGCGAGCTGGAAGCCATTTGGAAATATCCCTACGATCATCCGCACAATTACCTCATCACCTCGCTGGAGCCGTATCTGGACCTTTATCGCGCGACCGGCAATAAACTTTATCTGGAAGCGACGCTGGGCGGCTGGGAGCTTTATCATGATTACTGGGAACACGTCGGCGGGAGCATCGCGATTTGCGAGGAGGATGCGTATCCGCCCAAGTCCTATCTCTTGCACAAGCACACCGGCGAACTCTGCGGCAGCGTGTTCTGGGTGCGCTACAACCAGCGCTTCCACCTGCTGTATCCGGCGGCGGAGAAATACGTCAATGAGATCGAGAAATCCATCTACAACGTCGGGCTGGCCAACCAGTTCGGCACCAACGGCATTTTCTATCACGCCCATCTGGCCGGCAAAAAGGATTTTGAGCGCAAACTCTGCATCAACTCCTGCTGCGAAGGGCAGGGCACGCGGCTCTACGGCTCCCTGCCGGAATACATCTACACGCTGGCCGATGACGGATTGTTGATCGACCTGTTCGCGCCTTCCACGATTGACTGGCAGATCAAAGGCCAGGCGCTGAAGCTGAAGATGGAAACGGCCTTTCCGCTCCATCCCGAGGTGCGGTTGAGTCTGAATGTGTCCCAACCGACGAAAGCCAAACTTCGTCTGCGCGTGCCGGCGTGGGCGGCCGCGAAAATGCCCATTCTGGTCAACGGCACCAAGGTGGCCACCGGCAAACCCGGCAGCTATGCGGTGCTGGACCGGACCTGGTCGGACGGCGACACCATCACCTTCAGACTGCCGATGGCCTTCAAGCTCACGCGCTACGAAGGGGCCGAGCGCGTCGCCGGACAGGAACGTTACGCCTTGGAATACGGCCCGATTCTGTTGGCCGTGGTTGGCTCCGTGGATGAAAAGCTCGGTGCCACCCTCGCGTCCAGTCCGGCGAACCTGGTGAGGCAGCTCGTCCCCAAGCCCGGACAACCCTTGCATTTCACCATCGCGGGCGACGCCGATCATGAATATCTGCCTTACTGGCAGGTGACGAACCAAGTATTCACCTGCTATCCGGTATTGTCGGGCGCCATGGCCCATTAAGATTAGGGCAAATCAATTAGAATGATTTAATTAAAACTGTGACCGCATTGAGCTGGCGACGTGTTCTCCCGCTGGAAGTTGCGTTTCCCGTTTCCCGGCTTGACGAAAGCGGCAAACAGCCCGATTAACCAACGGATATTAAGGCAGCGGCCGGCGGCGGTTTCCCTCTCCCGGCGGGAGGGCTGAGGTGAAGGAGAACGCCATCTCCCTCCAAGCGGCCACAGAATGATTTGAACTGCCATAGGAGGCGTATGCGTAGCTTATTGGTATTTGCTGTTTTGTTTCTGGTCGTAATCGGATTGTCTGGTTGCTTGACTAGACAGATAGCGGTTACGCCTTTGCCATCATGTTACCCGGCCCCGTCTAATTTAGCAGAGTTTGCTGGGCGGTGTCCTAAATGTGACGAATGCGTAAAAGGTTATGTCGCAACTGAAGTCTGGAAGGTTTTGGGTGAGTGCCCTCAATGCAAGGTGTGGCTCATCGCTGACGAGCCCAGTGATGGTGCTCCAAGGATTGTCCAATGGAGACTCAGGTAAATTCTGCAACGCTAACATCAGGTTGACTGCAAACGGCAACACCCGCACGCGTCAGCTTGACCTCGCCATTCAAAGGGGCAACACTGCGCCTCGCAATTATGGCAATCAAATCCGTCATCAAACCCGCGAAATCACCCGCCGCCGTCGGCCCCTACAATCACGCTGTCCGCGTCGGCGACCTGCTCTTTTGCGCCGGCCAGATTCCGATCGAGCCCGCCACCGGCAACCTCGTCATTGGCGACATCAAGACGCAGACGGAGCGCGTGCTGCAAAACGTGAAAGTTATTTTGGACGACCAGAAGCTGACCTTCGCCAGCGTCGTGAAAAGCACGGTGTTCATGACCAACCTCGGCGACTTCGCCGCCATGAACGAGGTGTATGCGAAATATTTCACAGAGAATTTCCCCGCGCGATCCACCGTGCAGGTCGCGGCGCTGCCCAAAGGCGCGAGCGTGGAGATTGAAGTCATCGCGCACTTTTGAATTTACAATTTACGATATACGATTGACGCGCCTCAAACCCATCAACTCGTAAATTGTAAATCGAAGATCGTAAATTAAACATGCCACTCGGAATTTCCATCCTCGTCACCGCCATCATCGCCGGTGGACTCGGCCTGCTCGCCGGCTGGCTGCTTGTCCGTTCACACGGCGGCACGACTGATTTGTCCAAACCGTTCAACGATCTTGAGCGTAAGTTGTCGGATGAATTTCAAAAAGCCAACGTGGACATGGCGGCACGAGTGGAAAAAATGAAGGGTGATTTATCCTCGGGTTTGTCAGGACAGATGCAACAAGGTTTGAATGGTGTTCGTGAAACAGTGGAAAAGCAACTCACAGAAGGACGCAACGAACAAACACAACGACTATCAGATGCCATCAAATCATTGGAGCAAAAATTCGAAGCCTTAAAATCCGCTGTCGAAACCAAACTGGAATCTGCCAGCCAGCAACAAAGCAAGGCGTCGAATGATTCGCGCATGGAGCTGGCCGCCACCCTTTCCAAAATGGCCGAGCAGACCGGCAAGGAGCTGGACAAGCTGAAAGGCGCGGTGGAGGCAAAGCTGGCACAAATCCAGACGGACAATTCCACCAAGCTCGAAGAGATGCGGAAAACCGTGGATGAAAAACTTCAAGGAACTTTGGAAAAGCGACTGGGAGAATCCTTCAAAATGGTCAGCGACAGGCTGGAGCAGGTGCATAGCGGCCTTGGTGAAATGAAAACATTGGCTGCCGACGTCGGCAATTTGCAAAAAGTTTTGACCAACGTAAAGACGCGTGGAACTTGGGGTGAAGTGCAATTGGGAAACTTGCTCGATCAAATTCTTACGCGGGAACAATACGCCCGCAATGTAAAAACCAATCCCGCCGGATCGGAATTGGTTGAGTTTGCCATCAAGCTGCCGGGGCGTGACGAGGATGGTGACAAGCCGGTGTGGCTCCCGATTGACGCCAAATTTCCCAAAGAAGATTACGAACGACTGGTAGACGCTGCGGAACGCAGTGATGCCGAAGCCGTGGAATCGGCGGCGAGAAGTCTTGAGGCGCGCGTGCGCTCACAGGCACGAGATATCCGCGACAAGTATCTTGCACCTCCGCACACGGCGGACTTTGGCCTTCTGTATCTGCCCACCGAAGGGCTTTATGCAGAAGTGCTGCGCCGGCCTGGATTGGCTGATACGATCCAACGTGAATACCGCATCGTCGTAGTTGGCCCAACAACGCTGGCAGCTTTGTTGAACAGTTTGCAAATGGGTTTTCGCACGCTCGCCATTCAACAGCGGTCAAGCGAAGTCTGGAAAGTGCTTGGCGCGGTAAAAACCGACTTTGGAAAGTTTGGCGACTTGCTGGACAACATCAAAAAGAAACTCGATGAAACCGGCAACACGATTGAAAAAGCAGCCCACCGCAGCCGCCAGTTGGAAAAAAAACTTAAAAAAGTTGAAGCCCTGCCAGTTGCTGAAACTGCCGCATTGCTCGCTGATGTTCAATCAGCAGAAGCAGACCCGGATGAATTGGATTCATCAACCGAACCAAAATAAGCTAACCGGCGGGCGAAAAACTGCAATAGCTCGGCGGCACGGCGGCGGGCAAGGAGCTAGTGGAGGTCCAGCCGCTGGAGACGACGCTCCGGTTCCGCCGGGGTGACCGGCAGGAATCAAACGATTTCCAGCACGTCGCTTTCGCAGGAGGCGTATTTTTCCAGCAACTGGTCGTAAACCTTGGCGGCTTTCTTATCCGGATGGATTTCGCTGCCGGGCACCGGCTTGGTGAAAGCGGCGACGAGCTTGTCCCACTTCGGATTTTTTCCGGTATGGGCGAGAAATCCATGCGCCGCCTGCAGCGCCGCCCCGAGCGCGGCGCTTTTGGAAACTTCGATGCGCAGCACGCTACAATTCATCACGTCGGCCAGCACCTGCAGCAACGCGCGGTCGTTCGCGGCGCCGCCGGTGACAAAGATTTTTTCCGGTGCGACCTGCATCCATTGCGAATGCAGCCGCATGGACAGCATCTGCGCTTCGAAAATGGCGCGGCAGTTGGCGGCCACGTTTTTTTCGTCCAGATCAAAACGGTGGATGCCGGGCTGGTTTGAGCGCGGGACAATTTCCGCCTCGAACCACGGCAGGAGTACGCCGTCATTATTGCCGGGCGGGGTGGAGGCGACGAGTTCGCCGAATTTTTTCCAGTCGGAAATCTTGTAAAGCTCGCGGATTTTTTCGCGGGCGAGCGAGCCGTTTTTGAAACAGATGAGCGTCATGTAGTCGCCGGTGGGCGAGCCGAAGACGTGGCCCTCGCCATTCTCGTCGGTCTGGCATTTCTGCATGGTGCCGAAAAACGTATCGCTGGTACCGAGGCTGATGGCGACCTGGCCGGGCTTGACGAGGCCGAGGCCGATGACGCTGGCGGGATTATCGCCGGTCCAGACGGTGGCAAGCGCTTCGGGATTGAGGCCGTATTTCTGGACAAAATAAGGACTGACCGGGCCGACAACATGACCGGAGGGCGCAAGGGTCGGCAGCTTTTTGACGAGGCTGGGGGCGGTGGCCTTGACGGCGTCGTGATTCCAGTTTTTTTTGCGGATGTCCATGAGGTTCATCCCCGCGCCATCGCCGAAATCAATCGGGACGATTTTGCCGGCGAGGAGGGACGCCATGAACGAGCTGACCAGCGCGATGTGCGCGGTCTTTTCGTAGGCTTTCGGTTCGGTCTTGTAAAACTTGCGGACCTGGGGGCCGGTGAACCGCTCGAAGGTGTCCGAGCCGGTGCGCGAGGCGGTGAACTTGATGCCGCCGAGTTTTTTGCGGATCTCGGCGCATTCCTTGGCGGTGGACGAATCCATCCAGATGGGCGAGGTCTTGCGCGCAAAAATGCCATCCAGATTTTCGACCAACGATTTTTTCGGGTTCAGATTGGCCAGCGCTTCCGTGGCTTTTTCCGTGAGGTAAACCGAGCCGTGCTGCTGGCCGCAGCCGCTGATGGCGACGATTTTTCCGAGCGCCACCTTGTCTTTTTTCATCTGCGCAAACAGCAAGTCCAGCGCGGCGGCCCAAAGCAGCGGCGAACTGTGCCTCACGAGCGGGTCGCGATTCGGCAGCACGCCGTTCCTGGTTTTGAACTGCGGCAGCGCCTGATCGAAGTTCAGCGATTTTTCGTAAATCACCTTGCCGGCATCTAGGTCAATGATGACGGCGCTCAAGCTTTGCGTGCTGGAATCGAGTCCGAGAAAAAGTTTGGCCATGTGATTTAAATAATGTTGTCCGCGACTGAAACGGGAAGCATACCCGCAACCCGGGTGAATGAAAAGCCTGTAATTATTGGTGAAACCAGCAACCGGTCGCGCTCAAAAAAACCTCCCGGACAAACGGGGCTCAAATCTGGAAATCCAGCGCGGTGTTTTTTTGCTTCTCCAGCACGCGCATATCCAGGCCGTCATAGATGACCAGAGAGTTCGGTTGAACGCTGTCCATGATGAACACGTTGCCGCCAATGGTGCTGCCCGCGCCGATGATGGTGGCGCCGCCGAGAATGGTTGCGCCGGGATAAATGGTCACGTGGTCCTCGATGGTGGGATGGCGCTTCCGGCCGCGCAGCAACTGGCCGGCAGCGGTGGATTTCGCGCCGAGCGTCACGCCGTGATACATCTTCACATGGTTGCCGATGATGGCGGTTTCACCGACCACCGTGCCGGTGCAATGATCCACAAAAAAGTGCGAGCCGATCTTCGCGCCCGGATGCAGGTCCATGCCCGTGCGCGCGTGCGCCCACTCGCTCATGATGCGCGGGATGAGCGCGATCTCCTTCCGGTAAAGCTCATGCGCCAGCCGCTGCACGGAAATGGCCTCAACAAACGGATAGGAAACAATGATCTCCTCCCTGCTGGCCGCCGCCGGATCACCGTTGAAGGCGGCCTCCACGTCGGTCTGCAATACTTCACGGATGCACGGCAGGCCGCCGAGAAATTCCACGGTCAGCTTGTGCGCTTCGGGCGCGATGTCTTTTTTCGCCAGACCGACGGGCGGCTGGTATTCGAGGCTTTTACGGATTTCGTCCTCGAGTCTGCCGAAAATGGAATCCAGCAACGCCGCCGTCTCCACCTTGATCTCCGACGAGTGGATCAGTTTTTCATCAAAGAAACCGGGGAACAACAGCCGCAGCAAATCCTGCGAGATCGCCGTGATGGCGCGCTTCGACGGCAGGTTTTTGCCGTCGAGATGATTGATACCGCCAAACTGCGCATAGGATGCGACAAGGTCGTTGGTAAGTTGGGTGACCATTTCCACGGCGCAAAACTACCACGAAGGGGCAAAGGCGCAAAACTATAAAGCGGGGCTGATTTTTTACGTGACTTGGCAATATTGGAAATGTCTAATCCGATAATGAACCTCCGCCGAAACTCAATCTTTGCGCTCTCGCTGTTAGCCATATCCTTTAATCTTTTGGGGGCGGCACCGGTGCCAAACACCATTACGGCTCAGCCGGATCATCCCAATGGGGTTTACAAGGAAGGAGAAAAAATCAATTGGTCCATCAGCGTGCCCCCCAAGGATGGGAAGCATTTGACGAGTGTTTCCTATCTTATCAAGAGGAACGGAGTCGTCGAGGTAGCCAAAGGCAAACTTCCTTTGACCGACAACAAGGCCACTCTGACCTTCACGCCCGAGAGTTATGGTTCCGATCTGGTATTGTTCACGGCGGGGGAACCACCCAATAGCATCAAGGGGATTTGCGGCGCGGTCGTGGCGCCGGAAAAATTCACGCAGGGGACTCCCTGCCCGGAGGATTTTGATGCGTTCTGGCAGGGCAAAATCAAGCAGCTTAAAGCCATCCCCGCCAATCCCGTTTTGGTATCTGCTCCGAGTGAAAAAGAAGGTGTGGAGTATTCCAAGATCACGATGGACAACATCAACGGCACCCATGTTTACGGCCAGATTGCCCGCCCGACGAAGGGAGCGAAATTCCCCGCCATACTTCAGGTTCAATACGCGGGGGTCTATCCGTTACAAAAAGGCTCGGTCACCGCGAGGGCTGCCAGTGGCTGGCTGGCCATGAACATCATCGCGCACGATATTCCCATCGATGAAAAACCGGAGTTTTATGACAACCTGGCTAAAGGCTCCTTATTGAACTACACGCGCATCGGGGAACTGGATCGCGAAACCTCCTACTTCGTTAGAATGCTCCTCGCCTGTTACCGGGCCGCCGAATACCTCTCAACGCGCCCCGACTGGGATGGCCGGGTTTTGGTAGTGACCGGCAACAGTCAGGGTGGATTGCAATCGTTTGCGACGGCCGCTTTATTCCCGAAAATGACCGGAGTTATCGTGGGTGTGCCCGCCGGCTGCAATGCCGTGCCCGCGAAGGATCAGCCCCTCGGCTGGCCTTATTGGATTCAACCAAACCAAAACCCAAAGGTGGCGAAAACGGCACCCTATTTTGATGCCGCGAATTTTGCGGCCCGGGTAAAATGTCCCATCCTGGTGGGCGTCGGACTCTCCGATGTCACTTCCCCTCCGTGGGGAGTCTATTCCGCCTTCAATCAGGCCAAAGGGCCAAAGGAAATCGTGCCCATGCCAAGTGCCGAGCATCGGGGGCGACATGATGCCTTTGATCAACGTTCACAGGCGTGGCTATCGAGTTTGGTTGGCGGGAATCCTCCACCGTTGTCACGCTAAATGACAACAAAACAACTCCTATTCATTGCCCTGATTGCCACCACTACGCTGAGCCACGCGCAAACGGCAACTAAGCCGGCAAAGCCGGTTCCCTGGCCGGGAATAGTTGCGCTGCCAACTTTTACTCACAACAACCCGGCCCAGGCCTTTTCGGAATACAAAGTCTATAACGCGCAAGGCTCTCCGATCCGGATGCCGCGGGAAGATTGGGCGCGCGCCCGGCAGCTCGTGCAGCACGATCCGGCCTGGCAGGTCTGGCTGAAAAAAACGCGGGTAGCCATGGATGACTGGATGGCCAAGCGGCGGGATCATGTCGAGTGGACCTGCGGATGGTTTCACGATTTTGTGAGCCCCAAGGATGGCTCCCAACTCATTTGGACTCCTGAATTTCCCGGGGCCACCCTGGCCAGCAAATCGGATCCGGCCGCCCAAGTCACTCCCAAAATCCTGGGCGGATGGGTTTTTGCCTTCCGGAGCGCTCATGCCAATAAAATGGCCGATGCCGCCCGGCTCTACCGCCTCACGGGTGAGAAAATTTACGCGGAATGGGCGGCTGCGCAGCTTGATTTCTACGCCGATCATTACACCGAATGGCCGGTGTTTCGCGGCTCCTCGCGGATCATGTGGCAAAGCCTGGATGAGGCCGTAAATCTCATCAAGTATGTCCAGACCGCGCGCTTCCTGGGTGATTTTGCCACCCCGGAACGCAAATCCAAGTGGAAGGGAAAACTCTTCAAGCCGGATGCCGAACTTTTGGAGCGGTCCGGCCAAACCATTCAAAACATCCCCTGCTGGCAGCGTTCGGCTGAAGCCGTGACGGCCCTGTATTGCCAGGATGAGGCGCTGTGGAACCAGGCGGTGAAAGGACCTTTTGGCATCCGGAGCCAGGTCACCAAAGGGATATCCGACGATTACATCTGGTATGAACAATCCATGGGCTATAACGCCTATGTAGTTCTGGCGCTGGTGCCATTTTTTCGGGAAGCGCTGGTGTCGGGACGGGGAGAAAGCCTCCGCCCCTTGATGGAAGCCGTGGAAAATCTGATGCTGGCCCCGATGGCGATGCGTTTCCCGAACGGGCAGCTGCCCAACCCGGCCGATTCTGGAAAAGCGGGAATTGTTCCTGATTTTGG
The DNA here is from genome assembly GCA_903922735.1 of uncultured Verrucomicrobia subdivision 3 bacterium. Lineage (GTDB taxonomy): Bacteria > Verrucomicrobiota > Verrucomicrobiia > Limisphaerales > UBA11358 > UBA11358. The sequence continues at coordinate 19,754 of CAIXUZ010000081.1, forward strand.
GCTGTTGCTGGAAACCGCCGACATCTTCCCGACCAAATTAAGCCTCCAAAAGCTGTCCGCGACCAAAAACTGGATGACGCTGCTTGATCCCCCGGCTCCCGATTCCGGCGCCATGACGCTTCCGCCCGTGGTCAGCCGGAAGATGGAATCCACGCGGTTCGCCATTTTGCACGCCGCGCCTTGGCAGGTTTATTTCCACTTCGGCCAACTCGGAAACGCCCATGCCCAAGCCGAAGCCCTTAACTATGAAGCCTTTTATGACAATACCGATGTCACCCACGATCCCGGCACTGTCGGCTACGGATCCCCGATGAGCGGCGGCTATTATCGCAAAGGGGTTTGTGTCAATATGCCGCTGGTGGATGGACTGGGGCAAGAGGGCTGGCATCCGGGTCGTCTGGATAAGTTCGGCACCACCTCCGTCACCGCCAGCCAGCCGCTCTATCGTAAAAATGCCGAAGCTTCACGCACCCTCACCATTGTTGGCAATCAATTGACCGACATCACGACCGTCCGTGCGCTGGACCAAAAAAACCATGCGCTTGGTTTCGTGCTGAATCTTCAGGGGAAAGTGCGCTTGACCGAGGCATTTGGGGACAATCCGTCGTTTGCGTCAACCCGGAAGCAAACCGGCTTTGAGTATTGGACCAAGCCGCGCATCGCCCGCTTCAAGGACAAGGCGATTTTGCTGGTTGATTACAAAGGTCTGGTGCTTCGCGTAGAGCTGAAATTGCTGGGCGACTTCACGCTCACCTGTGGTTCGGCGCCTGACTATCCACCCGCCCGCCGCGATGCGATCTATCTGGAAACGCAAGGACAAACCGCCACGCTGGAAACGCGCTTCACACCAATGCTTAATCAATAATCCCCGGTCACTCTATAAAATGAACACCAAAAATCCTCTCGCGGTTCGGTTGAGGGGCGACGGCGCTGAAAATATTTCCGCCTTTCATATTTGTTTTCTGGCGGGAAACAACATTGACAGATTTTGCTCACGCATGGCAAGATAGGATGAATTAGCTGTGATTCTAATCACAGCGGTTACACCAACGAATGAAACCATCGGCGGAAGCATTTATCTCGACGCCCGGCGTAGAAAAAAGTCTCGCGGCGGTGCTGGCGGATTTGATCAAGGCGCGGCTCACCGCGCTGGTGCTGCTCACCACGTTCGTGGGCTTTTATCTCGGCGAACGCGGCGCGGTAAATTATCTGCTAATGTTCCATGCGCTGTGCGGCACGGCGCTCGTCGCCTCCGGCGCGGCGGCGTTGAACCAGTGGCTCGAACGCGACTACGACGCGAAGATGCGCCGCACCGCCAGCCGCCCGCTGCCGAGCGGACGCCTACAGCCGGCAACGGCGGCGATTTTCGGCGGCGCGGGTTCCGTGGTTGGTTTGGTGTATCTGGCGGTGCTGGTGAACCCGCTCACCAGCGTTGTCGGCGCGGTCACTTCGGTCAGTTATCTTTTTATCTATACGCCGCTCAAGCGCTTGACGTGGGTGAACACCCTGGTCGGCGCGATTCCCGGCGCGTTACCACCGCTGATGGGCTGGACGGCGGCGCGCAATGAATTAAGCGGCGAAGGCTGGGCGCTGTTCGCAATTCTGGCGTTCTGGCAGATTCCGCATTTCATGGCCATCGCGTGGCTTTATCGGGAGGAATACGCGAAGGCGGGTTTCGTCATGCTGCCGAACGTGGAGTCGGGCGGCAGTCGTACGGCACAACAGGCGGTGAGCAACACCGTGGCCCTCCTGCTGGCGAGTCTGTGTCCATTCGCCTTCGGCCTGAACGGACAAATTTATCTCGCCGTGGCGCTCGGGCTGGGTGCGGGATATTTTTTCTGCGCGGTGCGTTTCGCGCGGCAACTGACGGCGCCGCGGGCGCGCCAGTTGTTTCTGGCCTCCATCATTTACCTGCCGATGCTCATCGCGGCGCTGGTCGGCAACAAACTGAAATAAGATTTATGCAGGCAAATGTTCAACAATTTCCGCCGTTCCGCGAGGCTTCCGCGCCTCACAGCCAGAGCGATCATGGCCACCATGAAGACCACGAACTCAATTTCTGGCAGAAATACATTTTCTCCACCGACCACAAGGTCATCGGCATTCAATACGGTTTCATGTCGCTGTGCTTCATGCTGTTTGGGTTCTTCCTGATGCTGCTCATGCGCTGGCAGATTGCGCATCCGGGCGTGCCGGTGCCGGTGTTCGGCCCGCTGCTCGAAAAAATTCTCGGCCAGCCGGCGGCGCACGGCGCGATTTCACCGGATCTTTATAATTCCTTTGGCGCGATGCACGGCACGATCATGGTGTTTCTGGGCGTGGTGCCGCTGGCGTTCGCGGCCTTTGGCAATTACGTCACGCCGCTGATGATCGGGGCGCCGGACATGGCGTTTCCCAAGCTGAACATGGCGAGCTTTCACGCGTTTTTCCTCGGCGGCGTGGTGATGTTGGTGAGCTTTTTCATTCCCGGCGGCGCGGCGCAGGCGGGCTGGACTTCGTATTCACCGCTGGCGACGACCATTCCGACACACGGCCAGGCGTTCTGGCTGGTGGGCATGGTGTTGCTCATCACCTCGTCATTGCTTGGCGCGGTGAATTTTATCGCAACCATCATCCAGCTGCGCGCGCCCGGCATGACGTGGATGCGGATGCCGTTTTTTGTCTGGGCGCAGTTTGTCACGGCGTTCATCTTGCTGCTGGCGTTTCCGCCGCTCGAAGCGGCCGGCGTTTTGCAGTTGATGGATAATGTCGCCGGCACGAGCTTCTTCCTGCCAACCGGTCTAGCGGTCGGAGGCCAGCTAGCCGACCGCAGTGGCGGCGGCAGCCCGCTGTTGTGGCAACATTTGTTCTGGTTTCTGGGCCATCCGGAAGTTTACGTTTTGATTTTGCCGGCGATGGGCATCGTCGCCGAAGTCATCGCCAACAACACGCGCAAGCCGCTCTGGGGCTACAAATCATTGGTGTATTCCGCGCTCTTCGTGGGCTTTCTGTCGTTCATCGTCTGGGCGCACCATATGTATCTGACCGGCATGGGTCAGAAAATCGCCACCTTCTTTCAGGCGACAACGATGATCATCTCGATTCCATCGGTCATCATTTTGACGTGCATGTTTCTGTCGCTGTGGGGCGGTTCCATCCGCATCAACACCCCGATGCTGTTCGCACTGGGATTTTTGCCGATGTTCGGCATCGGCGGCCTCACCGGTTTGCCGCTCGGCCTCGCGGCGACGGATTTGTATCTGCACGACACCTATTATATCATCGCGCACTTCCATTACGTCGTGGCGCCGGGAACGATTTTTGCGCTGTTCGCCGGCGTTTATTTCTGGTTCCCGAAAATGACCGGGCGCCGCATGAGCGAATTCTGGGGCCGCGTGCATTTCTGGTGCTCATTCACATTTATGAACATCGTGTTCATGCCCATGTTCGCGCAAGGCATCAAGGGCATGTTGCGCCGCATGAGCGATGGCGGGGTGAACTACGCCGCCGCCCGCGTGCCGAACGCCATCGACGCCCTGCCCGGCAGCGTAATGCAATTAAACGGCTGGATTCTCTGGGCGGCCATCGGCCTGGGCATTGCGCAAATTCCATTCATCCTCAACCTGTTTTGGAGCATCAGCCATGGCGAAAAAGTGAACAGCGACAATCCCTGGGGCGCAACCACGCTGGACTGGCAGACACCCACGCCGCCGCCGCACGGAAATTTCGCGCACGAGCCGCTGGTCGTCCGCGGACCTTACGAATACAGCGCGCCCGGCCAGGCCACGGATTTCACGCCGCAGGATGAAGCGGAACGTTCTTCCGCGCCGAAACCCCCAACCGCGCACCACTGATTTTCCATGGAAATTCCCTACACAGTTCAAAACCGGCCGGACACCGGCATATACAACGCCAAGCTCGGCATCTGGCTGTTTCTCGCGTCGGAAGTGATGCTCTTCGGAGGGCTTTTTTCCGCCTATGTTCTGCTGCGCGTCGGCGCCGCGTCCGGCGAATGGCCGCACGGCTGGCTCAACGTCACACTCGGCACCGTTAATACTTTGCTGCTCGCGCTCTCCGCGATCACTACGCTGCTGGCGTGGGCTGCGTGCAAGGTGCGCGAGTTCGGCAAATTCAAATTCTTCCACGCCTGCACCATCCTGCTGGCGCTGACCTTCCTGGGCATCAAGAGCTACGAATACCACGACAAGTTGACGCACTACGAGGCTCAATTGACCAACGGCAAGTTCGCCGACGGCCACTTCGTCAAAGAATCCAAGGACTTCAATCTCTCAAAAAAAACCGGCACCATCACCCTGCACGGCCACATCGTTGAAGACCGCAAGGAGCTGATGGATTTGCGCAGTCCGGAAGCCAGGGCAGCCAAACATCAGGAAATCACCATTGCCGCGACGGAGATCAAGAAATTGGGCAACTACGGTCCGGCGCACAACACTTTCACCGCAATCTATTTTACGCTGACCGGCCTGCACGCGCTGCACATCCTCGGCGGCACGCTGGTGATTTTCTATTTCTGGGGACCAGGCAGCCGGATGTGGAAGACGGATCCCGAACGCTTCACCAACCGCATCGAAGTCTCCGGTCTGTTCTGGCACTTTGTGGACCTCGTGTGGATATTCCTGTTCCCGGTGCTATACTTAACCTGACCATTCTATGAGCGAATCCGAAAAGCCCGTCACCCTGCAAAGCTACATCCGCCTCTGCGCGGTGGTGTTTCTCGTCGTCGTCTGTACCACGTCGGCGATGATTGCGACGTCATTTTCGCACCTTGGTGAAGGCTGGACGTTGAAGGTCACGATCATCCTCGCCATTGCGGTGGTGAACGCCTTGCTCGTGGCCGGCTATCTGATGCATCTGTTGTCGGAAAAGAAACTCATCTACACCGTGCTGGGATTTACCGTGTTCTTTTTTATCGGGCTGATGGGCCTGACGGTCTGGGCCACGAACGGTTTCCCGCCCGGCACGGTTTCCCATTGAACAAATTATGTCACTCAAAGCTTTCCATCTCATTTTTGTGACGCTGCTCACGGCCTTGTCATTCGGTTGCGCGGCGTGGGCGTTTCAGGCGGGCAGCGTGCTTGGGGGCGTGACGGCGGTGGCCGCCGGCATTCTGGTCATCATTTACGGCGTGTATTTTCTGAAGAAGCTTAAAAGTGTCAGCTACCTGTGAAGTTGTTCCGCATCATTTTGTTTTTTGCTCCCGCCATGTTTGCGCCGGCGAACGTCTTCGCCTGCGCCGCGTGCTTTGGCGGCAACATTGATTCGCCCATGGCCGACGGCATGAACTGGGCCATCCTCACACTGGGCGCGGTCATCACCACGGTGCTCGGCGCGTTCCTGACCTTCTTGATTTATGCCATCCGCAAAAGCGAGGCGCTCGCCGCCGCTGCGGAACAGAAAAATTCTCTGAAGCCTTAAACGTATGAAAGACTGGTTCGCCCATAAAGTTCTCTGTCTCCCGGAGCTGGCCTCCACCAATGGCCAGGCCGTGGACAACCTCATGGTTTATCTCCACTGGCTGATGCTCGCGCTGCTCGTCGGCTGGAGTTTTTACTTTGCCTACGTGCTCTGGCGCTTCAACGCCGCGCGTCACCAAAAAGCCAGCTATGAAGGCTCCACGAGCAAGGTGCCCAGCTACGTCGAGCTGGCCATCGTCGGCGTCGAGGCGGTGCTGCTCATCGGCGTGGCGGTGCCGATCTGGGCGAAAAACGTGGATCATTTTCCCAAACCGGAAGAGGCGACCGTCGTGCAAATCATGGCGCAGCAATTTGCCTGGAACGCCCGCTATCCCGGGGCGGACGGAAAATTCGGCCGGCAGGACATGAAGCTGATTGCGGAGAACAATGTCTTCGGCATAGACGCCGCCGACCCCGCCAGCAAGGACGACGTGCAGGTGTTCAACGAAATCCATGTTCCGGTAAACAAGCCGGTGCTGATTTATTTAAGCTCCAAAGACGTGATTCATTCACTCAAGCTCGTGGCGATGCGCATCACGCAAGATGCGATACCCGGGCTGCGGATTCCCTGCACCTTCACGCCCACCAAGATTGGCCGCTACCAGATTGAATGCGCCCAGCTTTGCGGCAACGGCCATGCCGCGATGGCGGGTGGTTTTATCGTGGTGGACAGCAAGGCTGACTTTGAGAAGTGGCTCGCGTCCAAATCCGGTTCCGCCGCGCCACAGAGCTTCGAGTAAAAAATCTGCGTCACCAGCGCTGACGATCCGCTAGGAACAGGCCGGAGAGCAGGCTTTCATACGGGAAATTGCGCAGCGGGAAGCCGGTGGGAACTGTCAATGTCCGGTCGGGCAGAATGGTGTTATAGACAAAATTGCCCCAACTGTTCACGCCGCCTTGGATACATTCGCTGAATAATTTTCCATCGAGCGTGTAGAGCGTCAGATATAGTCCGCTAATATGCTTCAGGTTGTCGTTGAGAAGATAATATTCATATTGCGAATTGATGGTCGTCCAACTGCACTGGCGGTTTCCATACCAGGCGACAGCCCACGGAACATCGCTCATCAGCAATTCATCCTGGTGCATCCAGCGGGCGATTTTTTGCACGTCAGGCGGATAGTAAGGCGGGTAGGCCAGCGGCGGTGTTTTCGGCGGTAGCAAGGTGGAAACGAGTGGCTGGCACGCAAGCACCAGCATCAGGACGATAGCCCAGTAACGCACCTGCAAGTTTGGCAGACTCACCTGTTCCAGCAAATTCAGAAATGACGCCACCCCAAAAATCACCACCAGCGGTGTAAGCAGAGCGAGCAGATTTTCCGAATTCAATTCCGGTGAATACTCGGATAATTTTGTTCTGCCTAGCGCCTGCGCGATGATAAACACAACCAGGCAACCCATCGTGAAATAGCGCATCCGCCGGGCAGTGATGTTGCGCAGGGCCAGCAGCAGGCCGGAAAAAAACAAGATTCCCATCCATCCGCCGCCAAGTCGCAGCAGCTCGCCTTGAAAAAGGCCGCGCATATTTTGAAGCAGCTTTCCTGAATAATTAATCAACCAAAAATGTCTTACCCCTTCGAGATCGGGATTCATCGACTGCATCAGCTTTGACCCCGGAAAAGCGGACGAGCCTTCCAGCACTGCATAGCCTGCGGTGCCAAACCAGGTTCCGCTCACCGTGAGGTTGCGCGCAATCCATGGTGCCATCACGGCGGCAAACGCCAGAAACACCGTCACCGCGAGAGCTGGACGCCGCACACCGCCGAATAGCACCAAGAAAACCACCACCGGGACAATCACCCAGCCAAACGAATACCGAGTCAGCATGCCCAGCCCCGTCAGCACTCCGGCGATTGTCGCCAATACAAACAACCGCCTTGTATCCGGAAGTTCGGCGCGGCCGCGTTGCTCAATCTTTGCCAGACACCAGAGCAGCCCCAGGAAAATGACCAGCAACAATAGCGTTGACTGGCCAGACACACTGAATTTCCACAACAAATCTGAACCGAGCGTAAGCGCCGCCGCCAGCCAGGCCGTCAGCGGGTCAAAAAATGTTCTCGCCAGCAGAAAGGTCAGCCCCACCACCGCCAGCAGCAGCAGTTGATTGAAAACAGCGATAAGAAATTCCGGCTTGTAGCGCGCAAACCGCCCGCCTTCGGTCCAAAAAACCTTGCGCGTCTCCACCTTCCATTCCGGCTTGAACACCTTGAACAACCCCGCCAGCACCAGGGGATACACCGGCGGGTTGGCGAGATCGGGATGATGCCCCTTGATTTGCGCCAGATCTGAGTTGGTGGCGACACTACTCCCTCCCAGCGCGGCCTGATTGTGTTTGCTGACCAGATAAAGGCTGAGCGGACGGATGAATTCCGTCGTGTAACCCTGACCTTCGGCAAGGTTGCGCGCCACCTGCGCCGCATCCATCGCCTCCGGCGAGTTGAAGTTGCGATACGCCGTCAAATCATAAAAACCCGCCAGTGCCAGCACTGCCAGCGCCAGCACCGTGTATCGCAGCCAGCGCGGCCCCCGGCCCACATCAATCGCGTGGACCAACGTCTGAATTTGCTCTCGGATTAACATGGTTAAAACCCTTCCAGATGATATTCGTGCAATTTCCGGTGGAACGTCCGCCGACTCATGCCGATTTTTTGCGCAGCGTGGGTGCGGTTGCCATCCATCTCTTTCAAAGCACGGATGATCAATTGTTTCTCCGCATCTTTCACCGTCAAAGCTTTTTCCGGCAATGGTTTTGCCGCGGCCGCCATTCCGCCGCGCACCGACGGCGGCAAGTCCCGCAGGGTCACCCGCTCGCTCCGGCTCAACACCACCGCGTGCTCAATGGCTGTGCGCAGCTCCCGCACATTGCCGGGCCACGGATAATTCATCAGCGCTGCCAGCGAGTCGGCCGTGAAATCATTCACGGCCTTTCCATTTTCCTTCGCAAACTCACGAAGAAAACTATGCACCAGCAGCGGAATGTCGCCGGTTCGTTCGCGCAACGATGGCAACTCGATCTCCACCACGCGCAGCCGGAAAAACAAATCCTCACGGAATTTTCCCGCCTTGACCAGTTCTTCCAGATTTTTATTGGTCGCCGTCACCAGCCGGACATCCGCCGTCAAAGTTTTATTCGATCCGACGCGCTCAAAAGTCCGCTCGCCCAGAAACCGCAGCAACTTCACCTGAAGGGTCGCATCGATCTCGCCAATCTCGTCCAGAAACAAAGTGCCGCCCTGCGCCTGCTCAAAGCGCCCAATACGCCGCTCGTGCGCACCGGTGAAAGCGCCGCGCTCGTGGCCGAACATTTCGCTCTCCAGCAGCGTCGGCGCGAGGGCCGCGCAATGCACCGTCACAAACGGTTGTTTGGCGCGCGGACTCAACTGGTGGAGGGCTTTGGCGATGAGCTCCTTGCCCGTGCCGCTTTCGCCGCTGATCAAAACCGTCGCCCGGGTCGGGGCGACCTGCTGGACGACTTCGAAGATCTCCTTCATCACCGGCGATTCGCCGATGATGTTTTCCAGGCCAAACTTGGAATCGAGCTGTTTCCGCAGCGAAGTATTTTCATGTTCCAAAGTTTGCTGCTTCAAGGCGCGGGCAATCCGCATCTCCAATTCATCGATCTGCAAACGCCCTTTGGCGATGTAATCATCCGCGCCTTGCTTCATCGCATTCACCGCCAGCTCCTCCGAACCGTAGGCGGTCATCAAGATGCAAATCGGCGGCCGGGGCAAGGATTTGGCCCGGGAAATCAGCTTCATACCGTCTTCGTTCGGCAGCCGAAAATCGGTCAGCAACACATCAAAACTTTCCGACTCGAGAAGATTCATGGCCGCCTTCGCGTCCTCGGCGATGTAAACGTCATAGCGCTCGTCGAGGGCCGCGCGCAAGCCTTCGCGCGTCGTCTTTTCGTCATCCACGATGAGCAAGGTGGGTTTCATGTTTTTTTGTTCTCCAGCAGGCGCGGCTTGCGTTCGTGCAGCGGCAGCCACACGCGGAAGGTTGTGCCTTTGCCGACGTGGCTTTCGAGTTCAATGCGTCCGTTATGCGCGCGGACAATGCGTTGCACGATCATCAACCCGAGGCCGGTGCCTTTTTTCTTCGTCGTATAAAATGGCTCAAAAATGCGGTTGAGTTGTTCTTGGGGAATCCCGCCGCCGGTGTCGGTCACGCTCACCCACACGCCATCATTATTTTCGCCGGTCTGCATCGTCAGCGTGCCGCCGGTCGTCATCGCCTGCGCGGCGTTCTTCACGAGATTCACCAGCACCTGCTGCAACTGCGTCGCGTCAATCGGCGTCGCGGTCAGCGCCCGCGCCAGTTTGGATTTGATGGCGATGCCGCGATTTTCTATTTCCGGCCGCAGCAAATCCAGAGTCTTTTCCACGATCTCGTTGAGCGAGGCCATTTTTAACTGCAACGGCGACGGGCGGATCGCGCCGAGGAATTGCGTGACGATATAATCCAGCCGGTGAATCTCGCCTTTCGCCACGTCAAGATATTGCTCCAGTTTTTTCCCGACTTCGGCCGCGTCCACTTCGACCGAAAGATTTTTGGCACGTGAACGGGCGGTTGATTTTTCATTCGCCGCCGCGCCTTTCAGTTTTTTCACCTCGCGCTCCATGAGCTGGAGGTGGATGTGCAAGGCATTGAGCGGATTGCCGATTTCATGCGCCACGCTCGCAGCCAGCAGGGTCAACGCCTGAACTCGCTCGCTTTCGATGGCTTCAAAAGTTTTCTGCCGCGCCTCAGTGGCGTCATGCAAAATCAGCGCCACCCCGGAACTGCCCGTGGCTTCGCCATCCAGGGGCGCGGCGTAGAGGCGGAGAAAACGCGACCGCGGATAAAACACCTCAAACTCATGCCGCGTGACGCGGGCGCCGCCGGTGTGATCAACCCGGGCAATTTTCTGCCAATCCACTTCCGGCAAAAATTTGGTGATGGGCAACTCCTCCTCGCCCGATTGCAAACCGATGAGCCGCGTGACGGCCTGGTTGAAATAAATGACCCGCCCGTTTTCGTCAACCACGAGAACGCCATCTTCGATGGTGTTGAATAAAGTCTCGAGAAAACTTCGTTCGTTCGCGAGCCGTTGGACGACAGTTTGCAGACCTTCAGTGTCCAGCCGTCCGATGCGGCCGAGCACCTTGTCAAGAAAACTGGATTTGGGCGTCGCCATTGAACAAAATCAATTTACCGAGTAGCAAAATGGCACAGTTTGAGTATTCGTCAAATCAAATAAAGCGCATCATGGCACAACAAACTAAATGCAGGTGAGCAAACGCAAGAATGTTATTCCTTTCGAATAAACCAGCGTTACTCCGGATTCACGCCCAGCTTTTTTTCCCACGCGGAAATTTTCTTCAGCAGGTCGGGCAGGCGCCGGAGCGCAACAACTTGACGCTTGAATTCCTTGTCTGGTTGCGCAGGCGAGCCGAGCCATTTACCGCCGTCGGGAATATCCGTCATCACCCCGGCTTGGGCGGCGACGATGGCTTGATTGCCGATTTTCAGATGTCCGGCCAAGCCAGCCTGGCCCGCGAGAATGACGTAGTTGCCGATCTTGGTGCTGCCCGCGATGCCCACCTGCGCAATGACAATGCAATGCTCGCCAATCTGCACGTTGTGGGCGATCTGCACCAGATTGTCTATTTTCGTCCCCTTGCCGATGACCGTCGAGCCGAGTGCGCCGCGATCCACCGTCGCATTCGCGCCGATTTCCACATCGTCGCCGATGACGACATTGCCGATCTGCATAACCTTCCGATGAAAACCGCTGTCCAGCACGTAACCAAAACCATCCGAACCAATGACCGCGCCAGCATGAATCCGCACCCGTTTGCCGATTTGCGTGCGCGGATAAATCGTCACGTTCGGAAACAGTTTCACGTCATCACCAAGCACTGCATCGTCTCCAATGGAGTTACAAGATTGCAAAACTACATTCGCGCCCAGCTTCACGCGCTCGCCAACCACACAATGCGGTCCGATATGCGCGGATGGATCAACCTGCGCCGACTTCGCCACCACGGCGGTGGGATGAACGCCGGCCGGCAACTTCGGTTCAGGAAAAAAGACAGCGATGGCTTTCGCAAAGGCCACCCGCGGCTGCGCCACGCGAATGACAATCTTTTTAGTCGAAGTAAACCGGGCATCGGCGATGATGGCGGCAGCCGGACTGTTTTCGGCGGCGGCAAAAAATTCTTCGTTCTCGGCAAACGTCAGGTCGCCAGGTTTGGCGGCATCAGCGGTGGCAAAGCCGGTGAGCGTGGCATGGGCGTCGCCTAGAACTTCGCCGGCGAGGAGTTTGGCAATTTCAGCGGTGGTGAAAGGCATATTTGACTTGGTTGTCGCCGCTTACTATAAAGACACACGAATCCAGTTCAAACTGCTTTTATGCCTAAAACTTTTCGTGTCGGACTCATCGGCTACAAATTCATGGGCCGCGCCCACTCGAACGCCTGGCGCCAGGCGCCGAAATTCTTCGATCTCAAGGCCAACATCGAGATGCACACCATCTGCGGCCGCGATGCCGCTGGGGTGCAGGCTGCCCGCGCCAAGCTCGGCTGGCAATATGCGGCGACCGACTGGCGCGAAGTCGTGGAATCGCCGCTGATTGACATCGTGGACATTGGCACGCCGACCTTCACGCATGCGGAAATGGCCATCGCCGCGCTCAAAAACGGCAAGCACATCCTCCTGGAAAAACCCATGGGTCGTGACTTGAAGGAATGTGAAGCCATCTATGCGGCGGCCAAAAAAGCCAAGGTCGTCCACATGATCTGCCATAACTACCGGCGCGTTCCCGCCATCGCCTTGGCGAAACGCATGATGGACGAAGGCGCGCTGGGGAAGATTTACCATTTTCGCGCCCGCTACGCGCAGGACCGGCTGGCCGACCCGGAATTTCCGCTCGACTGGCGCTTGGAAAAAGAGACCAGCGGCAGTGGTGTTCACAGCGACATCAATTCGCACATCATCGACCTCGCGCGGTATCTCGTCGGAGAATTCACCGATGTCTGCGGCGTCGTGCATAATTTTGTTCCTGAACGCCCGCGCGCCGACATGCTGGCCAAAGGCAAGCGCGTGCTCGGCAAAGTCACTGCGCCGGATTCGGCGGCATTCATCGGCTGGATGGAAGGCGGCGTGATGGCAAATCTCGAAGCGACCCGCTACGCACTGGGCCGGCGCAATCATATTGAAGTTGAAATCAACGGCAGCAAAGGCTCCATCTATTTCGATTTCGAGGATATGAACCGGCTGAAATTTTACAACGGCGACGACCCGAAAGACCGGCAGGGTTTCCGCGACATCCTCGTGACCCAGCGCGACGGCATCCAGCCTTACGTTGCAAACTGGTGGCCGCCCGGCCATGGCATCGGCTACGAACACACGTTCGTCCATGCCGTCGCCGATTTCGTGAACGCCTGCGCCGACGGCAAGCCGGTGCAACCGACCTTCGAGGATGGACTGAAAAACCAGCGTGTGCTCACCGCCGTCGAGGTATCCTCGGCGAAGGGTAAATGGGTGAAGGTGAAGTAGCCGCCCGCATGGAACTCTGCGAATTTGCCGAATCGGTTTTATTTGCCACCACGCTCGAAGAAAAATTGCGCGCGCCCGGCGAATTGACGGATGAACATCCCGGTCCCGCCTTCGTTACGCCCGCCGCACCCGGCCGGCCGGAGAACTTGATTTTCAAACCACACGGCACCGGTGACAAAAGCGAATTTCCCGGCCTGCATCTGCTCGAACAAGACCGCGAGCGCGGCAAGCTGCTTCACTTCTTCGGCAATCACGAGTTGCTCGCTACGGAACTGATGGCGCTCGTGCTCCTGAAATTTCCCGCCGCGCCTGCCGCGTTCCGTCAAGGCGTGCTCAAGACGTTACAAGACGAGCAGGAGCACACGCGGCTCTACATGGAGCGCATGAAAACCTGCGGTATCGAGTTGGGCGATTTTCCGGTGAGCGGCTATTTCTGGCGCTGCGTCGCGCCGATGGATCATCCGATTGACTACGTCGCCGGCCTCTGCCTCACGTTCGAGCAGGCGAATCTCGACTTCGCCGGTCACTACGGCCGGGCGCTCGACACCGTCGGCGATGCCGGCTCCGCGAAGCTGATGGAGAAAATATACCGCGACGAAATCGGCCACGTCGCCTACGGCCTGAAATGGTTCCGCCGGTGGAAAAATCCCGGTGAATCCGATTGGGATGCCTTCTGCCGCACGCTGAAATTTCCGCTCTCGCCGCAGCGAGCGAAAGGATTCTCACTCAACGTTGCCGGACGAAAGGCCGCCGGGCTGGATGTAGATTTTATTTCGCGGCTCAACGTCTATTCGCAGTCCAAAGGCCGCACGCCGAGCGTTTTTGTGTTCAACGCGTTTGCCGAAGGCCGCATCGCGGAGGGGAAAAAATACAATCCCACCAAGCCGCAGGCGCAGCTCGCCCGCGACCTGGAAAACCTGCCGCAATTTCTCTGCCGACAGGATGATATCGTGCTGGTGACGCAAAAACCGTCCGTGGAATTTTTGAGCGGCATCAAGCAGGCCGGTTTTCCCCTGCCGGAATTTGTGGCTGGAGTTCAAGCTTTAGCTTGTCCGTCTGACACGCTGAAGCGTGAACTCCAACCGCTCGCCGCCCGCAAGCTCGGCCGCCTGCGCCCGTGGGCGTGGGGACCGGATAGCTTTGAACTGCTAAAACCCCTCTTTGCCAGCGTGAAAGGGGAACAACGCGCGGATGAAAAGAGATTTAATCCAGGCATCGCTGAACTTTATTCCAAGGCATGGAGCGCGGAGTTCTTGCAGAAATTTATTTCTTGCAGGAGACGAGGTGATGAATCTCAGATTTCAAAAACAAGTCAGAGACTCCTTGCATCGTCTCCTGCGGATGATTGGCTCTGCACCGAAAACGAAGTCGGCGTCGCGGTCCATTCCCTCGACGAGGCCCGGGCCGCCATTTCCAAAATCCGCTCTCGCGGCCACCACAAGATCGTCCTGAAAGCAGCGCTCGGTGTGGCCGGCAGCAACGCGCTGCGCTTGTTTGAGCCGGAGATTTTGCCGCCGCATCTCCGCTGGATGGAAAATGCCTTCGCGCAGAATCGAGCGCTCGTCGCCGAGCCCTGGCTGGAGCGGGTGCTGGATTTTTCCGTGCAGCTCGAAATGACGGCGACCGGCCTGAAGCTCTGCGGCTACACCGGCCTACTCAATGACGCGCGCGGCCAGTTCGTTGCAAACTTCGCGGAGCCGCATCATCACAAGCGAATTCCGGCACGGGTAGTTTCGCTCTTTCGCGAGCCGCAGGACATCTCCAGCCGGCTGCTGAAATTTTACGGCGGGATTTTCGCCGCGCTCGAAGCCGAATTGCGCCGGGTGGATTTCTCCGGGCCCATCGGCATTGACGCCTTTGTCTATCTAGATGCGCACGGCGCGGCGAAGCTGAAACCCATCGTGGAAATCAACCCTCGCTATACGATGGGGCGCGTGCTGGTGGAGCTGATGCGTCAGGCCAGCCAAAATAGCTTCGGACAGTTCCGGCTGGTGAACGCCGCGCAACTGCGCGCCGAAGGGTTTGATAACTTTTCGGATTACGCGCTTTCGCTGGCAAAGAAATTCCCATTACAGATCGAAACCAGACCGGTTCCACGCCTGCGCGAAGGCGCGCTGTGCCTGAACGACCCGGCGACCGCGCAGGTTTGTCTGACGGTGTTTCAAGTGGGCCGCACCGCGGTTGGCGGCAGGTAATTTTACACTTTCGCCCGTCGAAGAATTCGTGAACATTTCCCGTTCCCGTCTGTCAGATGGGACGAAACATTAAATGCGGTTTGCCTTGAAAACATTGATGGTGCTGTTCGTGGTCACGCTGCTGGCGGGATCGGCGGGAGCCGCCTCGTTCACCGCCTCGCTCGACCGCGACGCCATCACGCTGGGCGAAAGCACGACGCTGGCGCTGGCTTTCGAAGGCGCCCAGCCAAACAACCTTCCAATGCCCACCGTATCCGGTTTGCAAATCACGCAGACGGGCACCTCCCAAAGCGTCAACATCGTCAACGGCGCGATGAGTTCCACCGTGACCGTGTCATTTTCCGTGAAGCCCCAGCGTCCCGGTGAATTCACCATTCCCGCGCTGACCGCCAACGTGAACGGCCAGCAGCTTTCCTCCGCCCCGCTCAAACTCATCGTCAGCAAAGCCAGTGCGCCCTCGGCAAACGCCGTGAAATCCGGCAGCGAAGTGGCATTCCTGAAATTTACTTTCCCGAAAAATAAAATCTACGTCGGCCAGTCCGTCGTGGCCCAGCTCGAACTCTGCCTGCGGGATGACGTGCAGAACTTCGGTAACTTTCAACTCTCGCCCCTGAGCGCTAACGGTTTTAGCGCGGGAAAAATCGTCGAAGGACAAAAGCGGCGCGTCCAGATTGGCAACCGCGTTTATACCATCGTCCCGATTCTGATACCACTCACCGCTGTGAAATCCGGCGTGCTAAATCTTGGACCTTACAACGCCAGCGCCATCATCGTGTTGCCCGGCCAGAATCAGGGTGGCGATCCATTCTTCCGGCAGTTCTTCAATCAGGGCGAACAGAAACAAGTCGCGCTGGCCACCGAGCCATTGAGCATCGAGTCGTTGCCGTTGCCGAAGCCAAATCAACCGGCGAATTTCACCGGCGCCGTCGGCCAGTTCGAACTGGCCGCGACCGCCGGCCCGACCACCGTGACGGTCGGCGATCCCATTACCGTACGGGTGCAAATCTCCGGACGCGGATCACTGGACTCCGTCGCCTTGCCAGTGCAGGACGCCTGGAAAAATTTCAAGACTTACCCGCCCACCACCAAGCTGGAGAACACGGATCAGTTTGGTTTTCAAGGCATGAAGACGTTTGAGCAGATCATCTCACCGCTCAACAACGATGTCCGTGAACTGCCCGCGCTGAGCTTTTCCTACTTCAATCCCGAAGACGGCCAGTATCACACGCTCACGCAACCCGCCGTCCCACTCACGGTTCAAACCGCTGGAACCACGCTGATGCCGCAGATGGCTGCGACCAAGTCTTCCAACGAAGAAAAACCGGCACAAGACATCCTGCCCATTAAAGAAAAACTCGGCTCGCTCGTCGCCGGCACCCCCCCGCTCGTCGCGCAACCGGTGTTCCTCGCCGCGCAAACCGTGCCGATGCTGGCCTTTCTTGCGGCGTTCGTCTGGCGCAAGCGCACGGACGATCTGGCTAATAATCCGCGTCTCCGTCGCCAGCGGGCCGTAGCGGTGCTCGTCGCCAACGGCCTGAATGACTTGAAAAATCGCGCCGCCGCCAACCAGCCTGATGAATTTTTTGCCACGCTCTTTCGCCTGTTGCAGGAGCAGCTTGGCGAACGGCTTGATTGCCCTGCGTCAGCTATCACGGAGGACGTGGTAGACGGTCATGCGCTGCTGCGCAATGCGCCGGCCCCCTTGCGCACGACGCTCCATGAACAGTTTCAGTTGTGCAATCAAGCCCGCTATGCGCCGGTGCGAGGCACCAGCGAACTGAATTTGGTCGCCGCGCAGTTTGAAAAACTCATCGGGCAATTGCGGGAGGTGAAGCCATGAAATCCCGGCTCGCCATTTTGCTCGCGGTCGTCTGTGCCGGAAAACTTCTGGCAACGGATGTCACCGCTGATTTCGCGGCGGCGAACAAGCTTTACGCGGAGGGCAAGTTTGCCGAAGCGACGACCACCTACGATGCCATTCTCAAAACCGGTGCGCAATCGCCCGTGCTGCTATTCAACGCGGGCAACGCCGCGTTCAAAGCGGGGCATCTCGGCAAAGCCATCGCCGCGTATCGGCAGGCGGAATTGCTCACCCCGCGTGATGCGGAACTGCGGGCCAACCTCGCGTTTGTCCGCAATCAGGTCCAGGGCGCGACGCTTCGCGAAAGCCGCTGGCAAAACTGGGCCGGCACGCTCACATTGAACGAAGGCGCGATTCTCACGGCCGTGTTTTTCTGGGCGATGTTCGCCTTACTGGCCTTTCGCCAGCTCCGGCCCGTGCTCGCCCCGAAGCTGCACAGTGTGACGCGGCTGGCCGTGGCGCTGACGCTTTTTTCCGGTGCCGTGCTGGCTTTGCAGGCGACGAACCGCTTCAATGCTGCCATTGCCGTGGTGACGGGCGCGGAAGCCATCGCCCGCAGCGGCCCGTTTGATGAGGCGCAGAGCGTGTTCACCGCCCGCGATGGCGCGGAATTGAAAGTGTTGGATCGACATGACAATTGGGTGCAGGTCGTCAACAATGTCGGCAAAATCGGCTGGTTAAATCAGAAGCAAGTGGCGGTATTGCCCGGAGCGTGAAAAATATTATGGCTGGTGGGGCGAGCATCCTCGCGAGCCGGACGTCGCAGGTTTGAGCGGCTCGCGGGGACGCTCGCCCCACCGGTCAAACTGGATTTGAACACTAAGAAAACTTTACTGTCAGAAGAACGTCCACGGAAAAACTGTTAAGAGAATTATGAGTACTGGAATCAACGCCATCAATGAAGCGGTAAAGGAAGCGAGTGCGTTCACGCACCCGCTGTTCAACGAACTCGGCAAGGTCATCGTCGGCCAGCAATACCTCACCGAGCGGCTGGTCATCGGCCTGCTGGCCAACGGGCACGTCCTTCTCGAAGGCGTGCCCGGCCTCGCCAAGACGCTCGCCGTCAAATCGCTGTCGAACTGCCTGCACGTGAAATTCTCGCGCCTGCAATTCACGCCGGACATGCTGCCCGCCGATGTCATCGGCACGCAGATTTACAATCCGCAGTCCGGCGGCTTCTCCACGCGCAAAGGCCCGGTCTTCGCCAATCTCATCCTCGCCGACGAAATTAATCGCGCGCCCGCCAAGGTGCAGAGCGCGCTGCTCGAAGCCATGCAGGAAAAGCAGGTGACCATCGGCGACCAGACTTACAAGCTCGACGAACCGTTCCTCGTACTCGCCACGCAGAATCCGATCGAGCAGGAAGGCACGTATCCGCTGCCCGAAGCGCAGGTTGACCGCTTCATGCTCAAGCTCAAGATCGGCTACCCGACGCGCACCGATGAGCGGCAGATTCTCGAAGTGATGGCGAAGACGAGCGGCACGCCGACGTGCAGCGCCGTCGTCACCCCGCAGCAAATCCTCAAGGCGCGCGAAATCATCAACGACATTTACGTGGACGACAAGGTGAAGGATTACATCGTGGACCTCGTCTGCGCCACGCGCGACCCGGATCATTACAAGATCGCGGTGAAGGATTTCATCCAGCTCGGTGCGTCGCCGCGTGCGACTATCGCGCTCACGCTGGCGGCCAAGGCCTACGCATTCCTGAAAGGCCGCGGCTACGTGACGCCGCAGGACGTGAAGAGCATCGGCATGGATGTGTTGCGCCACCGCGTGGCCATCACCTACGAAGCCGAGGCCGAGGAAAAAACCAGCGAAACGGTCATCCAGAAAATTTTTGATGAACTGCCCGTGCCGTAAAAATTGATTAACCGCGAAATACACGAAATACGCTAAAAAGAATTTCTGAAATTCCGTTTGCGTGGTTCGCGTAGTTCGTGGTTGAAAATCCTTTCGCATGATTCCTCGCGAGATCCTCAAAAAAATCCGGCAGATCGAGCTGCGCACGAATCGCATCGTGACCGAAACGCTCGCGGGCCAATACCATTCCGTCTTCAAGGGCCAGGGCATGAACTTCGACGAGGTGCGCGAATACCAGCCCGGCGACGACGTGCGCGCGATCGACTGGAACGTCACCGCGCGGATGAATCATCCGTTTATCAAGAAGTTCGTCGAAGAGCGCGAACTCACGCTCATGCTCGTCGTGGACGTGAGCGGCTCGGGTCTGTTCGGCTCCCGCGACCAGTCCAAGCGCGAACTCGCCGCCGAGATCGCCTCCGTGCTCGCCTTCTCCGCCATTCGCAACAACGACAAGGTCGGCCTCATTCTTTTCAGCGACGAGGTGGAAAAATTCATCCCGCCGCGCAAGGGCCGCAGCCATGTGCTGCGCGTCATCCGCGAAGTGCTGTTTTTCGAGCCGAAGCGGCGCGGGACGGATTTGAACCAGGCGCTGGAATTTTTGCGGCGCGTGCAATCCCACAAGGCCATCACGGTGATCGTGTCGGATTTTCTCGGCTCGCCAGTCGCCCCTCGCCGGACAGGTGAAAAAAAGGCGCCGCGTCCGCACCTGATGTCGCTGGAATCGCTGGCGCAGGCGTCGTTCACAATGCTGCGGCAGACGAACCGCAAGCATGACGTGGTGGCGGTGCAGGTTGCCGACCCGCATGAACTGGAATTGCCGAATCTGGGACGTTTAATTTTTCAGGACGCGGAGACGGGCCAAGTCGTGGAGGTCAACACGGCGGACGCGCGCAAGCGGGCGGCATTCGCCGAACGTCAGGCCAGGGCATTGCAAGACATGGCGCGGCTGTTCCGGCGCGCGGGCATTGATGCGATGCAGTTGCGCACGGACCAAGATTACGGCCCAACGCTGGCGCGCTTTTTTGAGACGCGCGAAAAACGAAGGCTGCGCGGATGAAAATATTTGGCTGGTTAAAAGCTCGCCCTCACCCTGACCCTCTCCCCCGGGGAGAGGGAACAGCAGTTGGACGCGTTTTGCGTTATGCGTGTCATCCAAGCCGCTGGACACGCTCGATTTGTCGGGAAGCTGGGCGCATTTCCCCCTCTCCTTGGGGAGAGGGTTGGGGTGAGGGAGGTTGTATCAATTAACTCATGGCTACCAACCAAACAACATTGGTTACGGAAGACATCCGCGACATCAAGCCGCCGATCGAGATTACGGACGGCCTGGTCTGGCTTTGGTGGGGGTTGATTGGGCTGTCGCTGGCTGTCGCTGCGTTTCTAATCTATTGCTGGTGGCGGAATCGTAAAGCCAACATCGTTTTACCGCCGCCGGTGCCGGCGCACATTCGTGCGAAGCAAAAACTGGAGCAGGCGCTGGCGCTCATTGCGCAGCCGAAGCCATTCGTCGTCGCCGTGTCCGACACAGCGCGGGCGTATCTGGAGGAACGGTTTCAATTCCACGCGCCGGAGCGGACGACAGAGGAATTTCTGCGCGAACTGGGCGGCACGAAGCTGCTGCTGCCGGAGCAGAAGGAAAGTCTCGGCGAATTTCTCGCCCGCTGCGACCTGGTGAAGTTCGCCAAATACGAGCCCGGCGAAAATGAGCTGCGCGGGTTGCACTCCTCGGCGCTGCGTTTGGTCGAGGAAACAGAACCGGAAGATAAAACGGAAGGCGAAAATCGGGAAAGTGGAAACGAGCCACCGCATCACGCATAACGAAACGAAATGACCTTTGCGCATCCATTTTTATTATTGCTGCTCCTGCTGCTGCCTTTACTGGCATGGCTAAAAGGGCGGCGTGGTGCGCCGCCGGCGTTCGTCTATTCCTCGGTGCAGCTGGTGCGGGCTATGCAAAACATTCACCGCTCGCGCTTCGGCGGTTTTCTGGGTTCGCTACGCTGGCTGGCGCTGACGCTGTTCATTGTCGCACTGGCCCAGCCGCGTTTGACCAAAAGCACGACGGAGATCAAGGCGAGCGGCGTAGACATCGTCGTCGCGCTGGATATGTCGGGCAGCATGATTTCGGAGGATTTCGAAGTGCGCGGCGAGCGCGTGAACCGCTTCAACATGGCACGGCTGGTATTGAAGGGTTTCATTGACAAGCGGCCAAACGATCGCATTGGACTGGTGCTATTCGCGTCGCAGGCATTCATCGCCACGCCGCTGACACTTGACCACGATTTTCTACAGGAAAACCTGAACCGTTTGGAAATCGGCGCAATCAATGAAAACTCCACCGCCATCGGCGACGGCTTGGGCACGGCGGTGAACCGGCTCCGCGACCTGAAAGCGAAAAGCAAAATTGTCATCCTGATGACGGACGGCCAGAACAATTCCGGCAAGTTGGAGCCGTTGCTCGCAGCGGAGGCGGCCAAGGCGATGGGCGTGAAAGTTTACACGGTCGGCATTGGCATGCACGGCCAGGCGCCAATGCCGGTTTACATGGGCGGACAGAAGGTCGGCTATCAAAATGTGGCGGTGGATATCGATGAAGAAACACTCAAGAAAATCGCGGATTTGACGGGTGGTAAATATTATCGCGCGGATAACGCCGTGCGGTTCAAACAGATTTATGCCGAGATCGACAAGCTGGAAAAGACCGAGGCGAGTGTGAAGAAATACACCCAATTCACGGAGCTATTTCCATGGTTCATCACGGCGGGACTGGCGCTGCTGCTGCTGGAGATTGTGCTGGGCCAGACTATTCTTAGAAAATTGCCATGAGATTTGAGTATCCCCATTTACTGTGGCTGCTGCTGGTGATTCCGCCGGCGCTCGCGGCATTTCTGTGGTGGGGAGAAGGCGTGAAACAGAAACTGCTGGTGCAATTTGTTGAAGCGCGCTTGCTGGAATCATTGACGGTCGGCCTCTCGCCAACGCGGCGGAAGTGGCGTTACGCGCTGCTGATCATGGCGGCGGCTTTGCTGATCATCGCCATCGTGCGGCCGCAAAACGGCTACGACAAGGAGGAGGTTCGTCAAACCGGCCTGGATATTGTGGTGGCGGTGGACACGTCCAAATCCATGCTCGCGACGGACATCGCGCCGAACCGCCTCGCGCGGGCGAAACTGGCCGCGCTGGAATTGATGCAGACGGCCAAGGCCGACCGGCTGGGGTTGGTGGCGTTTGCGGGTGACGCGTTTCTGTCGTGTCCGTTGACGATTGACGACACGGCGTTCCAGCAAAGCGTGCAGGCGCTGGATGTGAATTCCATTCCGCAGGGCGGCACGGCGCTGGCGGCGGCCATCAACACGGCGCTGGAGTCGTTCAGGGAGAAGGGAAATCACCGTGCGTTGGTGATTTTCACGGACGGCGAGGACAATGACGAGGGCGCGCTTGCCGCAGCCGAACATGCAGCAAAGGAAGGCCTGAAGATTTTTACCGTGGGCATCGGTTCGACGGAAGGAACGCTGGTAACCATCACGGACGCCAAAGGTAATTCCGATTACGTCCGCGATGAGAAAGGCCAGGTGCTGAAATCGAAGCTTAACGAAAAACTGCTACAGGACATCGCGGCGGCGGCGGGCGGGTTTTATCTGCCATTGCGCGGGGCGGACACCATCGGAATGCTTTACGAGCGCGGCCTCGCACTGTTGCCGAAATCGGAGGGGAAGGAAAAAATGGTGCGCCGTTATCACGAGCAGTTTTATTGGCCGCTGGCAGCGGCATTGATGCTGCTGGTTGTGGAATTTCTCCTGCCGGAACGCGTGCGCCGGAAAACGCCGCGCGCAACCGCAGCGCTGCTGGTGCTGCTGGTTTCCAGCTACAGCGGATTCGCTTCGCCGGCGACGGCCTTGCACGACTATCGCAACAGAAATTTTACAAACGCGCTGATGGAATACACCAAGCTGGCGGAAGTGCGAACGAACGATATACGGCTGGTGTTCAATGCCGGCACAGCGGCGTATGGTGCGACCAACTTTGATCTGGCGCAGAATCTTTTCCAGCGCGTCGCCGTGTCGCCGGATTTGAAATTGCAGCAGCAGGCGTTTTACAACCTGGGCAACGTGCAGTTCCAAAAAGCCAAGCTGGCGAAAGATCTGGACGGGCTAGAACAAGGCCTTGACGCGGCGGCGAAAATTTATGAACGCGCGGTGATGCTAAACACGAACGACTTGGACGCCGCGTTCAATTTAAAATTCGCCCGGGGCGCGGCGGAGCAAGTCCGGCAGATCAAAGCAGAATTGCGACTGGCCAAAGCCAGCGCGGATACGGCCGTGCAGCGTGCGGAATTTCACCACGCCCACGAGATCATGCAGTCGTTGACGCAGAAATACAAAATCGCCGAGAAACAGTTTGAAGAATTCACCAAGAAACTTAAGGACATTGATGACATTGCGACTCCTCATCAACCTTAGCCTGCTGCTGCTTGCGGGGCAGAAGCTTTCTGCGCAATTGGCGCCCGCCGATAGTTTTTTTAACGGCGGCGCGCAGTTTTACCTCTCCAACAACATACCGGCCGCATTGGAGCGGGTGGATGGCGGCCGGAAACTTTATCCCGATGACGAAAAACTGAAGAAACTGGAAGAACTCCTCAAGCAACAGCAGCAACAGAACCAAGATCAAAACCAGCAGCAGGAGCAAAAAAAAGATTCCCAGCAACCGAAGGCGGACGAGCAAAAGCAAAAAGAATCCGGCCAGAAAAAGGACGAGGACCAAAAACCACAGGAGCAAAAGAAAGATTCCGGCGACAAGCTCAAGGACGAAAAGTCAGAGCAGCAGCAAGCTCAGCCCGCCAAACCCGGCGAGATGACGCCGGAAGAAGCCAAGCGATTGCTGGACGCACAGAAAGGCAATGAGCAGTTGTTACAACTGAAGCCGGAAGAGAAACCCCGCGACATTCGGCGTCCGGTCAAGGATTGGTAACACGGTGGTCGTATTGGAAGCTTGCATTAAGCCGGAGCTGCTCCATGACCGCTGCATTCATCTGGTTTATCCAGGCGCAGAGTTTTCAATGCTGCCAGCGCGGCGGCGCTCTCGGCGTTTTTTTTGCTTTTGCCGGCACCGCGCGCCAGTTCCGTCCTCTCGTGCAGCACGGCGCAGACAAAACTTCGGTCATGATCCGGTCCTTCCGCAGAAACCAGCTCGTAAACTGGTGCGTTCGGCGATTTGGACTGCAACAGCTCCTGCAATTCCCCCTTCGGGTTTTCAATGCCGGCGGGCAAGGCGAGTTCTTCAATGTCGGCGGCAAATTCGCGTAAAATGAGGTCACGCGCCGCATCGAATCCGCCGTCGAGAAAAATTGCACCGAGCAACGCCTCGAACGCATCCGCCAGGGCGGAAGCACGCTCGCGGCCGCCGGTGTTCTCCTCGCCGCCGCTCAAAATCAGATGCGATCCGAGGCCTAGGGCGCGGCCATGGGCGGTCAGTGAAGCCGCATTCACCAGTTTGGCGCGGGATTTGGTGAGCGTGCCTTCGTTGGCTTCGGGAAATTTATGATAAAGTTCGCGGGTGATAACCAAACCAATCACTGAATCGCCGAGGAATTCCAAACGCTGGTTGTGGGGCGTGGGATGGTCCTGCTCGTGCGCCACGGACGGGTGTGTGAGCGCGAGCCGGAGCAGATTATCATCGCGAAAAATCCAACCAAGGCGGACTTGGAGTTCGGCAAGCGCGGGCACGGGAAATTAATTTGCCGGAGCCGGTTCTTCGGCCGGCGGCGGTGCGGTTTCGTTTTCAGCGCCGGATGTTACCGGTGCAGGTGTGGGCGCGGGCGTAGCGGGCAGAACGGGATTCAGACCGTGTTCCAGCAATTGTGCCACATCGCGCTGGACTTGCTCAAGCTGGTCGAGGTGCAGGTTGGGATCTGCAATCGTGAAAATGTCGCCGGTTTTCGGCTGTTCATAGACAAAAATTCGCTGGCCGTCGCGCTTGATTTGCTCCTTCACCTTGAGAATGCGTTTACGCTCAAGCATCACGGCCAGAATGTAGGCGGCGGCGGCATATTGCGGATCGTTTCGCTCTATGACTTTACGGAGAACGGTCTCGGCGGTTTCCTTTTGGATCGCGTCCACCACCGGCGGCGGCACCTCGAAAATTCCCTGCCAGTGCGAGATAAAACCGACGCGGCTGCGGGTATCGGCGGCAGACTGCTTTTGCCAGCACGGTTCGCAGATATCGGAGCGGCGCAGTCCCGCTTTCTCGTCGAGGAGCAGCGTGTGATACGTTTGCCGGTCGGCAAATGGCTGGGCGCAGGCTTCGCAAGCATGGGCACGGGACTGAATATTCCATTCATTCATGGGCGGGAATAGTTAATCAGGAACCAGCCGGATGAACACGAAGAAAATTTCAAAACGGTTGCGGGCCGCAGTCACGCGCGGTTTTCAAAAAGGCTGGGCGCGTTTTGCCGGGCGAATTCCACGCAGCGCGCAAAAATCTCCGTCGGCGATTCGCTCTCCAGTGCGGCTTGAGCGAGTACTTGGGCTTCCGACAGCTTGATGCGGCGGATGATGTATTTCACCTGATCAATCATCGCGGGCGCGGCGCTCAATTCATCCACACCCAGGCCAATGAGCAGCGGGGCGAGTACGGGGTCACCGGCGATCTCGCCACAGACTCCGGTCCAGATGCCGTTGGCATGCGCGGCGTCCACGGTCATCTTGATGAGCCGCAAAATCGCCGGGTGTGTCGGCTCGTAGAGATGTGAAACCTTTTCGTTCGTGCGATCGGCCGCGAGCGTGTATTGGATCAAATCGTTCGAGCCGATGCTGAAGAACTTCACGCGCTTTGCGAGCGCATTGGCGATAAGCGCGGCGGAAGGTATTTCAATCATCGCGCCAATGTCCAGATTTTCGTCGAAGGGAACTTTTTCCGCGCGCAGCTCGCCCTTGCATTTTTCGACGAAAGCGTTGGCCTGGTTCAACTCATCAAGGCCGGAAATCATCGGGTACATCATCTTGATGTTGCCCTCGGCGCTGGCGCGGAGAATGGCGCGAAGCTGGGCGCGGAACAGTTCCGGTTGCGCGAGGCAGAACCGGATGGCTCGCCAGCCCAGAAAAGGATTCATCTCTTTCGCGAGCTGAAGGTGCGAGGCAAATTTGTCGCCGCCGAGGTCGAGAGTGCGGATGATGACCGTGTTCGGTTTCAGTGCGGCGGCAACTTCGCGATAAACTTTGAACTGTTCCTCCTCAGTGGGCAGGCTTTCGCGGTTGATGAATAAAAATTCGGTGCGAAACAACCCGACGCCTTCCGCTCCATGCTCCATGATGGCGGGAACGTCGTGCTGCGCCTCGATATTGGCAGAAAGATGAATGGCCTTGCCGTCAAGGGTGACGGCGGGCTGATGCTGAACCTCGGCCAGTTTTTCCTCGAGCGAGGCTTTGACCTTGGCGAGTTGGCCGTATTCAAACAGCGTCTGGTCGGTCGGATTGACGATGACAACGCCGTTGTAGCCGTCGAGCAACACATAATCACCCGTGGTCAGCTCGTCGGTGATGGTTTGCAAGCCAACGACAGCGGGAATATCAAGCGAATGCGCGAGAATCGCCGTGTGCGAGGTCTTGCCGCCGATATCGGTGGCGAAACCGAGAACGTATTTTTTATCGAGTTGCGCGGTCGTGGACGGACTTAAGTCGTGGCCGACCAGAATGCACGGATCGGTCAAATTGCGCAGGCTGAAGGCTTCTTTGACTTCCAGCAGATTATCGAGCACGCGGCCGGTGAGATCGCGCAAATCGGCGGCGCGTTCGCGGAGATATTCGTCCTGCACATTTTCGAGGACGTTGACGTAGCGTTCGGACGCGGTATGAAAAGCAAACTCGGCGTTGACCTTTTGCTCGTGGACAATTTTCAGGACTTCTTCAATGAGCACGCGGTCCTCCAGCATCAGCAGGTGGGCGTCAAAAATGTCCGCCTCGGATGAACTCATCGTGGCAGCCACGCGCCGCTGGACTTCGAGGATTTGTTGCCGGGTGCGAACGAGGGCGTGTTCGAAGCGCCGGATCTCCGGCTCAATGGCGTCGTCCGCCAGCGGCCGGCGGACGATGGCGCGACGGGTGCGGTGGAGGACAAGAACTTTTCCGCGGCAAACGCCCGCCGAAACGGCGATGCCGCGATAGGTTTTTTCGCCTTTCACTTGTCCTGACATAAGCTTGGTAAAACAAATAGCCCACCCGGTTTCGGTTGCAAAGCCTTTCCGCTCAAAAAAAGCAGATTTTTAAAAGGTAATAAAAAAGCCCGCACAACGGCGGGCTTGGCTGGCTGAACCGGATGCCGGAACAGCTAGAACGCCTCAGGCACGCTCCATGTATTTGCGGGTGCGCGTATCAATCTTGATTTTCTCGCCGGTCTTGATGAACAGCGGTGCCTGCACGACAATGCCGGTTTCAAGGGTAATCGCCTTCTGCACGTTGTTGGCAGAATCGCCGCGCACGCCTTCGGGAGCGTCGGTCACGGTGAGAATGACGCTGGACGGAATTTCCACGGACACGGCTTTTTCTTCGACGAACGTGACGGTGACAGTGGCATTTTCCACCAGGAAATCTTTCGCATCGCCCACTAATTCAGCGGTGAGCGTGACGGTCTCGTAGGATTCCGGGTCGGTGAAAACGTAGTCAGCGCCGTCTTTGTAGCTGTATTCCATCTTGGTGGTGATCATCGGCACCGGCTCGATTTTTTCGGTCGAGCTGAAGCGCACATCGGAGGCCTTGCCGGTGCGGATGCT
>CAIXUZ010000082.1 GCA_903922735.1 uncultured Verrucomicrobia subdivision 3 bacterium
CATTAAAATTGAATTCCCTTTTCACTTTCAAACTAATTACGTCAACATCCCTGTAAAAATCATCAAGCGTCTGTTTTTTCGCATTAAGCGCCACGCTTCAGCGCATTAATTTCCGCATCCGGCAGCATCGTGTCGGCCTGTCCCGGCAAGAACAACGAACTGTGCTTTGGCTTCCTCGGCGGCACGCAGTTAAATATTGTGCCGATGAAGGCGTGCCGGTGCGCGGCATCAGCCAGCGTTAGCTGGCTGGCCGCGCATGAACGTCAGGCGTCCGCGCACGCGCCTGATGTGCGGGCAATTGTTCCGAGCAACGCGAGCCAATAAAACCTCCGCACAACGTGAACAATGGACACGTTGCGGTGGGCCACCAGCGCGTTCGTATTCATTGAGTAGCGAGCGCAACGCAGCTCGAACAAAAGCTTCATCGAGCGCAGCGAGCTGACTTCCCGTCAGGTATTGTGGCGTGATTGGGGTCGACTCGAAGAATCATGGTCGGCGAGTTGCTCATTGACCTCAATCCGTGCAACTCGGCGACGCAAGACGCGGGCGGATGCCTTGATATCCTCGGTGGATTCCCAGCGGGGCATGTTGGAATGACCACGTTTGCCGCCCTGCCCGCCTTCGACTTTTTTGGAACGGACATTCCCGATAAAATCTCACGCCAGAATATATTTTCCGGTTTTCTTGGTGCCGATTTTTTTCACGAGCCCGGCTTGGATGAGCGGCTTCAACAAATCCATGGCCCCCTGACGGGACACGCCCAAGGCATCCCAAATTTCACCGGGGGTCAGGCTCTTTTTATCGCGAAGCAGTTGCAGCAATTGCTCCTGCCGGGGTCGCAACACCAGCTTGGCCGGGCCGGTCTGGCCCGTGTATATTTGCACGCGCTGCCACACACGCTCCAGCGTGAGGAGCAATCCCTCGGCGGAATATTCCAGCCATTGCGTCAGATCTTCACCTTCGCGGCGCACGCCGTCGAGCGCCGCGTAGTAGCGCGGACGATTTTCCCGGTAGAACTCATCCACGGAAAAGATGTGGTGCGTGTCGAAGCCGCGCCGGTAAAGTTCCCACAAAGCCAGCGCACGACCGGTTCTCCCATTGCCATCGGCAAATGGATGGATGGCCTCGAATCGGTAATGAACGATGGCTGAGCTTAACACGGGTGAAAGACCGGCGGTTTCCTTGTTCCACCAGGTCAGCAACTCGAACATCAGCCCGGAAACATCCGATGGCGGCGGCGGCAGATAACGGCCGACGCGCACGGCGATGGTGCGATAACGTCCCGCCGCGCCCTGGTCCATCACGTCCGCCGCCATGATCTTGTGAAGTTTAAGAATATCCTCGCGCGTGACGGCCCGCTTGGCCGCGTTCTTTTCGACGAAGCGCAGGCCGGCAAAATAATTCAACACCTCGCGCCTGGCACGGTCGGCCACGGCGGGAAGCTCACGACCCTCTTCGACGGCGCGCACCTGTTCCAGCGTCAGGGGATTGCCTTCGATGGCGGTGGACGAATGGGTGTTGCGAGTGCGCGTGTCCTTCTGCAAGGCCGGAATCCAGCGCACCTGCACCGTGGCGGCTTGAATCCGCTCACGGACAGCAGCGATCTGCTCCACCCGCGTGAGCAACGCGGGAGTGATGGTGTAAATGGGCTGGTAGCTCACGCCGATTACCATCGGAGTAAGTCAAGTGTTAGTCAAGTTATTAGTCAAGTGGCTGGTGGACGGCCATTGGTTATGCTCCGCCAACATAATGTTTGATACGCATAATGTTCAGAGCGGGAATTATTCGCGCTTTCCTACGACTTGGCCGGTGACTTGGCCGGCGACTAGGCCGGTTGGCTGCGCTGCAAGACAGCCTGTGCGAGCGGCCTGATCGGAATCATGGTCTGGAGTTGGCGGATGGCGTCCGCGCGGGAGGTGAGCGGCTGACGCAAACGCCCTTCAAGCGTTGGCCAGAGTCGCTTTACGGATGGCTGGGGCTGATGCATTTGCACCAACATAATAGCAAACCGGCCCAAACGGAAAACGGGTGATTTTGACCAAGGAAGACGCGAAGCACACGAAAGGCGGGAGATCGCGTGCGGTGAATGGGGCGCTTATTCACCGCATATTGTGCGGCGAATAACCTTGCCGGATGCGGCGAATCGAGTGTATAAACACCGCAAGCCTTGCGGCGAATCCATGTATATCCATGAGCGTAAAGAGTGGCCGGAATTCCGCTGGAACCAGTCTGCCCTGACCGGCCGGCTGGCGGAAGTGCGCCATGCGCAGGGGCGCCTGCTGGGTCGCATGGAAACCCTGGGCTTCCCGTTACGCGAAGAAGCCACCCTGCAAACCCTCACCCAGGATGTGCTCAAGACCAGTGAGATTGAAGGCGAAAAGCTGGACGCCGGTCAGGTGCGTTCTTCGCTGGCCCGGCGCATGGGCCTGGATATCGGTGCACTGCCATCCATTGACCGCAACGTGGAGGGCATTGTGGAAGTAATGCTGAACGCCACGCGCCAGCATAATGAACCTTTGACCCAGGAGCGCTTGTTTGGCTGGCACGCCGCGTTGTTTCCCACCGGCCGAACCGGGATGCGCCGCATCACGGTGGGCGCCTGGCGCACTCAAAAAAGCGGGCCGATGCAAGTCGTGTCCGGCCCGATTGGACGCGAGCAAGTCCATTATGAAGCGCCGGACGCTGACCGCCTGAAAAAGGAAATGAGCCGCTTCCTCAAATGGTGCAACACCGCACCCGCCGTGGATCCGGTGATTCAATCCGCACTGGCGCATTTCTGGTTTGTGACCATCCATCCGTTTGAAGACGGCAATGGCCGCATCGCGCGCGCGATTGCCGACCTGATGCTGGCGCGGTCAGAAAAGACAGCGCAGCGATTTTACAGCATGTCGGCGCAAATCCAGCGTGAGCGCAAAGCCTATTACGATTTGCTGGAGCGCTGCCAAAAAGGGACGCTGGACATCACCGAGTGGATCGAATGGTTCCTGAACTGTTTGCAGCACGCCATCGCCGCCTCGGAGCAAACCCTGGAAGCGGTGCTGGCGAAAGCGGGCTTTTGGAAAGCCCACGCAGGCGAGTCAATCAATGAACGCCAGCGCAAAGTCATCAAACGGCTGCTCGACGGATTCGAGGGCAAACTGACCAGTTCCAAATGGGCGAAGCTGACGAAGTGCTCGCAAGACACCGCGCTGCGCGATATCAGCGATCTGGTGAGCCGACGCATTTTAGCCCGCGACCAAGCAGGCGGTCGCAGCACCGGCTACACCCTGTGTCGATTGCAGTAACATCATCTGATTGTCTGGGTTGCCAACCGATTGACAGGCAAAGTGGTTGCAATTGCAACCAAATCACAAGCCACGGAGTTGGCTAAATCGGTCAGGTGAATCGGAGCCGGGGTTCTTCCTAATGGTGGGGATACCGCCTTAACCGAGCAGCTACCGAAGCCCAATTAATGGCCTGCTCAATTACGAAGAACTGTCCGCCTCAATAGCATTTTCGACAGAAAGGTAATGTTAATGTTATGAAACAACTGTTCAGCCTCTATCGCCGCAACGGCATTTACTATGTTCCACCAATTCCCTGAGCGCAACCATCGTGACCACGTTGCGGCCATTGATACGTTGCGTCTGCCAATTAAGAATATCTTCGGCGACGTAACGAACAACGTAAGCCCGGTCTTCACCATGTTGGCCGGTGGTGCTACCACCCTGCCAGTCAATGAGCGTGCCGCTGCGACCCACGGCGAGCACTTCACCAACGACACCCTTGCAGAAAGTAAAAAGAGACGTGCCCATCAAATCCACGTCGTCGGTGAACACACGGAGAGCACCACCAACACCAGCGTGGCGGTCAGGAAGTTTTACTTCCGGGTCACGGCGAAAGAGCAAACCAAGGAAGCCATCAGCCGTGCGGCTGGTGGCGTTGAAAAAACAGGCGCGAGTTTTGTAACCGAGATATTCGTTTTCCGATTGGGAATCCAGACGAGGCAGATATTTAATGTCGCCCTTCTTAACCGCATCCTCACCGGCGATGACATCACGAGCCCGCAACCAACCAGGCAGGCTCGCATCGTAGTCAGGATGTGTGGAATTCGCCGGCACGAGGCGAACTCTAGCACCGGTTTTATTCACGCCGTTTTTACCTACCAATCAACCTACGGCCCTTGACGCTCCTTGACGCTCTTCGACGGCCAACAACGACGGATGACGGTCACATTTTAATTGACGGGTTTTGAGTTTCCCATTGAAAAAAAGTATGCGCCGGGGTCGTCCCGCAGGCAGTCAGCGATAAAAAGCAGCGCGGCCCGCTAACGGTAGTCAGCGGGCCGCATTGGATTTAATTCAAGTTCTGCGCATCAGGCCACTTCCAGCAGGACGCGGGGATGTTTGGAGGCGATCTTGAGCAGAACCTTTGCCGGACCGGTTGGCTCGCGCCGGCCTTGCTCCCAGTTTTGGAGTGTGTCCTGGCTGATGCCCAGCAGTGACGCAAATTTGGATTGTGACAGGCCGAGTTTGCCGCGCACGCGCACCACGGCGGACTCCGCATCGACATGGAACACGCGACTAGGCTTTAACTGCCCGCGCTTGATCTGGTTTGCCTCGCGCAGACTTTGCTTCAGCTCTTCAAATAGTTCTTTGTTCATGCTTCAAATTCCTCCACCAGTCGTTTCAATTGTTTCACTTCATCGTGCGACAAATCTTCCCTGTCGTTTTTAGGATACGCCACCAACAGCCAGATTTGATGATCGGCTGTCTGCCAGTAATAAATCACCCGTAATCCGCCGCGTTTGCCCCGGCCGCTGCCAGCCCAGCGCAATTTCCGAATCCCGCCGCCGCCCGGAATCACGTTGCCGCCATCGGGCTTGCGCACCAGTGCCAGCTGTAGCTTGGAATACTCATCGTCATCCATGAGCTTCGCAATCAACCGCGTGAACGTCGGCGTTTCGATAAATTCCACGCGGACAGAATATACGCCGTTGGCGGATACTGTCAACCGCCTGATTTTGATGGCTCGCTGTCCGCCATAGCGACACCTCGTCCACCCGTTCCTGCTGGTAATGCTGGTAAATCTGACGGATCTATTCCGACAAATTATTCAGCAGCCACTCCACGCCACCAGATTATCACAAGCCCCGGCCCATAAGCCTCACATCCGAAAATGGCCTTTCGGATTTTCGTCCGGTCCGGCCAGCCCGCATTTTCGACGGGTTTCGACTGCCAGTAAAACTGCCAGTAGAACTTGGATATGAGCTGGTTTTTAGCAGGGTTTGGGTTACCCCTAGTTACCGAAAATATTAAAAAACCCTTGAAAAACCGCTAGAAATGCCCAATAATGGGCATGTCGATAAAAGCAAAGAGCCCGGACACTACTCCGGGCTCTTTCAACACACTTTATTTTTTCGGTCGGGACACAACTCCCAACGAGGAAAGCTTACCAGAGACGGGAATTTCCGCATGTCACCAGTTGTGGGTACATGGGCATAACGGGCTTGTATACTTAACAAACGCACAAAGTTTGTGAGACCTGGTGATACGTTAGCCGTTTGCCCTCGATTCGTCTGGCAAACCTTTCCAACCGCTTGCCATCACTGTCTCGGCGCGTGTTCCACCGGAAAGCGAATTC